>JAJYBB010000037.1 GCA_021779195.1 Bacteroidota bacterium | reverse complement strand
GAAGCGCACAAAATCTTAGTCCAGTTAGAAGATTTTTTCAATGTACAAATTATTACGCAAAATGTTGATAATCTGCATGAACGTGCAGGGAGTAGCCATGTGTTACATTTGCACGGTGAACTGAATAAAATGCGTTCAACCGGACCTGATGCTGAAGTTTTTGAATTAAGTCCCGACCAATATGAAGTTTGCCCCGACGATGTATGCCCTAAAGGGTATTTGCTTCGACCGCATATCGTTTGGTTCGGAGAGGCTGTTCCCGAAATCGAACCTGCTATCCAATTTGTACAACAAGCTGATATATTTGTGGTTATAGGTACATCAATGCAGGTGTATCCAGCTGCCGGACTGATTCATTATGTTAAAAATAATGTGCCGATTTACGTGATCGACCCGCATGAAATAGATCATTTGCCATTAAATGTAACGTATCTGCAATGTGGAGCTGGGGTAGGAGCTAAGCAATTATTTGCACTGCTGAAAAATTAAACAAAGTAGTAAGCCGGATTTATGATAAGCCGATTTTGCTACTTTAACGTCATTGGAAACGTCCAAAACTATGTATTTAGTAAATCTATTTTGAATGTATAAACTAATTCTAAATTGTTGAATTGTTTTGTGATATCTTATTGAAAGAGCAACTTGTAACCAATTATTTATGAATGGCTTTATCGATGGCTTCGAAACCAACTTCCATATAAATTTCCGAAACTGTTGGATGTGCATGAATCGTCTGAGCTACATCATAAATAGTTCCTTCGGTTGCCATCAAAACTGCTGCTTCGGCAATCATGTCAGTAGCATTGGCAGCAATTATCTGAACTCCAAGAACTTGTCCGTATTTAATATCTGAAAGCATCCGGATATATCCCTCCGTATTTCCTTCAATCATTGCTTTTCCGTTTGCTGACAAAGGAAATTCACTTACTTTATATTCAAATCCGGTAGCTTTTACTTCTTGTTCTGTCATCCCCACCTGAGCTATTTCCGGAACCGTGTACATGTTTATGGGGTAAATCTGGCCGTCAAAAGTAGATTCAATCCCTTTTATTGTGTTGATAACATGGATTCCCTGCGCAGATGCAACATGTGCAACAAAGCTTTTACCGGCTACATCACCAATAGCATAAACGCCTTTGATATTGGTTTCAAAATTATTGGAAGTTTTGATAAAACCCCGTTCAGTCAGTTCCAGCGGAGTTTCACTTTCGGGAAGAATTGCTTTTCGCGAATTACAGTTGACAATCAAATCACATTTAATTCTTCTGTCAGCAATCATCAATTCTCCATTTTCAAATTTTCCGGGAGTATCATTTATTATCAAATCGATATTTTCCGATTTTAATTTTTTGGTGATATAAGTAATTAAATGCTCGTCCAGACCCACCATAAAATAAGCACTGTTGGCAACCATGGTTACATTTTTATCAATCAGCCTGAAAAACTGAGCAATCTCGGCAGTCGAAACATGATTGCCGGTTACAACAATATTTTCTGGAATGGATTCCAGTGAAAATAAATTTTCTATTTCCACTATGGGTGCATTTTTCAGAGACTCATCCATTCCTTTTGGTTTTGAACCCGTAGCAATAATGATATTTTTAGCATTGATTTTTTGATCGTCAACGTAAACCGATTTATCGGCTGCAATTCTGGCTGTACCAGTAATAATTTCGACGCCGTTCTTTTTGAGTAAATAGCGTACACCGGACGTCAACTTGTCTGTAATCTTTGTGGATCTCGCCTTCGCTTTATTCCAATTGAACGAGAGCTTATCCGCATCAATGCCATCAATTCCAAACTCTTCAAATTGCTTTATTTTTTTGAAGTTTTTCGCACTTTCCAGCAATGCTTTGGTAGGAATGCATCCCCAATTGAGACACATTCCACCCACATACATTTTTTCAATAACTGCAACTTTTAAACCAACTTGTCCGGCACGAATAGCGGCTACATAACCGGCGGGTCCGGCACCTATAATTAAAACATCATATTCCATTGCAACAATTCTTAATTGTAAATTATTAATTTTTAATCGATTCGTTATTCCATCATCATTAAAACCGGATCCGAAAGATATTCCATTATGCTGTTTATAAACCGGGAAGCTTCGCCACCATCTACTATGCGGTGATCAACAGCAAGTGAAAGCGATAAAACATTTCCAACAACAATCTGATCATCTTTCACGATTGGCTTCTTTAATAACCGGCCAATGCCAAGTATTCCCGCCTGCGGATAATTGATAACCGGAGTGGCAAAGATACCGCCGATAGAACCGTAATTGGTTAAAGTAAATGTTCCGTCTTTCATATCTTCAATGGTCAGTTTCCTGTCGCGCGCTTTATCCGACAATTCGGATATTTTCTGTGCAATTTCGAAAAGGCTGAGTTTGTCTGCATCACGGATGACCGGAACTACCAATCCTTCAGGCGTATCCACTGCAATAGCGATATTATAATAGTTTTTGAAAATCATCCGATCGTTTTCCATGTCCAGTTGCGAATTCAGTTGACGATGCTTTTTAAGCGCGTTTACTGTTGCTTTCACAATAAATGGCAGGTAAGTCAGTTTGCTGTTTTTATCGGCATAACTCTTTTTATAACGATCGCGGATACGCATCAATTCGCTTATTTCCACTTCTTCAAAAAGGGTCATATGTGCTGCACTTTGCTTCGAATGAATCATATTCTTAGCTATTGCTTTTCGTATCTGTGTTAATGGCTCGTAAGTAACAGCATCTGCATTTGCAGGTTGTTTGTACGGTTCATGTTGCACTCCGGAGCCAGCTGTTTTAGCCGGTTTGTAGTTTTGAATGTCTTCTTTCGTTACTCTACCTGAAGGTCCGGAGCCTTTTATCTGATTGATATCAATATTGAGATCACGGGCCATAGCACGTGCAAGCGGAGTTGCCAATGCTTTTTTAACCGGTTTTGCCTCAACTTCTTTTTTCTCAGCTCCTTCATCACTTGCCGCCAGTAAAGCATTACTTCCGGCCAATTCCATGGTACCAACCACTCCGGCTCCACCTTCATCAATCGGTTCAGTCAATGGTGCTTTTACTTCTTCATTTGCTACTGCAACAGCTTCTGCACCAAAAACGCCTTCAATTTCGATTTCCACCAGAGGTTTTCCAACCATTGCAATTTCACCTACTTTACCAAAAGTAGCTACAATTGTTCCGGTTTTTGGGGATGGAATATCGGTAACCACCTTGTCGGTTTCCATATTACAAAGTGCTTGTCCGGCTTTTACAGCCTGCCCTTTTGTAACATACCATTCAAGTATAGTTCCTTCTTCAAGTCCTTCCCCGATATCCGGAAAATTAAAAATATATCTCATTATTTAGAATTTTAGAATTTTACGGTTCGCTCAATTTCATAAAAAATCCGATCGGGCGAAATCATATATAATGGTTCTCCTTTTGCCAACGGCACAATGGTATCAAATCCCATCACCCTTTTAGGTGGTGCTTCCAGGTATAAAAATGCTTCTTCGTTGGCTATTGCCATAAGTTCGCCACCCACACTAAACGAAGTTGGTGCTTCGGCCACGATAACTATTTTACCTGTTTTCTTGATGGAATTTACTATCGTTTCCTTGTCGAGCGGATAAATGGTTCGCAAGTCTATCAACTCAACCGAAATTCCGGCTTCTTTTGCCATAACCAATGCTTTCTGACATTCGCGAATCATGGCTCCGAAAGCCACAACAGTAACATCGGTTCCTTCGGTCAACACTTTGGCTTTACCAATAGGAATAGAAAATTTATCATCGGAAACTTCCTGTTTGATAGCCCGGTAAATTCGTTTTGGTTCCATGAAAATTACAGGATCTCCGCTTTCAATAGCTGCAATCATCAATCCTTTTGCATCATGCGGTGTGGAAGGAACCACTACTTTTAATCCGGGAATATGCGAATATAACGCTTCCGGACTTTCGGAATGATGTTCCAGCGCATTGATACCGCCACCATACGGAAAACGAATCACCATGGGTGCTTTGTACATCCCACGCGAACGGTTATTCATCCGCGAAACATTGGAAATTATCTGATTAAATGCCGGATACGAAAAACCATCAAACTGCAATTCAACCACGGGCCTTAACCCCGACATGGCCATCCCAAGGGCGGTTCCGACGATAGCCGATTCGGCTATCGGTGCATCAAAAACCCTTTCTTCGCCATGTTTTTTTTGTAATCCTTCCGTTACCCTGAAGACACCACCTTCTACACCGGCATCTTCTCCATAAATTATAACTGTTTTATCTTCTTCAAGCTTAATGTCTAACGCATTATTTATGGCCTGAACTATCGTCATTACACTCATCTTTTGCTCTCCTTCCATGTTAGAAATTGTTCATAATCGGCTTTTTGTTTTCTCAAGTCGTCGGGCATATCTACATACATATGCTGAAAAACATCATCTAATTTATAAGGGGGCATATTTTCGGCTTCTACAAATTGTTTATCCACTTCCAGTTTATATTTTTCAATTAATTCTTCTTCATTTTCTTTCCAGATCCCTTTATGATCCATATATTTTTTCAAACGCAGCATCGGATCGGTTTTCGACCATTCCAGTTCTTCCTCTTTTGTGCGGTATTTTGTCGGGTCATCGGAAGTGGTGTGCGCACCTTTCCGGTAAGTTAATGCTTCTATTAAAACCGCACCTTTTCCGGCTTTGGCATATTCCACAGCTTCTTTGTAAATGGCATACATGGCAAAGAAATCATTTCCGTCCACTTTCACACCGGGAATACCGAAGCCAACGGATTTTACAGCCAGATTGATCGCATTTGTCTGATTCTTTACCGGAACCGAAATGGCATACTGATTATTCTGAATGGTATAAATCACCGGAACTTTCCAGTTCCCTCCAAAATTAAGTGCTTCGCTGAAATCACCTTCCGACGTTCCTCCATCACCGATTGAAGTAAAAACGATTTCATCTTTTTTCTGATATTTTACCGAATATCCAATGCCTGTGGCGTGTAAATACTGCGATCCGATAGAAATACTGATAGGAGTAACATGGTTCGCTTTTTTAAAGTTGCTGCCTTCTTCATTTCCCATATAGTAAAGGAATATTTCTTTCATGGTTACTCCTTTTAAAAGCATGATCCCAACTTCCCGAAAAGCAGGTACTAACCAGTCCTGCTCTCTCATGTTCATTCCCGCGGCTGCATGAATAGCCTCGTGCCCGACACAGGGCGGATAGGTATACATGCGTCCCTGACGCTGAAAAGAAACTGCCATCTCGTCGGCTGTTCTGAAAAAAAGCATATGTTTATATGCCTGAATAATTGTTTCGTCATCCAGATTGGGCATATACTCTTTGTTTATAACCTTACCATCATTGTCGATGACTCTGAATATTTTATCTTCTAGTGGATTATAATCGTTAAAGATCATGTTTAGTGTTATTATATTTAGAATGGTTTTAAATAATACTGTTTGCTGCATTTATAACAATCAAATATTGATAAGGTTCTTTTGAATTGATTTTAAATATATTTTTGCACTTTTCCGCAAAAAGCAAATAAATAGTTCCCCCCTTGATTTAGATTTTAACAAAAAAGAGTACGAATACTTGCTAAAGTTAAGTTTGAATTTAAAAATCAGGATAGAAGTTTGTAGTAACTCGAATGGCGGTAAAGTGGGATGAACAGTTGGTTTTCATCTGAAATAACTGTACCAAAAAATTCATAATCAACACCAATCCCAATACTGGGGCGAATAGACAAATTTCATGACAAAAAATTGCATTGGCGGCAATGTGAATGAATGGAATAGAATAAAATAAAAACAGGATAAATGCTAATAAAGAAATCTTTCGGCAAAGGGAATCAGCAATGCAGTCATAATTCCCATAATGCCGATAGCCAGACCGCTGACTGCTCCTTCAATGGCACCCATTTCCATGGCACGGGCAGTACCCAATGCATGTGAGGCTGTTCCCATAGCCAGACCGGAGGCAATTTTACTTTTTATGCCTAATTTTCGTAAAACGAGTGGTCCGATAATACCGCCGAAAATACCGCATATCACAACAAATGTTGCTGTCAACGCCGGTATTCCACCTGATTTTTGTGCCAGACTGATGGCAATCGGGGTGGTAACCGATTTTGGAGCAAGTGAAGCAATCAGTATTTTATCAGCACCAAGCCATCGGGCAATGAATACAACGCTGATAATTCCCACAATGCTACCGGAAAATATCGCTGTCAGTATTGAAACTACATTTCCCTTTACAAATTCGATTTGTTCATAAAGCACATATCCCAATGCGACCACGCTGGGACCGAGCATGAAATTAAGAATACGGGTATTGTTATAAAAAGTGGCGTAGTCAATTCCGGTAAGTTTCAGAAAAGAAATAATTATCAACATGGAGATAAGCAGCGGTTGCAAAAGAGTGATTCCGGTTTTGCGATACATGTAAATTCCCAGTAAGAAAGAACCCATTACGAGCGAAAGCAAAAAAACTTCGGATGAGATCAACAGTCGTATCGCTCCCAAAAAATTATTTATCCCCATTTTGTTTCGTTTTATGTTTTTCGAATCGTTCCTGAATCAGCGAAACGGTTACCATAATCAGCACGGTACTTCCTCCGATCGCAATTACAATCGCTATCAGATTTTTAGCCAACACTCCGGCATAAACCATCAATCCCACAGCAGCAGGGACGAAAAATACAGCCATATTTTTCGTTATCGCCGTAGCCACTTCACGCACATTGTCGGGGCGAAGCAGTTTGAAGAATAAAGCTAGAAATAACAAAATCATTCCAAGAACACTCCCAGGAATAAAATTATGAATGATTTTACTGAATAATTCACCTAAAAAATAGAAAATAAGGATATAAAACGAACCTTTAATCATTGCTTATCATTATATTTTGCCGCAAAATTACGATAAAAATATGATTGAACCATAAAATGGGTCAATCCTTGTCGGGTTCATTTTAGTGATATTTACCCTCCTGTTGAGTTTGCAGCATTTTTTATGCGGTCTAAACTCATTTTGCAGCTAACCTGTTATAAAATTGTATTTTTGAGGGATTGCATTTGTTGAATTGGAGGATTGTGGACTACGGATTTTTTTCGAATCAAAAATTCATCCACGCACCCAAACTCCCACCTACAAAGCCACCTGCAGCTCCTCCTGTTGCTCCAATGACAGCATTGGTAGCAAAACCATCAACACTTGAGTCTATCACTCCTGTCATCCACTGAGCTGCAGCTTTCCACGCTGGCGCTGATTTGTAATTACGAGTGTTCGGAAGATATTTAGGGTCTACAAATTCAGATAATACAAACATAATTCTAAACGAAAAACACTGTTTTTTGAACCTAAATTTCAAAAATGAAAAAACAGGTCTATTTATCAATAATGCAACAACTAAGATGTTGATAAATAATAGATATAATGTATTTTAAGTATAAGAATCATTTATTATTTTTGCATCATAATTTCAATAGATGCAAACAACCAAATCGCAAAAGAAAAACATAACAGTAAAAGAACTGTTGAGTGTTATACCAGATGATAGAATAAGTTCGCTGGCCACAAATTCACACGTGGATTATTGCACGAAGGTTTTGTATGGGCGTTCAGTATTTTACATGATACATTATTCTTTGATAGAATCCGATTGTACAAGTTTGCGTACGATGGAGTATATATTCAATAGCATAAAGTTTGAATTTTTATTCAACTTAGATCAGAGTAAGACAGTTCGTTACAGTTTTATCTCTGAACGATTATTCGTAATGGATGTTAGTTTTTTTGAGAAGCTATTTGAACATTTTTACAGTCATCATAGTCAATTTTGATGGGATACATCCATGTAATGTGGAAACATTTTTAGATCAAAGCCAATTCAAAGACTGTCTTACTATTCCACAGGTCATAAAAGATCACGCAAACAACTATAAAAGGTTTATGATTTTGACCGGGGAGTCAATAAACGAAGTGTTTTCGATAAACTTCAAAGTGACACTATCGATTTTGTTACCCGATTGAATCCCGTCGCTTCGTATCAAAGTGTTGAAGTTCTTGAAAAAGCAACAGATGAATTGGCGATTTGAAATTACTGAAAGATGAAATCGCATATCTGTATAACTGGGTCAACAATAGAAAAACAAAAGAATTGACCAAAGAAACCTTCAGATTGATTACTACAGAAAACAAGAATATTTTTTAATGACATATTCTTGAATACAAGGAGATGCGAACCAGTGGGATAAATTTTTGAACATTGATTTAAAAACAACTCCGGACAAAATGAAACTTGTCCGGAGTAGTTTTTAAGATGAGTTACACTTTAATTACTTTACGCAAAAAGGATTGATTTTTATCATCAGTAATTTTTATCAAATAAAATCCCGGATGTAAAGTGCTTAAATTCAAATTCATTGATTCGGAAGCCGATTTTTTGATCGAATAAATCATCTTCCCTACTTCGTCAATTAACTCAACACTTACATTTCCTTTTAAATTCCCAAATTCAACAATACAATATTCGTTTATTTGTGTTGGGAAAACCCGTATATCTGCACCGTTGATATCTTCAATTCCGTCGGCTAAATCAATTGATATCACACCTTGGTTGATAAGCGATGTATTCCACTTTAAACCGGTTCCAGGGGTATCGGGTGAAATTTGATCAAAATTTCCGGTTGAACTTGTGGCATTGAAAATCACATAACTTTTACCTGCCTGATAATAGCTTCCATTGTTTTGCATTTCAAGCGTTCCTTTGAGCAAAGCGATGCCATTAACGATTATTTTATCATTAGACGTGGCTGTGAGTTTTATTGTTGTTTTTGATCCGGTTTGAAGTGAAAGGTTCGAACCTAAGGAAAGTGTACCGACAATTGTTGTTCCCGGTGAAAGAACGCCACCTGAATTTACTATTACCTGACCACTGACAATGCCGGTACCGGCTAAGGTTGCACCTTGATTTACGTAAACCGCACCAGTTCCGGTTGCACTTCCTACTGTATTCGAGGCAATTACTTTTCCGGCATTTATATTGAAAGAAGTTGAATTGGTACTTGTTCCGGTTAATGTCCAGTTTCCTGTACCTATTTTTGTAACGGTCGCACCCGGGCTAAAGATTCCATTATAAACTGCATCCTGATTGTTATTTCCAATAAGCCATGTACCACCGCTAACTGAAGATCCTGAAACTCCACTTAAAGCACCAATTTTAACGACCGTAGAGTTAGATGTCGAACTTGAACCTGTTGAGGAGTAGGCACCCATTGAAACAAGATTAGCAAGATTTACTGTACAAAAAGGTAATCCGTTCGGATTTGCCGTTATTCGGAATGTGCCACCATCTGCATCGGTAATTACATTGAACACACCTGAAAAATTAGCGCAATTTGTTGTCCAATCGGTTCGAACATAAGGAGTTAAAAAGTTTAAAGTGCCTGCTCCCGATAATGAACCACCGATGATACATCGCCCAGAAGCCGAAATCGTTCCCGTTTGATCGGCGTCTATGGTTATATTCCATACAGGTTTCTGAGAATAATCGGAAGTGCTGTTGTACATGGATAGTTTACCTCCATTTTCAAAAGTTATCGGTCCGGAACCTAAGCCGCTCGTATTCATTACTACTGAACCTAAAGCTAAGTTACCGCCATTTATTATCGTTCCTCCGCTAAAATCATTTGCTATTGTCCCGGAGATATTGAATTGTCCTGGTCCATTTTTGACGAGGGTCCCATTTCCGGTTATTTTTCCGGTTATGGTTACGACTCCGTTCGATTTAGGTATATTAATTGAATCAATTCCGGCTAATGTGATGCCATGATTTGTATTGGTAGTTGCCGAATTTATTATCAGCTGAGTGTTATTCAGGCTGATATTAGATGGATCGGCAGTTGAAGCTCCAATTGAACTTGCAGAACCGGCATCGGCAAGAGAAGCGATCTGAACGCACGCATTATCGAAAATGGTTTTACCTGTATATGAGTTGTTGGTTGTTTGAATATTGAGCATTCCCTTCGATGTTTTGATTAAGTTGCCATTTCCGGAAATTCCTCCAGTTCCTTGTAAAGTATAGGGTGTATTGTTCATGAATTTCGTTTCTGATGTGGTCATATTGTCAGTAAGAACAATAGTTTTGATACTTGCAGAATCGGTAAACTGAACCGTGTCATTATTTACAAAGTAAGTGGGGTTTCCGCTGATATTAAAATTGGCTGATGTGAAATCCCAGTTCCCATTTTCTTTTCCGGTCCAACTTACCAACCCTGACGGGCGGGTATCGTTTACCACTAATTTGAGTGTGTTGTTTTCGATGATCAATGAAACGGGAATCCCACTAATACCGTCAATATCAAAATTGGCAACTGAACCCGTAAATGTACCTGTCCAATGGATTAATGAATATGTACCTGAAGGTAAAACTCCGCTTTCGGTGTTGATAACTATTTTATTAATTCCTTTAACGGTTAGATTTCCAACTATTTCTAACGAATCGTTTTTGTAAGGGTCGGAAGGGAGCATATCGAAAAGGATATTCACTTTTCAGGGCATTGTAACATTACAATTCATCGTCATTTTGCCAAGTTTTCCAGCAGCTAAACCATTTCCGGGCGAAAGTCGACCGCCTTCGATATTCAGTCCTGGGTTAAGTGTGATGCCTCCGTTCAGGATCGCATTTCCACCGAATGTTCCTTTTGCTAAAACAACGACAGGGCTTGCCAACGAACCATTTACGAAAAGTGAACCTTCGGAGATGGTAGTTTTTCCGGTGTATGTGTGATTTCCATTGAGTGTAAATGTGCCGTTCAACGATTTTACGAGTTCCATATTCCCTGTGAGTTTTCCTGAACCTGAAAGCGTGTAATCATGTCCTAATGGATTGATTGCCCAAATTTTGGAAGGAGCTAAATCGGAATTGATTTGAATAGGGGTTGAATTGTCGCCCGAAATATCAAACATTACATCATCTCCATCGTTGAAAGCAGCCGTAGATTTTTCATCCTGAAGAACAAAATCAGGAGCACTTTTATCGAATGTTGTTCCAGAAGTCCAGGTAAGTTTTGCTTTTTGAATGGGTGAAATAGGAGGTGTAGGCATATTATAACCCAAATAGAAATCGGGGAATGGTGACTGATAATATCCTTTTGTGGTTGCCTGCATGCGATATGCGGGATTTTGCATCAGACAGTAAATGCGATTATTGGTAGGATAATCTGTTGAAAAAGCCACAAAACCTGGACACGTTGCTTTCGAACCAATAGAATCATTTCCATTAATATCTTTCAAGGTTACATTTACAGTACTTTTTTTCTCTAATACCACTTCTTCGCGCCAGTCACCGGCAATATCTCCAAAAAACATGGGTCGAACTCCCCATTCTGATTTTACTTGCCAATTGGTCATTTTAGCAAATTCAATCAATCTGTTCCCGAAAGAATGGGATGCCATATCGTATTTCCGAATATCGGCATTAAAGCCACTACCATCGGCAGCTGCTAATTCTTCGCGGGCTAAATCGCCATCCCACCATATTCCCTCAAAGGGGAATGGGGTAGCGCCTTCATAAATCACATTTCCTTTTGCATCGTAAATATTGGGCATAGTCGACCAGAATTCATATCCTAAATGAGTGGAATCCACATCCATACATTCACCACGACCGACATCACCAATTCCCGAAAGATAGTATTTTTTTAGGGCTGTTCCTGTGGAAGAATCGTAAAGTAACTGTCCCAACATACTGCTTGCATTTTGTTGAATAGCGAAAGTTTCGAGTCCAGGGCGTTCGGGATCGATATCGGCTACCCGAAAACGGTCGCCATGACTGATATGCGCATTGAATGCCAATGTGCCATCATATTTTATCCCGTAACCGAGATCCAAAAGTTCATCGCGTCCGTCAAGGTCAACGTCGGCAACACGAATATTATGTCCTTCGGCGGCATCAAGTTTACCTCGTTCCCAATTATAATGATTCACCCATTGACCTGATTTATCATACCCATAAGCAGAGGCGTAATACCAATGATATTGATCTGCACTGGTGCGGGTTTTGTAAATAAATCCTACACTCGGATGTTTTCCATCGAGATATAAAATAGCCATGTGCCCGTTTAAATTACTGTAATCAGTGCCCATGAATATAGCTTTGTTGGTACGGGTATAGTTGGACGGATATTTCATCTCAATGCTGTTTTTTTCCTTACCGGTCAAGCCATCAATGACAGAAATGTATTGAGGTGGGTTTTTTACATTTTGTATGCTGTAATTCACAATTCCATCTCCATCTGTATCGTATGGAGATGGAGTTCCATTGACTCCTTTGCCATCGGCAAATATTGTTCCATCGCTGCTTTTAATCACAACTTCGGCTTTTCCGTCCCCGTCCATGTCATAGGCTATGACCATATCGTCCTGTCCTTGATCGATGGGAACATTGGGACCCATGTCGACCGTCCAAAGCAGGGTACCATTGCGCAAATAAGCTTGAATCTTGTGTGTATTTGTTCCATCAACCGATAAGCGGTCAACAACGAAATCATATTCTCCATCCCCATCCAAATCGGCAGGCCAGCAAAACTTGGTGAAGTATTTTGTAATATCCAATCCATCTAAAGCCGGATTATATGTGATATCAAGATAAGCACTTCGATAAGTTGTGAATCCGGTTCCGGGAATAGTGAATATTCCACTTGGAGCACCTTCAACGCCATTGATAATGGGGGTTACATACAATTGTGTTGCGGAATTTACAGTACCTGAAGCAGGAGAAAAATTTGTAAGTGTTAATGGTGAAGTGTTAAGTTTTGCAAAGCCGGCATCGGTAGGTCTTTTGGCGTATAAATTAAATTGAATATCCTCAGGATCAGTTGCAAAAAAACGCCAGCTTATGAAGAACCCGCCTGATGCGTTTCTTACCGCAACGACTCCGCGGTCGAGTTTTTCCATTCTTCGTTGTCCATTGGCTGTCAGCACACTTGCAACGATAAAAATGAATGCAATAATAGTAGATTTTCTCATTTTACTTGTGATTTTATTTCGTGTTATTATTTTGATCAAAAGCATAAAACAAGCCCGGCAGAAGCCTGAATTGTTTTATGCATATAATCAGCTTTATTCTGTTTTTTTTATTTTTTATGGTTTTTCGTAAATATCCGTTTCAATAATTCTTAATTGACCTTTGGTATCGATGTTTTTTGGATCTTTAAAACCGTCAAGTTCTTTTTTTCCATTCATTTCTACAAGATTCTGATATGCATCCTTTTCGATATTAGCACCTGTAAGCCTGATTGTTAATGATTTACCAAAAGAAGGTTTAAATGGTATGTCAACGTATCCAAGGCTTTGATTGGTTTTTCCTTTCCAAACGATTTGATGATCGACTAAAATTTCAATAGGATAACTTCTTGTTCTCCAGCCTGTAAACTTAATGCTTACACTTGAAACATTGGTTTTTTTTGCAAAATGATAGGTTATCCAACCGGTAGAAATACGTCCATCATTCGTCCATTCGGAAGTTTCGTTATCGTCGTAACTTAAAAGGGCTTTATCTGAGTTTGCACCCGCTTCGGCCGAAACAATATCAATTGAACGACGAGATACTTTAAAAGAAGGGGTTAAAGGAGTTTCACCCCGCGATAAATTCGATTGTAACCCGGTAGAAGGTTTTATAAGACTGATTCCATTTATGGTTTCGAAAGGCGTTGTAACGAAAGTCAATGTATCTTCCTTAAGTCCATTAGATGCAGCTATCAGTGTTATTTTACCAGCCTGTGTAGTCGTTCTGATTAAAACTCTGTTAACACCGCATTCGGCAGGTAACGATTTGGATAAAATATAGTTATCTTTCCCTTGAGCGATTCCTCCTCTCCATTCAGCGGGTCCGTTTATCGTAAAATCTACCAACGGATCAACAGTCGGACACCGTTCACCTTTCGCATCGACTACTTCGACTTGCACCAACGCCATGTCGGCTCCATCGGCTTTAAAATGGTCGGAATGTCCGATTAAGGATAGTTTTAGAGCTTTGGGAGAGCCGGCTGTGATTTTTGTATCAGTGCTTACTATTTTTCCATTGGTATCGTAACTCACAGCTTTTAGTTCGCCGGGTTCGAATGTTACTTGCTTAAAAGTGTGAAGAAAGCTATATTCGGCAGGGGCAATTCCGAGTAATTTTCCGTTTAAAAATAAGGCTACTTTATCGGCAGGCGATACTACCATCACATCTTTGACTGTTCCTGGAATATAATTCCAATGACCAATAATATAGGTATGTTGTTTTTCAATATCAACCCAGCCATCCCACATTACCTGATGGGCATAATAAGCATCTTTCGGAATGCGCATAGGATCGACCTCTCCACTGCGCCTGTAGTTTTCTTCGCCTCGTGAATGTGTGTTTGTATCTGAAAATACGATATTTAAACCTCCTGAACTTACTCGTTTTCCGGTTCCGGGACGACAAATATAATAATCGTTCCAACGAATGACATCAATTTTTGCAAATGAATCCTGATTCCGATTATATTCGCTTGCATCAGCATTTCGATAGAGTGGACCCGCACCATCTTTGTGGTAGGGTGGCGTCAAATTGTCCCAATATTTTCGTAAAGCTTCATCTCTGCAATATTCCATTGCATAAAGGGGTTTGCCTGCACTTTTATTAATATAGAGCATTTCGCCACCATATTCGGCTATTTTGCTGTCGAGCATTTCGCGAGCACCGATTGCCCGACCTCCAAAAGGGTCGTATTTATCGCGAATCGCTTTCATTTGTGCCATGTGATCTTCAGAAATTCCTTTGTTACCGCATTCGTAAAAAATTATACTTGGATTGTTGCGATTGTAAATGATGGCATCGCGCATAAGTTCTTTTCGTTGTTCCCATCTACGACCCGCGACATCGCCTTCTGAATCTCCAGCCGGCATTATTTCCATTAATCCAACTCTATCGCACGATTGTATGTCTTGTTTCCAAGGAGTTACATGCATCCATCGCACTAAATTTCCATTGCTTTCAACCATTAACCGATTGCTATAATCGCTTAACCATGGTGGAACTGATTGTCCTACCGCAGGCCACTCGTTGGTGGTGCGCTGTGCATACCCTTTTACTTGTATTACCCTGTCGTTCAAGTAAATCATTCCGTTTTTGAATTCTGTTTTTCGAAAGCCAGTTTTGGTTTTCACGATGTCTACCGGTTCTCCGTTGATTTTCAGAATGGTATAAACATCGTACAAATAACCATATCCCCAACTCCAGAAATGAAGATTAGTTACGGTTGCAGCAGCCGAAAGTTGAATTGTTTGCGCAGGCTGAATGATGGCTTTTGTTCCATCGAAATGGGCAATGATATTTCCTTCAATATCATTTATTTGTACTTCATAGGCAACATTCGCAGGGAGCGATGTTTCGTTTTTTATTTCGGATTCGGCATGAATAGTTGCTTGATGTTTTTGAATATTGAAATCGCCGGCATAAACATAGATGCCGGTTGTTTTTAAAAATGAATAGAGTGGGAGTGTCTGGTAAATTTTTCCACTAACATGCAACCAAACATTTTTGGGGATACCTCCATAGTTGGCGTTAAAATTTCGGTCGTTCCATTGAAAAACACTATTGGTCGATTTTTCGTGGTAGCGCCAATCGTTATCAACTCTCACTGAAATGACATTGATCGTATCAAAACGAATCAGCGGCGAAATATCAAATCCGAAAGCCATGACTCCATTTTCGTGTAAACCAACAAATTGCCCGTTGATATAAACTTGTGCTGCTTGACGTACCCCTTCGAATTCGATAAAAACTTTTTTACCTTTGTCAGTTTCAGGTAGCCTGAAATGTTTTCGATACCATACAATTGTATCGGTCAATTGACTGATATGAAGACGAAAAGCTTCATCTTCGTTGAATGCATGAGGAAGGGTTATTGATTTCCAAGTGGCATCATCGAAGTCTGCTCTTTCTGCATCTTGGATTTCTCCAATCTGCAATTTCCAGTCCGAATTGAAATTGTAGGTTTTACGCTGATTCAGCGGAAAATTGGTTTGCTGTCCACTTATTTGAAATACAAATAGTAACATGCCAAATAATTGAATGATTTTTTTAGTCATAATTGTAATGTGTATTTTTAAGGCAAAATTATATGTTTATATACTTATAGTTGTAATCAAATAAATTCAAAAATAATCAATCCGAATCAAAATCGGATTATTTTAATGTAAAATTGGTGGTATGTTCGAATATTTTTCCAAGATCATGCAAAGCAATTACTTTAAAATGGTGGTCGTGCATGAATTTCAGGTAATGTATAAATAAATCGGGCGATGTAGAATAAGCCGGATGAAGTACATCGGGAACGCCATGAATTGTTAAAACCAATATTTGTCCGGATTTGAGATTTTCAAGTGCCTTGCTTGTTCTTAATTGTAATTTTTGGGCAGAGCCCATGGTATAGCTTGGTATCAAAAGTGAAAAATCGGTTGTAGGATTATAACATCGGCTTCCCCCGGCGCGGGCAAAACGGTATCCCATTTCCTTTAATACAACTTGCGATAAAGAATCAGTTCTATTGCCTGGATAAGCAAACGAAACCGGCTTTGGAATCCCATTTGCTTTACATTTATCTTCAATAAATATTAATTCGTTCATTATCTGATTTTTATCTAATTTTGTAACGTTTTTGTGATGCCCGGTGTGATTGCCGATTTCGAACCCCATTTGATATAGTTTCTTGATTTGATTCCAATTCATATATTGAATCGAGTCGACTGACTTTTTCAGTGGAAATTCGCAAATAAAAAAAGTTGCTCCGAAATGGTATTTTTTCAGTAATGGTGCTACAGTTTTATACTGACTGATAACCGCATCATCAAAGGTCAATATTACAATAGGACTTTTGGTGATTATTTTTCCGCTTTCAGGGAATGCCGAAGTGAGTGCCATTATCAGGATAACCGGCAGGAAAAGAATTCGTCTCATAAAAATGAAGCTAGGATTTAAACGTCGTGTAATATATTAACTATCAATTAACTATCAATGATTGAATTGTTGAAGGTAAACGTTTGCAAATCTTTTACCTAACGCGCGCTGACTTTTTGAATTGAAATGCAAATGGTCGCCTCGGTCTTTTAAATCGGACGTTCGAATGATCGAAGTGTTTTTATCTTTTCTTGCATAAAGTTCGGATTGTTTATTCATTTGAGCCCATTCTTTTTTGTGATTCGAATAACTTCCCAATTCTCCGATCAGAATGGGTAGAGACTGATTATCAACTATGTTTCTGAATTTTCGAAAAAGCATTTTAAGCTTTTCCTGTCGATGATTTATCCCTTCGGGAGTGGCATCCGTTTCGCCTTGATGCCATAGGATTGCTTTAATATCGCCATATTTTTTCCCTAACGCTACTTTTTCTGAAAAATTAGTCAATAAATGAATGCTTCGATGCTGGGCATCATTCAGCCACTGATTTATTGAACTGCCTCCAACAGCGGTGGGGATAAGAAGAATGGTAATGTCGGCGGGGATGTGTTTCAGAAGTGCTTTTCCAAAAGCCAACCCGCAACCGGTTCCTTTCATGTTGCCATCATAAAAATGGATGGGTTCTTTCGCCGGAATAATTTCATTTTGTGCATTGATAGTTAGTACTCTTGGCGTACTAATGGTATCAATGGCTTCCACTTTTCCACGTCCTGCCATATTCGATTGACCGGCAAGAACAAATACCCAAACTTTTTTTGATTTTAAATCATTGGAAGTCGTATCAGTTTGATTTTTGGCATTAATATTTCCAATGATCAACCATTGCCAAGTCATTAGAATGATTGCTGTAATCAGATTTTTTTGAACGGTTCTCATTTCATTAATTTTTTTATAAATTTGACTTGCAAAGTTATTGAATCAGCATAAGATGTACTTATCAATGTATCCCAAAACGAATCAATTTGAAACAAATTTCAGGTATTGAGGAAATCATTTTTACTTTTTATGTTTTTCGAGAAATTTTGTTGGATTAATACCGTACTGTTTTGAAAAGGTACGTGTGAAATTGGTTGGTAATGAGTACCCGACTTTGTAAGCTGTCTCTGATACGGAGTATTTTCCGCTGAGTAGATATTCTTTTGCTTTATTCATTTTAATGGAGGTAATAAAATCGTGAACCGTACGGTTGGTGAGTGACTTAATTTTTCGGTATAGTTGCGATCGACTCATTTTCAGAATGCTGGCAAGTATATCAGGGTCAAAGTCAGGATTTTCCAAATTTGCTTCGATACTATCAACCGTTTTTTTTAAAAAATTTTCGTCCGTAATGTTGATTGTAATTTGTTTAAACTCAGTAGGTGTTTTAGTCGAGAACAAAGTTCTTAAGTTCCTGCGTTGATTTAATAAATTTTCGATGCGCGCAGAAAGTAGTTTTTTGCTGAATGGTTTCGTTATATATGCATCTGCACCGGTATCATATCCTTCAATTTTCGATTCGTCGGAATTTCGTGCCGTAAGCAGAATGATAGGAATATGGCTTGTTCGTTCGTCGGTTTTTAAGCGCTTAC
>JAJYBB010000036.1 GCA_021779195.1 Bacteroidota bacterium | reverse complement strand
AATTGTCGCATTTGCCTTCTGACAAGTGCTCTCTTTTTTTTTGTGTTTATCAATTTTAATCACATGATTTAAAACAAAAAAGAGGTGTTTTACCTCTGTATTAACAAATTATTTACGTATGAAAAGAATTGCATTAATATTCATGATTGGAATTTTGCTTATGGGATGTACTAAAACAAACAATCCGTTTTTCGACCCTTACACCAACAAATATGGTGCTCCGCCTTTTGATAAGATTAAGAATGAGCATTATATGCCTGCTTTTACCGAAGGCATCCGACAACATCAATCCGAGATTGATGCCATAGCTAACAATAAAAACGCACCGACATTCGATAATACCATTGCCGCTCTCGACTTCAGCGGCGATTTATTGAAAAAAGTTTCTTCCGTATTTTTCAATCTGTATTCTACCGATTCTAATGAAGGTATGGATAAGATTGCAAATCAAATCACGCCCATTCTGTCTGAACATAACGATAATATTTACCTTAATGATCAGTTATTTCAACGGGTAAAAATCCTGTATAACAAACGTTCGACTCTTGGTTTGAATGACGAAAAAATGCGTTTGCTCGAGAAATATTACCGTAACTTTGTAAGAAGCGGAGCCGCGTTAAATCCTGCACAAAAAATAGAACTTCGTAAAATTAACAAAGAGTTGGGATTAGCTGAACTTGCTTTCGGACAAAATGTATTAGATGAGACCAACAGTTATCATAAATTTATTAACAACGAAGCTGATTTAGCAGGACTGCCCGAAGGTGTTCGTCAGGCTGCAGCCGAAGCTGCCAATGCTGCCGGAAAACCGGGAAAATGGCTTTTCACATTGCAAAAAGCAAGTTTTATTCCCGTACTTCAATACAGTGAAAACCGCATCCTACGCAAAGAATTACTTTTGGCTTATACCACCCTTGCCAATCACGACAACTCCAAAGATAATAAAGAAATTATCAACAAAATCATGAAGCTCCGCACCCAAAAAGCGCACATGTTAGGCTTTACAACTTCAGCCGATTTTATTTTGGACGATACTATGGCAAAAACGCCTAAAGCCGTTTACGATTTATTACAAAAGGTATGGATTCCCGCATTGAAAAAAGCCAAAGAAGAAGCATCTGAACTTCAGAAAATGATGGATGCCGAGGGAAAGGGCGAAAAATTAGAACCCTGGGACTGGTGGTATTATTCCGAAAAATTACGCAAAGATAAATACGATTTAGATGAAGAAGCTTTACGTCCTTATTTTAAATTGGAAAATGTGAGACAAGGCGTTTTTGATTTAGCCTCAAAGCTATATGGACTTAAATTCCAAAAACTTAACGACATGCCTGTTTACAATCCCGATGTTGAAGTATTTAAAGTAACGGATGCCAAGGATTCTTTGATAGGCATTTTATATACCGATTATTTTCCACGGGCAGGAAAACGTGCTGGTGCTTGGATGAATAATATTGTTGATCAATATAAAAAAGATGGTATTAACCATCGACCGATTATCCTGAATGTTGGAAATTTCACAAAACCCACTTCTGATAAGCCTTCGTTACTCAACATGGATGAAGTTGAAACCATGTTTCATGAATTTGGTCATGCCCTTCACGGATTGCTTTCACAATGCACTTATCCAAGTGTTTCGGGAACAAACGTAGCACGCGATTTTGTGGAACTTCCTTCTCAGTTTATGGAAAATTTCTGTTGGGAACCACAAGTTATGAAAACCTATGCGTTTAACTATAAAACGGGGAAATTAATGCCGAAAACATTGATGGACAAGATTCAAAAAGCTTCCACTTTCAATCAGGGTTTTATCAACACTGAATTATTAGCCGCGTCGTTCTTAGATATGGACATGCACATGCGCAAAGACACTACTCATTTCGATGTAAATGCTTTCGAAGCAGCATCAATGAAACATATCGGAATGATTCCCCAGATTTTTGTTAGATATCGCAGCACTTATTTTAACCATATTTTTGGAGGAGGATATTCCGCCGGATACTACAGCTATACCTGGGCTGCCGTTCTCGATGCAGATGCATTTCAGGCATTTAAAGAAACCGGAGATATTTATAACCAACGGGTTGCTACCAATTTCCGTAAAAAAATATTAGAAAAAGGCGACACCGAAGACCCCATGAAATTGTACCGCGATTTCAGAGGAGCTGATCCAAACCCGAATGCATTGTTGAAAAAAAGGGGGTTAGAATAAAAAATATTATTTTACCATAAAAAAAGAATGCCAACGGATGGTTTTGCGACAGATAACAGAACCATTCGCTGGTCAATTTTAACAAACGAATAACATTTAATTTTTATGCGAGTTTCACTGAAACATTTGATCGTACCTTCCATCCCTTTAGCCGTGCTCTTGATTGGATGCTGCTATGTATTTTGGGGAGTCGATTATTTTTTTCCCTTGCAAACGCATTCAAATACAATTTATAATCCTATTGCTGAGCGAGTTCAAAACCTATTTTTAGAGAATCCGCTTTTAATTAACTTTCTAAGCGGATTGATTACATTGATGAATGCATTTCTGCTGGTTCAACTCAACAACCGTTTCGCCCTGATTCGAACCCGCACCTTCCTTCCTGTAATTATCTATTTATTTTTAATCGGAATTTGGGAAAAAACCCATCTCAATATCAGTTCACATCTCGCATTGACGATTTTTATCTTGGGACTGTTCAATTTTTTTAGCATGTCGCACAATAAAAATGCAACAGAACTGGCTTTTATGGGAAGTTTTTTTGTTGCGTTAGCAGGTCTGATTGTTTTTCCGTATTTGTTTCTGATTCCGGTTTGCTGGATCGGGTTTATGATGCTTCGTAGTTTTTCACTACGAACTTTCTTAGCTTCTTTGTTTGGAAGTTTGGCTCCCTGGGTTATATTTTTATCTTATTTGTATTTCATTCATAAGTTAAATATTTTGTGGACTGTATTTTCAGGTTTCAATTTGTCCTTTTCATTACAAAGCTTATCACTTATCGAACTTATATATACGGGTTTTATGCTGATCATTTTGATCGTTGCTATAGTCGGTATTTTTTCAAATAGCAATCAGACTTCCATTCAAACCCGCAATAAATTAAATTTTTTGCTGTGGTTAATTTCCGCCACTTTATTTGTAGCCATTTTCAGCATTGATCAACTTTCAATGTTTTTGCCCCTGCTCGCTTTGATTTATGCTCTATTGGTTTCACATCCATTTACTTTGATTAAAAACAAAATTTACTCCACATTATTTTTAGTTTTCGTTGTCTTAAACATCTCTTTTGTAATCATAAAACACATTTTTTAAATAATATGTTAGGATTTATGGGTCTTGGCTATTTGGGACTGTTTTTAGCCTCATTTTTAGCAGCAACCGTCGTTCCGTTTAGTTCCGAATTTATCTTCTCGGCTATGGTCTTTGGCGGATTAGACCCTTGGAAATGCGTTTTAGTTGCCACAATTGGGAATTGGCTTGGTGGTATGACTTCCTATTACGTAGGAAGGTTGGGAAAAATAGAATGGATTGAAAAATATTTCAGAATAAAAAAAGAAAAGATTGACAAATTTTCAGATCGAATTCAAAAACATGGTGACTGGTTTGCATTTTTCTCATTTCTCCCGTTTATAGGCGATGTCATTGCTGTGGCTTCCGGATTTTTCAGATGCCGTTGGTGGATTGTTGCTCTATCCATGTTACTCGGAAAATTTGCCCGATATATCGTTTGGATGTATTTTAATGGATTGTTTATGTGAAAATGAATTTGTAATTTTATAAATAATATATTATAAATCAACTTATTACTTGCATTTGTTTGGCAACTTTTGTAAAAGCAGCAACACAACGATCCAATTGTTCCGGTTCGTGAGCTGCAGAAATCTGAACCCGGATGCGGGCTTGACCTTTGGGCACGACAGGGAAATAAAATCCGGTAACGTAAATTCCTTCGTCAAGTAAGCGCGAAGCCATTTTCTGAGAAAGTTGAGCATCGTAAAGCATTACGGCACAAATAGCCGATTCTGTTGGTTTTATATCAAATCCAGCAGCCAACATTTTTTGAACGAAATAATCGGTATTCTGATGCAATTTTACCTGTAAATCATTGGTTTGATCCATTATTTCAAACATTTTTATTCCAGCAGCAGCCACCATGGGAGGCAACGAATTTGAGAATAAATAGGGTCGTGACCGTTGACGCAATAAATCGATAATTTCTTTTTTCCCTGTGGTGAAACCGCCTATGGCACCACCGAATGCTTTTCCAAGCGTTCCGGTAATAATTTCAATTTTACCACGTAATTCAAAACGTTCGGTAACTCCACGTCCGGTATGACCAACCACCCCTGCCGAATGCGATTCATCAACCATTATCATGGCATTGTATTTCATAGCTAATCTATAAATCTTATCCAAAGGAGTCACATTTCCATCCATCGAAAAAACACCATCAGTAACGATGAGTCTGAAACGTTGTGCATGGGCTTTTATTAATTGATTTTCAAGATCATTCATATCGGCATTGGCGTATCTGTACCGCTGAGCTTTAGATAGCCGAACGCCATCGATAATCGATGCATGATTGAGTGTATCAGAAATAATGGCATCTTCTTCATTCAGCAAAGGCTCGAACACCCCACCGTTGGCATCGAAACACGAAGCGTATAAAATACTATCATCGGTACCGAAAAATCTGGAAATTGCTGATTCTAAGCCCTTATGTAAATCCTGGGTTCCGCATATAAATCGTACAGAAGAAACGCCGTAACCATGTGTATCGAGTGCATTTTTTGCGACTTGTTTTAAGGATTCGCTATTTGAAAGCCCCAAATAATTATTGGCACAAAAATTTAATACTTCTTTTCCATCTGCAACCCTTATGACAGCTCCCTGAGGAGAAACGATCACTCTTTCACGTTTATACAATCCGGCTTGTTCAATTTCAGACAATTCGGCATTTAAAAAAGTTCTGAATTCGTCGTACA
This sequence comes from Bacteroidota bacterium, assembly GCA_021779195.1. Classification (GTDB taxonomy): domain Bacteria; phylum Bacteroidota; class Bacteroidia; order Bacteroidales; family Paludibacteraceae; genus Paludibacter. The sequence goes on along the minus strand of JAJYBB010000036.1, from coordinate 13,637 downwards.
TATTCTTTTCGATTTTAAATTTCAGAAAATGATTTCGTTGCTTCTAAATTTATTAACAGCAATTTGTCAACAACCGGAAGCAAAAGTAATAAATTTACCTGAAAGCAAATCATAATTTAGTAAATTTCAGGGTTTGATGATTACATTATTCCATCAATAAATTGATGGAATAATGTAAATTTTGTGCGAACGATTCTTGAAAGCAGATTACTTAACGATTGAAAATCAATCAATAACCTTATTTTCATTACCAAAATTAGATTAAACAGTAAAATGAGACAAAATTTATCGAATAATAAAACCCTAAAAATTAAATCTAATTTGCAAATCCTGAATATTTTATCAATACATGCTAAATTTCTAATTTAGCAAAAGTAAAATGAATGTTGGGTTGATTATTGGTCAAATGCTCCCTTTGGAGCGAACAAAGCGAAAAATAAAAGGATAAATCCGACATGCGACACAATAATCAAAAACCGATTCCAACATTGCACATATACCAAAAATGCCTGTAAAGAAAAATGCAATTGGATAGAAATGCATGAACCAAAACAAAATGATAAGTCCATTAAAAATAAGTCCAACTCTGGCTGCGAAAATCTTGGGACCGGCATTGATCACATTGGGTTGAATCTTCAATACCCGAATTGTGGTTTTAGAAATTAGGGCGATGAAACTTAAACGTGAAAATCGACCAGTGCGCAATAGAAAATCGAGTGATAAAAAAATTATGGGTAAAATATTCCCTGAAATGACGAATACCGATAAAAATAGCAGCGCGAAAACAGCATTCCAGCGAGCCACATGATTATCGATGCTACGAACAGAAATTGGGCACAACAAATTAGACATAATAATATCTTTATTATTCAATGCTTTAAATTGAGTGTCGGATATTAATTTGGCATTTTTCACGTGAGACTTATCCTCCGTAATTGTACTTGAAATGATTAGTTGATTCATAAAAATTGAGTTTTAAAATAAAATTCAAAAATACAGCACGTAACAATAAAAAAAAATACCGCTGATACGGTAATTTTCTACCATTATCAGGGTATTTTTCAAAATATTATGTATTAATAAAATTTTGAAGCACGAATCATTTCAATCATTTAAAAAACGCCAAGCCAACCAGGTCATTCCACCGGTTCCGGTACTCAATGCACTTTCGTCGATTCGGAAAGTGGCACTATGCAAACCACCGGCATCAGCATTCACATCTCCACGAACACCAAAACGAAAAAAAGTGGATGGATATCGTTGACTGAAAAAACCAAAATCTTCAGAAGTCATGCGCATTTCAAGGGTATGGATATTGGCATCACCTACCCATTCTTCAGCAAACTTTCGGGCTTTATTGGTTACATTTACGTCATTAATAACAGAAGGATACCCATCGGGAATTTCAATTTCGGCAATACAACCATAAGAAGCACAGGTTTCAGTGGAAATCCGACGAATGTGTTGCTTTGCTTCAACGCGCCATTGTTCATCAACTGTTCGAAATGTTCCTGCTAAATTCACTTCGGAAGGGATAACATTAGTCGCTCCGTCGGCAATAAATTTTCCAAAAGTAAGCACCATTGGAGTGAGCGGATGGCAAAGACGGCTTCGCACTTGCTGCAACGATACGATTAATTGCGAAGCAGCCAATACGGTGTCGTTAATCAAATGAGGTAATGCTCCATGTCCGCCATTTCCTTTCACTTTTACATAAATTTCATCTGCCGAAGCCATGATCATTCCCGAAGCAAATCCCATGGTGCCGGTAGGATAATCAATGGATATATGTTGAGCAAGAATTAGTTGAGGCTCAACTTCATCGAAGATACCATCCGCAAGCATTAACCGTGCGCCACCAGGTGCTTTTTCTTCACCCGGTTGAAAAATCAACAAAACAGTACCTTCAAAATCATTTTTTAATTCGTTAAGAATACGTGCAATTCCTAACAGACAAGCCGAATGAGCATCGTGTCCACAAGCATGCATAACGTTTTCTTGTGTCGATTTCCAAGGAATATCCACTAGTTCGCAAACTGGAAGCGCATCCATATCAGCCCGAAGGGCAATGACTTTTTGCTGCGGATTATTTCCTTCAATTTTTCCTAAAATACCTGCTCCGCCAATTCCACTACGAAAAGAAATATTCATTTCTGTCAGTTGATTTTCAATAAACCGCGACGTTTCTATTTCATGAAACGAAAGCTCAGGATACGCGTGTAGATGGCGATAACATTCAATTACATAATCGCTATATTGTAAGGTGAGCTGTCGAATTCTTTCTTTCATTATTTCGTTCATTTTTTCATCAACTATGCAAAGGTAAGATTTTTACCCAAAAAAAATCGCAAACAACGCAATTGAAAATCGTCCTCAAACAAAACAGATCAAAAAATACACTCATATATCATTGAAATACTTCGTATTAACTATATTTAATCAGATAAAATTAATATTACAGACTAAAGCGCATTTATTTTTATACTTTTGCAAAATTGAAGTTTAAATTAAAGTAAACAATTTTTTCAACAATAAATTCAACAAGCATGAAAAAGTATGGTATTTTATTGATTTGCATCGTTTTTTCGATGGCTGCAATGGCTCAAAAAGCAGTGATTAATTTTGAAAAGAAGACGTATGATTTTGGAAAGGTAAAGGAAGAAGATGGTAAAATTACGACTACCTTTTCATTTAAAAATGAAGGAAATTCACCGTTGGTAATTAACAGAGTTCAGGCTTCTTGTGGCTGTACAACACCTACATGGACAAAAGAACCAATTGAACCCGGCAAAAGTGGTTCCATCGTAGTAACTTACAATCCACTGGGACGTCCGGGAATTTTTGTGAAAACGATAACGGTTTACAGCAATGCCACCGACGAACAAACGATTTTGATCATTAAAGGCGATGTGATTCCAAAACAGGCTGTAGACGAAAACGCTTATCCCATCAATATGCACGGGTTACTATTAAAATCAAAAGTAATTCAAATGAACAATATTGAAAAAGGAAAAAGCACCACCCGCTCAATCGAAATTAAAAATGGAACAAATGCAATGGTTTTGCCGGTAATCGAAAACTTGCCTCCCTATATTTCAGTTTCAACATTCCCTGTATCACTTAAACCAAAAGAAGAAGGAAAAATAAATTTCACTTTTAAATCGAAAAATTGTTCCGAGTGGGGTCCTATTTCAAATAACCTATATCTCAATTACAATGGACAAAAAGTTAAAAGTGAGGACAATAAAATATTAGTAGTGGCAAATGTGGTTGAAGATTTCAGCAACATGACTTTAGACCAAAAACGAAAAGCACCCATTATTGAAATTCCGAAAAGAATAATTGATTTAGGAGCTATAAAAAGCGGTTCGAAAAAAATCGTTAAGTATACGGTTTATAATAAAGGAGAAAATCCACTCGAAATTCGCAGAATCATCAACAACAACAGGGAGTTAACAGTGCGACAAACAAAGTTATCCGTAAAAAGTGGAAAAAACGCTGAAATTACGGTAGAACTGAACGGAGGACTATTACCTCAGGGAAATTATAAACGATCGTTCACCATACAAACCAACGATCCCGATAATAGCTTTATGATTTTAGTTTTAAGTTGGAAAGAAGAAAAATAGGCTTTCCACGATTGGTTATTTCTTTTTCGAGCCAGGACGATCTTTTTTCTTGGCTCGATTAGTTTTACATTCAACTTATGCATTACGCGAATACAGAACATCCCGAAAACGATCCTGCTTACAAAGGACTATCAGTTAACGAAGGTGTCGGTCAGGTACCTGCAATTAACCCTTACCAAACAGCACGAAGGAAAAGGCATGATTACAATGCCTCTCAATTTACCGAAGCCATTTTGTCGGGCGATATTTCCATGTTAAGTCAGGCTGTTACGTTGATCGAAAGTTCCTTACCCGAACATCAGGTAATTGCGCAGGAGGTTATTGAAAAATGTTTAGCTTTTGCCGGAAAATCATGTCGGTTAGGCATTACCGGAGTACCGGGAGCCGGAAAAAGCACATTCATCGAAGCATTGGGTATGACGTTAATCCGTCAGGGACATAAACTGGCAGTATTGGCCATCGATCCAAGCAGCGAACGCTCCAAAGGAAGCATTCTGGGAGACAAAACCCGCATGGAAGAACTTTCAGTTGCCAAAAATGCATTTATCCGACCCTCGCCTTCAGCCGGCTCGTTAGGCGGTGTCGCACGCAAAACCCGCGAAAGCATAATTCTTTGTGAAGCTGCTGGTTTCGATACAATTTTTGTTGAAACAGTAGGAGTTGGACAATCAGAAATCTCAGTTCATTCAATGGTCGATTTTTTCCTATTAATTCAATTAGCCGGGGCCGGCGACGAGTTACAGGGTATTAAACGCGGTATTATGGAAATGGCCGACGGCATTGCCATAAACAAATGTGATGGTTCCAACATCGAAAAAGCCCTTGTTGCTAAAACTCAATATCAAAACGCCTTACACTTATTCCCCGCTCCCGATTCAGGTTGGTCGCCTAACGTTTTGACATGTTCATCAGTTGAAAACAAGGGAATTCATGAAGTTTGGAACATGGTTGAACAATATATTCAGTTTGTAAAATCAAATGGTTTTTTTGATTCGAAACGCAATTCACAAGCAAAGTATTGGATGTACGAAAGTATAAATGAACAACTTAAAAATAATTTTTATCAAAACAGTAAAATACAAAAATTATTACTGGATGCCGAAAAACAGGTTTTATCCAATGAAGTGAGTTCTTTTGTTGCAGCCAAAAAATTATTGGATCATTACTTTGAAAAATAAAAAAGTTTTACGATCATGAGTTAGTTCCTTCGAAATTTCAACTCTCTTTCAAATTACAAGCAATTTTCTGGTTTTAAAAAAAACACCTAATTCAATACTGAAAAAATCAACATGGAATTAAATGTGATTTACAATGAATCGTGCCTCGAAGGATTGAAAAAAATTCCGGATGCCAGTGTAGATTTACTCTTTACCGATCCTCCTTATTATCAATACCGTGCCCAAAATATGCAGGGATTAAAGAATCATAAAGATGTGGTTACCGAATTTGAATTTGATGATTTTAAATCGGAAGAAGATTACCTGCAATTTTTGGAAAATGTGCTCGCTCAATGTTACCGTGTGTGTAAACCCGGTGCTGCCGGTTATCTTTGGTGTGGCGACGATTTTGTCTCGTATCTGAATCGAATCATCGAACATGCCGGTTTTCAGTTTCGTAAAGTTATTCATTGGCATAAAACAAACCCTTTCCCAGCCATTTATACCCGAAAAATGTATGCCAACAGCATGGAACTGCTAATTCATTTCAGCAAGGGAAGTCCCAAAACATGGAATCATAAACCCGTAAACCAGATGCACAATTTTATTGAATCGCCTATCTGTATGGGAAAAGAACGAAGCCTGCACAAAACCCAGAAACCCTTAAAAGTATGTATCCCGTTTATCGAAATCAGCAGTAATCCCGGTGATCTGATTCTTGATCCTTTTATAGGTTCAGGAACAACTGCTGTTGCAGCTAAAATGCTGAATAGAAACTATATAGGATTCGAAATAAATCCGAAATTTACTAAAATTGCCGACCAGCGACTTAATCAGCATTTTTAGTATTTTTCCCTTCAGCTTTTATTAATGGTATAGAAGTTTGGTTCTGCCACATTAAATTTCGTGCATATCATAGCTAACATACATTTTCACATTCTCAAATTTATGCATGCTCAAATTAACTTTGCATTCGTTCAGATAAAAAAAAATATCCACTGAAACAGAAAACTATAGATGATCAATTTAAGTCTGATTTTTTTGTATATTTCCTCAATAAACCTTTTAGAGCTAACCCCTATTTTATTGAATTGATAGCGAAATAACTACATTTTTGCTCTTCAATATCGTTTTAGGCAAATTTATGCCCGACAATATATTACTACGTTGTTCTCTATATTTTTAAAAATCATTTTCCACAGCGAGCTTTAGCTTTAAAACTCAACCCTGCTTTCATTACTTAACCAATTCGTTGACCAGTTTGCAAAAACGGTATATTTTCTCGGTATGAAAGCGAAAAGCAATAATAATCGCCAAAAAAAGCAATGCCAACCGAGAGTAATTATAAACGTCTAGCTGTGGCATTTATAGCTTTTTTAATAAGTTAAAACGGGTTGCTGCTTTATATTACAAAATTGTAGCGTACACTACGGTAATTAAGTTGTTTTCCAAAAACAAATTTGCAGAACTTTCAGAAAATTGGTCTTGATTTTTATTTGACCCACTTATAAATCTCAAATTTTTATGTAAGTTTGCATTTCATTTTTAAATCATAAAATAAATGTTTATCTTTCCCGTTAATAAGGATTAGCATTCATCTCAGAAGGGTTTAATTTTTCATGAAACAACGCATTCTTGGTATCGCATTTTTGATTTTGATCTCACTTTCGCTTTCGGCGCAAACGAAAGTTAGAATTTACGGATATGTGATTGATACGAATAATCGCGGGATTAATTTAGCCAATATTTTCATAGCGAACACCAAAATTGGCACTACAACCAATCAAAACGGATATTATGAACTCACAGTCGAAATTCATGATTCAATTACGCTCGTATATTCAAGAGTTGGCTATCGAACAATTAAACATACGCTCCATCCGCATCAACAGGTAGTACAAATATCCGTTGAACTTCCTGCGCTGAGTAAAGAAATCAATGAATTAAACGTGGTTGGTCAGCGACGTCAAACTTCAACCTACGACCAATTAGATGCTTCTAAATATCGTCTAATGCCCAATGCAAATGGTGGAATTGAATCAATGTTAATTACATTTGCCGGCGTCAGTTCTAGCAATGAACTTAGCTCGCAATACAACGTCAGGGGTGGCAATTACGATGAAAATGCAGTGTATGTGAATGGAATTGAAGTGTATCGTCCATTGCTTATTCGTGCCGGACAGCAGGAAGGACTGAGTTTTATCAACCCCGATTTAGTAAAAAATGTGGCTTTTTCCGCAGGTGGATTCGAACCAAAATATGGAGATAAAATGTCGTCAGTACTCGATATTCAGTACAAAAAACCAAGCATGTTCGAATCGTCAGCATCTATCAGTTTACTCGGTGCTTCGGCATACGTGGGAACTGCCGGTAAAAAATTCACCCAAATTCATGGCGTTCGTTACAAAACTTCAAAATATTTGCTTGGAACATTGGATACCAAAGGTGAATACAAACCAGCGTTCGTTGATTATCAAACCTATATGACCTATCAATTTAATCCAAAATGGGAATTGACTTTTTTAGGAAACTTTTCGCAAAACAAATACTTCTTCCAGCCCGTTGAACGACAAACCGAATTTGGAACCTATAATATGGGACGAAAACTTACCATTGATTATGAGGGAAACGAAAACGATTTGTTCCGCACTTCTTTTGGCGCATTTACCCTAAATTTCAAACCTCTGAAAAACCTGAAATTAAGTTTATTAGCATCAACATTTTATACCAACGAAAATGAAACTTACGACATTCTGGGAGAATATGTGCTGAGCGAAATAAAAATGAATCTGAATCCCGACAATAAAACGGGAGCTTCATTGGGAGTGGGAAAATATCAGCAACACGCCCGCAATCGCCTCAATGGTTCAGTCAGCGCGTTAAATCATTTGGGTGAATACGATATAGCAAATCACAATTTAAAATGGGGATTAACCATTCAAAATGAAATTATTACCGATAAAATAAGCGAATGGGAATGGCGTGATTCTGCCGGCTATTCGTTACCTTACAGCGACAAACAAGTGAATTTGTATTATAATATGAAAGCTTCGTCGGTGCTATCTTCATGGCGGTCGACTGCATTTTTACAGGATACTTACAAATGGAATACCGATCAGGCGATGGTAACGCTAACAGGAGGATTTAGAACAAACTATTGGACATTTAACAAAGAATTCCTTTTTAGCCCCCGAGTATCGGTTGCAGTTTTGCCGCATTGGAAAAAAGACTTCAGTTTCCGCTTTGCCACGGGCATTTATTACCAGGCTCCATTTTATAAAGAAATTCGCGATACGGTTACCGATGCACTTGGGAATGTTAATATTAAACTTAATCCGAATATCAAAGCGCCTCGATCTTTACAGTTTGTACTTGGAGGCGATCACTATTTTCGGGCATGGGGACGACCATTTAAGTTTACCACCGAAGCCTACTTAAAACTTGCCGATAGAGTGATTTCATATTCCGTCGATAACGTTCAGATACGATATTCGGGAAAAAATGATGCCAAAGCCTTCACTGCCGGTGTCGATTTTAAACTTTTCGGTGAATTGGTGCCGGGTACCGATTCTTGGATAAATTTCTCGCTCATGAATGCCAAACAAGATATTATCGGAGATTCATATATCAGTCACACCTACGATTCGAATGGAAAAGTACTGACGTCGCAAACCGTTTATCCAGGTTGGGTTTCATCCCCCAACGAACAACGTTACACGTTCTCGATGCTATTTCAAGATTATTTGCCCAATAATCCCAAATATAAAATGCAGCTTAAGTTTATCTGGTCGGATGGGCTTCCGATCATGGCACCCTACAACTCACCTTACACTGCTGCATTCCGGGCTGCAGGCTATCGTGCTCCAGCCTATCGACGGGTAGATATCGGCGTATCGCGGGTATTAGTTAACGGCAGCGATGCGTGGATGAACAAACCCTGGCTCAAACATGTAAAAAATATCTGGCTGGATGTGGAAGTATTTAATTTACTTGATTTTCAAAATGTAAACTCTTATTATTGGGTTACCGATATTTCAGGTCAACAAATGGCGACACCAAACTACCTCACGGGACGACAATTAAACCTTAAAGTCATGGTTGATTTAAAGTAATGACAATGAACGTTGATAAATTCATATGCCTAAAGCATGCGCAATAATTTTTGATTTATCTTCAATAAAATCTTTAGGATCATTTTTAAAAAAGGAGGAATTGATGATAATAAACAGCTTGGTAATTTCATCGATAATAGCCTGAATAAATACATGCTCGTCGTGGCTAATTTTTTCGACAGGCATAATGCAAAACACCAAGATATTCAGATTCTTCGGACTGGAAATGATGGATGTGTGGTATGCAATCGGCTGATGTTCGATAATCATTTTATTACTTACATGTGGATATTTGCCGGCACAATTTTCCCTCAATTCAAAATGCTCACTAATGGTTCGTTGCGTTGCGCTGTTTATAATTCTGATTAAAGCCCAATTCGAGTTTACAATTCCAAGTATTTTTTCGCCGAAAAAACCGAAGGTTCTTTTCAAATCGGTTTTAGTCTGAGGATAACTGTCGATGCTATAAAATATCGATTTTATTTCCTGAATCTGAACGTTTATCATTCCAATGTATTGATCGGATATATGCAATCTTTCTTCTACTTTCTGTTTGTCGGTGTTAATCTTTTTAATTTGCTCTTTGTGTCTGAAAACTTCGAGCTTATATAAGTTTAATATTAAAATACTTACAATAAATAAAACACCAAGCAGTATTCCCTGAATAGTTTCTTCCTCAATGATTAATCTTTCAGATATACGCAATGATCCCGTAATTAATTTGGGAGTAAAAACGATAAGCCCAAAGAGAAACAAAAAAGTTACAAAATACAATGCTTGCAGAAATGAAGGGCGAAAACTAGTCTTTTTCATCGTAACACAATCGCTTAAAAATGAAACAATCCATTTGAAGGTTAATTACGTTTATATACGCAATATAAGATTTTAATATCAAAGTTTATTCTACTAATAAATGCTTGTATTCTATCCGTTGATAAGAAAAATTCAAGTTGAATTATTCTTATTTAATTTAAACTGTACTGAATACGCTTTTATCAACCTTTAAATTATAACGCGTGCAATTAACCAACTCCGCAATAACAAAGACTAAGCCAAACAGGTTATGACAAACGAATTCCAACAATTCGACAGAATGAATTAAAGTATAGAAATCATTCTTACCAACTGATAACATTCAGAAAGCATCCATCAAAAGTCGCTCATGTTTCAAATAGAAATTAAAACACTTTATTTTACGGGCTTTATTTACTAATTTTGTACCCAAAATTAAAATTGCATTTTCGAAACCGTATTTACGGTGAAGCATCTGAAATAATTAATATACAAAAATGCCACACACATCGCATCGTGGGCAGTCCATGCCCGAATCGCCAATTCGTAAATTAGTACCGCTTTCCGACAAAGCCAAAGCTCGTGGAATCAAAGTGTATCATCTCAATATCGGTCAACCCGATTTGAAAACTCCGCAAGTGGCATTGGATGCGATTCGGAATATAGACCGCACCATATTGGAATACAGTCCGAGCGATGGCATTCGCAGTTTAAAATCTAAATTGGCAGCTTATTACCTCAAATTCAATATTGATGTAACCGAAGATGATATCATTATAACCACCGGCGGTTCCGAAGCTGTAAATTTTGCTTTTATGAGTTGCCTCGACCCCGGTGACGAAATCATTGTTCCTGAACCTGCTTATGCTAATTACACAGCATTCGCCATTGCCACCGGAGCGGTTGTACGCCCCGTCGTATCCACCATCGAAGAAGGATTTGCCTTGCCGCATGTCGATCGATTTGAAGAATTGATTACACCTAAAACAAAAGGAATATTAATTTGCAATCCCAATAATCCGACAGGTTATCTGTACACCCGTTCCGAAATGAATAAGATCCGCGATTTGGTAAAAAAATACGATTTGTATCTCTTTTCCGATGAAGTGTATCGTGAATTTTGTTATACCGGAGCTCCCTATATTTCGGCTTTTCATTTAGATGGCATTGAAGAGAATGTGGTATTGATTGATTCTGTTTCAAAACGTTACAGCATGACTGGCGTTCGAATCGGAGCCATTGTTACAAAAAATAAAGAAGTGCGTCGCAACGTTATGAAATTCTGTCAAGCACGATTAAGCCCACCTCTGTTAGGTCAAATTGCCTCCGAAGCTGCCATGGACACTCCAGCTGACTATATGCTCGAAATGTATAATGAGTACGTGGAACGTCGTAAATTTCTGATCGATGGCTTAAATCGTATTCCGGGAGTATATTCGCCCATTCCGATGGGTGCATTTTACACGGTTGCCCGTTTGCCGATTGACGATGCTGATAAATTCTGCGCATGGTTGCTTTCCGATTTTGAGTTTGAAGGCTATACCGTGATGATGGCACCTGCATCCGGCTTTTATACCATCGAAGGGTATGGTAAAGATGAAGTTCGGATTGCTTATGTGCTCGATAAAGATGCGTTGAAACATGCCCTAATTGTTCTTCAGAAAGCCTTGGAAATTTATCCGGGAAGAACCCTTTGATGCGCAAAATTAAAGATTTGCTTTTTGCTATTTTCCATTCACTAATTTGATTTTCGTGAAATTCGTATTATTGTGTCCTTAGAATACTTTATCGCTAAACGCATTCATTTTCAGCACGACAAAAAAAATGTCTCCCGTCCAGCCGTTCGGATTGCTACCATTGGCATTTCCCTCGGATTGGCGGTTATGCTGATTTCAGTGGCAGTTGTTATCGGATTTAAACAGGAAATCCGAAACAAAACGATTGGATTCGGTGGTCATATTCAGGTTACTAATTTCGACAATAACAATACCTATGAAATGAATCCGATTCGAATGGACAAATCGTTGACACAAAAAATCCTTTCCATTCAGGGTGTGAGACATATTCAGCGATTTGCCACTAAACCGGGCATTATTAAAACTAAAACAGAATTTCAGGGTATTGTCTTAAAAGGAGTTGATCAGCAATTTGATTGGAATTTCTTTAAACAAAATTTAGTAGAAGGACGCATCCCAACTGTTTCTTCGCCTAAACCATTGAATGAAGTCATCATTTCGAAGTATTTAGCTAATTTACTCGGGCTGAAATTGGGCGACAGCTTTCTAACGTATTTCATTCAGGATCAAGTTCGTGCCCGCAAATTTAAAATCATCGGCATTTACTCAACAAACTTTATCGATTACGATAAACTTTTTTTGCTTACCGACATACGCCAAGTTCAACGCTTGAACGATTGGTCTGCGGATTCGTTTAGCGGATTAGAAATACTGATTACTGATTTCAATCAACTTGATAAAATTGGCGATGAAGTATATGCTGCAACAGCCAATAAATTCAACAAGGACAAGCAGACTTATTACACACAAACCATTAAACAACTGAATCCTCAAATTTTCAGTTGGCTTGATTTGTTAAATATGAATGTGTGGGTAATTTTAATCCTTATGCTTGCCGTTGCAGGTTTTAATATGATTTCAGGGCTACTTATTCTTATACTTGAACGTACAAACATGATTGGTATCCTCAAATCGGTTGGCGCAACTGATTGGTCGATACGCAAAATTTTCCTGTATCATTCGTTTTTTTTGATTGGAAAAGGTATGTTATGGGGCAATGTCATCGGACTTTCACTTTGTGCTATTCAGTATTTTACGGGAATCGTGCCTTTAGATCCTGAAGCTTATTACGTGGCAACCGTTCCGATCGTTTTTAACTGGGGATATATTCTCATTCTTAATTTCGGCACTTTCATTTCTTCGGTTATCATGATGATCGGACCTTCGTATTTGATTACAAAAATAAATCCGGCAAAAATTATTCGTTACGAATAGTTCCATTTTTTAAGAACGATAATTAATTGAACTGTACATATTATTGCAATATAAATTCCTGCGATAGAAACGTGTTTCTTCTACAAATTTAAAATTCTACCTATTTAAAATCAGCCTATTTTATAATTTTCAAAATATTTTCCTCTTGAATGATTATTGATTTTTTATTTATTATATCTTTGTTTTATATTTGATTGAAGCAACTTAAAAAGGATAACGAATAAATCTAAAAATATGCGCTTAATCACCTTAAGGATCTTCGGATGGATTGTATTTTTTTTAATTTCTTCATTTGGTTGGAGCCAGGAAATCAAATTATTTAATCACAACTCTACATTACAAATGGATACGTTGCCTGCCCTGATCATGACAGAAATTACACCTATTAATTTGTCGGCTAATATCGGGAATAGCGATAGCCAGACACTGAACTTATCGGCAGTAAATGTATCATCAGGCATAAGCATAACACTTTCGGGTACAAATGCCGACCAGTTCAGCATTTCACAAAACAACGTGACGTTTTCAGTTGATTCTGTCCCCGATACGGTCATTTCTGTTAACTATACCCCTAAAAACCTGGGTCAACATAATGCGATACTTACTTTTTCAAGTACAGGGGCATCGGATATGATTCGTTCTATAACTGGTTTAAGCGGGTTAGATGTACCACTAGCTATCGAACCAACATCAATCAGTTCAACCGGTTTTACTGCAAACTGGGCTGCCGTAAATGGCGCTGCCACTTACTTGTTGGATGTTTATACTAAACCAAGCGGAACGGCGGCTGCTTCCGATTTGATGATTTCTGAATATATTGATCGATCGGGTAATAATAAAACCATCGAACTATACAATGGCACAAGTTCATCTATCGATTTGAGCAATTATTCACTCCGAAAACAAACCAATGATACCGAAAATGATAGTTCAGTC
>JAJYBB010000015.1 GCA_021779195.1 Bacteroidota bacterium | reverse complement strand
ACGCTTGCTGAAAATACTTTTTCAAGATCATTCTATATTTTCAAAACAAATATCCTTGAGTAATCAAACAGACGATTCTCGTCTAATTTTATATTTAAACATCGTCTGAGTTTTTCAGCAGACCCTAACTAAAGTATCCAGTCTTTTTTACTGAATCGATATTTTCAACGGATGATGTTTAAACTTAGCAAAATTGCTGAGAGCATTAAACCAATCGTTGTCAGTCGGAAAATGCCAACGGCTCCAGCCTCCACCAAAATAATAACTGAATTGTTTTCCCGTTTCGTAGGGAGTTATTAATAAAGCGTGGTCATCCTTTTCCATCCTTTTAGTTACTTTTGAAGGTACAAAAACGCCAACATAATTTCTTCCTTCGGGAACGCCTGCATCCGAAACGGCATCTTCGGCATAAGCCATAGTACCATTTGCTACATTATATTTAAGGTTTCCTTTGCCACCATGAAGAAAAATACCTTCGGCTAACTGTATTTTTTGGTTTTTACCAATAAATTTTACATTGGCTTTATTAAGCAATGAGCCGGCATCAATGGTGATTGTAATCACTTCTTTATAAATTTGTTTTCCTATCATTACCGTGTCGTAAACGAGTGAAAAACGGGTGCGTAACGGACCATTTTCATATACTTTGTACGTATTGAAATGATTTCCAATCCACAATGAATCGAAAGCATAAGGTGCAATTCCTCCACAACCCATAGTATGAGCCACTTTATAAAAATCTAACCCAAATCCGTGATCAATGTGATAAGAGATATTGTTATAAATATCATCACGGTAACGTTGATTGATCACTAAATCTGAAGTTGCTTTCGACCAAAAATCGACTCCGTTACTAGGATTTTCGTTTGCCAAAGCAGGACCGTACATACGATATGCGGCCATGTCATTTTCCCAGGCAAAATCATCTTTACGTTCGGGAACAAAACGTCCAAAAGTTTTAGCTTTTACCACTGATGGTCTTCCTTTAACAAGTGTGTAAACAGTTGATTTACCTCCTTTTACATCAGCTTGAAAAATTATTAATTGGACAATTTTATGTTTTCCGAGAATGAGTTGATAGGGGACTTCCTGTCCATTTGCATTTTTCAGAACAAAGTTGTTTTTCTTTAAGTCAACTTTTAAATCGGTTGCTTTAATTTCCACCATTTCTGATTTTCTATCCAACGCAATCGGATTGGTTACAGTAATGGATACTTTAGCAAATCCGGTAACCACAAATAGGAGAGAGGCTAAAATAGAAAAAATAATTCTTCTCATAATGGTAAATTATTAGTTATTAATTATAAATTATTTGGGCTGTTTCCCGATATAAGCTAAAATTCCACCATCAACGTAAAGTACATGCCCATTCACAAAGTCCGATGCAGGTGAAGCAAGAAAAATAGCAGGCCCTACGAGATCTTCTGTTTTTCCCCAACGTGCAGCGGGAGTTTTAGCAATAATAAAATCGTTGAAAGGATGACCTGCGACGCGAATGGGAGCTGTTTGTGGGGTTTCAATATAACCAGGTCCAAGTCCATTACACTGGATATTATATTCACCATACTCAGAAGCAATGTTTTTTGTCAGCATTTTTAATCCACCTTTTGCAGCAGCATAAGCCGAAACTGTTTCGCGACCCAACTCACTCATCATGGAACAAATATTAATAATCTTTCCGGCACCTTTTTTAATCATACCCGGAATAACTGCTTTTGAAACGATAAATGGTCCGTTTAGGTCAATGTCAATGACCTGACGAAATTCAGCTGCGGTCATTTCGACCATTGGAATGCGTTTAATAATGCCGGCATTGTTCACAACAATGTCAATTACACCCACTTCATTTTCGATTTGAGCTACCATTGCGTTAATCTGGTCTTCGTTAGTTACGTCGGCCACATATCCGTAGGCTTTAATGCCATCGGCTGCATAAGCTGCCAATCCTTTGTTAACTAAATCCTGATTGATGTCATTAAAAATAATGGTGGCACCTGCATTTGCATATCCTGAAGCAATGGCATATCCGATGCCATAAGAAGCACCGGTAACAAGCGCAATTTTTCCTGTTAAATCAAATTGGTTCATATTTATTCGTGTTTTAATTGAATTTCTTAAATTCCCAACAAGGGAGTTTAGAAAGATTAATTTATAATTTTTATTAAGTAAAATGCCATTATTATGCTTTATCAAAATTATCGCAATTCGGTGTGCTTATAGAAATCCTGATCGCTATAATCTAAGTTTTCACCAGCCATTCCCCAGATAAATGTATAATTGCTGGTGGCTGCGGCAGAATGAATTGACCATTCGGGAGAAATTACTGCCTGATCGCCCTTCATCCAGATATGGCGGGTTTCAGTGGGTTCACCCATAAAATGACAAACGGCATTTCCTTCGGGAACATCGAAGTAGAAATATGCTTCCATGCGACGGCTGTGTGTATGAGCAGGCATGGTATTCCATACACTGCCCGGAGCTAATTCAGTCATTCCCATTTGAAGCTGACAAGTTTCTAATACCTGGCAGACTAACATTTTATTGATATTTCTATGATTTGATCCTTCTAAAGATCCCATTTCGGCTACAATAGCATCAGCTTTTGTGATTTTTCGATCGGGGAAAGTTTGATGTGCCGGTGCCGAATTGAAATAGAATTTTGCCGGATTTTTTGAATCGACGCTCTGAAATGTTACTTTACGGTTACCTGCACCAAGATAAAGTGCTTCTTTGTATCCTAATTCATAAACCACTCCGTCAACGGAAATTTTACCTGCACCTCCAACGTTGAATGTGCCAAATTCACGACGCGAGAGGAAAAAGTCTGATTTTAAAGGATCGATAGCATCAAGTGTAAGTATCTGATTTACGGGCATTGATCCTCCAACAATTAGACGATCATATAAAGTGTATACCATGTTTACTTCATCAATAGTAAAGATATTTTCAATCAAATGTTCTTTTCGTAAACGTGCCGTATCATAATTTTTTGCATCTTCAGGATGAGATGCATACCGGATTTCATAATTTGTTTTCATACTTAAATTTGTTTTTAGATGAGATCAATATGATAATTTATAAGTGTGAATATAATTTTTAACCAATTAAATATCAGGGTGTAATAAGTTTAAAATAAATATGAATTTGCCGTCAAAACAAAATAAAAACTTTATACGAAAATCCGAAAATGATGAATTATGGAAAAGTAAATCTGTGGATTTGTAGAATAATTTTTAATTTTAATAGACGATGAAAAAAACAACATTGAATTCGTTATTTCCACAAAATTTCATCTACAAAAATACAGATTTTTTTTGATTGGTCGACCAACAAAATATTGATTATAGGAAATAAAATATTTTTTAAGCAAAATTTAAGTGGAAAGCTCATTATAGATCGGGTAAAATTATCTTATCCGAATCAACCAAGCTAAGTTAACTGAAACATTTACATTATTGGAATTTTTAAAATCGGTGCCGGAAATTGATGGAAAAATATCGCTTAAACTGTAATTTGCTCTTGCATCGAGTTGAATCGATTCTTTTTTAATATTAAAAAGCAATCCAAACCCGCTGCAGAGTCCGTAATCAATGCGGTTTTGGACAGATGTTAAATGTTGCAAATCAAGTGTTTGTGCATTATTAATAATCGTGTGTTCCGAAATGAGATAGCTGATTTTTGGTCCAATATTGAAGAAAAATTTAGTGTTTCTACCGAAAAAAAAATGGGTCATAAAGGGAATTTCTATGTAATTAAGTTGACGTGCATAAAGACCATTATTTTCTTTCCATCCCCTTTGTGAATAATTCAATTCGATTTGTGTGCCAATATTTTTTTCGGCATTATAACGCACCACGATACCGCCATTATAACCAAGTAGATACGATTGTGAAACAGTTGGATTGAACATAACCATGGAACCGGTAATTCCAAAGTTTGGACCAATATAGAGTTCAGGTTCAAAGAATTTTGGTTGAGCTGATGCACACAAACTAAAAAACAAAAGTAAAGCAATCAGTAATTTTCGTGTTAACATATCATTCCGTTTTGTCGTCGCCGACATAAAGTTTTTGGTTTACAAATCCTGCACCTGCACTGATTCGTTCGAACAACGGATGCGATTGAATCCATTTTGAATAATTATTTGTTCCCATTTTTTCAGTGAATTCAATTCCATAACGGTGAATTAAAGTAATGAAATGGTTGGTCAAATCATATCCGAGTAAATCGTAACGCGGTAAGTCAGTAGAAGCCGACCGATGAAAAGCTGAAATAAATTTTTGATTGAAACTGCTTAATTCATCAGGATTGAGCATGGGAGAAAAAGGAGAAATATAGATATTATCTGCCAGTTTGCCAGATTGGTTTAACCAGCTGTATTGTTCGAATAGCACAGCAGGGTACTGATTTTCAATCGATTTTAACTTTTGAATATATGGAGCAGCATATCCGTATTTATCGGTATTGAAAATAATCAGATTCTTTTTATCAGATTCCAACACCGAGCTGAAATCATTCGATTCGGGAGAAGTAACGTTGATGATTGAAAATTTAATATTTTTTTCAGATAACTGGTTTTGCAAATTATCTGACCATGCTTTTCCATCGTCAAATAAGTCAACATCGGGAAGTTCCACAAAAACCGGATGATATTTTTTATATTTACCAAGCAATAATTCAGTGGAGAATCTTGCAGCAGCGTCATATCCCGGATTAAACTGATACAAATAAGGATTAAAATCGATATCGGGAACTTTTGAACTGAAAGGAATTAACGTATGAATTTTATTTTTTTTTGCAAAATCACCGATTAATGCCACCTGATTACTAAATGCCGGTCCGATAATTAAATCCATTTTTTTTAAATCGGGATTATTCAGAATTTCCATCATTTTATCATCCGATTTTTCAGTATCGAAAACGAAAATATCAGCAGAAATTCCTTTTGCTTTAGCCTCGTTTAAAGCCAGTAAAGCTCCTCCGTAGAAATCCAAGAAACGGTTTGTGCCGGGTTCAATGGTTGATTGATTTAGCATAAATGGGAGCAGTATTGCAATCTGAATTCTATGTTTTTTTGTCGGAAATGTTTGAATTTGAGCAATTTTCTTTAATGCATCTGCATTTACGTTACTATCTAATCTGTTGAATTTATCGATCAGCAATTTTGATTTGACGGGAATTTTTAATTGATCGTCAGCGCCAATATGTTTTGCGGCACCTGGATTAAGCTTGATTATTTCGCTTTGCAAAACTTTATATTTATTGCTTATAGAGTATAATGTTTCACCTTTTCTGACGACATGAATGATAAAACTTTCATTTTCGATCCGTGAATTTTTGACTCTGGTTTTCATTTCGCCCGAATCGGTTTTTTCGGTTGGTTTTTGAATCTTTCCTACAGGAATGCGAAGAATCATGCCTTCCTGAAGTCCGTTTACAATAGCCGGATTGTATTTCCTGACATCTTCTTGACTTACTTTATATTTTCTGCAAATGGCAAAAATAGTTTGTTTTTTTTCTACCTTATGGGTTATAAATTCCTGGTTATTTGGTTGTTCAACCGTTTTATTTAATAATTCAACTTTCTCTCCTGTAACAGGAATTAACAATACCTGACCAATTTTCAGTCCATCCTCTATCTGAGGATTTGCATCGTTAATATCGGCTTGCGAAACACCAAATTTTCGGCTGATGGCATATAACCCTTCGTGTGGCTGTACAGAATAAACATAATACTCAACTCCTTTTACCTTTTTTTTCGGATAATGCTCATTTTGAGCAAAAACGGTAAAAGAAATTATAAATAATCCGAACAACAACAGACTTATTAATTGCTTTCTCATGGGTATTTCTGGTGTGGAAGTTTTTAAATATCATCTGCAAAAATACAAAAAATATACCTTAACAACTAAAAGTCAGCAATAATTCTGCTATTTTTTTGTTATTGATAAGAAAGATGTACATTTGCAAATGATTCAATTTTAATCATTATCTGTCCATATTTTGGTAGAATATTCAATAATATCAGCAAGTAAAATTTTCAATCAATCCATGCGAAAATACATCGTTTCTTTCATTTTCAGCATTTTTGGTTGGTCGGTTTCCGCTCAACTCAGCTCCACGGGAAATTATCTTTTAATGCCTAAGATTTCTTCACTTGATACGGTACAAGTATTTTTATTAAACGGGATTACTGCCAACACTGAGATTTCGTATAATGGATCCGGCAGTAGTATCAATTGGTATAAATATAATGATTTAAGCCATTCAATCAGTAATTTACCCTATATTTCACCCGATGATGGAACCGGTTATGTACTCAATGTGGACGGTAAACAAACAAATATTTGGGTGATGGATTACCAACACTATTTACCTGTATTTACCTCATTTGATGCCGAAAATAATCCCGCCATTCAATGTGGCCAGCTGAATTTAATTTTAAATGCCACGGTTCCAACTTTGAACTATCAAGCTCCATCGGGGAATAGATATACACTCCCGCGTGAATTTAAAATCAAATATCAAACTCAGACATGGACTTCAACCTGGCAAAACGTTGATACAACAATGATAGTTTCACTTCCAGCAACACAAATCACGGTACCTGCTCCATTGTGCAACACGACTTTTACCATTTCGGGCGATCAATATGCCTCCCAATTAGGACTTCAACCTGTAACATTTACCGGTTCAATGTACAATGCAGTGGCTGTTCAATGTCATATTACCACTTCAGTTACTGCACGAACTGAGAAAAATGAAGACATGCGCCCTTCGGCATCGACCCCTATCAATTATTCAGCTCCGATTGATGTTCAATTTATGAGTAATGCCAATGAACCGGTAGCTGAATTTTATAAATGGGAAATATTGAAAGGCAATAGTTTAATTATCAGTAGAACAGATAAAGATCACCGGTATACTTTTACACAAGCCGGGCAGTATACTGTGCGACTTACAGCAAGCAATGCTAATTGTAATGCATCCGATTCAATAATTGTAACTGTTTCTCAATCAGCAATTTATGCGCCAAATGTATTTACCCCCAATGGTGATGGTTTTAACGATGAGTTTCGCGTTGCTTACCGGTCGATTATCAGTTTCGATTGCTGGGTTTATAATCGGTGGGGAAGGTTGGTATATCATTGGAACGATCCGCAAAAAGGATGGAACGGCACGATCAATGGTGCTAAAGCAGCTCCCGGACCATATTTTTATGTAATCAAAGCTTTAGGTTCTGATTATGATCCCAAATCAACTCCCGATCCAAAAACACATTTACGGCTGGGTGAGTATGTTTTAAAAGGCGATATAAATTTATTGCGCGGCAAAGTGAATTAATAGTTTTATTAAAAAGAAACACAACAATCTATTCTTTTGGCTTAACTTATCCAAATTTGTCCTAATTGAAGATTAGTATTAATCTCTTCTAATTCTGATTTGTATGGCATTTCTCAGTGCTTTTTCGCTAAAGAAAATCAGGTAGCCGCCACCGCCTGCACCGCTTACTTTCCAGCCTAACACTTCGTTTTTATATTGTTCAATCTGATCCCAGATATCTTGATTTACCATATTGGGAAACATGCTGATTTGGGCTTCAAAACTTTGCGTCATGGCTTTGCCGGTAGCCGTAGCATCTTTTTTGAGTATAGCTTCCCAGCACAAACGAGTGGCTTCGCTCAGCTTACGCACGCTATTTTCGTCAATAAAAGTATGTGACAAAACATCATAAGAAGCAACTCGCGGATAAAGTGGTATTAGCCAGATTCGGTTTTCAATCCACTGAAGGATTTCAGTATCTAATACCCGTTCAATAGTCGATGGCCAATAACTTCCCTCATAATAAAGATTATTAAGCCCGGGTAAAGTAATACCGAGTGAATCCTGTGAACCACTGACGTATTTTGTTCCGGGAGGATTTTCAAAACAAAACAAGGTTTTGGCTAATTTTTCTTTATCTCCTTCAGGTATATCGGATTGCCAAAGTTCAATTGCTTTCTTGCGGCTACTAGTAGACATACCACTGCGGTCGTTGAATTCAAAATCAGGTTCAATACAGATAGTCAGTACCGAACCACTGGCAAATTTGCTTACAAAAGGTTGATCAAGCCAACCACCTGCTAAATCAATGCGATAAGGGATGCGACATTCACGACGTAAAGCGGTGGTAGATCGAGTAGGTAAGTTTCCGTGCGGAATGCGCTGGCTTACAATATATTTGATGCCACGGTCATTACACAGCAATTCCTTTGCATGCGTATGCCCATCGGCATTAACAAAGAAAATATCTGGTTTTAGGGCTTCAATTTCGTCAATAAAATCCAGTAACCCAGTTCCACGGTTTATCCAGGCATCTTTTACGGTTTTCAATGCTTTAACCATGTACAAACGTTCTTGTTCAGAATTGATCGTTTTTCGCGCTTTTAATTCGTAGATCGTTTTGTCGGAACCAACACCTACATACAGGTCGCCATAGGTAGCAGCTTCTTCAAAAAATGCAACATGTCCGCTGTGAAGCATATCATAGCAGCCACTGACAAATACTTTCTTTGCCATAATATTTTCTTTAAGATTTTATTGTTTTTCTACAAGATACATACTGCATACTCCAAAAGTAAACCGACGGTATTGGTTCAGGGTAAATCCGTTAAGTTTTAAAATGTCAATCAATTTCTGACGGTTTGGAAAAGCATGCATGGAAGCTTGCAGGTAATCGTAAGCTTTTTTGTCGCTTGATAGGTATTTTGAAGTCATTCGCACAAATACCTGCGTGTAAAGTTGATAGCCACGATATAGTAAACCTTTTTCAGGTTCATTCATTTCTAAAATAAGCAAATGTCCACCCGTAATTAATACGCGGTGAATTTCCTGTAGACTCTGATCTAATTTTTCGAAATTACGAATGCCAAAGGCAATGGTTACTGCATCAAAAGAATCATCGCCAAATGTCATGGATGAAACATCCTGAACTTGCAGATCGATTTTATTGCTTAAACCAGCTTTTGATACTTTCTCTCGTCCCATCGAAAGCATTTTATCTGAAATATCAATACCTGTAACCAGTTCAGGGTTGAGGTAACTGTACGATTTAATACACATATCGGCTGTTCCGGTAGCAATATCCAGAATCCGTGCAGGACGGTATTTTTTGAGAGAAAGTAATGATACTCTGCGCCACCAGCGAGCCATTCCCCAAGTCATTAAGTCGTTAAATTTGTCGTATTTATCGGAAATTGTGTTGAACATACGGGCGAGTTGAGCAGTTTTCTCCTCATCCGCATTATATGGTTTAACTTTCGTGAAGTCCGTTTCGTTTTTCATTATTTATAGACTTTTGTCATCATAAATCAAGAGCAAATAGATATGAAGCGAAAAGTTGACCAAAGTGAGAGAATCAAAACGCCCAAGTCAATCAGCTCAATAATAGGTTTATAAAGTAGTTGATAGAATAAGTATTTGCCATTAAAGATTCAAACCCAAATCAAGCTTCCAACCTTATTTATTGGCAATTGGCAATTTGCGACTTCTGAAAATCAACCAAATTCCCCAGATAATAAAAGGAATACTTAAAATCTGACCCATATTTAAAATCATACCTGATTCAAATGCTTCTTGATCTAATTTAATAAATTCGAGCAAAAATCTAGAACCGAAAATGCCAATTAGAAATACGCCGAAAATTAATCCGGTTTTTTTGTAAGCTTCTTTTTTCCAGTATAACCACCAAGTTATAGCAAAAGTTACTAAGCAATAAATCATTTCGTAGATTTGGGTCGGGTGGTGGGGTAATCCGTCGCCCATTGGATCTCTTTTAAATATGAAACCCCAGGGCATGGAAGTTGCATTTCCATAAATTTCGGAATTCATCAAATTTCCAAGTCTGATGGCTGCGCCACAAACTGCAACACCGATAACCAAACGGTCGAAAACCCAAATGTACCCTTTTTTTGATACTTTTTTATTATAGAAATAAATGGCAATCAATATTCCTATGGCCCCGCCATGACTGGCTAATCCACCATGCCAGATAAATAATATCTCAAGCGGATGCTGACTGAAATAGCTCCATTCATAAAATAAACAATGCCCGAGACGTGCACCAACAATGGCACCAACAACCGTATAAATGAATAATTTATCTACCCAAACTTCTGGCAGTTGCTCGTGTTTGAATATTTTCTGTACGATGAGTAATGTAGCATAAATACCTAATGCCCAGAGTAAACCATACCATCGTACAGTAAATGGACCTAAATGCAGCAGTACAGGATTGACATTCCAGGTAATAAAGTTTAAAAGCATAAATAAGCCCCCTCTAAGCCCCCCCAAGGGGAATTTTTAATATTATTGTTATAATTTTTATTCATATTCATTTTGTTTCCCCTATTGGTTCTGTAGGGTGAGGTAAAATTTAAAGTGCTCCGTGGCAATTTTTATATTTTTTACCGCTTCCACAAGGACAAGGATCATTTCGACCCACTTTTTTCTCTACGCGAATTGGTTCATTGTGCTGGTGGTCACGGGTATCTTGTTTTGTAGGATCTGACGAAGGACCTTGATTGTACTCATCTTTTTGAGTGCGATACTTACTTAAATCCATACGTTTAACCGGTCGAGCTTCACGTACTTGTTCGGGCTCACGTACAGGAATCTGTCCACGCATTAAAATCTCAACTACTTTGCGGTTAATTGATTCGATCATTTCTTTGAATAATCCGAAAGATTCTAATTTATAAATCAGCAAGGGATCTTTTTGCTCGTAACTTGCATTCTGAACGGAGTTACGCAATTCATCCAGCTGACGCAAATGTTCTTTCCATTCATCATCGATCACATAGAGTAAAATTTGTTTTTCGAATGCTTTTACAACTTCTTTGGCTTCATTATGATAGGCAGTTTCTAAATGAGCTGTGATGTTGTAGACTTTTTTTCCATCAGAAACAGGAATAAGGATGTTTTCATATTGCTGACCTTTCTGTTCGTAAACTTCTTTGATTACAGGGAAAGCAACAGCGGCAAGTTTATCCATTTTCCGCTTGAACGTTCCCATTGCAGCTTCGGCAAGGCGGTTTGATAATTCATTACCACGTGAAGCGCTGAATTCATTTTCGTTGAATGGCGCATCCATTGCAAGAGTTGTGAATAATTCTTCTTCAAGTAATTCAAAATCTCCATTATTTCTTGCTGTTTCAATTAAACTTTCAGCAGTATCATAGATCATGTTGGTAATATCTGAACCTATTCGTTCGCCCATCAATGCATGACGTCGCTTGGAGTATACAACCTCGCGCTGTGAATTCATTACGTCATCATATTCCAACAGTCGTTTACGAATACCGAAGTTATTTTCTTCCACTTTTTTCTGTGCCCGTTCTATTGATTTTGAAATCATTGAATGTTCGATCATTTCGCCTTCATTGAAACCGAGTCTATCCATTACACCCGAAATCCGTTCCGAACCAAATAAGCGCATTAAATCATCTTCGAGTGATACGTAGAATACAGATGAACCGGGATCACCCTGACGCCCTGAACGCCCGCGTAACTGGCGGTCGACACGGCGACTTTCATGACGTTCGGTCCCGATGATTGCCAAACCTCCGGCAGCGCGGGTTTCGCCGTTAAGTTTTATATCAGTACCACGTCCTGCCATGTTGGTAGCAATGGTTACAGTGCCAGTCTGACCAGCCATAGATACAATTTCAGCCTCGCGTTGATGCAACTTGGCATTCAGTACATTGTGTTTAATTTTTCGTCCGTTTAACATACGACTCAGCAATTCGGAAATTTCAACAGAAGTCGTTCCAACCAATACAGGTCGGCCGGCTTCTACCAAACGAACAATTTCATCAATGACAGCGGTATATTTCTCCCGTTTGGTTTTATAAACACGATCTTCCATGTCGATTCTGATAACGGGACGATTTGTCGGAATAACTACAACATCTAATTTATAAATATCCCATAATTCTCCGGCTTCAGTCTCGGCAGTACCAGTCATACCAGCCAGTTTGTGATACATACGAAAGTAATTCTGAAGCGTGATAGTAGCAAAAGTTTGTGTGGCAGCTTCGATGGTTACCCGTTCTTTTGCTTCAATTGCCTGGTGTAATCCATCTGAATATCGACGTCCTTCCATAATACGTCCGGTTTGCTCATCTACAATTTTTACTTTGTTTTCAATCACCACATATTCCACGTCAATTTCAAACAGTGTGTAGGCTTTCAACAATTGATTAATGGTATGAACTCGTTCAGATTTGATGGAATAATTCTGAAGAAGATCATCCTTTAGAGATTGCTTTTCTTCAATTGAAAGTGTTTTATTTTTTTCAATTTCGGCGACTTCGCTACCTACATCAGGTAAAACGAAGAAATGTGCATCATCTGTATTATCTGTAATTAAGTCAATTCCCTTATCGGTGAGTTCAATTGTATTGTTTTTTTCGTCAATGACAAAATATAACGGATCGGTAGCGATATACATGTTCCGATTATTTTCCTGCATGTAAAATTCCTCAGTTTTCAACAAAAGGGCTTTCATTCCCTGTTCGCTTAAAAATTTAATGAGGGGTTTGTTTTTTGGCAGTCCTTTGTATGAGCGGAATAATGCCAATGCGCCTTCTTCCTGAACTTTTTTATCTTCCGATTTCAACAAATTTCGGGCTTCGGATAAATATTTGGTGGTAAGTGCTTTTTGTGCATTGACCAATCTTTCAACTTTTGGACGAAGCTCTTCAAAAAGTTGATCATCGCCTTTTGGAACCGGACCTGAAATAATTAAAGGGGTACGGGCATCATCGATTAATACCGAGTCAACCTCATCCACGATAGCATAATTGTGTTTGCGTTGAACCAAATCTTCGGGGCTGGTTGCCATGTTGTCGCGCAAATAATCGAATCCAAACTCGTTATTCGTTCCGAAGGTAATATCAGCTAAATAAGCTTGCCTGCGGCTATCGGAATTGGGTTGATGTTTATCGATGCAATCGACACTTAACCCATGAAACATATAAAGTGGACCCATCCACTCAGAGTCACGTTTTGACAAATAATCATTTACAGTAACCACATGCACGCCATTTCCAGTTAATGCATTCAAAAAAACGGGCAGGGTAGCAACCAACGTTTTTCCTTCACCAGTACCCATTTCGGCAATCTTTCCTTTGTGCAACACAGCACCACCGAACAACTGCACATCGTAATGTACCATCTCCCATTTAATGGATGTTCCTCCGGCAGTCCATTCGTGTTTATAGTGGGCTTTATCACCATTGATGGTTACAAAGTCATGATTAGCAGCTAAATCTCGGTCAAAATCATTGGCAGTTACTTCAACTGAATCATTTTCGGAAATACGACGGGCAGTTTCTTTCATAATACTAAAAGCTTCGGGCAAAATCTCGTCCAAAATCTTTTCATATTTATCGGTTATTTCTTTTTCTAATTTGTCAATTTCAGCATAAGATTTTTCACGTAGTTCAATTTCTAACTCTTCGATTCCAGCTTTCAAATCAGCTATTTTTTGTAATTCCGGTGCCACAAAATCACGGATACGCAACTTTAAAGTTTCGGTTTTTGCTCGTAGTTCATCGTTCGATAATTTCGAAACCTCCTCGTAAACTGCTTTTATACTTTCAACAATAGGAGAAATTTCTTTGTAATCGCGTTGCGATTTATTGCCAAAAACTTTTCCCAAAAAATCATTAAATCCCATATATTTCAACGTTTTATAGTTTCAATTTTTTCTATATTATCAGTTTTACCAGTTTTTCGTAAAAAAGACTGACAAAGATACAATTTTTTCCTTGAATTACCGAAAACGTTTGGTACATTACTTGTCAATTTTAAAATTGAATATGAAATAAATCAAGGATTTATGATTATTCATTTTACAGGAGATAACTTTCAGGATTATATTTAAACCTTATAACACCTATTTCCTTGTCCGTTTTAATTATTAAATGCATGTTAAAGCTAAAAAGAGGATGTCCGATCATTGGTTTCGAACATCCTCTTTCTCTCAAAGCGAGTTAGCAAATACTGCTATCTTACAAATACTTTCGCAATATAATGATCGATTTTAACAATATAAACTCCAGTTTCTAATGAAATTGAGTTGGCAGATACCATTTTGATTTGTCTTCCAGCTAAATCAAAGACTGAAATCTTCTCGTTTCCTTTCAATCCGATTATTTTAATTCTCTGATTTCCGGAAATTATTTTGTAATTAGAATTAGAAATATCATTGATTGCAGTTGGTCCTTCGGCATAAGCAGCATTAAGATTTGCTATAGTCTGATTGACTTTCAAAATATCGTTTTGAATTTCAGAATCGGTCAAAGCTCTGCTGTACACACGAAAGTCATAGATGAGGGTATTTCTCAGGTAAACATCAGAACTGTAAGGAGAACGCCCAATCCAGTTAAAAAGCGTACCCAATTGATTTCGTTGAGGAAGAGCTGTTTTTGGCAAATTAGTAATGGAATCACTAGTTGCAAAAGCAACTCCATCAATATAAAGCGTTCCGGTAGTTCCATGCTGCGTGTAAGCAAGATGATGCCAATCGCCTTTTAATGCAGGAGTGGATGCACTGACAGCCTGATTTCCGCTTGCAGAAGTGTAATATTTAGGAGAGATACTAACACTTTGGTCTTTTAGACTGGCAATGAGATATCCGTTTTGATCTCTCATGACATTGTCGCTGTTAGAAAAGGAGAATAGAAAATTACCGGCATTTGCAAGTGAAACATTTGTTGAATCAATTCTATAATAAGCACTTACAGTATAATCTGATAAATTGTAAAACACGTTGCCAATTTCTGAACCCATATCAAAGTAGCCGATGCTGTCGCCTAAATTTAACACACTGAACTTATTCGTTATTCCGAAACTTTCAATTTTAGCCTGATTTTTTAACGTGCCGTTAAAGTGTTTTTCGGCAGCATCAACTACAATGGAATCATGTGAATTCGAAAAGTCGTATTTAAGTACCAAATCATTGGTATATTGAGAATTGTCTTTCAATAGAACTGTTGCCGGGAATGCTTTTGTCAACGATTGACCGTTTTTAATTAGCGTGGCAGTCAATGTATCGTTGTAATTATAATAATCAGGACGGGTTACAATGCCATTTGCATCAATTAATTTTGAATTGGTCGTCGACCATTTAATTTTTATAGTCGGGTCAAGTCGTCCCTGAACAGGCAAAATAATATTTGAGGTAACGGCACTTAGATCACCTAATGATAAACTATCTCTTTCTATAGCCAATTCGGGGGCTGTGTAATCAGGATTTTCAGCATAAGCAGTATTCAGTTTATCCAGGGTTGCAGGTACTTCAAAAATTCCGAAATTCAAATCATCAGAAGTAATTGGAATGCTTAAAACCTGAAAATCATAGATTAAAGTTTTACGAAGATATACATCGCTTGAAAGTCCTATTGAACGTCCAAGCCAATTATACCAAGTTCCATCTCTGCCGGATAAGGCAATTGATGTACTGGGTAAATTTGTCATTGTACCTGAAGCAACACTGACTCCATCGACATAAATTGTTCCTGTAGTTCCGCTTTGAACATAGCAGAAATGATGCCAAGCTCCGATCGGGGCGGGTGTACCAACTGCAATTTCCATTTTTCCACTGCTCCAATATCCAGAAGTACACTGATGTCCCTGATTGTTTAATCTACCGATCACATAACCATTTTTCCCAATATCACCTTGAGTAGTGTTCGAAAATGCATAGAACATATTTCCAGAATTTGATAATTCGGTATAGTCGCTTGCAACTCGAAAATATCCCATGATTGTGTAATCGCGAAAACTATAAATTGCTTTGCCGATATCCTGTCCCATATCAAAATAACCAGATCCATTTCCCAAATCTAATACGTTATATTGAGTGGAGCTTCCAATTGTACGAATCCGTGCATCGTTAACTAACTTACCGACGAATCCACTTTGAACATCCTTTACTCTTAAAGTGTCGTTGACCAAATCAATATTGTCAACCGTAAAATTCCATTCTGCTACCTGTTCAGGGGTTGGTACTACACCGAGAACCTTTACAATAAATGGTTTTGTCATGGTGTAAGTTTTTCCTCCAACTGTCTGTGAAAGAACAGCAGTAAGTGTTACATAACTATCATATTTCGCTGGTTGAGAAACCACTCCGAGGGAGTCAATAATTAAAGGTTTACTCGAACTCCATGTAACAGTTACCCCACTGGATCCTAATGAAGTTGGCAAAGTTAAATTTGAAGTAACTGCAGAAATATCTCCAAGCGTAAGTTTGTTATATTCATTATTCAGTTCGGATAAACCATTAAGAGTAAGAATATCAGTAGCTGTCAGCGCACGGTTGTAGAAACGCACATCATCAAATGAACCACCAAAGCCATTGATATCCTGTGTCCAACGTGATTCTCCAATAAAATTGTCAGTTGTTGAGCCAAGATTGGTACTGATATTATAAGGCAAATTAGATGCAGATCCGACTGCCAGACCATTCAAATAAATGGTGGCTGTACCCGAAGATCCATTCCAGTCATACGTAACTGCAACATGTGCCCACACTCCAGTAGGAAATTTTGCTGTACTTAACACATTGTACGCTGTACCACTTGTAGGTCGATATCGAAGGCACATGATCTGATTATCACCATTATAACTTGGAATAAAAGCTAAGAAATTATTTGAAGCATCAACTCCGGTTCCTAAGTCAAAAAAACGGGTCGCATTTTTTAACGCATCGATCTTTACCCAGGCAGCAAACGTAAACGAACTTAAAGAAGAATTGATTCCTGCCGGAAGTTTGATATAACTTGGTTTATCGGCAAGATAAATTGCATTTCCACTGTAGCCTGTTGTATCTTTTGGAGTTCCATAAAGTGTTCCAATATTGTTATTGCCCGACACATCTGGAACGGTAACTCCGGAAATGGCATCAAAATCGTACTGTAAAATCAATCCGGTAGATACGTCTTGCGAAAAAACGCCTTTGGAAATAAAAAAGAATAAACCCAGTAATAAAAAAAATTTGAACCGATTCGTTAATTTAAAAATGTAATTTTTTTTTCTCATCATAATAATTTTTTGAATTGATTATTGGCTGTTAGTCATATAAAAAACAATGTACAAATATAGATACACAAAGGTTAATATTTGGGTAAAAACAAGTCAAAAAAGGAGTAGAAATTGTCATTGAGTTAAATATATTATCTTGTATTTATTTTACAAAAAACCTGATCAATAAATAAATTGATCAGGTTTTTTGTAATTAAAAAAGGGAATGTTTTATATATTTTCGTCTATCAAATTAATTTTTTGTTCGATGAGTTTACATTCATCTTTTAGTGTTTCGATTTTTCGTTCCATTTCTTTAATTAAACCACCCCCTTTTTTTGAATTGGAAGAAAAGAATCCGATATTATTTTCGTAAGTTGCAATTTCAGATTTTAAATGTTCATAAGCTCGTACCAATTTTTCACGTTCGTGGTAAAGCTTGTTTTCACCTTTGGTACTCATATCTTTCAAATTTGACTTGAAAGAATCAAGTCGACGGACAGACGCATCAACATTCAATAAATCAAATTGTTTGTCTAATGCTTCGCGATAATCTTTGTAAATCTTATCTTTTTCTTTGAAAGGTACATGTCCGATTTCATTCCATTCACTTATCAAAGCCCTGAGATTAGCAATCGATTCAGTATTATTATCTGATTTTTCAAATGTACTGATGCGGTTAATTAACTCTTTTTTCTTGGCTAAGTTATCGGCTTCGGAGCCGCGAAGTCCCTTTAGATTTTTATTTTTTTGTTCAAAGAAAAAGTCGCAAGCAGCAATGAAACGTTTCCAAAGTTCATCTGAAATTTTCTTCGGTACCGGACCGATTGTTTTCCATTCTTTTTGAAGTTGAATCAATCTATCGCCTGAATCTTTCCATTCAATACTGTCTTTCAGTGCTTCAGCCTGTTCACAGAGCGTTTTTTTCTTTTCGGCATTTTGAGCCAATAAAGTTTTTGTTTCTTTGTAAAACTGGGTTTTGGCTGCAAAGAAAGCATCACAGGCTTTCCTGTAACGATCGAAAATTTTCTGGTTTACCTTGCGGGGTGCGAAACCAATGGTTCGCCATTCTTCCTGCCATGCTAAAATTGTTTTAACTCCTTCATCCCAGGCTTTGTATGTTTTGAAATCGCTATAATCGAATGCTTCAATTTTTTCACAAAGCCGAGTTTTCAATACAAAATTATCTTCTTCAATTTTTCGAATTAAATCGAAATGAGCTTGATGTTTTTTGTTAATCTTAGCTGAAGAATCTTTGAACCGAGCCCAGACTTCTTCGCGTAATTCTCGCGAAACGGGACCTGTCTCATGCCAATCTTCGTGTAATTTTTGAAGTTGTTGAAATGCTGAGATTATATCGACCTCATCAACTAACTTTTCGGCAGCATCACATAGTTGGTTTTTGATCTCCAAGTTTTTCTTAAAGTCATATTCTCTTAGCTCATTGTTAATTTTTATCAAATCCCAAAATTCTTCTTGAAAATGATTGTAATGTTTCCACAGTTCTGTTGAAGCAGTTGCCGGCACTTGTCCGATTGATTTCCATCTTTGTTGTAAGTTTCTGAATTCGACAATATGACTTGAAACATCTTCCTTACTTTCGACTAAAGCTTTCATTTGATCCAGTAATTGTTGCTTGGCAATCAAATTACTTTCTTTTTCTTTCTCAATTTTTGCCTGTACAGATGCCTTTTTTAACCGAAACTGATTTAAAAGTGATTTAAAAAGTTCTTCATTTTCATCTTTAGGAGCTATAAATTCGTCTTCATCGCCTACGTTTGTTTCAGCATATGCCTTTTTCAAATCTTCAATTTCAACCTTTATTTTTTTGTAATACAACTGTTTAATGCTCTCTATTCGATCTTTTACCTGATCAACTTCCTGTTCTATTAACGATTGCAACGTTTCAATCAATTCTTTTTTTGATAATGATGCATATTCGTTATGATGCGACTTAACAGCTTCAATTGATTCGTCTGCAGGTTGCTCGGTCATCAAAAGATCGACTGATTGATTGTCGTTGGTTGATCGTATTAAATTATCGTTATTCGATTGAATTTCAGTATTTTCAACGTTTTTCTGATGATGATCGAGCTCTATCAGATCTGAAGCTGTAATATCGGCTTCAATTTCATGTTCAACAATCGTTTGATCGACCGAAGGAGAACTTTCGGTTCGATCCGACAAAATTTCAGTAACTGCTATTTCAGTCATTTTGCTGTCCATGTTTTCATTTAAAACAGCTTGAGGATCCTTGTTTATATCAAGTGGGTTCATTTTCAATGTTTTATTTTGTTTTAGCGTTTGCACGAATGCAAAGAGGGTCAATATTCATTCAGGTTGATAATAATACAGTTACAAAAATAGGGTATTTTTTTAAATATTTTTACTTTTAAATGGATAATTCAGCCAATTTTCGAGTTAATTATACGTAATAAAATATAAATTAATTCAATTAACCCGATGAGCAACATAAGTATTTGCTTGTTGTGTCGGATTAATTTGAATATCATTGATACTAACATGAGCCGGTCGTGTAACGATAAACTCTAGTGTATCAGCAATATCCTCAGCATTAAGTGGAATTAAACCGGAATATACAGCCTTGGCTTTTTCTTCATCTCCATGATAACGAACAATTGAAAATTCGGTTTCGACCATACCCGGAGAAATGGAGCTAACTTTAATGCCATATTTAACTAAATCGAGCCTTAGACCTTTAGTAATGGCATTTACAGCATGTTTTGAAGCGCAATAAACACTGCCGTTGGGATAAACTTCGATTCCTGCAATCGAAGAGATATTAATGATATGCCCCGATTTCCGTTCGATCATACGTGGTACAATGAGTTTAGTAATATACAACAAACCTTTCACGTTTGTATCAATCATTTGCTCAAAATCGGTTAATTCGCTTTCAGCAAATGGCAATGCTCCAGCTGCTAAACCGGCATTATTAACCAATATATCTATGTTTTCGAAAAACGTTGGAATGCTTGAAATGGCTTGATTACATGCATCTTTATCACGAACATCAAAGCAAAGAGATAAAATATCGATCGGGAATTTATGTTTTAATTCTTGTGTCAATGCATTTAATCGGTCGGCTCGTCGACCAGTAATGATAAGATTATAACCCAATTGAGCCAATCGAAAGGCAAATGCTCGTCCAAATCCGGAGGTGGTTCCAGTAATTAATGCTGTTTTCATTTCTTGATCAAAATGTATAATTTTTGGTTTTAAGTCATTTCTGTTGATCTTTCCGATTTTCTTTCACATATTTCAAATCATGACCCATGCGCAATTTTTTGGTTTCCATGTAGAATTTATTATATTGATTGGGTTCCACTTCGATGGGTACATTTTCGATTATTGATAATCCATAAGCCTCTAAACCAATACGTTTAACAGGGTTATTCGACATTAAACGTATTTTACTGATTCCAATTTCGCGTAAGATCTGGGCTCCAACGCCATAATCGCGTTCATCGGGATTAAAGCCAAGATGAATGTTGGCATCAACCGTATCTAATCCTTCTTCTTGCAGTTTATAGGCTTTAATTTTATTCATCAATCCGATTCCCCTGCCTTCCTGATTCATGTAGACGAGTGCACCTTTTCCCTCTTTTTCAATCATTTCCATGGCTTTATGCAATTGTTCTCCACACTCACATCGCATTGAACCGAAAATATCACCGGTAATACAGGAAGAATGAACACGTACCAAAACCGGTTCATCTTCTTTCCATTCGCCTTTTATCAGTGCCACGTGTTCTAATCCATTTGAAATCTGCCGAAAGGGGATTAATTGAAAATAACCATATTTTGTTGGTAATTGTACTTTTACTCCTTTTTCGACTAACGATTCGCTGCGCAATCGATAAGCGATCAATTCTTCAATTGAAATTACTTTTAGGTTGAATTTTTCGGCAATTTTAAATAGTTGAGGCAATCGTGCCATCGTGCCATCTTCATTCATAATTTCAATCAAGGCTCCGGCAGGATATAAACCGGCTAAACGAGCTAAATCAACTGCTGCTTCGGTGTGCCCAGCACGACGAATCACACCTTTTGAGCGCGCACGAAGTGGAAACACATGTCCCGGACGTCCAAAAGAATCAGGGGTAGAAGTAGTGTCGGTCAGGGCTAAAAAAGTTGCTGCCCTATCAGCTGCCGAAACTCCTGTTGTGCAACCTTCTAATTTATCTACACTAACGGTGAAAGGTGTGGAATGAATTGAAGTATTGACTTCAACCTGCAGATTTAAATCTAATTCATCGCAACGTTCCTCGGTCAGAGCAGCACATACTACGCCACGACCTTCAGTAATCATGAAATTTACCATTTCGGGTGTAATTTTCTCGGCAGCACATACAAAATCTCCTTCGTTTTCACGATCTTCGTCATCAACAACGATTACAAATTTTCCTGCATTTATATCATCTAAAGCCTCGTTAATTTTATCTAATTTAGTTTTCATTATTATTTTAATTTATACTATTGAAATTCAATAGTTTATTTGATTTACTTTCTCGTTAGGATTTAGAAATGGCTTGGTTTTTATTTTTGATTTTATTCTTCATCAACAATACTATCTGTCGAAATGTTCAATATCTTGTATATGAATCGTTTCCCTATATTCCATATTTTTCTGTAATGTTCAGGATTAAACAGCATGGCATCAACAACGGCTTTGTATGTTAAAAATATGCCAATAGGTAGTAAAACCGCCGAGCTGAGCCACATACCTTCAAATGAAGGCCACATACCTTCACGTGCCATTTTGTAACCAGTATTGTCGATGATGTAATAAATAATGAACAACACTACAGAAATTACAACAGGCATCCCTAATCCACCTTTTCGGATAATTGCCCCCAACGGTGCCCCAATAAAGAAAAATATTAGACAGGCAAATGAAAGTGTAAATTTGCGATGTCGCTCAATTTCATGTCGCAATACATAATTCACTGCATCGTCGAGCATCATCTTGTTATAGTCAATTAAGTCTTTCATCGATTTTGCCCTATCAATGGCTCTGTTTGTGGCTTGAATCATTTGTTGCTGATTCAACGAAAGAAAGAGTGAATCGGCATTATATTTAATTTTGTCGTTTTTTGCTTTATCAGGAATTAGTTTTCGTCCATAATTTTCTTCACGATCTAAATAGTGCATTTGAATCATTTCCCTCGCTTGTGTGAAGCTGCGAGCATCAGCAATTTTACTCACTGAGTCAATGGATTGGGTGAGTTCTTTCATGTTTTTACTCACATGTTGATCTTTGAGTATCGATTCATCGAAACGGTTGAATTCGGAATCGAAATCAAGTAAAATTTCTTTCGAAGCAAATGTTTCTCTTCGATATGGAATACTGGTAGGCGAATTGCTGATTTGCTGATTCTTAAGGTTTTCAAAACTTTCACCGCTGTAAAGCGAAAGTAAGAGGTATTTTTTGTCGGCAGTGAACTGAACACGACCGGAATCGGCCACCATAACTGTAGCATTTTCAAAACCACCAGAAAAATCGTAAATCATTAAGTCTTTCATCAAATGATCTTTTTTGCTTCTAACGTAAAGATTTACGCCGTTTATTCCTGAATAAAATTCACCAACCGGAATATCAAGTTCAGGCGATTTTTGGCGAAGTGAAAGTATTAATGTCCAAAGTTTGGTTTGAGCTTTTGGAAGTACATCGTTTGAAAAGAAAAAAGCTCCTACACTGACAAAAGAAATGAGAATGATCAGTGGGCGTATAATTCTGAAAAGAGAAATGCCGGCTGCTTTCATAGCCGTGAGTTCAAAATTTTCGCCCAAATTTCCAAAAGTCATAAGTGAAGCAAGTAAAATGGCTAATGGTAAAGCCATAGGAACCAGCGAAAAAACGGAATATTCAAAAAATTCTGCAATTACCGAAATACCAATTCCTTTTCCAACTAATTCAGCAAAGTGTTTCCACAAGAATTGCATTAAGAGGATAAAAATGACGATCAAAAATGTCATCAAAAATAGTGAAAAGAACCTTTTTAATAGATAAATATCAATTTTTTTAAGTCGAAACATGCCGATTTTTTTAAGTGCAACAAAATTACTGCAAAAAGTTCAATAATCAATTTTCTAAAATCCGAAAATGGGTTTTAGTTTGACAAATTTAAGAAATATCCTGTAAATAAACAACTGAAATTAAATTTAAGAAAATGGGGGAAAATATAATTTCGTAAACAAAAAAAAGCCATTCAACGGAAAATCCGGAATGACTTTAAAATATAATTTATTCAAAAACAGTTACATTCCTGCTTTTCTACATAAAATTTCGATTAAATGATTCCACAAAAAGATTGCATCTGCTTTTTCATCCGGTTCGGCAAAGTCGGTTATTAATAACGATAAATCGCCGGTAACTTCAAAAACAACTATGCGAATTTCAAAAAAATAATCGGTATTTGTATCTTCTTCCCACTGAAAACGTATGCTGACATTTTGTTTTGATTCGATTAAAAAAGCAGTTTCTTCATTTTTTTCCCACAAAAAAGTGAATTCACGATCATCTTTCACTGTTATCCCATCGGCAAACCACTCGGAAAGTCCCATTGGTGTACTGATCAAGTTCCACAATATGTTGATTGATGCAGATTTTAAAGGATATTCAAGAGTAAATAACGTTTTATTCATAATTCATAATTTCTGATCAAAAAATTTAATGCAACGGCTCATTATTTAATTTTTTACATTGCGTTCGCAAGTTATATATATTTTTTGACAGATACAAATTTTTAGGAAATAAATAGGAAATATAAATAGTTTAACCATTCAAACTGCTCTTTTCAAAACATAATGGCAATAATTGTTTTACATTTTCTAGTACGTATACCTGCTCTGTACCATAAAGTAGAATTGTAATGTTATTTTCGAATCTGGTTTCAGTTTCAAGCAAAACTTGCCTGCACGAACCACAGGGGGTAACAGGATCTTTTAAAAATTTTCCATGCGTAAATGCAGCTATTGCTAAGGCACGTACGGCAATATCAGGATACTGAGCATTAGCATAAAACATGACTACCCGTTCGGCACAGAGCCCGGAGGGATAAGCAGAATTTTCTTGATTGCTTCCTCCTAAAATTTCGCCGTTCTCTAAAAGAACCGAAGCACCAACCTGAAAACCCGAATAGGGTGCGTATGCTTTATACACTTGTTCCTTGGCTGTTTTAATAAGTTGTTGGTATTCAAAATTTAATTCATCAAAATTAAAAACTCCAACTTTTGTCTCAATTATTTTCTGTTGCATGAACGAAAAAATTTAATTATTTGAAAAATTCGTTGATTTTAAAATTTTGTCAAAAATAATCAACGGGCTGCAAAAATATAAAATTATCTAATTAAACCCGTTGATTAATCGAAATAGTTTTAATTTTGTAGCAAAATAAAGTATAGTACTGATCTTATGAATTTAAATTTTTCGTTTCGGTTTCTGCTCATATTTTTGTCAATTACCATGTTGGCCGGTGCGCAATCACTTCAGAAATCTTACCTTTTATATATAAGTCAATATCATGAAATTGCCGAAAAGCAACAAAAAGAACACGGTATACCAGCCAGTATCATTCTGGCGCAAGGATTACTTGAATCGGGTGCAGGTGAAAGTGAATTGACACGGATGTCCAATAATCATTTTGGGATTAAATGTAGCGACTGGACAGGTCCAAAAGTTTATCATGATGACGATATTAAAGGAGATTGCTTTCGAAAATACGATCGAGCAATCGATTCTTATGAAGATCATGTTAATTTCTTAAAAACACGGAAACGCTATGCTTTTTTATTTAATCTGAAGCCAACCGATTATGAATCATGGGCATTTGGACTTAAAAAAGCGGGCTATGCAACTGATCCTTCCTATGCTTATAAACTAATTTCAATTATTGAAAATTATAATTTGCATCGATTTGATCTGGGATTAAATTATGCCGATAACAATAAAAATAACAATTCAGTACCTGATAATTATTCTTTCGGGAATATGGGTACCATCCAGGCTATCCCCGATCATCAAGTTTATAAAATTAATAAAGTGCGATGTATTAATGCATTACCAGGTGATTCTTATGCTGTTATTGCCGATATTTTCAATATTAAGGAAAAACGGTTGCGTGAATTTAATGAAGTAAGTGCCGATACTCCGCTACAGAACGGAGATGTAGTATATCTTTCAAAAAAGAGACAAAAAGCCGATAAAACCATTGCCACCCATATTGTTGAGGCTGGCGAAACCATGCACAACATCGCTCAGAATTATGGTATTCAAACTAAAAGTTTATATGATATGAATCGAATGTCCTATACCGAAGGTGCTCAAGTGGGACAAGTTCTCAAATTACGTTAATTTAATTGATTGTAAACCTCTACCTACCGTGCGAAAAAAAAATACAGAACAATTACGCGATGTAATCAATCAATTTTTAAAACAACAAAAATTGGATAAACCTTTGTACGAAAAGCGATTGATAGATGCCTGGCCATTGGTTTTAGGAAATAACATTATGCAATACACTTCAACTCTCAGTATCAAAAAAAGGGTTTTATATGTTACGATAACTTCCGCAGTACTTCGACATGATTTATTTTTATCGCGGGCTGAAATTGTTAAATCACTCAATCATCAGGTCGGTTTTGAAATAATTGACGACATTATTTTTGGTTGAAATACTTTTAAAGAAATTTTTCTTTAATTTTTTTCTATCTCTTTATTTGAACATCAATTACTTAATGTCATCGGAATTGTAACCGTTCCTAAAATTGCACACTTTAACAATAAAAGTGTTATTTTTGTGCCCGACAAAATCATGTTTTGTCGAAGTCTATATTTTTTTAAGTTTAATTAAATCAATTTCTTATGACTTTAAAGAAAAACATTCTTGCCTTACGACAGAAAAAAGCCATTGTTGAAAAAGGAGGAGGCGAAAAAGCCATCCAAAAACAAATGGCAATGGGAAAAATGACTGCCCGCGATCGTATTCTTGCGTTGTTGGATGCCGGTTCGTTTCACGAATATGACATGTTCGTCGAACACGAAGAACGGAACTTCGGCATGGAAGGCAAGGAACTTGCCGGCGATGGTGTGATTACCGGTACAGGAACTATCAGTGGTGCTCCGGTATGTATTTATGCACAGGATTTCACCGTAATGGGAGGTTCATTGGGATTGAAGCATGCCCGGAAAATCACTAAAATTATGGATCATGCACTGCGAATGAAAATGCCCTGTATTGGAATTAATGACTCGGGTGGTGCTCGAATTCAGGAAGGTATCGGGGCTTTAGCCGGATATGGAGAAATTTTTTATCGCAATACGTTGGCTTCAGGCGTAATTCCTCAAATTTCGGTTATTTTAGGACCTTGCGCTGGAGGTGCCGTATATTCACCTGCTTTGACTGATTTTGTTTTCGTTGTCGAAAATATCTCCAAAATGTTTATCACCGGACCCAATGTGATCGAAACCGTTTTAGGCGAAAAAATTTCTCAGGAAGATCTGGGTGGTGCACGTGTACATGCTGAAATTACTGGGAATGCCCATTTTTATGCACAAAGTGAATTGGAATGCTTCCAGCAGATAAAGGATTTAATTGATATGATTCCGCATAGCAATCAGGTCAAAGCAAAACGTATTACTCCTAAAAAACCCAAATTCAGTAAAAAAATTGACGATATTATCCCTGCCGATCCAAAGCAACCTTATGATGTTCGCGATGTAATTCTGGCACTAGTAGATGATTCCAAATTTTTAGAAGTACATGAGTTATGGGCGGCCAATATTGTTATTGGTTTCGGTCGATTAAGTGGCGAAACTGTGGGTTTTGTAGCTAATCAACCTCTTTATCTTGCCGGAGTTCTTGATTGTGATGCTTCGGATAAAGCAGCTCGATTTATTCGTTTCTGTGATGCATTTAATATACCAATAATCACATTGGAAGATATGCCGGGATATTTGCCTGGTGTTGATCAGGAACATGCCGGTGTAATTCGTCATGGAGCTAAAATGCTTTATGCTTATTCAGAAGCAACCGTTCCAAAAATCACCGTAATTTTGCGTAAAGCGTATGGCGGAGGTTATATTGCCATGAATTCACGCCATTTGGGCGCCGATTTTATGATGGCATGGCCAAGCGCCGAGATTGCCGTAATGGGTCCTGAAGGTGCTGCCAATATTATTTTCAGAAAAGAAATTATGGAAGCAGAGGATGAAGATGCCATGCGTCAACAAAAAGTGAAAGAATATGTTGAAAAATTTGCTAATCCCTTTGTGGCTGCTTCAAAAGGCTATATCGATGCAGTTATCGAACCTTCTGAAACACTCGACATGTTGCTTCACGCGCTCGAAGTTTCTCAAAACAAAGACGATTATCGTCCGGCTAAAAAGCATGGAATTCCTCCATTTTGATTCATGGAATTCCATACTACTATTTTTTATTTTAAATATGCAACGTTTTTCCCCTTAATCGAAAGGATAAACTCAAATATGAATTTGAAATTAAATATTTTTAATTATGCCGATAGATAATCCTGAATATGTAGATTTTGCCGTAACAGCAAGAAAATATAAAACACTGCTTACCAAAAAATACATGAATCGCAAAATATGGAATAATCCGAGTCCGTTCGAAATTCAATCGATCATTCCTGGAACCGTTTTAAGTATTTTTGTAAAAGAAGGTCAAATCATTAAAGAAGGTGAGCCTCTTTTAATCCTTGAAGCAATGAAAATGCAAAATCGGATTCAAATGCCTTTTACAGCACGTATCAAAAAAATTAATGTGAAAATTGGCGTGAAAATACCCAAAGATGAACTTATGATTGAATTGGAAGAAGTCATCGAATGATCAATTCACTGAATAAATAAAAAAACTATGGTGAACAGGCGTAAAAAAATTTTTACGTTATGGATACCATAGTTTTTTTTTATTTTAAACGAAATGACAACACCAATCAGTAAACCCATCAACAATACCGCCTGGTACGACAATTTAAGAGTTATTGCAACCATTGGCGTAATTTTCATCCATGTTTCATCGGATTATGTTCCGTCATCGGGTACAATTTCGGACTATACTTTTTGGATAGGAAATATTTTCGATAGCTTTTCCCGTTTCAGCGTCCCGATTTTTGTGATGCTGTCTGGAGCATTGTTATTACCCAAAAATGAACTATTGGATATCTACCTGAAAAAACGGATCGTTCGTCTGATATTCCCATTTTTATTCTGGAGTTGTCTATACATAATTTATTCTTTTGCCTACGGTGATAATGCTGATTTGAAACTGTCGGTAACTGAAACCCTGCGAATTGTTTTAATCAGTTTAAGAGACGGCAGCTCACTTCATTTTTGGTACATTTACATGATTTTCGGATTATACCTTTTCGTACCGATTATCGGTAAATGGATTCGAAACAGTAAACCAACTGAAATTCGGTATTTTTTATTTATCTGGCTGTTTACGTTAATTTTTAATCTTCCTTATGTCGAAAATCTGAAGCCCGATGTAGATCTTTCCTATTTTAGTGGATTCTTAGGTTATTTAATATTGGGTTATTATCTTACAGTTATTGTAAAAAATGATAATCAATTAAAAACAAACCGATTAGCGATTATATTAATGAGTGTTGGAATAATCATTACCGTATTGGGAACTTATTTGGACCATTATTTCAGTAATCAGTATAGCTCTATATTTTACGAACCGCTTAGTCCTAATATTTTTCTTTATGCAACTGGGTTATTTTTATATTTTAAGAACAAAGATATTCGATTACCAATTTTAGGTCGGATTCGTACTCTGATTTGTCGGTACAGTTACGGGATATTTCTGGGACATGTGTTGATTCTCAATTTATTGGATAATTTCAATATTCGTTGGAATTTTATCAACCCCATAATCGGCATTCCGTTCACTTCCTTATTATGCCTGATCATCACTCTGTCCATCGTAGGAGCAATCAATAAAATACCGTTTGGAAAATATATCTCCGGATAAGTTCAAAATCGTAATTCACCAGTTAAAGAAGTGATCAGTAAACAAAATGACATAATATAAGAAACAACTCTATCCGATAGGGTTGATTTCAAAATTTCAAATATTTAAAATTTTATCAAAAAGTAAAGCTTTAATATCAATTATCATATCAACATAATAAGTTGAAACTCTATTTTTGTCATCAAAAAACAAATTTAAAATTTTAATATCATGAATGACCAAAAAATTATTCAAGCATTTCAGGCTGCCAAAGAACGTTATGCCGAAATAGGTGTAGATGTGGAAAAAGCTGTAGTAGAGTTAGATAAACTTCCAATTTCATTACACTGCTGGCAAACAGACGATGTAATCGGTTTTGAAAACCCCGATGGAAATCTGACTGGTGGAATTCAGGCAACCGGTAATTATCCAGGCAAAGCACATACTATTGATCAGGTTCGTGCCGATATTGACAAAGCCATGTCATTGATTCCAGGCAAACATCGTGTAAATTTACATGCTTTTTATGGCGATTTTGGCGGAAAATTTGTTGACCGTGATCAAATTGAACCAAAACATTTCCAAAGCTGGATTGATTGGGCAAAAGAAAAAGATTATAAACTGGATTTCAACTGCACTTGCTTCTCTCATGATAAATCAGCTGATGGCTTTACACTTTCTTCTCCTGACCCTGAAA
Organism: Bacteroidota bacterium; assembly: GCA_021779195.1. Classification (GTDB taxonomy): domain Bacteria; phylum Bacteroidota; class Bacteroidia; order Bacteroidales; family Paludibacteraceae; genus Paludibacter. Next base: position 54,481 of record JAJYBB010000015.1, on the reverse strand, counting down.
TCCGCAATTTTTGGATTGAACATGTCATTCGCAGTCGTAAAATAGCCGAAGAAATGGGTCGCCAATTGGGTTCAAAATGTATGCACAATATCTGGATTCCAGATGGTTCAAAAGATTTGACCGTGAATCGCTTGCAATATCGTCAAAATCTGAAAGATTCATTAGACAAAATCTTTGAATATAAAACCAACGATGAATACATGAAGGATTGTATTGAAAGTAAATTGTTCGGCATAGGTGCTGAAAGTTATACAGTTGGTTCTCATGAGTTTTATATGGGTTACGGCGTTAAAAATAACGTTGTCGTTACTCTTGACTCGGGTCATTTTCACCCCACAGAAGTAATTTCTGATAAAATTTCTTCATTGTTACTATTTTTACCAGAAGTTATGTTGCATGTTTCCAGAGGTATACGCTGGGATAGTGACCACGTGGTCATTTTGAGCGACGAACTGCAGGCTATCGCACAAGAAATAACCAGAGCAAACGCCATTGATCGCGTGCATGTTGGCTTAGATTATTTCGATGCCTCCATCAATCGTATTGGAGCTTATGTAGTTGGTGTACGTGCCACTCAAAAAGCCTTTTTGCAGGCATTACTCGAACCTATCATTCAATTGCGAGCTTATGAAGCCAAGGGTCAAAACTTCGAACGTTTAGCGCTACTCGAAGAAGCAAAGTCAATGCCATGGACTGATGTATACAACTATTATTGTATGCAAAAAGGCGTTATTGCCGGCGAATCGTATATTGCAAATATTGAAAAATACGAACAGGAAGTAACTTCAAAACGATAAAAATTTGAACCACATAGAATTATCTCAGAAATAAAAATCCGATGAAATTTTATGTGGTTAACTTATATCTTAAATCACGCTTTTTTTAATGTTAAATTGTAAAAAGATATTATGAATATATTCATTGGATTATTGATTATTGCAGTGGGTGCTATGGGACAATCCAGCTCTTATGTCCCAATCAAAAAAGTAAAAAACTGGGCTTGGGAAAGTTTTTGGCTTATTCAGGGCATTTTTGCATGGCTTATTTTTCCGTATCTTGGAGCTTTACTTGCTGTTCCGGAAGGACATTCACTCATTGAGTTAATTTCAGCTGGTCAAGGGTCAGTCTGGAAAGCCTTGATTTATGGAGCTTTGTGGGGTGTAGGAGGCTTAACTTTTGGTTTAAGCATGCGCTATTTAGGCGTGGCACTTGGACAATCTATCGCGTTGGGCACTTGTTCAGCTTTTGGTACTTTGATTCCTGCATTAATGCTGGGCACCGATTTATTTAGTGGAAAAGGGTTGATTTTGTTGATTGGAGTCAGTGTAGCCATTGCAGGAATTGCCGTTATTGGATTTGCAGGAAGCCTTCGTTCAAAAAATATGACTGCCGAGCAAAAAAAAGCGGCCGTGAAGGATTTTGCCTTGGGAAAAGGTCTTTTGGTTGCTCTCCTTGCAGGTATTATGAGTGCTTGTTTCAGTCTTGGACTTGAAGCTGCCGAGCCTATTAAAGCTGCCGCCATTCAATTTGGAGCAAAAGCATTGTTTGCCGGCTTACCAGCTATTTTAATCATTACTGTAGGCGGATTTGTTACAAATGCCGTTTATTGCTTATTTCAAAATATTAAAAATAAAACGATTAAAGATTATTTCGGTGTATCGGCCGGTGTGTTTATAAATAACGTGTTATTTTGTGCATTAGCCGGAATTCTATGGTATTCACAATTTTTTGGGCTAACAATGGGAAAAAGCTTCTTTGCCGAAGGAAGTGTTATGATGGCTTTCTCGTGGAGTATTCTCATGTCGCTTAATGTTACGTTTAGCAATGTTTGGGGCATTATTTTGAAGGAATGGAAAGGTGCGGGATCAAAAACGATTGCAGTTTTAGTTCTGGGTATGGCAATTCTAATTTTTTCACTTATCCTTCCAAATTTACTAAATTAAATCTGGAAAATTCAATTATGTTTTAAAAAAGAGAAGATTGTTTATCAGTCTTCTCTTTTTTTATTCATGCTACGATTTAATTTCCTATTTTTGTACAAACTTATATCTATTTGAAATTTTATTACCAATGAATAAAATCAATTATGCAACAACGAAGTTTTAATTACATGGTTTCTTCTGAAGAAGATGATCTTTGGGGATTAACAGTTACAACGGTGGGACATCAAACCATTGCCGAGAATGAAAATTATCCACCCAAAGACCATCCAACAGGATATTATTTTGATGTGAATAAAGGACGCATTTTAAATGAATTTCAATTATTATACATTTCGGAAGGAAATGGAGTCTTTACTTTTGGAACAAGCAAACAATCTTGCTTGATAAACGAAGGTCGTATGTTTTTTCTTATGCCTGGAATTTGGCATACCTATAAACCTCTCGAAAACTCGGGATGGACTGAATACTGGATTGGTTTTAAAGGTAGAATTATTGACAATATCGTGTCCGATGGGTTTTTTATTAATACTCCACCTGTATTTAATATTGGCTATAACGAAAGAATTGTCGATTTATATTTAAAGGCAATTGAGATTGCAAACGAAGAACGGGCTGGATATCAGCAAGCTTTGTCCGGTATCGTGATGCATATTTTGGGATTGATGTATTATCGCGATAAAACCCGCGATTTTGAAGATGAAGAATTGATTCAGAAAATGAATAAAGCGAAAGTGATTATGCGTGAATCGGTTTATAAAGATATGACACCCGAAGAAATTGCTAAAACACTACATATCAGCTATTCAGGGTTTCGCAGGGCATTTAAAGAATTTGTAGGGACTTCCCCTTCAAAGTATATGATTGAACTTAAACTCAACGAAGCCAAATTATTACTATCTACTTCATCCCACTCAGTAAAAGAAATAGCATACACCTTGAATTTTGAAAATCCCGACTATTTTCCTGTATTTTTTAAGAAACGTGTTGGAATTTCTCCTCTCGAATATCGGAATAATGTCGAAATAAAAGATTAATTTTAAAATTTAATGTTTTAAAACATGAAATCTAAATTGTATGAAATGAATAATTGTAATTAATTTGCAGCATAGTTCAGCATAGCAAATATTTAAATTAAAAAAATGTATAGAGTATGTCAAACCACAAAATTGTCGAACAAAAAAATTTACTTCCATTTATTTTAGTTACAGCTCTTTTTTATTTGTGGGCTATTCCTAATAATCTGAATGACATATTAATACCTCAGTTCATGAAATCATTTGAGTTGAATCGTTTACAAGCAGGTTTGGTTCAATTTGCATTTTATATGGGTTATTTTTTGTTGGCAATGCCGGCAGCTTATATTATGGATCGTTTTCATTACAAAACAGGGATGATTATTGGGCTATTGCTTTTTGCTACCGGATGTTTCATATTCTATCCTGCTGCAATTACAAGCAAATACGAAATTTTTCTGTTGGCATTATTCATAATTGCCAGTGGATTAGCCTTTCTTGAAACCGGTGCAAATTCATTCATCTCTGTGTTAGGCGATCCCGATACTTCTGCTCAACGCTTAAACTTTTCGCAGGCATTTAACCCGCTTGGAGCCATGAGTGGAGTTTTAATCGGAAAAATTTTCATTTTTTCCGGCATTGAACATTCACAAACGGAAATTAATGCGTTGAAAGCCTCGGGTCAGTATCAGGGTTATCTGCACGCCGAAACTTTACGCGTAATTCCACCTTATATGATCATTGGGGTAGTAATCTTAGTTTGGGCATTTTTGATTTGGAAAGTAAAGTTTCCTGCCGAAACAGAAACCGGGACACGAAACAAAATGGATGCTACCAATAAAAGTAACCATGGCCATTTCTCCCAATTATTTCAATATCCTCATTTTATCAAAGGTATTATTGCCCAGTTTTTTTATGTAGGAGCACAGGTTGGAACCTGGAGTTTTATGATTGCCTATATTAAAGATTATCTAAATAAACCCGATAAAGAAGCCGGTACTTATCTTTTTGCCTCTTTGTTGGCTTTTGGTATTGGACGGTTTATTGCTACAGCTTTAATGCGCCGGTTTGATCCTGGAAAATTGATGGGTATTTACAGCATTGTAAATGTGATTCTAGTAACCATTGCTGTAACATTTCCCGGCATAATAGGTGGTTATGCATTGGTTATTTCCAGCTTTTTCATGTCACTGATGTTTCCTACAATTTTTGCACTGGGAGTTAAAGGACTTGGTCCGAATACCAAAATCGGCGGTTCAATGATAATTATGGCTATTATCGGTGGAGCAGTTTGGACACCGATTATGGGACTTATTTCTGATAAAACCGGAAGCATGGCAATAGCGATGATTATTCCTTTGATAGGATATCTATATGTAATGTATTATTCGTTTGTGGGCTCTAAACCTTCTGGTCCAGTTTATGAAGGTACTGAATATAAGGTAGTTGCTACCCATTGATTTATAGAATTTAACATGTCGAACATAAAATTTTCAAATTCATCTTCTAAAATAAAATCGCTTGTTGATGGAATCAGTCTTTCCATTATGCAAGGTGATTTAAAGGTAGGCGATAATTTGTCGTCCATCAACGAGGCAAGTTCGCGTTATAAAGTTTCACGGGATACAGTATTTAAGGCATATAAAATTCTTAAAAATAGAGGTATTATTGATTCAAATCCGATGAAAGGCTATTATGTAAAAGCCGATGTGAATCATGTCTTGTTGCTTCTGGATACTTATTCGTCGTTCAAACAAAATCTTTTTCACCGGTTTGTGGCTAATTTGCCTGATAATTACAAAGTTGATCTGATTTTTCATCAGTATAATGAACGATTGTTCGACACCATAATTCGCGAAAGTATTGGTAATTACAGCATGTACGTGGTGATGAATTTTTCAAACGAACAACTTTCAGATGCATTGAAGCTGATTCCGCCAAGCAAATTACTGCTGTTAGATTTTGGTAATTTTGAAAAGTCATCCTTTTCATATATTTGCCAGGATTTTGATGAATCGTTTTACAATTGTTTAAATCAAAGCCTTGATTTATTCAAAAAATACAAGAAAATTTCCTTCGTTTTCCCTGAAGAAATCTGCCATCCAATCAGCGCAATTGAATATTTTAAAAAATTCTGTGTGTTGCAGAATTTTGAGTACGAAATTTTACGCAAAGAGTCTGATAAAATAGGAGTTGAAGTTGGAACCGCCTATCTGTGTATCCTGTCTGAAGATCTTGTTAAATTAATTAAAGAAGCAGATTCTGCCGGATTGATTATTGGTCAGGATTATGGTTTAATCGCTTATAACAATGAATCTGTGCTCGAAGTTATTAAAAACGGAATTTCATCGATTAGTATTGATTTTGGATTAATGGGTGAAAAGGCGGCTTATTTTGTAACCGCTAAAAAATCGATTCAGGAGTATATACCTACAGAATTGATAATCAGAAATTCTTTATAAACTTGACCCTATTTTTTTTTGAAAATAATATATTTGTGTTTTCAATGTTATTTCAGCACAGATCAGCATATATTAAACTTTTATCAAAATTAATTTTTAAGACTTATTAATATCAACCAATCCCTATTCGTTAAAAGGTTAGGGTTTTTTTCTGACAAGAATATGAAAACTAAAAGATTACAGGGAGAATATCCCAAAGTAGGGATTCGTCCCATTATCGATGGTCGTCAAGGAGGCGTTCGCGAAAGTTTAGAAGAGCAAACCATGAATATGGCTAAAAGTGCAGCAACTTTGATTTCCTCAACACTATTTTATCCAGATGGAACGCCGGTTCAATGCGTCATTGCCGACAGTACCATTGGACGTGTACCCGAAGCTGCTGCTTGTGCTGAAAAATTTGAAAAAGAAGGTGTTGGTTTAACATTGTCGGTTACTCCCTGTTGGGCTTACGGAACTGAAACCATCGATGTAAATCCATATTATCCGAAAGCCATTTGGGGTTTTAATGGCACCGAGCGTCCGGGAGCTGTTTATCTGGCAGCAGCATTGGCCGGTCATAATCAAAAAGGGATTCCTGCTTTCGGTATTTATGGGCAGCATGTTCAGGATAGTACCGATACCAGTATTCCATCCGATGTTAAAGAAAAAATTGTTCGTTTTGTAAAGTCGGGTTTAGCAGTGGCTATGATGCGCGGTAAATCATATTTAGGCATTGGTGGTCAGTGTATGGGCATTGCAGGTTCTGTTGTCGATCCCGACTTTTTTCAGGATTATCTGGGTATTCGCGTTGAAGCAGTCGACGAAGTTGAGATTATCCGTCGTGTTGAGAAAGGTATCTATGATCCTGAAGAATTTAGAAAAGCAATGGATTGGACTGAAAAATTATGTAAAGTAAACGAGGGAAACGACTTCAATGCTCCAGAAAAGAAAAGCACAGCCGAACAAAAGTCAAAAGATTGGGAATATGTGGTTAAAATGACATTGATTATACGCGACCTGATGATTGGTAATCCAAAACTTAAAGCGTTAGGATTTGCAGAAGAAGCCCTCGGCCATAATGCAATTGTGGCTGGTTTTCAAGGGCAGCGTCAGTGGACCGATTTTATGGTCAACGGAGATTTCAGCGAAGCACTGCTTTGTTCTTCTTTCGACTGGAACGGCATCCGCGAAGCTTTCGTGTTGGCAACCGAAAACGATTCGTTAAATGGCGTATCCATGATGTTCGGACACTTGTTAACAAATACTGCCTCCATTTTTTCAGATGTACGTACATTCTGGAGTCCTGAAGCTGTAAAACGGGTTACCGGTTATCAGCTTGAAGGGGCTGCTGCAAACGGAATTATTCATCTGATTAATTCAGGTGCGACCTGTCTCGATGCTACCGGACAACAAACTGATACAAATGGAAAACCAACAATGAAGCCATTTTGGGATATCACTGAAGAAGAAGTTCTGAAATGTCTAGATGCAACTACCTGGTATCCTGCCGATCAAGGTTATTTTCGAGGTGGTGGTTTTTCATCAAACTTTCTTTCCAAAGGAGAAATGCCTGTAACAATGCTCCGGTTGAATCGAATTAAAGGACTTGGTCCTGTGTTGCAAATTGCCGAAGGATGGACGGTTGATTTACCTGAAAATGTACACCATATTATAAATATCCGTACTGATAAAACATGGCCAACTACTTGGTTCGCACCGCGTTTAAACAAAACACAACAGTTTAAAGATGTGTTCAGCGTAATGAATAACTGGGGTGCAAACCATGGGGCAATCAGCTATGGACATATTGGTGCAGATCTGATAACGTTGGCTTCCATGTTGCGCATTCCGGTTTGTATGCATAATGTTCCTGACGAAAAAATTTTCCGTCCAAGTGCATGGGGCGCTTTTGGAATGGATGCTGAAGGTTCGGATTATCGTGCATGTCAAACTTATGGAGCTCTTTACAAATAATTTCAGAATAATAGAATGAAATTTGTTAATTATTAAGAATGAATATTGACGAAAGTTGATATTCATTCTTGTTATCATTGTTCCGGCTTTATATCTTTATCAAAAAAAGAAGTTATTTAGTCAATTTTCTTAGGATTTTTAATCGGTTAATGAATAACTTTGTATCCGAAATTTAGTGTATAATGCAGTAAAACTTTAATTGCATTTTATAAATAGATAGAAGTCTATGTATTACATATTTATTACCTGTAAAATCTAATAAAAAATGGAAAGAAAATCGTTTTTAGCTTTCGATTTGGGAGCAACCAGTGGTCGTACAATTTTGGGAACAATCGAAAATAATCGAATTGAATTAAAGGAACTTACCCGATTCCCAAACCAAATTCTTCAAATCGGAAATCATTTTCATTGGAATATCTATTCTCTTTTTGAACATTTAAAAGAAGGATTAGTTGCTGCCAAAAAAGAAGGTGTAGAAATTACATCCATCGGAATTGATACTTGGGGTGTTGATTTTGTCCTGTTAGCCGATGACGGTTCTATTCTGGGTGCTCCTTATGCTTATCGTGATCCGCATACCATTGGTGCTCCTGAAAAATTTTTTGAAATTATACCCCGAGAGAAAGTATATGATTTGACTGGAATTCAGGTGATGAATTTCAATAGTTTATATCAACTTTTTGCACTGAGCCAAGCTGGCAATTCATTGCTGAAAGCAACCAAAGAAATTTTATTTATGCCTGATGCATTGGCTTATATGCTGACAGGGAACAAAGTAGTGGAATATACCATTGCTTCTACTTCACAAATTTTAAATCCTCGTACAAAAAAATTCGAACCTGAATTACTCGAAGGAGCAGGCGTTTTACCTTCAATTTTGGGCGATATCGTTATGCCGGGACATAAAATCGGTATATTGCGCAATGATATTGCCGATGAATGTGAATTAGGTAATGTACCTGTGGTTACCGTTGCCGGACATGATACGGGTTCAGCTGTTGCGGCAGTTCCGGCTGACAATAAAAACTTTGCCTACCTGAGTTCGGGAACCTGGTCATTAATGGGCATTGAAGTAAATGATGCCATTATTAACAAAGAAACTTCAGAACTGAATTTCACCAATGAGGGTGGGGTAGAAGGCACGACTCGTTTTCTCAAAAATATCACCGGAATGTGGTTGCTTGAACAATGTTTGAAAGAATGGAAAAAAGAAGGAATTAGTTACGATTATGAAAAATTAGTGCACATGGCCGAAACTGTTCATGCTTTTCAGTCAGTTATTGACCCTGATGATGTGTCATTTGCAAATCCCGATAAAATGACCTCTGCAATTGCTGATTTTTGTGTTGCCACAAAGCAAATTGTGCCTTCAACGCATGCCGAATTCGTTCGCTGTATTTTCGAAAGTCTATCGTTGAAATATAATTATGTTTTGGGAAAACTGAAAGGGTTAGCACCATTCCCGATTGAAAAACTCCATGTTATAGGCGGAGGGTCTAAAAATCCCTTACTTAATCAGTGGACTGCCAATGCAATTGGAATTCCCGTGGCTGCCGGTCCTTCCGAAGCTACAGCAATTGGAAATATCATGATTCAGGCGAAAGCAGCGGGGTTTGTAAAATCTTTACCGGAAATGCGCAGAATTATCGCCGAATCGGTACAGATTGATGAATTCCTTCCGCAAAATTCCGAAATTTGGACAGAAGCATATAATAAATTTATTGCTGTAACCGGATTAAAATAATATTGCTGAATTTTAGATTGGTTGATTATCAATCAATAATATATTGTAAATGAAAAAATAGTTAATAAATATATGGCTGTAGTAGTTATTCTGCCTAAACAAGGGCAATCGGTGGAAAGTTGTATCATTACCGAAATCAAAAAGAAAAAAGGAGATACCGTAAAAAAAGGAGATATTTTATTTGCCTACGAAACAGATAAAGCCTCGTTTGAAGAAGAATCACCTGCTGATGGTGTTGTGCTTGAATGTTTTTACAACGAAAGCGACGAAGTGCCTGTTCTTCTCGACATGATGGTTATCGGTCAGCATGGTGAGGATTATGCCGGTTTATTACAAGGTGGTTCACCGGTTGAAACGAAGAGCCAAGATGCTGAACCAATCGTGGAATCAAAACCTGAAACCCAAAACCTGGAATTCGAAACTGCAAATAATAAACTGCAAACTGCAAATTCTCCTTTCGTTTCTCCACGGGCAAAAAATCTTGCCGAAAAAGAAGCCCTGGACTTTAAAACGTTAACTGGTACTGGTCCAAAAGGGCGTGTAATTGAAAAAGACGTACGGACTGTCTTGGAAAACCGTCCAAGATTGACCTCGTTGGCTAAGAAAATTGCTGCCGAAGAAGGTGTTCAGCCCCAAGGTTCAGGCTCAGGTCTCGCCGGAACAGCAAAATCAACTGATTTAATTACTCCAGTAAATGCAGTTTATGGACTGGATTACGAAGATCAAAAGTTATCGAACATGCGCAAGTTGATTGCAAAAGCAATGCACTCTTCGTTACAAAATTCAGCACAACTTACCCACCATTTGGGAGCCGATGCACGAAATATCCAAAACTTGCGCAAGAAAGCCAAAAAAGCATTCGAAGCAGGAACGTTGTCGACCAATCTGACCATAAACGATTTCGTTTGTTTTGCAGTAGTAAAAGCATTGAAGAAATTCCCGAATGTTAACTCACACTTCCTGGGGGATTCGATGCGTTTATTCAACAAAGTTCATCTCGGATTGGCTGTTGATACTGAACGAGGTTTGATGGTTCCCGCTGTGCGCAATGCCGACGATTTGTCGATTATAGGTTTGTCCAATCAATTAAAAGAAGTAGCTAACAGCTGCAAAAAAGGTGCTATTTCACCTGAATTGTTAGCTGCCGAAGCAGCTACATTCACCGTTTCAAACCTTGGAGCTTACGGCGTTGAAATGTTTACGCCGGTTATCAATTTGCCTCAATCAGCCATCTTGGGTGTGAACACCATTGTTCCACGTCCGAAGGATTTGGGTGATGGAGTTTTTGCATTTGTTCCCTATATCGGTCTTAGCCTTACATACGATCACCGTGCTTTGGATGGTGGCGAAGCAACGCGTTTTTTGAAACAAATTGCAATAGAGATTGAAACATTAGAGTTTGATATTTTTTAGGAATAAGATGTAAGATGCAAGGAATCCGTAATTTGTTATAATCGTAATAATTATTGTAAATTTGAGCCTTCTATTCAATCCTAAATAATAAATCTTTTAATAACAAAAAAAAATGTTTGACTTAATTATAATTGGCGGTGGACCTGCCGGATATGTTGCTGCTGAACGTGCAGGACATAAAGGACTTTCAGTCATTTTATTCGAAAAGAAAGCCATGGGCGGTGTATGTCTCAACGAAGGTTGCATCCCGACCAAAACCATGCTTTACAGTGCCAAAACGTACGAAAATGCTGTACATGGAGATAAATATGGAGTTTTTGGCGAAAATATCCGTTTTGATTACAGTAAAATTGTTGCCCGTAAAAATAAAGTGGTTCGCAAGCTGGTTGCAGGCGTTGAAAGCGCTATGAAAATAAACCATGTTACTGTGGTAAAAGGCGAAGCCATGATCGTGGGACGTAGCCCGAAAGGTGTGGAGGTGACTTGTGAAGGTGAGACTTACCTTGGAACGAATTTATTGATTTGTACCGGTTCAGAAGCATTTGTTCCACCTATTCCGGGATTGGACGAAGCAGGCGACATTATCCTGACCAACCGTGAAATTCTGGACTTGAAAGAGCAACCGGCTTCTCTGGTAATCATTGGCGGAGGTGTTATCGGGATGGAGTTTGCCAGTATTTATAATAGCCTGGGTTCAAAAGTAACCGTTATTGAAATGCTTCCTGAAATTTTGGGGAACAATGATTTTGAAATTTCTGCCATGCTTCGCGATATTTACGGAAAGAAAGGCATCGAATTTAATCTGAATGCTAAAGTTGTAAAAGTAGATGGCAAAAATGTGATCTTCGAAAAAGACGGTAAAATAGAAACAATTGAAGGAGATAAAATATTGGTAAGCGTTGGTCGCCGTGCGATTACAAAAGGATTCGGATTGGAAAATTTGAATGTGGAATTGTTTAAAGGCGGTATCAAAGTGGATGAAAAAATGCGAACCAATGTGCCCAATGTATTTGCAGCAGGCGACGTAACCGGATTTTCATTGTTGGCTCACACTGCTTCCCGCGAAGGTGAAGTAGTGGTAAATAACTTGACCGGAAGAACTGACGTAATGCGTTATAATGCCATTCCGGGTGTAGTTTACACCAACCCTGAAGTCGCTGCAGTTGGCGAAACAGAAGAATCTGCTAAAGCGAAAGGAATTGCCTATAAAGTTGCTAAACTGCCAATGGCGTATGCCGGACGTTTTGTAGCTGAAAACGAAGGAGGAACTGGATTATGCAAAGTGCTTGTTGGTGAAAGGTATAACGAAATAATCGGCGTTCACATGCTGGGAAATCCCGGCAGTGAAATCATTTATGGAGCATGCATGGCTATTGAACAAGAAATGACATTAACAGAAATGCAGGAAGTAGTTTTTCCACATCCAACCGTGAGTGAAATATTTAAAGAAACGATTTTTGCGTTTTAAGATTTAAACACAAAGTCACCAAGAAAAGAACATGTTTTTTGTGTCTCAATGTCTTCGTGTTGAAAAAATAACAAACAAATAAACCAATTATACAATGCCAAAAGTACAATTTATTGATCCATCAGAAGCACGGAATGCAGGATTTATAGAATTTCAACCAATTCCTGTCAACCAATATCAGAAAACCGTAAAAGACGAAAAAGGTAATTTTACCAACGACGAATTTATAGCCATTTATCACGACATGGTGTTGATTCGGGAATTTGAAACCATGATCAATTTGATCAAAACCAAAGGTGAATATAACGGCACTCCCTACAATCACCCCGGTCCGGCACACTTGTCTATCGGACAGGAATCGGCAGCTGTCGGTATGGCGTGGACATTAACCGTTGACGATTATATTTTCGGGAGTCACCGTTCACATGGCGAAATTCTTGCCAAAGGTATGTCAGCCATTCACAAATTGGATGACAAACAGTTGATGGACATTATGGAATCGTTTTTCGATGGTGCAGTTCTCAAGGTAGTTAAGAAAGATTTTACAGGCACTACGAAAGAATTGGCGCGCCGTTTCCTTGTTTACGGTACTCTAGCCGAAATATTTGCTCGCGAAACCGGTTTCAACCGTGGTTTGGGTGGATCGATGCATGCATTCTTCACACCATTTGGTGTGTTTCCTAACAATGCAATTGTAGGAGGTTCGGCTGATATTGCTGTTGGAGCTGCCTTATACAAAAAAGTTAATCGTCAAAAAGGGTTGGTTGTTGCAAATATTGGAGATGCTTCAATGGCTTGCGGTCCGGTGTGGGAAGGTATTAATTTTGCCTCAATGGATCAGTTTAACCAACTTTGGGAAGGTGATATGAAAGGTGGATTGCCCGTGATAATCAATATTATGAATAACCAATACGGTATGGGCGGACAAACCAAAGGAGAAACAATGGGATATGATATTGCGGCTCGTATTGGTGCGGGTGTAAATCCTGAGCAAATGCATGCTGAGCGAGTAGATGGATACAATCCGTTGGCTGTGATTGATGCTTACAAACGCAAACGCATTATCATTGAAGAGAAAAGAGGTCCGGTTTTATTAGACGTTCTAACCTACCGTTACAGCGGACACTCGCCTTCGGATGCATCTTCATACCGCTCGAAAGAAGAAGTGGAAGCTTGGGAAAATCAAGATTGCATCGTTTCGTTTGGAAAGCAGCTGATTGATGCCGGTATTTCTTCTCAAGTTGATTTGGATGCAACATGGAATGATGTGAAACTACTTATTCATGAAATATTATTGAAAGCAATTGATGATGAAGTTTCGCCCCGAATGAAAAATCCAGAAATTATTAGCGATATGATTTTTTCAAACGGCTCAGTTGATTCTTTTTCTACGGCTAAACCCGAAGTGTTGATACCATTAGAAGAAAATTCGCGTGTCAAAAAAATTGCTGCCAAAGAACGTTTTGCTTTTGATGCGGATGGAAAACCATTCAGCAAAATGAAACAATTTCAGTTGCGTGATGGTATTTTCGAAGCGTTGATGCATCGCTTTTATCAGGACGCTTCCCTGATTGCTTATGGCGAAGAAAACCGCGACTGGGGTGGAGCATTTGCTGTTTATGGTGGCATGACCGAAGCATTGCCGTATCATCGTTTATTCAATTCACCTATTGCTGAAGCTTCAATTGTTGGTACAGCCATTGGATATGCCATGTGCGGCGGACGTGTGGTTCCTGAAATTATGTATTGCGACTTTCTCGGACGTAGTGGTGATGAAGTGTTTAACCAAATGCCTAAATGGCAAGCCATGAGTGGCAACGTGTTGAAAATGCCTATCACACTTCGTGTATCAGTTGGTTCAAAATATGGCGCTCAACATTCGCAGGATTGGACTTCGCTTGTGGCTCATATTCCCGGCTTGAAAGTTTGTTTTCCGGTAACTCCTTACGATGCAAAAGGATTGATGAACTCAGCCTTGCAAGGAACTGACCCTGTGGTTTACTTCGAAAGTCAACGCATCTACGAAATTGGCGAACAATTCCACAAAGGCGGCGTTCCTGAAGGTTACTACGAAATTCCATTCGGCGAGCCCGATATCAAAAAAGAAGGCAACGATATTACCTTCCTTACCATTGGACATACTTTATACCCAGCTTTAGCTGCAGCCAAAGAATTGGAAGAAAAATACGGTATGTCGGCTGAAGTGATTGATGCCCGATCGTTGGTGCCATTCAACTATGAACAAGTCGTGGAATCAGTGAAAAAAACTGGAAAAATCATTGTGGCAAGCGATGCCACTACTCGTGGTTCGTTCCTCAACGATTTTGCAGCCAATGTCAGTACCCTTTGCTTCGATTATTTAGATGCACCCGTGGCTGTTTTGGGCTCGCGCAACTGGATTACTCCTGCTTATGAGTTGGAAAGTTCATTCTTTGCACAGCCGAGCTGGTTCCTCGATATGATTAACGAACGCATCCAACCGTTGGCAGGCTATGTTCCGGGTCAAAACTTTACGGATGCTGAGTTTATCAGAAGATCGAAATTAGGAGTATAATTTAATATTTAACCACTAAGGCACTGAGACCATTTAGATTCACAATCTTTTTTTAGTGTTTCTTTGTGTCCTTAGTGCCTTAGTGGTTGATTTAAGTAGGTTTTTTTATGTAGATTATCCAACAATGCACCGTTGAAGCTTGTACAAGTTGCAAAATAATAAAAAGAGTTCTGTTGATGATTCTGCAGATTGCAGACAAATAAATTGATAAGATTTTAATACAAAAACACAATATAAAACAAAGAAACTTAGTGATACATAGTGTCCTGAGTGCCTTAGTGGTAAAAACAATATGAAAAAAGTAAACGCACACCTCCACACACCTTACTCGTTCAGTGCATTCAAAAACGTGGACGAGGCGCTCGACATGGCTGTTGCCGAAGGCGTAAAAGTGGTTGGTATCAATGATTTTTATACCACTGCCGGCTACGAAGCCTGGGCAGTTGGTTGCAAGGAACGCGGCTTGTATCCGTTGTTCAATATAGAATTTATCAGTCTGAACGAAGCAGACCAAAAAGCCGGTTTGCGTGTGAACGACCCGGGAAATCCCGGTCGCACCTACCTGAGTGGTAAAGGACTTTCGTATCCGTTCGTTTTGCCAGAGCCTTTTGCTACGCAATTGGCCGATGTGCGAGCCGAAGCCAATGCACAGGTGGAAGCCATGTGTGGCAAGCTAAATGAAATTCTGGCTGCGAATAATGCCGGTTTCTCATTGGATTTTGAATGGATTAAAAACGATCTGACTAAAGGTTCCATTCGCGAACGCCATTTGGCCAAAGCTTTGCGCTTGAAAGTGTATGAAGCTTGCGGAAACGACGAAGCACAGATTCATCAACTTTTCGGAAAACTATTTGCCGGAAAAAAATTGAAATCGGGCATCAACGACATTGCGGGAGTGGAAAACGAAATCCGTGGCAATCTGCTCAAAGCTGGTGGTGGCGCTTTCGTTTCCGAAGATCCAAAGGCATTTTTGCCTATGCAAACCGTTTGCGATATTATCGTGGCGGGTGGCGGTATCCCAACCTATCCGTTTCTGGCTGATGATGCCAAAGGAGGTTACACCGATTTCGAAGGTGATTTGGAACGTGTAGCTCAGCAATTGACCGAGCGTGGTTTTCATTCAGTGGAATTTATCACTACCCGCAATGGAGTGGAATTGTTGGAGAAATATGCCTCCTATCTTCACAATCTGGGTTTTGTAGTAACATTCGGCAGCGAGCACAACACGCCGGCAATGGAACCGATTGAGCTTTTTGCACGTAACAGCACACCTCTTACCGATCGTTTGTTGCAAATCAACTACGAAGGTGTTTGCGTGGTAGCGGCTCACCAGCATTTGGTAGCACAAGGTCTCCGCGGTTACGTGGATGCCAACGGACAAGCCGATCGTAGCAAACGAGCTGAGTTTATTAAACTGGGAAAAGAACTAATCGAAAATATTTAAACACAAAGTCACCAAGACTCAAAGAAATTCATGTTTTTGTGTCTTCGTGTTGAAAAAGTGTCTTGAAAAAATGAAAGAAATACAACAATTAATTGAAATATCGCAATTCTACGGTCGTGATAACCGTTTTGTGATTGCAGGCGGTGGAAATACATCGTACAAAAACGAAGAAAAAATTTGGGTAAAAGCCAGTGGTTCGTCGTTGGCAACCATTACCGAAGACGGTTTTGCGGTGCTCGACCGTGCCAAACTGAACCTCATGTCCGACAAAGTGTACAGTGCCAATGCGGCTGAACGCGAAGAACAAGTAAAAAATGATTTGGCCGATGCTACCATCACCAAAGGCAAACGCCCATCGGTGGAAACATCGATGCACAATGTAATTGACTTTGCCTTTGTAGTACACATGCACCCAACGCTGGTAAACGGTTTAATGTGCGCGAATAATGCTCAGGCTGACTTGCAGAAGCTGTTTGGCACCAAAGCATTGTACATCGAATACACCGATCCGGGCTATGTATTGTTCAAGAAAGTAGAAGACGCTATCAAAGCTTATCGTCAGCAATTCGGAGAAGAGCCTCAGGTTATCTGGTTGCAAAACCATGGAATATTCGTGGCTGCCAACAGCATTGAAGAAGTGAAAGTGCTTTATACCAAGGTGCTCGATACACTTGAAAAAGCCGTGAAATTTCCTATTCCAACCGAAGAACGTGCTACTTGCAGTTGCACCGAAAAAGTTCTTCCGGGCATTCGTATGATTCTTTCAAAAGATGGTTTGAAAACCCTGAAAGTACGCAAAAACGCTTTGGTAAAACATTTCTACGACACCGAAGAAGCGCAAGCTAAAATTGCAAAACCATTTACTCCGGACGCGATTGTTTATTGCAAATCGAACTATATTTTCCTCAACAACGAAGAGCCGGAAGCCGTATTGGCCGAGGCTGCGAAACAAATTCCGGTTTTCACAGCCAAGTTTGGTTATCAGCCAAAGGTAATTCTTATCAAAGGAATCGGATTGGTGGCTGTAGGTGATAATGCTGCTCAGTGCGACATCATTCTTGATGTATTCGAAGATGCCATGAAGATTGCTTATTATGCCGAATCGTTTGGTGGTCCTCACCCAATGACGCAAGCGCAAATTGACTTTATCGACAATTGGGAAGTGGAAAACTACCGTCGCAGTGTGGCGGCTGGAGGAGCAGCCGGTCGTGCTGAGAATAAAACCATCATTGTTACCGGAGCTGCACAGGGCTTTGGCGAAGGAATTGCCCGTTGCTTGTTGCAACAAGGTGCAAATATTGTTGTTGCCGACATGAACGAAGTAGTTGGACGTGCTACGGTGGAGCGTTTCAACGGATTGGCAAAAAGTAACCGTACCATCTTTGTGAAAACCAACGTAAGCGAAATTCCAAGCATCGAAAACCTAGTTCACGAAACCATTTGTAACTTTGGAGCTATCGATACCTTTATCAGCAATGCAGGTGTGCTTCGCGCGGGTGGACTGGACGACATGACACCGGAAGATTTCGAATTTGTAACGAAAATCAACTATAACGCTTATTTCTATTGTACAAAAGTTGTAAGCAAAGTGATGAAGCTGCAAACCAAATTCGCTACCGCTGATTATTATGCTGATATTATTCAGGTAAATTCTAAATCGGGTTTGCGTGGTAGCAAGGCGAATTTTGCCTATGCCGGTGGTAAATTTGGTGGCATTGGTCTGACTCAATCTTTTGCATTGGAATTGGCTCCGTTCCGTATTAAAGTGAACTCTATTTGTCCGGGTAATTTTTACGAAGGCCCGCTTTGGAGTGATCCGGAAAACGGACTTTTTGTGCAGTACTTAAATGCAGGAAAAGTGCCCGGCGCCAAAACAATTGAAGACGTAAAAGAGTTTTACTTAGCACAGGTTCCGTTGCAAAAAGGATGCTCGCCCGAGGATGTTACCAAAGGTGCGCTGTACCTGATGGAGCAATGTGGTGAAACCGGACAGGCATTGCCAATTACCGGTGGGCAAGTGATGCTTTCTTAATTGATAATTGATAATTAATAATTTACAATTAATAATTACGGGAACCTGATATTCGATGTTTACTCGTTTACTTGTTTACTCGTCAACTAAAGATATGAAAACAAAAGCAATCCGTTTATATGGCAAAAAAGACCTTCGGTTGGAAGAGTTCGAATTGCCACAGATTAAAGACAATGAAATATTGGCGAAAGTAATTTCCGATTCGTTGTGTATGTCGTCCTATAAAGCTTCTACACAGGGAACTGATCACAAACGCATCCCCAATGATGTGGCTCAAAATCCCATCATTATTGGTCATGAGTTTGCCGGTGAATTGGTTGAAGTAGGAACAAAATGGGCACACAAATTCAAAGTAGGTGATAAGTTTTCTATTCAACCTGCGTTGAATTACGAAGCTGGTCCTGTGGGCGTTTTAAGTGCACCTGGATATAGCTATCAATACATTGGTGGCGATGCCACTTACGTGATTATTCCGAACGAAGTAATGGAAAAAGATTGTTTGCTGGCTTATCATGGCGAAGGTTTTTATCCTGCCTCTTTAGCCGAACCACTTTCGTGCGTAATTGGTGCCATGCATGCCAATTATCATCTTTCTCCGGGAAGTTATGTTCACAAAATGGAAATCGTTGACAGAGGTAAAATGGCGATTCTGGCTGGTGTTGGCCCAATGGGACTGGCAGCCATTAATTATGTGTTGCATCGCGACGATCGTCGACCTGCACTTTGCGTGGTAACTGATGTGGATCAAACTCGTCTCGACCGTGCTGCTTCACTTTATACCGTTCAATTTGCAGCTTCACGGGGTATCGAATTATTGTATGTCAACACAGCCAAGATGCAAAATCCGGTGGAAGAACTGAAAGCAATCACATATGGCGAAGGATTCAACGATGTGTTTGTGTTTGCTCCCGTAAAACCGGTGGTGGAACAAGCTGATGCTATTTTGGGATTTGACGGTTGCCTGAATTTCTTTGCAGGTCCTGGTGATCCGAACTTTAGTGCAACATTCAACTTCTACAATGTTCATTATGGCTATACCCACGTTGCCGGTACCAGTGGAGGAAATAATGATGATATGGTCGAAGCACTCATGATGATGAGCAAAGGTCTTGACCCTGCTGGATTGATAACTCATATCGGCGGTTTGAATTCGGTGATTGAAGCCACCAATCATTTACCGGAAATTCCGGGAGGGAAAAAATTGATTTATACACATGTCGAAATGCCATTGACTCCAATTTCGGATTTTGCTAAATTGGGAGAATCAAATGCGATTTACAAAACGCTCGCAGAAATTTGTGATAAAAATATGGGGTTGTGGAGCGTGGAAGCTGAAAGTTATTTATTGGCGAATGCCGATAAATTGTAAAAGTAAATTTTAAAATGAGTTTTGAACGAGAATATTTAGTCTAATGTCTTTGTTCTTTGCTCTTTAATCAAAATAAGATGAAACAGTTAGATGTTAACTTAATGCATCCGGTAGAACAAATTAATGTGATTATCGGACGTATTTACAGGAGTGGAATGACAACCACTTCAGGAGGAAATATTTCCATAAAAGATGGAAATGGGGATATATGGATTACTCCGTCCGCAGTTGATAAAGGTTCGTTGACCGTAAAAGACATTGTGTGTGTAAAAAAAGATGGCACAATCGTTGGATTACATAAACCATCTTCAGAATATCCATTTCATAAAGCAATTTACGAATCCCGTCCTGAATTGACTGCTATTATCCACGCTCATCCACCCGGATTAGTAGCTTTCAGTATTGCACGTCAGGTTCCTGATACCAGTATTGTTCCACAAGCCCGTACAATCTGTGGCGAAATAGGTTTTGCACCCTATGGGTGTCCAGGGAGTGTTGAACTTGGAGAAAAGATAGCCAATGAATTTAAAAATAAAAAATTCAAAGCTGTGATAATGGAAAATCACGGAGTTGTGCTTGGTGGTACGGATATGAT
Source organism: Bacteroidota bacterium (assembly GCA_021779195.1). Lineage (GTDB taxonomy): Bacteria > Bacteroidota > Bacteroidia > Bacteroidales > Paludibacteraceae > Paludibacter. The sequence continues at coordinate 34,491 of JAJYBB010000015.1, read as the reverse complement.
GGATGCTTATCAACGTTTTGAAACATTGGAATTTTGCTGTCGAACCATTGTAAATGCAGGTAGAATAGGAAATGTTAACACCCTGACCGATGAACAGATTTCAAAATACACAACTCATTTTCCAAAGAATAGCACTCCGTTTATGGATGTTGAATATCCATCGGATGAACGTGAAATTCGTACCGATATGGTGAATATCATTCGTCGTGCCTGTGATCAGGGATTGATGATTTCTACTTACGGGACGGTATCTGTACGTTGGAAAGAAAATGATTTTCTGATTACACCACGTGACGTTGCACGTTGGGATATTTTACCAAAGAATATTGTCCAGATTAAAAATGGAATGGCAGAAGCAGGTAAAGTTCCAAGCCGTTCAGTAGCTTTACATCAACGCATTTACCAACTGAATCCACATATTAATTCTATCATAACAACTCAGCCAACGAACCTTATGGCTCATGCGGTAAGTCATCAGAAATTTGATGTGCGCACCATTCCCGAAAGCTGGATTTTTCTGCAGGATGTGCCTTCTATTCCATTCGAAAGCTTATATAACGACACGGAAGAAATCGCTCAAATGTTTTCGAAAAACCGCGTGGTAATTGTTGAAAACGATTCGGTGATTGTAACCGGCAATAAGCTTATCAATACCTTCGATTATTTGGAAGTTGCGGAATTTTCGGCTAACTCGTTGGTAATGGCTTCATCAATCGGACCGCTTCAACCAATGGGTGATACGGAAATTGATGAGTTACGGGTGGCGTTTAATGTGAAATAAGAACCTATCAATAATATTCTAAATCTAAAAACGGCTGATGAATGTATAATTCATTAGCCGTTTTTAGATTTAAATGGTATGTAAATTTTCGAAATATCCAGTAATATCTTCCACTCCGAAACGTTTACATTTAAATCGTCTTGCTTGCTGATTCTATATTCCTTACCCGCCAATTAAAGGATCATCAATAATCGAATGCAGTAAAAATGAGAAAGTGTAACAAATTCATATTTATTTTTGAATTCGACTTTCTTATTGTAAATTGTCAAAATTTGACCGAATGTTCTTATATTTTTAAATACATTCATTTCTTTTAGTTTATGTTTCTTCAAAATAAAATCTTATTGTATAAAATACAGTTTAAATGAATTACTTATTGTGTTTATTACTCTATTTAAATTATTGTATATGTGTTTTATAACATATAATTTTGATTGCAATTATTTAATATAAACCTGTACTTTTGCATCTAAAATTCAATTATATCTCCAAATGTCTGACGATAAAATTTATAATCCGCATATTTCAGTCGATTGCGTTGTATTTGGTTTTGATGGCGAAGCACTCAAAGTTTTGTTGATTGAACGAAATATTCAAGAACAGAATGAACTTTACAACGATAAAAAACTTCCTGGAAGTATCATTTTTAATTCTGAAGATTTGGATGAAGCTGCTTCTCGTGTTTTGACTGAATTAACTGGACTTAAAAATATATATTTAAGTCAGTTTCAAAGTTTTGGTAATCCTAAACGAACGTCAAACCCACGGGATGTACTTTGGTTAGAACGAACAACACAATTGAAAATCGGACGAATTGTTACAGTGGCATATGTGGCATTAATTAAAATAAATCGGAAATTGGTTTTCAATGCAGATGGCACGAGTGTCAATTGGTATGATATTAAAGATGTAGCCGGCATGAATTTAGCATTTGATCATGCTGAAATTATAAAAAAAGGATTAGCCTATATCCGACATAGATTTGATATTGAGCCAAACTTACTTTTTGAATTGTTACCTCGCAAATTCACCATATCACAGTTGCGTTCATTATACGATACTGTGCATCAAACCCGCTCGGATGTTAGAAATTTTCAAAAAAAAATTACACAATGGTCCTATGTTGTTGCACTCGACGAAATTGAAATTGGGGTTCCACATCGTGCAGCAAGGTTATATAAATTTGATATTAAGAATAAGTGATATTTCCAAGTGTGAAATTAATCACTCGGAATGTGATATAAATTGTAAATATAAAAAATTATGTACTTATTAGGTTATGATTTAGGAAGTTCGTCAATTAAGGCGAGTTTGGTGAATGCCACCACAGGCGAATGCGTTTCGAGTGCATTTTTTCCTAAAAATGAAATGGGAATTAAGTCGGTAAAAACCGGATGGGCTGAACAAAATACCGAAACATGGTGGAAAAATCTGAAATTGGCGACAGAAGCTGTATTGGCTGAGTCTGGAACTGATTCTTCGGACATAAAAGCCATCGGCATCTCCTACCAAATGCATGGATTAGTGCTGGTGGACGAAGCCCAGAAAGCCATTCGCGACGCCATTATCTGGTGCGACTCACGCGCTGTGCCTTACGGACAAAAAGCGTTTGAAGAGATTGGTTCTGAAATGTGTTTGACGAATTTACTAAATTCTCCCGGCAATTTTACTTTGGCTAAATTGGCTTGGGTAAAGGAAAATGAACCGGCAAATTTTGCAAAAACCAAATATTATATGTTGCCCGGCGATTACATTGCCATGCGTATGACCGGCAATGCCTGCACCACTGCATCGGGTTTATCGGAGGGAATAGCGTGGGATTTTAAAAATGAAGTCCCTGCTAAATTTCTGTATGATTATTTTGGATTTAAAACCAATTTAATTCCTGAAATTGTCTCCACTTTTGGCATTCAGGGATATTTAAAAGCAGATATTGCGGCAGAACTTGGTTTAGCTGTCGGAACTCCCGTAACGTATCGTGCCGGGGACCAACCGAACAATGCCCTGTCGCTCAACGTGCTGAATCCCGGCGAAATTGCAGCTACGGCAGGAACTTCGGGAGTGGTGTACGGGGTTAACAGCGATTCAAAATATGATCCGTTATCGCGTGTTAATTCGTTTGCTCACGTGAATCATACGAAAAATGATGCACGAGTAGGAGTTTTACTTTGTATCAACGGTACTGCTATTTTAAATACCTGGATAAAGAATAATGTGGCTCCCGAAGGTATCAGTTATGCCGAAATGAATGAACTTGCAGCTCAAATTCCTGTTGGAAGCGACGGCATTAGCATAATTCCGTTTGGAAATGGTGCCGAACGTGTATTGGGAAATCGTGAACCGAATTGCTCTGTTCATGGCATAAACTTCAATCGTCATTCGAAAGCCCATTTAATTCGGGCCGCCCACGAAGGAATTGCATTTTCGTTTAAATATGGAATGGATATTATGAATGAAATGGGCATTGAAACGAAAACGATTCGTGCCGGACATGCCAACCTGTTCCTGAGCCCGATATTCCGCCAAACAGTAGCCAATATCAGCGGAGCAACCATTGAATTGTACAATACCGATGGTTCGATTGGTGCTGCCCGTGGAGCAGGTATTGGTGCCGGAATTTATGCTACTGCCGAAGAAGCGTTTGCCACGTTGAAAAAAATAATGGTGATTACACCCGAAAAGGAAAATATTGAAGCTACGCAAGAAGCGTATGCAAAATGGTTGAAATTAGTCTGAAAAATTAATCTAATAACTCATTTTTTTATGAAAAGGTTCTATGCTATTTTACTGATCACGCTAATGGTTTGCGGGTATACTACTGCTCAAACGACCGTAAAATATCCTTTTCAGGATACAAATAAAACGATTGATGAGCGGGTAGCCGATTTGGTTTCACGATTGACTTTAGAAGAAAAAGCAACGCAGATGTTACACGATGCACCTGCCATCAAGCGGCTGGGCATACTTCCATACAGTTGGTGGAATGAAGCATTGCACGGGGTTGCCCGAACAGGAAGAGCAACTGTTTTTCCTGAAAACATCGGATTGGCAGCGACTTTTGATCCCGATTTGGTTTATCGGATTGGTGAAGCCATTTCGGATGAAGCCTGGGCTAAATACAACATCGCACAACGGCTCGAAAATTATGGACAATATACCGGCATTACTTTTTACGCTCCCAACATCAATATTTTTCGTGATCCACGGTGGGGAAGAGGGCAGGAAACGTATGGAGAAGATCCTTATTTGACTTCACGAATGGGAGTTGCCTATGTTAAGGGAATGCAGGGCAATGATCCGAAGTATTTAAAGACTGCGGCTTGTGCCAAACATTATGTGGTACATTCCGGTCCCGAAGCGTTGCGTCATTCTTTCGACGCGGAACCGTCAATGAAAGACTTTATGGAAACTTACGTTCCGGCTTTTAAAGCATTAGTGACAGAAGGAAAAGTGGAAAGCGTGATGTGTGCCTATAACAGTACTTTTGGAAAACCTTGTTGTGGAAGTTCTTATTTGTTGAACGATTTATTGCGAAAACAATGGGGTTTTAAAGGATATGTAACGACGGACTGTTGGGCAATACAGGACTTTTACAAATCGCACGGGGCTGCCAAAGATGCCGCCGAAGCATGTGCGTTGGCTATTAAAAGTGGCGTAAATTTGAATTGCGGAAATGAGTTTAATAGTTTGCCCGATGCAGTCAAACGGGAACTTGTTTCTGAAAAAGAAGTTGACGCTGCATTAAGCCTACTATTAAGAACCCGATTCAAATTAGGTTTATTCGATCCAATAAATCAAAATCCTTATTCAAAAATAAAGGAAGATGTCATTGGAAATCAGCAACATATTGATTTGGCTTACGAAGCGGCGGCTAAATCGATTGTTTTACTTCAAAACAATAACCATACGCTTCCAATCAAAAAAGACCTTAAATCCATCTTTATTGTAGGACCCTATGCGGCAAATCAGGATGTTCTTCTTGGAAATTACAATGGATTAAATGACCGGTTGTTTACGATATTACAATCGGTTGTTGGTAGAGTAAGTGCCGGGACAACAGTTAGTTATCGCGAAGGGGTTGAACCCAGTGTTGCGTATAAAAATAAGATGAATTATTCACTTGGTGAAGTTCATAATGCCGATGCTGTGATTGCTGTTTTTGGTGTTTCGGGCGTTTTCGAAGGCGAAGAAGGGGAATCAATTGCATCATCGACCAATGGCGACCGGCTCGATCTTAATTTACCTTCAAATCAATTGGAATACCTGCGCAAGCTGAAAGCAAATTGCAAGAAACCCATCATCCTTGTTCTGACCGGCGGGAGCCCGATTTGTACCGAAGAACTCAAAACCATTGCCGATGCCATCATTTTTGTTTGGTATCCTGGACAGGAAGGCGGAAGAGCCGTGGCCGATGTCATTTTCGGCGATGTTAATCCTTCAGGACGTTTACCCATCACATTCCCGAAATCAGTCAGTCAATTGCCTGCTTTTGAAGATTATAGTATGAAAGGACGTACATACCGCTATATGACCGAAGAACCGCTTTATCCTTTTGGTTTCGGACTGAGTTATACAACTTACTCGTACAGCAATATGAAAATGGATAAGGATAAAATCAAAAAGGGACAGTCGGTAAACGTTACAGCAACCATTACAAACACGGGTAAAACACCTGGCGAAGAAGTTGCCCAACTTTATATTACCGATTTGAAAACCAGTGTCCCAAGCCCGATTTTTGCCCTTAAAGGAATGAAACGGGTTAAACTCAACCCGGGTGAATCCAAAGAAGTTTCGTTTGAAGTTACCCCTTCGATGATGGAACTGGTAACCGAAAACGGCGACAGGGTAATTGAACCGGGCGATTTCAAAGTTTATATTTCGGGAAGTTCACCGTCTGAACTTTCGCGTCGATTGGGTTCAGCTGAACCCGTATCTAAGATTTTCAATGTAACATTATAAATCAATCAAAATTCAAATAAATTAATAATTCATTAAAATTATGGCAACAAAAGTGTATTTCCCCTCTATCGAAAAAATTAAATTCGAAGGCAAAAACAGCAAAAATCCGTTAGCATTCCGTTTTTACGATGCCGAAAAAGTAGTGTATGGTCGCAAAATGAAAGACTGGTTCAAATTCTCCATGGCTTATTGGCATACCTTGTGTGGTGACTCTGCCGATCCATTTGGCGGACCTACAAAAATTTTCCCATGGAACGGGGCACCAACAGCATTGGATGCCGCAAAGGAAAAAATGGATGCAGGTTTTGAATTTATGACCAAAATCGGAATTAATTACTATTGTTTTCATGATATTGATACCATTGCCGAAGGAAATTCAATTGAAGAATATGAATCAAACCTGAAATCAATCGTTACATATGCCAAACAAAAGCAAGCCGAAACAGGTATAAAATTGCTTTGGGGAACCGCCAATGTATTTAGCCACAAACGGTATATGAACGGTGCTGCAACCAATCCTAACTTCGATAGCGTTGCCCGTGCAGCCGTACAAATCAAAAATGCTTTGGATGCAACAATTGCTTTAGGAGGTGAAAACTACGTTTTCTGGGGTGGACGCGAAGGGTATATGTCATTATTGAACACCAGCATGAAACGCGAAAAAGACCATTTAGCCATGATGTTGACCAAAGCCCGCGATTATGCACGTTCAAAGGGTTTTAAAGGAAATTTCCTGATTGAACCAAAACCTATGGAACCCATGAAACACCAATACGATGTGGATACCGAAACGGTTATCGGATTTCTGAAAGCATACGGGTTAGATCAGGATTTTAAAGTAAATATCGAAGTGAATCATGCAACATTGGCAGGTCATACATTCGAACACGAATTGCAATGTGCCGTAGATGCAGGCATGTTGGGATCGATTGATGCCAATCGCGGTGATGTTCAAAACGGTTGGGATACCGATCAGTTCCCGATTGATACCTTCGAATTGACCCAAGCCATGATGGTCATTCTGCAAGGTGGAGGATTGCAAGGCGGTGGTACCAATTTCGACGCTAAAACCCGCCGTAACTCTACCGATCTGGAAGATATTTTCATTGCGCACATTGCCGGCATGGATGCTTTTGCGCATGCATTGGAAGCTGCTGCAGCTATCTTGGAGCAATCGCCTTTTTCGAAAATGATTGCTGAACGATATGAGTCGTTCGATGCCGGAAAAGGAAAAGAATTCGAAGAAGGCAAGCTTTCGTTGGAAGATGTGGTGGAATATGCCAAAACCAAAAACGAAGAACCTGCAATTATCAGCGGCAAACAGGAATTGTATGAAGCGATTGTAAATATGTATATTTAATCAGACATTAGAGCCAGGAATCAAGAACCAAGACAAAAATGTACATGTCTGAGTCTTGGCTCTTGGCTTTTTGTTCTAAAATCAAATAATTATGAACACACACAGCGGAAGTAAAATCTATATTTTCGGTATCACCTTGGTAGCCACGCTTGGCGGTTTGCTTTTCGGATACGACACAGCCGTCATCTCTGGAGCTGTCGATTCCTTGAAAACAGTTTTTCACCTGAACGAAGCCACGTTTGGCAATATGGCTACATTTTATCATGGAGCCACAGTTTCAAGTGCATTAATCGGTTGTATTATCGGTAGTGCCATTTCTGGTATTTTTGCAGAGAAAATAGGACGTAAAAATTCACTGCTTTTTGCAGCCGTCATGTTCCTTTTATCGGCGTTGGGAGCATCTTATCCCGAATTCTTTTTCTTTCAAAAAGGAGATGGATCAGTTCCGGTGCTGATTGCCTTCAATATTTATCGCGTCATTGGTGGAATTGGAGTTGGGTTGGCTTCGGCTATCAGCCCCATGTATATTGCCGAAATTGCACCGGCTGATATTCGTGGTAAACTAGTATCATGGAATCAGTTTGCCATCATTTTCGGTATGCTGATTGTGTATTTCGTCAACTATTTCATTACCAAAGGCGAACCGCAGCAGTGGATCGATGCCGAAGGATGGCGGTATATGTTTGCTTCCAATGCAGTCCCGGCAGCATTGTTCGGAATCTTGTTGTTTTTTGTTCCCGAAACTCCGCGCCATTTGGCATTGGTGGGTCAGGAAGATAAAGCATTGTTTGTGCTTGGCAAAATCAATGGTTCATTGAAAGCGAGTGAAATTTTACAGGAGATTAAAGATTCGGCTCACGAAAAAGTAGAAAAAGTGTTGGCTTACGGGTGGAAAGTATTGATTATCGGTATTCTTTTATCAATATTTCAGCAAGCGGTAGGTATCAACGTCGTGCTTTATTATGCGCCCACTATTTTCAAAGGACTTGGATTTGGCAACGATGCAGCCATGTATCAAACCGTAATCATGGGCTTCATTAACATTATATTTACATTGGTAGCCATTTTTACGGTGGATAAGTTCGGACGTAAACCGCTGTTAATGATCGGTTCAGTGGGTATGGCTATTGGCATGTTTGCCATCGGTTTATTGGCCTATTCACACATTATCGGCGTCAGCACGCTGATTTTCATTGTCATCTATTCGGCTTCATTCATGATGTCGTGGGGACCAATCACCTGGGTTCTGATTTCTGAAATCTTTCCGAATACCATTCGTGGAAAAGCCATTGCCATTGCCGTGGCAGCTCAATGGATTTCCAACTTTATCGTATCGGCCACTTTCCCATCGCTGGAAGCGTTCAGCATTACCTTTACCTATGTGCTTTATGGGGTAATGTCGGTGCTGTCGGCACTCTTTGTTTGGAAAATGGTTCCCGAAACCAAAGGAAAAACACTGGAAAATATCACAAAATTGTGGAGAAAATAGCATCAAGATGCTTGTAGCGCACTATCATCGAATCATGAATTGAATGTTATCCTGAGCATAATTAGAAAATACAAGGCTTTAGCCAACCATCTGGCTAAAGCCGTTCATGATATTAATGCTTATATATTCTATTTAAATATATTCTTTTAATTCGTTTATATAAAACGAAACACTCCATTTTCTAATCTGAATCTCATTTAACAGGTTTTTGAAACCTGTTAAATATTTTGAATAATATAAACTAAATTTCGTGTTGTACTTAGAGCTGTTCCGTTAATATTTCCAATGGGTGAAATGGAGTTTTAAACTTTTAATACTGAATTCCAACACGTGTTCGTGAACTATTTTTTCAATTCGTTGGACAAAAATCCGGTTTTCATCCCGATCCTTTGATAAATGTTTGTTTTGACTTATCTTTGAAGTCTCAAAAAACACATTGATCATGAAGAAAACACTTCTTATTTTACTTGGTATTTTTAGCACTTCCTTGATCTTTGCTCAGGAAGTTACACGTGATACAACTTTCAGAAACGAAGGCAATCCGTTGATTCGATATAAATACACAGCCGATCCAGCTGCCATGGTTTACAAAAACAGGTTTTATTTGTATACAGGCCACGATGTTTGTCCTCCAAATCAGGAAAGGTATGTCATGAAAGACTGGTGTGTGTTTTCAACGGATGATATGAAAACATGGACTGAATATCCCACTCCTTTAAGCGTAAAAGATTTTACCTGGGCAAAAGGAGATGCTTGGGCTTCGCAAGTAATTGAACGAAATGGTAAATTTTACTGGTATGTGGCTGTTGAACATGCTAAAATTCATGGTAAAGCTATCGGAGTAGCCATTTCGGATACTCCTGTCGGACCGTTTAAAGATGCCAAAGGTTCAGCAATTATCACGAACGACCTGACAACTAAATACACTAAAATCAGTTGGGATGATATTGATCCTACCGTACTGATTGATGACGATGGACAGGCATATCTTTTTTGGGGAAACACCCAATGTTATTATGTAAAACTCAAAGAAAATATGATTGACACTATTGGACCGATTGTGGCAGTTAAAAATCTTCCCCGTTACACCGAAGCCCCCTGGATTCACAAATATAAAGGCTGGTATTATCTTTCATATGCTTCAGAGTTTCCCGAAAAAATCGTTTATGCCATGAGCCGTAAAATCACAGGACCATGGCAATACAAAGGTATTCTGAATGAACTGGCAGGCAATTCAAATACGAATCATCAAGCATTGGTTGAATTTAAAGGGAAATGGTATTTTATATATCATACCGGTGGAATCAATCCCGGAGGAAGCAGTTTTCATCGTTCGGTGTGTATTGATCGTCTGTATTACAACCCCGATGGAACGATGAAAAGAGTCCGAATGACAACCGAAGGAGTTCAATAAACTTCGACAAATCTACTACTCAATAATCCCATGTTCTTCATAAAAAAGGAGCCGTCCTTATACCATACATAACTATATTCAGGGTTTAATACAAATGAGAAAAAACTTCGTTGATATAGTTTAATGTTTCCATCATTATTTTTTACATAATAAACGTCGAATGCGTTCTGACGGTTATATACATTGTATATTTATCGACCAGTTTCATATACATTTTTTCAATTGTTTCGAACGGTTTAATTCGATTGTTGAATTAATCATTAAATTAAACAGATTTAAATTATGTGAACATAACTCCGTATTAGTAATTTGTTAATCGATTCGAAAAAAAACTGGCTTGAAATATTTATCAACTCATTCATATTTAAGTTATTGCATTTTATTTTTGATATTGATTTTTATCTTAGCTTAATAATTGGTAATTTTGTAGGCTTTACTATACGTCATCATGAAGTATTTTTTTTGTTTCATCGTTTTATGGGCGTTTTCTTTTTCGCTGTTTGCCGGTGAAATTGATAGTATATCTACGGTTTATAAAAATGGCAGATTTCAGACTTATTATCGAAATACGATCATATCGAACAATAAAATTACTTCGGATGTGACTGATTATTTAGTATCCGATTTTCATCATGCTCCCGGGCATTTATTTGCATGGGCATTGAAAGATTTAGGACTTAAAAATAAGAAGAATGAACTCATTATTATTTTTAAAGATTCGCATTACAACACTCAAACCGGAATTGCTCATGGTGTTTTCGATATAGTGGTACCCGGTTTTATAACTTTTCACGATGTAAAAGTTAATGCCATTGTTACCAAAATAAGTTATCCTTCGGGTATAAATGAAGTTAGGGCTAATATTATATATTCCAGTTTATTACTTAAAAATGCCATTGGTTCATTCTATTTTATTCCCCTTGATCATTACAAATTTCGGGTGGTAACGAATGTTGAAATTAATTTTGGGTGGTTTTTTAATTTATTTATCACGCAAAAGCGTTATAAAAGTATCGTGGAATGGCGGATTAAGAAATTTGCCGAAAATATTAGAGATGAATGTGAAAGACGAGATAAATTTGAATTAAAATAATGAATGGAACATACATCAATCATGTACAAAGATGGATTTTCTTGGTAATGTTGGGCATTTTTGTTTCAAATCAAGCTCGAGCCTCAGTTACCGATTCGATATCGACTCATTATGTTAATGGTGAATTTATAACCTATTACAAAGTACAGGTAAAAGCTTCTGATAGTATTTGCTTAGCCGTTTCGCGCTATTTCGTTCATGGGATGTGTTTTCAGTTAGATAAACTATTTGGATGGGCATTGAAGGGCATGAATTTACGCAAAGAACATAAAGAATTAATGATGTTTTATTTTAAATCAACTTCGTATAATACTCAAAATCATATTTTAAGGGGAGTGGGGGATGTAATTGTGCCGGGCATTATCACCATTCCGGATATTTATGTCGACAGCCGGTTATCCGTGCTGCAAAGTGCTCATGGTATTAGAGCAGTCAATTTGAATTTAGTAAATGCCAGTGGATTTATTAAAAAAATGGATACAGGTTTCCGTGTGATTCCCGACATTAATCAAAGAACTTGGCTTGTATTGGAATCACACATTCAGTTTGGCTGGTTTTTTGATCTATTTATTACCCAAAATCGTTTTAAGAGCATTATGGAATGGCGATTAAAACGATTTGTGAATAATATCAAAAACGAAGCTGAACGGAGAGAAAAGCTTCAATCGATTAATTTTAAGCAATAAATAATGAGATCGAGTCGTTTTTATTCGACATTATAGTTGCCCTTATATGCACAACGAGCACAATGAAAAACCGTAAAATCTTTTTCAAAACTGCAATACAATTTAGCGACTCAATGTAGAAACCTATAATTTTATTACGAACCATTGAGAAACATAAAAATAAAAATTCAACGATTCAATATCCAATATGGCTGAAACAACACTTTTAGAAAAATTAGAAGGATTACAACATAAGTTCGACGAGATTTCGACCTTGATAACCGATCCCGCAGTAATTACAGATCAAAAACGATTTGTCAAACTAAATAAAGAATACCACGATTTGGAACGTATTCTTACGGCTAAAAGCGAATACGAACTGGCGTTATCTCATTTATCTGAAGCCAAAGAATTGCTTGATAGCGAGACTGATCCTGAAATGCGTGAAATGGCAAAAGGAGAAGTGGAACAAATTGAACCGAGAATTCCGGAGATGGAAGAAAATATAAAGTTATTGTTGATTCCTGCCGATCCGGAAGATAATAAAAATGCCATTGTCGAAATCAGAGGAGGAACAGGCGGTGACGAAGCTGCCATTTTTGCCGGTGATTTATTTAAAATGTACCAGAAATACTGTGAAACCAACGGATGGAAAACCGAAATTACAAATATAAGTGAAGGAACATCCGGCGGTTATAAAGAAATTATTTTCACTGTTTCGGGCGATAATGTGTATGGAACATTGAAATATGAATCGGGCGTTCATCGTGTTCAACGCGTTCCACAAACTGAAACACAAGGACGCGTTCACACTTCGGCTGCCACTGTGGCGGTTTTGCCCGAAGCAGAAGAATTTGATATTGAATTGAAAGAATCGGATGTGCGGGTTGATACGTTTTGTTCATCGGGTGCCGGTGGACAATCGGTAAACACTACTTATTCAGCGATTCGATTGGTACATATTCCAACCGGAATTACCGTTCAATGTCAGGACGAAAAATCACAGCATAAAAACAAAGCAAAAGCCATGATTGAGCTTCGCTCGCGAATTTATGCCATCGAACATCAAAAATACCTTGACGAGATAGGTTCTAAACGCAAAACCATGGTTTCTACCGGCGATCGCTCGGCTAAAATCAGAACCTATAATTACCCGCAAGGTCGCATTACCGATCATCGCATCAATTTTACCATTTACAATCTTTCAGCATTTATGAATGGTGATATTCAATTGGTTATCGATAATCTGATCGTAGCTGAAAATGCTGAACGATTAAAAGAAAGTGAATTGTAAAAATGCAAGTTAATTTGTTTGTTCTATAGAAAAACACTTTCTTTATGTGAGAAATCAAGAATATGAAACCTGTATTTAATAAACTGATATGCTGGGTTGTCAATTTTTAAAACACCCGACTTTGATGCAAAAACCGAGTTTGGAATTACGCAGGTTTTCGAACAAGTTGATAATGAAGATATTCGATATTGCAGATAATAGTACAATGAAAAAATAGAATAGGTAATGCTAAATAATTAGGGTGGCTTAAGCGCCTATACCACTGGAAAAATATATACGTAAAAATGAACTGGATTTTTTGATCTAATTTTTAATGAACAGATTTAAATATACTTTATAATATGACTAAGCAAGAATTAATTGAAAATATTAAACGTAAGAAATCATTTCTTTGCGTGGGTTTAGATACTGATATTGATAAAATACCCGAGTTCCTGTTTGACAAATCGGATCATGCAATGTTTGAATTTAACAAAGCTATTATTGATGCCACTGCCGATTTATGCGTAGCTTACAAACCAAATCTGGCTTTTTACGAAAGCCTGGGCATTACCGGTTGGGAAGTGCTTGAACAAACGATTGATTATATACGTGAAAAATATCCCGATCAGTTTATAATAGCCGATGCTAAACGGGGTGACATTGGCAATACATCTGCTATGTATGCCCGTACATTTTTTGGAAATTTGGATGTGGATTCAGTTACTGTTGCGCCCTACATGGGCGAGGACTCAGTAACTCCTTTCTTCACTTATGAGGGTAAATGGGTTACATTGCTTGCCTTAACGTCGAATCAAGGTGCTTTTGATTTTCAATTTATGAAAGATGAAGAAACAGGGGAACGATTGTTTGAAAAAGTGCTGAAAACTTCGCTGAATTGGGGAACGGATGAAAATATGATGTATGTGGTTGGCGCAACGAAAGCAGAAATGTTGACAGAAATACGAAACATTGTGCCCAATAATTTTTTGTTGGTTCCGGGTGTTGGAGCTCAAGGAGGAAGTTTACACGAAGTAGCTAAATATGGTTTGACAGCCGATTGCGGACTGTTGGTGAATTCGTCACGTCAAATTATTTATGCTTCATCGGAGCCTGATTTTGCAAAAGCTGCCCGTCTTGAAGCTGAAAAGATTCAAATGGAAATGGAACAAATTTTATTTCAAGCTGAAATTATCGAGTAGATTTTACCCGATAATTTCAGTTCATAAAATTCATACCATTTGGAATCGAATTAAAATAAAATTATATTTTTAAAGAAAATACGAACTGCTTCAATTTTATCCAGCGCTGCAGCATCAACTTTGTCATAATCACTGCGATTTTTCATTTCACCCCGCACTTCAATGTAAAATTTAATTTTAGGTTCGGTACCCGATGGTCGAACAGAAATTTTGGTGCCATCTTCAGTAAAGTATTGTAATACATTTGAAGTAGTCGGCATGATTAAATCAGATACGGTTGAAGTTAACACATTTGTCATTTGTAGCGATGCATAATCTTTAATCAGAATTACCCGCGATCCTGCAATTTCTTTTGGCGGAAACTGGCGGAAATCTGCCATCATTTGTGCAATTTCTTCAGCACCGGTTTTGCCCTTGCGTACCACAGAAATGCCTTTTTCTTTGCCAAAACCATATTCAATATATATATCCTGCAACAATTCAAATAATGATTTTCCGTTATCTTTTGCCCATGCAGCGATTTCGGCCATCATCGTACACGATGAAACGGCATCTTTGTCGCGTGCAAAATCTTCTGGTAAAAATCCGTAACTTTCTTCTCCGCCGCCAATATACGTTTTTTTACCTTCATTTTCGCGGATCACGGCTGCAATCCATTTGAACCCGGTGAAACAGTCAAACATTTCTATTTGGTTACGATCGGCTATTTGTTTGATAATCTCTGTAGTAACTATTGTTTTGACAATGTATTCGTTTCCCTTTATTCTTCCTGTTTCTTTCCAGCGACGAATTAAATAATAGATAAACAACAAGGCTGTTTGGTTTCCATTGACTAAAATCCATTCGTTTTTATCATTTTTCACGGCAATGCCCAATCGGTCGCCATCAGGATCAGAAGCCATTACCAAATCAGCATTGGTTTCAATTGCTTTTTTTACAGCTAAATCCAATGCAGCCGGTTCTTCGGGATTAGGCGAAACCACTGTAGGGAAATCGCCGCTTACCACATTTTGTTCAGGAACGGCAATAATATTGGTAAATCCATATGCTTTTAATGCACGAGGAATCAATTTCACTCCAGTTCCATGAATTGGAGTGTAAACAATTTTCATGTCGCTGTGTCGTCGAATGGATTCTGGCGATAAAGATAAAGTTTTGATGGCATCTGTAAATGCTTTATCGATTTCTTCGCCGATAAATTGAACTAATGCCGAATTTCCTTCAAATTTGATATGATCAATTTGTGAAATTTTATTTACTTCGGTTATTACATTTTCATCATGAGGGGTAACCATTTGTGCACCATCGTTCCAATAAGCTTTGTAGCCGTTATATTCTTTCGGGTTATGCGATGCAGTAAGTATTATACCACTCTGGCAACCCAAATGCCGAATGGCAAATGATACTTCGGGTGTTGGTCTTAACTCATCAAATAGAAAGACTTTAATGCCATTGGCTGAAAAAATATTTGCCGAAATTTCGGCAAAACGACGGCTGTTGTTGCGACAATCGTGTCCGATTACGACTGAAATTTGAGGAATATCCTTAAATTGTGCATTCAGATAATTGCTCAATCCTTGTGTGGCAGCTCCTACCGTATAGATATTCATTCGATTCGTTCCAACGCCCATAATGCCGCGTAAACCTCCTGTTCCGAATTCCAAATCGCGGTAGAATGAATCAATCAGCTCGGTTTTATCCTCGGCATTCATCAAGCGTTTTACCTCTATTTTGGTTTCATCATCATAATTTTCGTCTAACCATCGTTGTGCTTTGGTCATGACTTCGTTCAGTAAACTATTGTTATCCATACAATTTTAGTTTTAATAATAATTTTCGATTGCGGGCTTAAAAGTACAACATTTTTTTTGAATTCAATTTGTGTCATTTTAAAAAAAAAATTCAACATTGGGGATCATTCAGTCAGCAAAATTTTTTGTTTTTTTGAAAATCCATTTTCTCCAATAATATTCAAAATATACATTCCACTGTGTAAATTACTGATATCAAATTTATTACCATTATAAATTCCAATTAATTTACCTGTTCTGTCGCGCAATTCTGATAGATTGGCTTTGTTGCCCACAAGATTTACTATTCCGTTGGTGGGATTTGGATATACAACTACCTGCAATTCGTGAACGGTTGATAAAGTAGTCTTCGAACCATAATCAGGACTTCCGGCTTCGACCCATGCCGAATAAATCAATTCGCTTAAAGCATTTGATGCATTGTAAAATAATGTGGTTGTAAATTTGGTTTTGCTCCATAATGCTGAATAATAAATGGAATCAGTTGTATTTCCGGCAAGCTTTCGGGCATACAGGTCGGCTTCCAACAAACTGTCGATATAATGCGTATTCAGGTAAATATATTTAAAAACGTAATTAGTTACATTATCTACAAAATGAATCGGTTCACCTCCATAATTGCTCAATTGTGGAATGTAATTACTCACCATTTTAGTCTCGTATCGCGAGTGTAATCCTCTTTGTCCGGTAAGTTGTCCGTCATAATTGCTTGATAAATGCAAAGGCATGTGCCCATCACCAACATAATGTCCCAAATCGGAAGCTACAAGCATGGCGGTATGCCATTGACGTTGACCGAATGCATCTTTTAGAGTTTTGTAAGCATTTATCGTAGCCCATGGTAATATTCCTTTGTTTATAACCCAGGTTTCACCATGTAGAGCCACCACCGAATCATAAGTTGAGGCGATGCGACCGGTAGATTTAAACTCGTTGTAAGAATCAATATCAATAAAATGCTTGGCGCTTTCAGTAGAATCTGAACTTTTACGGTAATCAGCATTCGTACCGTTAATCGACAACGAATCAGTCCAAATCCCAAAGCCTCTCATTGAAGCCGGAAAAGATAAAGTGCTTTTGCCATTGATGGTTTTATGACCCGTATAACCCCAATTTACAAGGAAGAAACTCAAAAATAACAACAAAAAAAAGGGCAAGACTTTATTTTGCATAAAAGTGGCATTTTGAATTAATATTTTTTGAACGAAGGAAAATTAAACTGATTCAACAGCCTTATTCCCAATTCAAAATGACTTTTCCACATTGACCGCTTTCCATCACATCAAATCCTTTTTGAAAATCATCAATTTCAAATCGATGGGTTATCACCGGATTCAAATCAATTCCCGTAATCAGCATTTGTTCCATTTGATACCAGGTTTCCCACATTTCGCGACCATATATTCCTTTTAATGTCAATGCTTTAAAAATAATTTTATCCCATTTTACCGTAGTCGAATTCGGAAGAATTCCAAGTAATGCAATTTTCGAACCGTTGTACATGTTTTCGATCATACTTTCGAAAGCAATCGGAGAACCGGACATTTCGAGCCCAATATCGAAACCATGCATGTGTAGCTTCCCTATGGCATCTTCAATAGTTTCTGCTTTGGTAGGATTAATCGTGAGCGTAGCTCCCATTTTTTTGGCAATCTCAAGCCGATAATCGCTTAAATCGGTAACAACAATATTCCGGGCACCGGCAAATTTGCAAATTGCTGTTGCCATAGTGCCAATGAGACCGGCTCCGGTAATTAAAACATCTTCGCCAATCATTGGAAACGAAAGTGCTGTATGTGTGGCATTTCCAAACGGATCCATAATAGAGGCAATATCATCAGTAATGCGAGGATCGAGATGAACCACATTTTGAGCAGGTAACGAAAGATATTCAGCAAAAGCCCCATCTCGGTTTACACCAACACCAATCGAATTTTCACACACGTGTAGTTTACCGCGTCGGCAGTTTCGGCAATGACCGCAAGCAATATGACCTTCGCCGGTAACCCTGTCGCCAAGATGAATATTGCGAACACCTTTACCTTTGTCAACCACAATTCCAACATATTCATGTCCAATGGTCATAGGCGTTTTAATGGTTTGCTGCGCCCATTCATTCCATTTGTAAATATGTAAATCGGTACCACAAATGGCTGTTTTTTTAATTTTAATCAATACATCATTTATTCCTAAATGAGGCATGGGAACATTCTCCATCCAAATTCCCTTTTCGGGACGTAATTTTACCAGTGCTTTCATTTTAGCTCCTTATTATAGTTATTTTTATCGGATTTCGTTCGATTTTTGGACTGATATGCTTTCATCTGAAGCATTGAATCAGTATAATACTTTGAAATTTAAAGTTTTATAGCATTTATTAAGCAGTAAATTAAATCAGAAAAAAGTGTTTTAATATGTAAGCTGTCTTCTGATTTTGTTGTTTCGTTATACAAAAGTAATTATTTTTTCGTATAAAATTGCATTTATTGAAGGGTTGAAGGGACGAAATCTAATTATATTTAATGAAATAGCCTTAAAATAGAATTTATAAATTATGGAATTTCATAATACTTTTAAAATGAAAGTGATATGCAAATCATAACTGAATTTTTTGAATCTGCTGAAAAATGATTTGAGTTTTGGGCTTTATGATGACAATTTTTCCTTTTCAGCATACACTTACATTATTTTATTGGATATCAATAATATTATAGTATTTCAACAAACCCAGTTTAACTGATTCAATAATTTATCAGAAAAAACCGCCCGAAAAAAAGACTTTCTTTGTTTTTTTCTGTAATTTTGTAATTTGACTTTGATAGATTAAAATTCTGACTTTTTAGAATATCTGATTATTTTGTTTTATAAAAAAGAAAACTAAGATTTACAGAATTTACAGCTCAAAATGTCTTATTAATGCAATACTTTGGATCAGAATTATTAATTTGTCTTTCTTCTTAAAATCTAAAATCCGTATCATTATGAACATAACCGAACGATTTTTAAAATACGTAAGTTTCACGACAACTTCCGATGAAAAAACCAATTTGACGCCCAGTACACCCGGCCAAATGATTTTTGCCCATTTTTTAGTTGAAGAATTAAAATCGATAGGACTGACTGAGGTTGAATTAGATAGAAATGGTTACATCATGGCTACGTTAGCAGCCAACATCGATAAACCAATACCAACAATCGGATTTATTGCTCATATCGACACCAGCCCCGATATGAGTGGGAAAAACGTGAAAGCTAAAGTATTGAAAAATTACGATGGAAAAGACATTGTACTCAACGAAACTAAAAATATCATCTTTGAAACTTCAAAATATCCTGAAATTAAACAATACATTGGCCAGGATATTATCCTAACCGATGGAACAACACTGTTGGGAGCCGATGATAAAGCCGGTATTGCCGAAATAGTTACTGCGATGGAATATCTGCTGGTTCATCCCGAAATTAAACATGGAAAAATACGTGTTGGTTTTACTCCCGATGAGGAAATAGGTCAGGGAGCTGATCATTTTGATGTAGAAAAATTCGATGCAGAATGGGCATACACGATGGATGGCGGCGAAATAGGTGAGCTTGAATATGAAAATTTTAATGCTGCCGGAGCAAAAATTCAATTCAACGGAGTGAATGTACATCCTGGATATGCATATCATAAAATGGTGAATTCCATGCGAATAGCTCAACAATTCATTGGTATGATTCCGCGCCACGAAACCCCTGAACACACAGAAGGATACGAGGGTTTTTATCACTTAACGAATGTAGAGGGTACGGTCGAAAAAACGATTTTAAGTTACATTATCCGCGATCATGACCGTGATAGATTTGAACGACGTAAAAAAGAAATGGAGCATTTAGTTCATAAAATTAATGCTGAATTTGGCGAAGGAACGGCTGTCATTGAAATTAAGGATCAGTATTTCAATATGCGCGAAAAAGTTGAACCCGTAATGTATGTCGTAGATTTAGCCATCCAAGCAATGATTGAAACCGGTGTTAAACCCAAAGTTCAACCAATTCGAGGTGGAACGGATGGTGCCCGACTTTCGTACATGGGACTTCCGTGTCCCAATATTTTCGCAGGTGGGCACAATTTTCACGGTCGATTTGAATTTGTACCTATTCAATCGTTGGAAAAAGCCATGCAAGTGGTGGTTAAGATTGTGGAATTGCTTCCGACTAAAGCTTACTGAATGCTTTAAAATTAATTTAATCAATTATCAATTAAATAAATATGCCTCCTTAGATATTACCCTTGCGTAATTCAGGAGGCTGAAATTAAGTGTATGAAAACTACTCCATTTACTGAAATTCACATTTCACTCGGTGCAAAAATGCACGAATTTGCCGGTTACAACATGCCAATTGAATACAGTGGGATCAATAACGAACATTTAACCGTACGACGTGCAGTCGGAGTTTTCGATGTGTCGCACATGGGTGAATTCTGGGTGAAAGGTCCGAATGCGCTTGCATTTTTACAAAAAATCACATCGAACGATGTTGCTGCATTGACCGTTGGCAAAGCTCAATATTCCTGTTTCCCCAATGGAAAAGGTGGAATAGTTGATGATTTATTGGTATATTATTTCGAACCGGAAAAATACCTATTGGTTGTAAATGCTTCAAATATTGAAAAGGATTGGAACTGGTGTATGACAAATAATTCGGAAAAAGCCGAACTCGAAAATGCTTCGGATTGGATGGCTCAGTTAGCCGTGCAAGGTCCAAAAGCTACTGAAATGCTCCAAAAGCTTACAACAGTGGATTTATCTCAAATTCCTTATTATGGTTTTGCAGTGGGCGATTTTGCCGGTATAGATAACGTAATTCTTTCAAACACCGGTTATACCGGTGCAGGAGGTTTTGAACTATATTTTTATCCTGCGCATGCCCTGAAAATCTGGGAAGCACTTTTTAGCACAGGAGCTGAATATGGAATAAAACCCATCGGACTTGGAGCACGAGATTCATTACGTCTCGAAATGGGATATTGCCTTTACGGGAATGATATTGACGATACAACTTCTCCCATTGAAGCAGGGTTGGGATGGATCACCAAATTCGTTGATCATAAAAACTTTATCGATCGACCGTATCTCGAAAAACAACTAGCCGAAGGGATAACCCGTAAATTAGTTCGATTTGAATTAAAAGAACGAGGAATTCCACGGCATGGGTACGAAATTATTGATAAAGTTGGAAATAAGATCGGAGATGTAACTTCTGGAATCATGTTACCCGATAGCAAGAAAGGAATAGGTATGGGATATGTGAAAATTGAGTATAGCAGACCCGATTCGGTTATTTATGTAAAAATAAGGGCTAATCAGCTTGAAGCAGTTGTAATTAAATAGATTAATTATGGTTGTGTGATATAAAAAAAGGTTCTACTCTTTAGGAATAGAACCTTTTTTCAATATAGAAAGTTATTAGCAAGCAGGAATTGCATCTTTATTAGCTTGATGGGTAATGATGCCCACACGTTCCAGATTATTGGTTTTGATTTGTTCTTCGATAATTGCATCGAGCACTGCAATGGCAGTCATGTTCATAATATCGCGCACTGAACTTTCAACATCCAAAATATGAACCGGTTTGTTTAATCCCATTTGAATTGGTCCGATTGATTCGGCTAATCCCATTTCAATCAACATTTTATAGGCTGTATTAGCTGAACTTAAATTCGGGAAAATCAACGTATTCACGTTTTTACCGGTTAATTTTGAAAATGGATATTTTTCATCGCGTAATTCTTTGTTGAGTGCAAAAGTTACCTGCATTTCGCCATCAACGATCATTTCGGGGAATTCAGTCTGAAGAGTGCGTACTACTTCGTGTACACTTGCCGGACTGCCTTGTTTATCAGAACCAAAATTTGAGTATGAAAGCATAGCCATAACCGGTTCATGATTAAACAATTTTACCGTGTCGTGGGTTAATTTGGCAATGTCGATCAAAGCATCGGTGCATGGGTGACGATTAAAAAGCGTATCAGCTAAAAAGAAGGTGCCTTTTTTGGTGTTCAAAATATGCATTGCTGCAATATGTTGAATCCCTGGTCGAATGCCAATGACATCTTTTGCAGCCTGAACCGTATCAGCATATTTTGTGTAAACGCCGGTAATTAAAGCATCGGCATCTCCGGTTTCCACCATCATCATGCCAAAATAATTGCGTTCATACATTTTTTCGTAAGCTTCATCGAAAGTCATTCCTTCACGATTCCGTTTTACAGAGAGTTTCTTTGCGTAAGAAACCCTGCGTTCTTCTTCTCTGTCGTGACGAAGGTTAACGATTTCGATACCGGTCAAATCAATGTCGTTATCGGCAGCAATACTCGAAATTTTTTCCTCGTTTCCAAGTAAAATCGGATAGCAAATCCCTTCTGCCAAGGCTGATTCGGCTGCTTTCAACATATTGATATGATTTGCTTCGGAAAAGACCACCCTTTTGGGATTTTGTTTGGCTGTATCATAAAAATGACGCAACATTTTATTGTCGCTTCCCATGATTTGACGCAACTTTTCGTTATAGGCTTCCCAATCGGTAATGATTTTGCGGGCAACTCCTGAATCAATGGCGGCTTTCGCAACAGCAGGTGATACAGTGGTTAATAAGCGTGGATCCAACGGTTTGGGAATGATATATTCACGTCCAAATGTAATACGTTTCAGATTATAAGCTGCATTTACAACATCAGGAACTGGCTTTTTTGTTAAATCGGCAATGGCTTTTACGGCAGCTACCTTCATTTCTTCGTTGATACATTTCGACCTTACATCCAACGCACCGCGGAAAATATAGGGGAATCCCAATACATTGTTAATTTGGTTGGGATAATCGGAACGGCCGGTAGCAAAAATTAAATCTTCACGCGCACTCTTTGCATCTTCGTAAGAAATCTCAGGATTGGGATTTGCTAACGCAAATACTATTGGATTTACATTCATCGAACGTACCATATCCTTGGTGAGAACCCCTGCAATTGATAACCCTAAAAACACATCTGCTCCTTCGACAGCTTCGGCTAAAGTGGTTATTTTTCTATCGGTAGCAAATGGTTTTTTGCGGTCGTTCAGATCGGTGCGTTGTTTGTTGATCACGCCTTTCGAATCGACCATCACGATATTTTCCAACTTAGCCCCTAAAAGCATGTAAAGTTGTGTACATGAATTGGCGGCAGCTCCTGCACCATTCACAACGATTTTTACATCTTCAATTTTCTTTCCAACAATTTCAAGGGCATTGATTAAGCCGGCTGAGGAAATAATGGCTGTGCCATGTTGATCATCGTGCATCAGCGGAATATCTAATTCGGCTTTTAACCGTTCTTCAATTTCGAAACATTGAGGTGCTTTGATGTCTTCTAAGTTGATTCCACCAAAAGTAGGAGCAATGGCTTTTACGACTTGAATGAATTTCTCAGGGTCTTTTTCATCTACTTCAATATCAAATACATCAATCCCTGCAAAAATTTTAAACAACAGCCCTTTTCCTTCCATTACCGGCTTGCCGGCCATAGGACCGATATCGCCCAACCCCAACACGGCTGTTCCATTTGAAATGACGGCTACCAAATTTCCTTTTGCGGTGTATTCATAAACATCCTCCGGATTTTTTTCAATCTCTAAGCAAGGTTCGGCTACTCCTGGTGAATAAGCTAATGATAAATCGCGTTGTGAACTGTAAGGCTTCGTAGGTACAACCTCAATTTTTCCCGGCTTGCCTTGCGAATGATACAACAATGCATCTTCTTTTGTTAATTTTGACATAAAAATTTTTATTTATAAGTTGTAAGTTGAATATATTGGTTTAATTTTAATCTATTGCAAAAGTACTGCTTTTAAAAACAATATGCTATTAATTTTAGAAATTTTAATGGCTATTTGTTGCTATTGTTCGAAGTGATGATCGTCCCATTTCATACTAAAATTATGCCCCCATTTGAACCCGTATTTTTTAAATTCGAGTACTACCGGATGTGAAGCATAAAATGTTCCCGGTACAGTTCGATGATACGTTGCTCCTATTGGTTTTGATGGTCTGTAGGATAAACTATCTTTCCAACGTTCGGGGTTGAAATACGGATTTATATCTATTGCCATACCCGTGGCATGTTTTGAATAACTAATATCGCGATAGCAAAAACTATAGGTATTGTTGTTTGCCATTGATTTATTATCATTCCACCCGAATTTTACAATCGGGATAACTTTTGCAATTGGGAAATGTAAACGAAGCATGTAGGTAAAAATGTGTTGTAGATCGTTTGCAATTTTCTTGTTGGTCAGTATTTGTCCCTGATGAATTTTATGATCCGTAGAATAATAACGTACATTGATTAATTGAAGCTGATTAATAACTGATTGAGGCGCTTTTGATCCGGCTATGGCTTCTTCAAAACTGAAATTGCAATCGGTCGTAATCTGGATGTCGGATTTTTCTTTTATTCCTGGCTTTGATGAAGCAGGGGAGGAGTTGTTTTTACAACCCCAGCAAATCAATATCGTTAAAAAAATAAGTTGACTTTTTTGCCGAAACATGTTTAGGTAGTGAAAAATTACAAGCTGATAAGTGAAACACAATCGTTCATTAAATAATAGCTTTATCTATTGATAATCAAATAAATAAATTTGAAACATCCACGATCAATACAAAAACCAATTATTAAATATAATCTTAACGCAAAGACACCGCGTTTAAATAGCTATCTGATCGGTCATCAATAAAAATTTGCTAAGGACGCAAAAAGTAAAACTCAACAGTTTTTCTTGGCGACTTAGCAACTTTGCGACTTAACGTTCAACATATGTTTTAATAACGAACTATTGTAATATTTACATCACAGAAATCAACTATTTTGAGGTTGTGTAACTATGAAATTGATACATTGAAAGAAGTGTATAATCATATGGTATTATTCAATAGGAGACTCATAGCTCGTTGTATCAGATCTGTTTATTTCTAAAATACAGATGATAAAACGCAAATATTTATCCATTTTACACTTACAAAGTTACAATTTACAGGGCAAATAAGTTCGAAAATTCCGAATAATTTAGAATGCGGCAATTTGTTTAACGAATTGAAACTTTTTATTCGTTGCATGTAACCGAATTATGACGTATATTTGCAAAGCTCATCCCAATAACTCCATAATGCGGCTCAACTCTTTATCCATACTTAATTACAAGAATATTGAAGAAGCAGAACTTGTTTTTTCAGCAAAAATCAATTGTTTTATTGGTAAAAACGGAATGGGTAAAACCAATGTATTGGATGCAATTTATTTTCTTTCGTTTTGCAAAAGTCATTCAAATTCAGTAGATTCTCAGAATATACGTCATGATGCAGATTATTGTTTGTTGCAGGGGCGGTATTCCATCGACGACATTGATGAGGAAATTTATTGTGGAATGAAGCCCCGTCAAAAAAAACAATTTAAACGCAACAAAAAAGAATATGAACGACTTTCCGATCATATCGGATTGCTCCCGTTGGTATTGGTTTCGCCCGATGACAGCTCCTTAATTTCGGAAGGTAGCGAGGAAAGACGCAAATTTATCGATGGGGTTATTTCGCAGTTTAACAAAAGTTACCTCCACCAATTGCTTCAATATAATAACGCCCTGAAGCAACGCAATGCTTTGTTGAAATCAGAAATACAAGCCGACGAATCGTTGCTTGAAATTTGGGAAGATCAAATGACTACCTTTGGAAACTATATTTACACTCAACGAAAAAGTTTTATTGATGAGTTTATACCTATTTTTCAGGAATTTTACAGTTATATTTCAGGTGATAACGAGTCTGTAAGTCTGACTTATAAATCGCAACACGAGGAATCGGATATAAAACAACGCATGATCGAAACACGTCAACGCGACTGCTTGCTGGGATATTCCACGCAGGGAATACACAAAGATGAATTAGAAATGATGCTGGGCAATTATCCGATCAAGCGAGTTGGCTCGCAAGGTCAAAACAAAACCTATCTTGTATCATTGAAATTAGCTCAATTCAATTTTTTAAATCGAATTCATACTAAAAAACCATTGCTTTTACTCGATGATATTTTTGATAAATTAGATGCCGAACGGGTAAAGAAAATTGTTGAATTAGTTTCGTCCGATACCTTTGGACAAATTTTTATTACTGATACCAACCGCGAACATTTGGACAGGATTCTAGAACAATCCGGAAAAGAATCTATAATTTTCATATTGGAAGATGGAAAAATATTGCATTCCTGATTTTTTTTAAATATAGATTCTTTTTATCTTTCTTCATTTTTATCAACAAGTTTATTTTCTGTATTTTCCTTTCTCAATTCAAAATGAATTTTTTTTTGGATAACATTTCTATGTTCATTATTTTTTAATATTCTGATTTTCATAGTAATATAATTTATTTTGGAAAACATGAAAAATATTTTCAAAAATATTCATGTTCAATATTGTATTTCAGAAAATAATTGTCTAACATTGTAGTCTCAAATTTGAAACACAATTTAATCAATTAAATAACTTATTCAAATATAATTAAGAAATAAATTATCGTGAAAACAAAGAACTTTACTCCCGATGAAATTCAGAAAGCCACCTTTAAATATTTTAAAGGAGATGACTTAGCCACACGTGTTTGGGCAAATAAGTATGCATTAAAAGATTCGTTTGGAAATGTTTATGAACTTACACCCGACGATATGCACCGAAGATTGGCTCGCGAAATTGCCCGTGTTGAAAAAAAATATGCAAACTCAATTTCGGAAGATGAACTTTTCGAATTGTTTCGTGATTTCAAGTACATCATCCCGCAAGGTAGTCCCATGACCGGTATCGGTAACGTATATCAGGTTGCATCACTTTCTAATTGCTTTGTAATCGGGTTCGACGGCGATTCCGATTCGTATGGAGCCATTATCAAAATTGACGAAGAGCAGGTTCAATTAATGAAGCGAAGGGGTGGGGTAGGACATGATTTATCACATATCCGCCCCAAAGGCTCGCCGGTAAAAAATTCTGCTTTAACTTCAACCGGATTGGTTCCTTTCATGGAACGGTATTCAAACTCTACGCGCGAGGTTGCTCAGGATGGACGTCGTGGCGCATTGATGCTTTCGGTTTCAATTAAGCATCCTGATTCAGAATCGTTTATCGATGCAAAAATCGAATCGGGGAAAGTTACGGGTGCCAATATTTCCGTAAAAATTCATGATGATTTCATGAAAGCAGCCATTGATAAAAAATCGTTTGTGCAACAATATCCTGTTCTTTCGAGCAATCCATGGTTCAAAAAAGAAATCAATGCAAGCGAACTTTGGAAAAAAATCGTTCATAATGCATGGCAATCTGCCGAGCCTGGAATTCTGTTTTGGGATACAATTATTCGTGAATCGGTACCCGATTGTTATGCTGATTTGGGGTATCGTACCGTTTCAACAAATCCATGTGGCGAGATTCCGCTTTGCCCATATGACAGTTGCCGGTTATTGGCAATTAATTTATACTCTTACGTTAAAAATCCGTTTACACCTCAGGCTGAATTTGATTTTGAATTATTCAAAACACACGTAGGCTTTGCTCAACGTATTATGGATGATATTATCGATCTGGAAATGGAAAAAATTGACCAGATCATTGCGAAAGTGAATGCAGATCCCGAAGATGATGCGATAAAAAACACCGAATTTCAACTTTGGAACAAAATTAAGACGAAAACAGTGCAAGGACGTCGTACGGGTGTGGGTACCACCGCCGAAGGTGATATGCTTGCTGCTTTAGGATTGCGTTATGGATCAGATGAAGCGGTTGATTTTTCGGAAAAAGTTCATAAAACAGTTGCACTGGCAGCCTATCGATCATCCGTAAATATGGCTAAAGAGCGGGGTGCTTTTGATATCTATGATGCTAAACGCGAAGAAAATAATCCTTATATTAACCGTCTTCGTGATGCCGATCCAGAACTATATGCAGATATGGTAAAATTCGGAAGACGAAATATCGCCTGTCTTACGATTGCGCCTACCGGAACTACCAGCATCATGACTCAAACCACTTCGGGCATTGAACCAATATTTATGCCCGTATATACCCGTCGCAGAAAAGTAAATCCGAATGACAAAAATGTTCGTATCGACTTTGTTGACGAAAATGGTGATTCCTGGGAGGAATATATCGTGTTTCATCATAAATTTGTTACCTGGATGATTGCCAATGGGTTTTCGACAACCAAGCATTATAGCAAAGAAGAAGTGGCTGATCTTGTTGCAAAATCGCCTTATTATAAAGCTACTGCAAATGATGTCGACTGGTTGAAAAAGGTACAAATGCAAGGTCGGATTCAAAAATGGGTCGATCATTCCATTAGCGTTACCATTAATTTACCTGCCGACGCCACGGAAGAATTAGTTGGTAATTTGTATGAGGAAGCGTGGCGTTCGGGCTGTAAAGGAGTAACTGTTTATCGCGATGGTTCACGGTCGGGCGTTTTGCTTTCGGTAGATAATAAAAAAGAAGAAAAAAAGGAAACTCCAAAAACTGAGAATTGCTTCAGCGTCGATGAAAGTCAATTGAAACGCCCCAAAGAATTGAATTGCGATGTCGTTCGATTCCAAAATGCCAAAGATAAATGGATTGCTTTTGTCGGTTTATATGATAATCGTCCGTACGAAATTTTTACCGGTTTGGCTGATGACGAAGAAGGAATTGCATTACCAAAAACAGTAAATGATGGAAAAATCATTAAAACAGTCGACGATAACGGCAACAAACGCTATGACTTTCAATTTGTAAATAAACGTGGCTACAAAACAACAGTTGAAGGTTTGAATTACAAATTTGATAAAGAATTCTGGAATTATGCCAAGTTAATTTCAGGAGTTTTGCGCTACGGAATGCCTATTGATCAGGTAATTAAATTAGTTTCAGGATTGCAATTGGATAATGAATCAATTAATACATGGAAAGTGGGAGTAGAGCGTGCACTGAAAAAATACATTCCCGATGGAACACAAATCAATGGTCAGATTTGCCCCGAATGTGGTCAGAAAACATTGATTTATCAGGAAGGATGTTTAACTTGCAGCAATTGCGGATATTCGAAATGCGGATGATGCTGAATTTGTTGAACAAATATACAATGGCTCAGGTTAATAGCATTCTATAGTACTCTCCTTTATTAGGACAATTTCAACAGTAAGTTAAGATAGTTTTTTCTATTGCTTAATTCAGATTGATTTAAATTGATAGTTAAAATAATCCTGATATAATTTACCGACCAATTTAATCCCGCACTTTCGTGCGGGATTTTTTGTATTTTTGCTCTCACAAGAAACTGTTGAGAAACGGTTTTTTGTTTCTTTAAATTGAAATCAACGGAAAATGTCAGCAAAGAAACACGCTACAACAACAAAAATAAAAGCTCTTTTGCACAAAGTGGTTCTAAACCGTTTCTTAATGTAGCATAACATGCTGATTTATAGTGTTTATTGTGAATAGCTTTCAAAAAATTGTATCTTTGACTTGATAAACAACACCAATGTTTTATATTAGTGTGTAAAAGTAGTTGTGATTTGCTTTCAAAAAATTGTATCTTTGACTTGATAAACAACGATAAGACTTCAATTAATCAGGCTATTGGAGTTGTGATTTGCTTTCAAAAAATTGTATCTTTGACTTGATAAACAACTATTCGACCCGGTTATGAGTTACGATTAATGTTGTGATTTGCTTTCAAAAAATTGTATCTTTGACTTGATAAACAACTTCTGCCGATGGTTCAACCATGCTGTTTTGGTTGTGATTTGCTTTCAAAAAATTGTATCTTTGACTTGATAAACAACTTTTTTTATTTTATCAATACGGCATATCCTGTTGTGATTTGCTTTCAAAAAATTGTATCTTTGACTTGATAAACAACCCGGGCAGGACTTCGCCCCGCACTTGATAAGTTGTGATTTGCTTTCAAAAAATTGTATCTTTGACTTGATAAACAACGATACGGCAATAATTTTAATTTCAATATGTGTTGTGATTTGCTTTCAAAAAATTGTATCTTTGACTTGATAAACAACAGCGAGATTTTACAATGCAACACCGATCTGGTTGTGATTTGCTTTCAAAAAATTGTATCTTTGACTTGATAAACAACTGATAACAAGCGCGGAACATCTTGCCCAAAGTTGTGATTTGCTTTCAAAAAATTGTATCTTTGACTTGATAAACAACATTCCAACCTTGCTTTCGGCATGTCGTGAGTTGTGATTTGCTTTCAAAAAATTGTATCTTTGACTTGATAAACAACTTTGTAGAAAGAATATCCTCCGCCGGTATTGTTGTGATTTGCTTTCAAAAAATTGTATCTTTGACTTGATAAACAACTTTTGTTCTGGATTAACGCTCATGTTGTCGTTGTGATTTGCTTTCAAAAAATTGTATCTTTGACTTGATAAACAACATACAGAAAAAAATTCAATGATCCTGCCTGTTGTGATTTGCTTTCAAAAAATTGTATCTTTGACTTGATAAACAACGTAGTCTTCAAGCAGAATCATATAGTCCTAGTTGTGATTTGCTTTCAAAAAATTGTATCTTTGACTTGATAAACAACATGTTATTACCTTCCGGAATGACAGATACGTTGTGATTTGCTTTCAAAAAATTGTATCTTTGACTTGATAAACAACTGTGAAATAAACGGCAAGACCATTATCGTGTTGTGATTTGCTTTCAAAAAATTGTATCTTTGACTTGATAAACAACATTAGCGTTTCTTTTGCCTGTTCGCAAAATGTTGTGATTTGCTTTCAAAAAATTGTATCTTTGACTTGATAAACAACTTAATATTGGAGACAACCTTTACACGATCTGTTGTGATTTGCTTTCAAAAAATTGTATCTTTGACTTGATAAACAACTAGTAAAGCTTCACCAGGTGAAAGCTCAGGTTGTGATTTGCTTTCAAAAAATTGTATCTTTGACTTGATAAACAACCGAGATACCGAAAATAGAATGGGGAAATATGTTGTGATTTGCTTTCAAAAAATTGTATCTTTGACTTGATAAACAACAGATACCCCGCAATATGCCGGTGGTGGTGAGTTGTGATTTGCTTTCAAAAAATTGTATCTTTGACTTGATAAACAACAATAACCAACGGATGGCACTATTTGAAAAAGTTGTGATTTGCTTTCAAAAAATTGTATCTTTGACTTGATAAACAACGATAATCAGTTTCTCCGTGCCTGGTTTCTCGTTGTGATTTGCTTTCAAAAAATTGTATCTTTGACTTGATAAACAACAGACAAGATATGCCCAACCCTTGCCGGTAAGTTGTGATTTGCTTTCAAAAAATTGTATCTTTGACTTGATAAACAACCCGCGTGCCCGCCCAGGTAAGCGAGTATATGTTGTGATTTGCTTTCAAAAAATTGTATCTTTGACTTGATAAACAACAGTGAGAGTCGTTGCCGAGTCATCCCACGGTTGTGATTTGCTTTCAAAAAATTGTATCTTTGACTTGATAAACAACAATCCCTGATATGCTCAACATTTTGAATGAGTTGTGATTTGCTTTCAAAAAATTGTATCTTTGACTTGATAAACAACCATTGCACGATTCACCTCATCAATACGTCCGTTGTGATTTGCTTTCAAAAAATTGTATCTTTGACTTGATAAACAACATTTAATTTTAAAATCAGATCAAATGGGCAGTTGTGATTTGCTTTCAAAAAATTGTATCTTTGACTTGATAAACAACTTTAGCATGTTCACCATCTCTGGAGATGTGTTGTGATTTGCTTTCAAAAAATTGTATCTTTGACTTGATAAACAACAGGATTGATAAAGAAAATCAATTCACATATGTTGTGATTTGCTTTCAAAAAATTGTATCTTTGACTTGATAAACAACAAATTGCAAAAAAAGTAACCGCCTTGGTTGTTGTGATTTGCTTTCAAAAAATTGTATCTTTGACTTGATAAACAACTAAAAGATTCCGACAATTATAATGTATTTGTTGTGATTTGCTTTCAAAAAATTGTATCTTTGACTTGATAAACAACTTATAAGAATGCCTTACGATTGGCCCGGACGTTGTGATTTGCTTTCAAAAAATTGTATCTTTGACTTGATAAACAACAAGATATGGATATTAAGGGGGTGTAGGGGGTTGTGATTTGCTTTCAAAAAATTGTATCTTTGACTTGATAAACAACGGCTATTACTTTGGGTATGCAGCAAGTAGCGTTGTGATTTGCTTTCAAAAAATTGTATCTTTGACTTGATAAACAACCTATAGTTTACAACTAATTGCGCAACTTTGTTGTGATTTGCTTTCAAAAAATTGTATCTTTGACTTGATAAACAACCCAAATGTTAGAAGTAACACCGTACTTATGGTTGTGATTTGCTTTCAAAAAATTGTATCTTTGACTTGATAAACAACATTCTACCGGTTGCGTTTCAGGTACATTCAGTTGTGATTTGCTTTCAAAAAATTGTATCTTTGACTTGATAAACAACTTTGAAATTGCACAATAGTTTCACGACTTGGTTGTGATTTGCTTTCAAAAAATTGTATCTTTGACTTGATAAACAACTGGAAGCATACGGGGGCTATTGATCTCATTGTTGTGATTTGCTTTCAAAAAATTGTATCTTTGACTTGATAAACAACACAACGCCCAATTGATTTTCCCACTGGTCAGTTGTGATTTGCTTTCAAAAAATTGTATCTTTGACTTGATAAACAACCAAAACCAAATTAAAGAACTTGAAGCACAAGTTGTGATTTGCTTTCAAAAAATTGTATCTTTGACTTGATAAACAACTGCCCATTTTGCAGCCGAACATAAAGCCAAGTTGTGATTTGCTTTCAAAAAATTGTATCTTTGACTTGATAAACAACTTTTAAATTCGTATTAAAGGGAGATGAAATGTTGTGATTTGCTTTCAAAAAATTGTATCTTTGACTTGATAAACAACTTTCAGGAAAAAGAAACTCGTATCTGTGGAGTTGTGATTTGCTTTCAAAAAATTGTATCTTTGACTTGATAAACAACTGATTATCAAACTTCCTTTTATTCTTTCTAGTTGTGATTTGCTTTCAAAAAATTGTATCTTTGACTTGATAAACAACCTTTGATGCTTTATATGTAAACCATGCTCGTTGTGATTTGCTTTCAAAAAATTGTATCTTTGACTTGATAAACAACACGATCTCTAATGTGATACGCGATTCTATGTTGTGATTTGCTTTCAAAAAATTGTATCTTTGACTTGATAAACAACATCTCCACATCAGGTAAATTTTCAACCAGCGTTGTGATTTGCTTTCAAAAAATTGTATCTTTGACTTGATAAACAACAATTAATTGTATTCGATCAAAATATACTTGTTGTGATTTGCTTTCAAAAAATTGTATCTTTGACTTGATAAACAACACGATCGGTGTAAAATGTAGTCAGTCAATAAATTATCCCGACAAATAGAATTTAAAATTCAGTTGTTTATTCAAACGAAGTCCCACTCGCAAGGTGGGATTTTTGTTTCTGTCCGCTCAATTTTTCCAACGTTTCTTTTGACTTTGGAAAAGTTTGAATCATCGTTTTAGAATAATTCCAATTGTTGATACGGCGTGGATATTTCTTTTTCTTTTTTCCCCTGAAACAATTCCATTTGTCCGAATTGTTTATCAGTAATACACAATACTCCCACTTGTCCTGCTTCGGGAAGGAACGATTTTACGCGCTTGATATGTACGTCGGCATTTTCACGACTTGGGCAATGGCGCAGGTAAATGGAGAACTGAAACATGGTAAACCCATCGTTCACTAATTTCTTTCTGAAATCGGTATACGCCTTCTTTTCCCTTTTGGTTTCGGTCGGCAAATCAAATAACACCAACACCCACATAATCCTGTATTCGCTGAAACGTTCCATTTAACTAAAACGAAGGATAAACTACTTTTCTTATTTCGCCCTGATAGCACTTTGCCAACGAGGCTGTGGTTTGTCCTACGGCTATCATCAAGGGACTTCGCTGTCCGTTAATCACAACATCAAGCACCGGTATGTTCAGTAATCTTGCCTTTATTGCCTGATTCAACTCAATTTTATCCGGATTCCGTCCGCTTTCCAGTTCACAATCTACTATTTCTACAACCAATTTATCCACAAAGGGGCGGTAAGGCTCCATAATGTCATCGGCCAGACAATAAGCATTATAACGGTTGTGGTGATGGATGCCCAAGGTAGGAAGTAATCCGCTTGCTACCAGCGAGCGGGCCACAATGGCCCGTAATATGGCGTAACCGTAGTTCAACAAGTTGTTCGGTGGCACACCATCCCGTCCGCGGCGGAAATCGTCGATAAATGCGAAAAGGTTTTTCCAGTAATACGCAGCTGCACGAGAGATCG
>JAJYBB010000046.1 GCA_021779195.1 Bacteroidota bacterium | reverse complement strand
AACCTGATGGAATTATTATTAGTGATCGATGCAGCCAAACGGGCTTCGGCGTATAAAATTATAGCTGTTATACCCTATTTCGGTTGGGCACGTCAGGATCGAAAAGACAAACCCCGCGTTTCAATTGGAGCAAAACTTATTGCAGATATGTTAAGTGTTGCCGGAGTTGACCGCATTATAACGATGGATTTACACGCTGATCAGATTCAGGGTTTTTTTGATATTCCTGTTGATCATTTATATGCTTCAACTATTTTTGTTCCTTATATTAAATCTTTGAAACTTAAAAATTTGGTGATAGCATCACCTGATGTTGGCGGTTCAAAAAGAGCCGGTTCTTACTCTAAATATTTGGGTGTTCCAATGGTTATTTGTTACAAAACCCGTGAACGAGCCAATGTTGTTGGCGAAATGACAATTATTGGTGAAGTATATGGCAAGGATGTTATTATTACTGATGACATGGTAGATACCGCAGGTACGCTTTGTAAAGCTGCTGATTTAATGTTGTCAAAGGGAGCACGCAGTGTTCGTGCCATTGTTTCTCACGGTGTAATGTCCGGTGAAGCTTCAGAGCGTATTATGCAGTCAGCTATAACAGAAATTGCCTTTACAGATTCAATCCCGTTCAACTCAAATGTTTGTCCGAAAGCTAAGATTCTCTCTATTGCCGAAATGTTTGCAGACACGATTTATCGTGTGCAGGAACACAAATCAATAAGTGAACAATATTTACTTTAATTCATTAAACAGAGGCTTCAACCTGAAGCCTCTGTTTGTAATAAGTGTTTTTATTCGTACCAATGAAAATGTATTCTAAGTTCTTTCCATTTTTGTGATCTAATTTTCACTACTTTTGTTAATGAATGGTTGATTTGAATTTGGAAAATATGATTTGATATTTTTGATTGTTAGAATCATAAGCGTATTCGGGAGTTGAGGAATAAATTGCTAATTTTGCAGCCTCAGGTGATTGAAATGATTGTTCTCATATATTTGGATAGCTTTTTTTAAAGAAATCATGCCCATGTTCGACTTTCGCCTAAAGGTTTTTCATACGGTTGCCAAACGCCTCAACTTTACCAAGGCGGCCGATGAGCTGTGCATTACCCAGCCCGCTGTTTCGAAACATATACAGGAAATAGAGAATCACTATAAAATAAAGTTATTCGACCGCAATGGCACGAAAATTAAACTAACCGAAGCCGGCGAAACCCTGTTGCAACACACCAACCAGATTTTTACAATTTACAGCAATCTGGAGTTTGAACTGAACAGCCTGAACCAACGACACAATGGCAAATTAAGGATTGGAGCAAGCACCACCATAGCCCAATATGTACTGCCACCACTGCTGGCAGCTTTTCACAAAAAGTTTACTGATATAACGGTCACGTTGATGATCAATAATACCGAACAGATAGAGCAGGCTTTGCAAAACAAGGATATTGACTTTGGCATTATTGAAGGGCAATCAAAAAACACATCCTTTAAATATACCGTGTTTATCAAAGATGAAATTGTGCTGGTAGCAAAAATCAATCATCCGTTGGTAAAAATGAAAATGATACAGCTTGATGACCTGCTTCATACCCCTTTGTTGTTAAGAGAACCCGGATCGGGCACTTTGGAGGTAATTGCCCACGCATTAAAACCTTTAGGAATAAAATTGTCCCAGCTTCAAACTGAAATGCAGCTGGGCAGCACCGAGAGTATTAAATCTTACCTGCTGCATTCTGATTGTATGGCTTTTATTTCGATATATTCTATTTTAAAAGAGCTTAAAAATAACGAAGTCTCTATTATTGACGTAAATGGACTTACTATTGAACGAAACTTTCACTTTATCCAACAACAGGGCGAAGTAGAAGCTCTGCCGGAATTGTTCATGAGATTTGCCCGCCAGTATAACTTCAAGTAATGAAGCATTACAAATAACTATTTCTACGCCTCCCAAAACTGATTTACCTTTGCAGCCACATAAAACAAAGGATTCAGCATGAAAGAAGAAACAATTAAAGAAGATGGAGAAAAAGTAAAAAAACGCTTTTTCGACCGAAGTGTTACTACAAGGGAAGTTATTTTTATATTGGCAGTTATACTCTGTTTAACTCCGTTCATTTCGCCACCGGTGGCATTACTCATTGGTTTGTTTATTGCCCTGTTTGTAGGACATCCGTATATCCACCTCAACCGGAAAGCTACCCAGATTTTATTGCAGTTTTCGGTTGTAGGACTGGGATTTGGAATGAACGTTAGCACTGCCCTGAGAGCCGGAAGACAGGGAATCATGTTCACTGTGGTTTCAATAACCGGAACGCTTATTTTGGGATATATCATTGGCAAAATATTTAAAATAGAAAAGAAAACATCCTACCTCATTTCTACCGGTACGGCTATTTGCGGAGGTAGTGCCATAGCGGCTGTTTCACCCATTATCAAAGCCGAAGAGAAACAAATTTCGGTAGCTCTGGGTACAGTCTTTATATTAAATTCCATTGCCTTATTCTTATTTCCTTTCATCGGTCATCATTTGCATTTATCACAATCACAATTCGGGTTGTGGTGCGCCATTGCCATACACGATACAAGTTCTGTGGTAGGTGCCGCCAGCAAATTTGGGCCCCATGCGCTTGAAGTGGCAACAACCGTAAAATTAGCCCGGGCTTTGTGGATTATTCCTATTTCATTCCTTTCGACCTTCTTTTTTAAAAACAAAAACAGCAAAATAAAAATTCCTTACTTTATCGGGTTGTTTGTTGTTGCCATGGTGCTCGACACATATGTGCCATTTGTAAAAGAATTCAGCGGCTACATAGTAACTGTTGCAAAGGCAGGATTAACACTCACCTTATTCTTAATTGGTAGTGGATTATCAAAAAAAGTATTGCAATCGGTTGGCGTAAAGCCCTTGATACAGGGTGTCATTCTTTGGATTATTATTTCTACAACTTCATTGTGGATTATCACAAGCTTTGTAAGTCAATAATATATACGTTTTTAGATTTATCATTAAAATTTAAGGAGGAATCGGTATGACAATTACTATTTTACTTTTGGGATTTTTATTCGGGGCAATCTTGCAATATGCAAGTCTGAATAAACATAATGTTATCAGCGGTTTAGCCACTCTTGATAATCTGGCTGTAGCCAAAGCTGTTATGCTGGCTATTGGAGTAGGTGCTATTTTGCTGAATATCGAAATCGGATTAGGATTCGCTTCGTATCACGTTAAGCCATTTATTTTAGGTGGAATTGTGTTGGGCGGTTTGATTTTCGGGTCAGGCATGGCTATCTTGGGATATTGTCCCGGAACTTTAGCCATTTCATTGGGTGAAGGTTCAATAGATGCACTTATTGGCATTATCGGAGCTTTAGTGGGTGGAGTAGTTTACACCTTGTTATTGCCATCCATTTCCGGCATTTTAGGCCCAAATCTGGGAAGCATTTCATTAAATTCTCTGGTTGGCACAAATGCAATTTTCTATGTACTTGTTTTTGTTATCGGTGGTTTATTTATTGCACTGTCTTTCTGGTTGCATAATAAAGACAAAGTAAAGGGTTTCAAATGGCTTTATTCTGGAATTGCATTGGCCGTACTGGATGCAGCGGTGTTTCTCACGGCAGTAGCCGACAGGCCTATTGGGGCTTCTACCTCTTTTCCGTATGCAGCCGATTTACTCACGGGTATTACGCACAACGATTATTTCCCAAAAGTGCATAAACCCGGCCATTGGGAAGTTATTTTCTTGTCAGGTGCCTTTTTAGCCGGATTGATTATTTCGCTCATTAAAAAAGATTTTAAAATTACCTTGATTTACAGCCATTGGGAACAGTTCAAAGGCAAATCGGCTATGAAAAGAATCGGTTGGGCTTTTATCGGTGGATTTATCCTGATTATCGGAGCTCGAATGGCGGATGGTTGCACAAGTGGACACATACTTTCGGGAGGAATGCAACTTGCTGTGAGTAGTTTACTCTTTGCTGTTTTTGTTTTTACCGGTCTTTTAGTAACCGGAAAATTGTTTTACCGGAAAAACTAAAAAAGAACTTCATATAAATGTAGCACTAAAAAATGCTTACGAAAAAGAGAAAAGGTTTCACAAAGTGACCTTTTCTCTTTTCATTTTTCTCAGAACTCAGAACTTCTGACTATGATTGTGCAATATAGAAAGGAATGTCTAATTTTGCACTTCGTTTCAATTCGAGTAATTCGTACGTTATAAAAAAAACTAACTCTAATTTGTATGACAAGCTTATTAATAGCAGGTGGAGCTGCAAAAGCTGCACCCCAAAAATAGAAGATTTCAAGTACACGGTAGATCGGTTTGCCGACATTGAAATCCTACGTTACCGTGTTCCCTGTTTTGAAAAACTAAGTTTAAAACAAAAGAAACTTGTTTATTATTTAAACGAGGCTGCACTGGAAGGTCGTGACATTCTTTATGACCAAAATAATAAATACAATCTCTGCGTTCGTCACACACTGGAAGCGGTTTACCTGAATTATAACGGCAACCGTAAAACAACTGATTTTCGAAATTTAACCACTAATCTGAAACGAGTTTGGATGTGAAACGGCATATATCACCATTCAATGGCATTGTGGAATTATTTGTAGTATCAACGACGTGTAAAATATTTTGAAGAGCCGATTTGTTAGCCGATATATAAGATATATAAACATGACCACCGCTGGCTAATCTTCCCGATAAAATTTGGACTGAACTATCATTTTCGGTATCATTGGTTTGTTTTCGGAGTGAATAATTGCTCAAATCGATAGATGAACTTGTGCCATTGTATAGTTCGATGGTTTTATTATTACCCGATCGATCAATATATTCA
>JAJYBB010000045.1 GCA_021779195.1 Bacteroidota bacterium | reverse complement strand
AGAAAATATATTTCTCAAAAACGTGATAGCCGACACCATTCGGGGGGATCAAAAATATATTCAGGAGAATGTAATCAACTTTAATGAGAAAAAATAATACTTATGAATCACTATCATCCTGCAAAAATGAAAAAAAATTTCGCTTATGCCTTTCTAATACTTGGTTTAAGTTTTTCAAATCTGAGTGTACATGCTCAAATCGGCAAACGATTCCCATCTGAAAAAAAAATAATAACTGATCCCGTAACTGAGAATAAACTTATTTTTCTGACAAGTACCCCGCATGGAGATTCTAAAATTTACCAAACCCATAATCAGTGGACTTCCGACGGCAAATGGATTATTTTCCGTTCAGGAAGAGTCAAAGGTGAAGTAATGGCGGTAAATGAAAAATCAGGCGAAATGGTTCAGGTAAGCGAAGGTGGATACATTGGAATGCTGAATGTAGCCCGCAAATCAATGAAATTATATTTTATGAGACGGTTGGGAAACGATACAATACGAGGTTCAATCGCAATCATTGAAGTTAATTTGGCTAAATTATTTGCCGACAGTAAGGCTGGAACCTTGAAATCAGCATCTGCCTATCAGCGAATTTGCGGCATAACTCCTCCTGAACTTCAGGCAGGCGGCGATATGGCTTTGGATGGTGGTGAACAATGGGTATGGTTTCGCGTAGGAAAGGAACAGGCAATGAAACATTTAGCCCCGGGAACAAAAATTGAACCTGATTTCGGACCCCGTCATATGGGAGCCGGTCCCGCCGGAATAGCGGGGATGAACATTAAAACCGGTGAAATTAAATACGTCATTTCAGTACCGTTTCAAGTTGGTCATATTCAGTCAAATCCTTGGGTACCTGGGCAAATTGTTTTCTGTTGGGAAACAGGCGGCAAGTCGCCGCAACGAACATGGATTGTCAATTCAGATGGTTCAGGCTTACGTCCACTCTATCCGGAAGCTTCTTACGAATGGGTTACACATGAGGCAGTTATAAGTCCCGATGAAGTGGCCATTGCAATAATGGGACATCGAAAAATATCTATTTCAAACGACTCGACTACAGAAAAAGGCACCGGCGTATTTGGCGAAAACCCGGGACATGAACCTCAATGGGGCAAATGTGGAACACGCGAGAAACCTTCGGGACTTGGCATTGTAAATATTAATACACGTGAAATGACAATTGTGGGACAAACTCCATCAGGAAGCGGCTTTTGGCATGTAAACGGTTCTGCCGACAAACGGTTTGCCGTTGGAGATGATTTTGCCCGAAATATTTATCTGATTGATAGACGAACGCATGAAATGATGCTTTTATCGACAGGACACAAAGCAACCGCCGCCGATCATCCACATCCAACATTTAGCCCCGACGGCACCCGTATTGAAATTCAATCGGCAATGCTTTCGGCTGATAACCGGTCTATGAATATTTGTGTGATACCGGTGCCAAAAAAATGGCTTGACAGAAATGCTCCTAAAAACAAACAAGTTATTAAAAATTAATTTTCCCTTGCAAAGAAAAGGAAATTTTCATTTTGCCTCACAATATTATATTGCAAGTTAAATAAATTCAAACAGATAATTTATTATTAGGTTTAATGGCTTCTGAATAATCAAGAAATGATTAAAAATTACCTTTTCAATATTTTTCTGCTTATTTCGTTATTTGCTCAGGCAAAAACTGAAAAAGAAATTTTGCGTTTCAATCATCTTTCAGTTGATAACGGATTGTCGCAAAACTCTGTTCATGCAATTACTAAGGACAAATATGGTTTTATGTGGTTTGGAACATGGGAAGGAGTCTGTCGTTTCGATGGTTATGAATTCAAAATATTCAGAGCCGATGAAGAAAACAATAAAGCTCTCACAAATAATAGAATAAATTCTATCATCACCGATTCTATCGGAAATATATGGATTTCTACAGGTGATAACCGATTTATATTTCGATTTAATTATGAGGATGAAACTTTTTCTCGATTCAAAAAATCGGAAGTAGATTTTGCCATCCGAAAAAAAATAGCATCCTATAATCAATCAAAAAAAATAGCTGAAAATAAGCAATTTATATGGAAAGCTACTGAAAACGGATTGATTCAAATTAACAAAACAACCGGAAATGAGGTACACTATCAAGTCAACCAAAATTCACCATTTGCCATTTCCGATCATGTAATAAACGTGGTTTATCTCGATGATTCTAACAATTTATGGGTCGGGTCACAAAATGCGGGAATCAACGTTGCTAATTTAAACCTGAAACAGTTTAACTATTACTCTGTTGCAAATACAGGTCTGTCGGACAACGTGATACGCGCAATTTGTCAAGACAAATCAGGCAAATTATGGATTGGCACCGAAGCAAATGGCATCACCGTAGTCGACCGAAATTATTCCCCTGCTATATGTCATTATTTTGGCAAGGACAAACTCATCAATCCCGATATTAGATATCTTTATTGCGACAAATTAGGGAATATTTGGATTGGCACAAAGGGAGGACTAGACCGTTATAATCCTCAGAATCAAACATTCAGACATTATTATGCGCATAAAAACGGCAGTATTAATAATCCCTGGGTTTTTTGGATCATGGAAGATCACAATGGTTGCATTTGGGTTGGAACTTTTGATGGAATTGCCAAATACGATCGAAAATTAGACCGTTTTTATTGTTACGATCCTTCTTCAACGCTGATGAACAAAAATGTACGTGTGATAATGGAAGATCACCGATATAATCTTTGGGTTGCAACCGAAGGCGGCGGAATCACCCGTTTGAAACGCGATCCATCGGCAGGTTTTATCGAGAAACTTTCACCAACCCATTATATTCATAATCAGAAAAATAGCAATTCTTTAATAAACAATATTGTTCTTACATTGGCTGAAGACGAAAATCATAAAATTTGGATTGGAACAAACAGTGGGCTTTGCAGATTAGATCCTACGACAAATCAATTTTTAAGATTCTCAGTTTCGAATGGATTTCCAGATGATTTAATCATGGGATTGTTAACAGATGGAAAAGGACATATTTGGATCAGTCATAAAAAAGGAATTACATGCATGGATATCAGTACTTTTAGTGTTCGAACTTACGACCGGTATGATGGATTACAAGGGAATGAATTTACTCAAAATGCATATTTTCGAAATTCGATAACTGGTGAAATGTTTTTTGGAGGAACAAATGGATTAAATTCATTTTATCCGGATAAAATATCGATCAATCCAATAAAACCGCACCCTGTGCTTACCGTTTTGAAAATAATGAATCAAACGGTAGAAGTTGGTGCTAAAATTAACAACCATATCGTTCTGAAAAAATCCCTCCTTTGTTCCCGTAACATAAAATTAACATGGAAAGATGCCAACTTCAGCATTGGTTTTTCAGCATTAACCTATGATAATCCTCAAGGATGTAAATATAAATATATGCTTAAAGGAATTGATCATCAATGGATTTACACCGACGCATCAATGCGAGAAGCAACTTATACCCATTTACCGGCCGGAAATTATATTTTCACAGTCTTTGCTTCAAATAGCGATGGGTTATGGTCGCCAAAACCGGCAATGATTAAAATTGAAATTTTACCACCCTGGTGGCTTTCGTGGTGGGCAAAAATTATCTACTTTATGGCAATTACGATAGTTGCCTGGTTTATATACCGTTATATTCATTCTCGCGTAGAATTTCGCAATCGGTTAATA
Organism: Bacteroidota bacterium; assembly: GCA_021779195.1. GTDB lineage: Bacteria > Bacteroidota > Bacteroidia > Bacteroidales > Paludibacteraceae > Paludibacter. The sequence goes on along the minus strand of JAJYBB010000045.1, from coordinate 1,143 downwards.
ATTGAACGACTCAAAAATGAAAAAAACGAAGAATTATCCAACTTGAAAATTCAGTTCTTCACTGAAATATCGCATGAATTCCGAACTCCATTAACGTTAATTATCGATCCTTTAGAACAACTAATCTCTGGAAAACCGACAGAAGAGCAAACGCAATATTATTATCAATTGATGAATCGAAATGCCAAACAAATGCTCGAACTCGTCAATCAACTGCTCGATTTCAGAAAATTACAATCCAATAAATTTACCCTTCAATTCATTTCAACCGATTTGGTTGCCTTTATTCGCGAAGTTGCTGATGTTTACGAAAACAAAGCATCAGTTCAACATATCCGGTTTGTGGTTTTAACTTCTGTTGAATCGCTGACGGTAACTTTTGATGCAGATAAAATGAAAAAAATACTTAACAACCTCATTTCAAATGCATTCAAATTCACACCGGTTTACGGAGAAATAATTATTAAAATTTCAGAACCGATTGAAAATTCTGAAATGGTTTCAATTGAAATTCAAGATAACGGAATCGGAATTTCGAATGAACATCAGGATAAAATTTTTGATCCCTTTTATCAAATTGAAGGAAACGAATTGAAAAACAGAGGTTCAGGGTTAGGATTAGCACTCACCAAAGAATTGGTATTGCTGCATCACGGCTCCATATCATTATCCAGCGAATTAGGAAAAGGGAGCTGTTTCAAAATTTTAATTCCTAAAATTCAACATACAAAAAATAGCAATATCGTGGAATTTGACAACCTGCCCATCAAGAATGAAGACAATCAAGAAAACAATTTGCAATTATCTAAAATCTCAAATAACGACAAAAATATTATTCTTCTTATTGACGATAATGACGATATTCGGGACTATATCCGTATCAATTTTTCATCTAAATATCAGATTATTACTTCTAACAACGGACTCAAAGGATTTAATAAAGCAGTAGAAATACTTCCTGATATTATTATTAGCGATATAATGATGCCCGGATTTGATGGAATAGAATTGTGTAAACGCTTAAAAACCGACGAACGAACAAGCCATATTCCTATCATTCTGCTTACGGCACGAAATTCCGACGAATCGAAAATTGAAGGATATGATACCGGTGCAGATGCATATATAACGAAACCATTCAGC
>JAJYBB010000014.1 GCA_021779195.1 Bacteroidota bacterium | reverse complement strand
AACTTGTATGAACATAGGTATGATGGTTTCGATCAATCAACGATTAGATGCAGAAACAATCAGCATCGTTGCTGATGAATTTGGTTTTTCTACCGAATTTGTAAGTGCCGATGTAGTTGAAGCAATTGGCGAAGACGAACCCGATACCGTTGAAGATTTACTGCCCCGTGCTCCAATTGTAACCGTAATGGGACACGTCGATCACGGTAAAACATCATTGCTCGATTATATTCGCAAAACAAATGTAATTGCCGGTGAAGCGGGAGGAATCACTCAACATATCGGTGCCTACAACGTGAAACTTGAAAATGGACAACGAATTACATTCCTTGACACTCCTGGGCATGAAGCATTTACGGCTATGCGTGCACGCGGTGCCAAAATAACGGATATCGTTATTATTATTGTAGCTGCCGACGACAATGTCATGCCTCAAACCATTGAAGCAATTAATCATGCTGCAGCAGCCAATGTTCCAATCATTTTCGCAATCAATAAAATAGATAAACCCGGAGCAAACCCCGAAAAGATTAAAGAAACATTGGCACAAATGAACTATTTAGTCGAAGATTGGGGCGGAAAATACCAGTCACAAGATATTTCGGCAAAAAAAGGAATCGGGGTAGCCGAATTACTCGAAAAAGTGTTACTTGAAGCTGAGTTACTTGAGTTGAAAGCAAATCCCAACCGTAGGGCAATGGGATCAGTAATTGAATCAACACTTGATAAGGGACGAGGGTATGTTTCAACAATTTTAGTTGAAAACGGCACCTTAAAACAAGGCGATGTAGTACTTGCCGGCATTAGTTATGGAAAAATTAAAGCCATGTTCAACGAACGAAACCAAAAGGTTGATTCCGTCAAACCAGGCGAGCCGGTATTGATTCTTGGATTGAACGGAGCTCCACAAGCCGGTGATAATTTTAATGTACTGGTTTCAGAACACGAAGCTCGCGAAATAGCGAACAAACGTGAACAACTTCAACGCGAACAAAGTTTACGTACGAAAAAACATTTCACGCTTGATGAATTGGGACGTCGAATAGCATTAGGAGACTTTAAAGAGCTGAATATCATTGTAAAAGGTGATGTAGATGGATCAGTAGAAGCATTATCCGATTCGCTTTTAAAACTTTCGACCGAAAATATTCAGGTGAATGTAATTCATAAAGCTGTAGGTGCAATTTCTGATTCTGATATTTTGCTTGCAGCAGCCTCAAATGCTATTATTTGCGGATTTCAGGTTAGACCGACCTCAACGGCACGCAAATTAGCAGACAAAGAAGAAATAGATATTCGTTTATATTCAATCATTTACGATGCAATTGAAGAAATAAAATCAGCGATGGAAGGTATGCTTTCACCTGAAATTAAAGAAGAAATTACTGCCACGGTTGAAATCAGAGAAGTGTTTAAAATTACGAAAGTTGGAACCGTAGCAGGCTGTTTAGTTCGCGAAGGCAAAATTAAACGTTCAAACAAAGTACGAATCATTCGCGATGGCATCGTCGTATTTACAGGTGAACTTGAATCTCTGAAACGTTTCAAAGAAGATGTAAAAGAAGTGGGAGCAAATTATGAATGTGGTTTGAATATCAAAAACTACAATGATATAAATGTTGGCGATATGATTGAGAGCTTTGAAGAAACTGAAGTTAAAAAAACACTTTAATTAAAAATAACGGCATACGCTGAAAGATAAAGCAGCATAAAAAAACCTCTCGAAAATTTCGAGAGGTTTTTTTATGAAATATAAATCAGAAACGATATTATTCTTGATTCAAAGTTACCCTTTTGAACATAATAGCAGTAGCTTTATTGGCTTTTAAATAATCACTTACCGACATTTTACCGTCTTTTATAAACGATTGTTCAAGTAAAGTTGATTCCTGGAAAAATTTATTTAAGCGTCCTTGTGCAATTTTATCCAACATATTTTCAGGTTTTCCTTCTTGACGTGCTTTATCTCGTCCAATTTCTAACTCTGTATCAATTATTTTTTGAGGAACGGAGCTACGATCTAACGAAACAGGATTCATAGCCGCCACTTGCATTGCTACATCACGAGCCACCTGATAATCAACGTTTGCTTCAGTAAATGCAACCAACGTAGCTAACTTGTTTCCAGGGTGAATATACGAAATTGCGGAACCACCATTTACGAATTCATAATAATCTAATTCCATCTTCTCACCGGTAATCCCGATACGTTCAACAATTAAATCAGCAATGCTTCGATCACCAATTTTCAATGCCTTTAACTCATCAAGAGTAGCTGGTTTCGACTCCATAGCCACATCTAAAAATGACTGGGTCAGTGCAATAAAATCGTTATTTTTAGCCACAAAGTCAGTTTCACATTTCAAAGCCAACACTGCTCCAAAACCATCTTTCGCTGCAGCCAAAACACAACCTTCAGAAGCTTCACGGTCGCTACGTTTTGCAGCCACTGCTTGTCCTTTTTTCCGTATAATTTCAATTGCTTTTTCAAAATCGTTTTCGGCTTCGATAAGTGCATTTTTGCAATCCATCATGCCTGCACCAGTCATAGTGCGCAATTTTGAAATTTCTGCCATTGTTACTGCCATAATATTTTTGTAAATTTAATTTTTATACTCATTGTTTATTGACCATTTGACAATTTACCATTTACCATTTGCGCATTGCAGCAAATTTGTAAATGGTAAATGATAAAATAGTAAATTTATTATTCTTCTTCTTTGATGAATTTTTTTACCACGTTTGCATTCAATGCTTCTTCATCTTCCCGTTGAGTTCTAGGTCGTTTAGAAACTCTCGATTTTTTTTCTTTGATTACGGGAGCTGCTTCAGTAACTTCAGCATCTACTTTCTCAACTTTGCGTTCTTCCAAACCTTCCTGAATAGCACTAGCAATTGCAGTTAAAATTACATCAATCGATTTGGTAGCATCATCGTTTGCCGGTATTACAAAATCAATTCCATTTGGATTTGAATTTGTATCAACAATTCCAAAAATTGGAATACCTAAGCGTTGAGCTTCTTTTATTGCTATGTTTTCCTTCATTACATCAACCACAAAGATTGCAGATGGTAAACGGGTCAAATCAGCAATTGAACCCAAGTTCTTATCTAATTTTTCGCGTTGACGTGTGATTTGTAATTTTTCGCGTTTTGAAATATTATCGAAAGTTCCATCAGTCATCATTTTATCGATTGATGACATTTTCTTAATTGCCTTACGAATAGTTGGAAAGTTTGTTAACATCCCTCCTGCCCAACGTTCAGTAATATAAGGCATTCCAACCAATTTAGCTTTTTCAGCTACTACATCTTTAGCTTGCTTTTTAGTTGCAACGAAAAGAACTTTGCGACCTGACTTAGTAATTTGTTTTAATGCAGCAGCAGCTTCATCAACTTTTACCACCGTTTTATGTAAATCGATAATGTGAATATCGTTCCGCTCCATAAAAATATAAGGAGCCATTGCGGGATTCCATTTACGTTTCAGGTGACCAAAATGACAACCTGCTTCTAATAATTCATCAAAATTTGTTCTTGACATTTTTTTTGTTTTAAATTTGTTTACCTTCTGTTTTTAAATCAATTGCCTGATAGCCTTCGAAAAAACTAAGAGTCCCGACAATTTAGATACTAAACCAACACCAACTAAAATTTATTCATTTATCATTTTCAATTGACAAAATTAAGCGCAACGGATGATGGTAAATGGTAAATAATAAAATGGTAAATAAAAATTAGCGTTTTGAGAACTGAAATCTCTTGCGAGCTTTTGGACGACCTGGTTTTTTACGTTCAACCTCACGTGGATCGCGGGTCATGAAACCTTCCGATTTTAGACTTGGTTTGTCTTCGGGGTTAATTTTCACCAATGCACGAGCAATAGCCAACCGCAATGCTTCGGCTTGACCTTTGAAACCTCCACCACCAATGTTCACTTTGATATTATATTTTTCGGTTACTCCTAATTTTGTAAGTGGTTGCATAACCACGTATTGTAAAATTGGAGATGGGAAATATACATTTATATCGCGTTTATTAATGGTAATTTGTCCGTTTCCTTCGCTTACGAAAACACGAGCAACAGCCGCTTTCCTTCTTCCTAAGGCATTAATTACTTCCATACTGATTATTTAAGTGAGTTTAAATCGATTTGTTTTGGCTGTTGAGCTTGCATATTGTGTTCTGGTCCGCTAAATACATGCAAGTTATTCAACAACTTTGCACCCAAGCGGTTTTTTGGCAACATGCCTTTAACAACTTTTTTTACAAGTTTTTCAGGACTTTTTTCCATCAATTTGGCTGGAGTTATTTCCCGTTGCCCTCCGGGATATCCCGTGTGGCTTAAATACACTCTTTCATTCCATTTATTACCGGTCAATTGAACTTTGTCAGCATTGATAATAATCACATTATCACCACAATCAACATGAGGAGTAAAACTTGGTTTGTATTTTCCGCGCAAAATTTTGGCAACTTTAGCACCCATACGTCCCAATATCATATCGGTAGCATCCACGACTACCCATTCTTTCTGAACCGTTGCTTTATTGGCAGAAATGGTTTTATAACTTAACGTATTCACTTTGATAAATTGTTTATTGAATTAATAACTGAGTCGTTCCTTTGAGCTTTTTCATGAAATTTGAGGAGGCTAATCGGCACAAAATTCGATAATTATGCTTTTAAAAACAAACTATTATACAGGGATAATAAACGGACTGCAAAAATACTCTTTTTCTTTGGATTACCAAATACTTGAATGATATTTTTTCTGTTTTTTTGAGCTTGAACAGGAATGAATACTTTAATCGGAATTTTATTTATCTTTGTAGATTGGTTTTCGAGAATATAAATCTATGAATACAACCTTTTATCAGAGTTATTTATCAAGAAAACGAAACTTGCGAAATGCAGATTTTTTTTACAACAATCCCAATTTCATCAATTCTGCACTTTTCAAATTATAATAAAAACTCAGATAATCAGATATATAAATTACATCAATTGTACAGCATGACTTGCGATGAGATAAACAAAATTTGCAGAAATACGTTAATGGAACAGTTGGACATTGTATTTATCGAAGCAAACGAAACCCGAATAGTAGCGAAAATGCCCGTTGATCATAGAACTTTTCAACCCATGAAACGTTTACATGGCGGTGCTTCAATGGCTTTAGCCGAATCTGTAGGAAGTATGGGTTCTATATTTTTAGTTGATTTACGAAAATTTCAGGTTTTAGGAGTCGAAATAAGTGGTAGTCACGTGGCTACAACCCATGAAAATGAAGTTTTTGGCATTGGAACCATTGTTCATCGCGGCAAAACTCAACATGTCTGGGAAATTCGGATTGAAGATAAAACAGGTAAACTCATTTCGTTATGCCGATTAACCAATCGAATTGTCCCCATTCCAAATGCTTAGTGCAAAATTTTAATCATTATGGTTATTGAAAGTACTTTATACCAACCATTATATAATTTACAAACAACGTGTTTAAAGCGAAGAATTCCCTTTGTTTCTTTTCGTTTACCAATTGAAACTGAAATTACAACACTTGTTCAATATCAATCATTTCCTCAAAAAATTTCTTCTTTGGATGAAATTGGCGAAAATTCAGGATTTGTCATTTCTCCGTTTTTCGAGAACGAAAAACATGGAACTTACTTTTTGAAACCTGATGTTATAGCCCTGTCAACCGAAATTCAAGCTTCTTTGATCAGTATGTTAAGATCAAATTCAAATTTTCTCACTTCCAAAACATCAAATATTAACAACCTAAATTCAACCTCAAAGCGTGATTTTAAAAATCAGGTGAATAGCGCAGTAAAGAGAATAAATACCGGTAAATTTCAAAAAGTTGTGCTATCGAAAATCCGGATCATTAAATCGTCAGATGAATTCAACACTTCAGCATTTTTCCTGAAACTTTGCCAAAAATATCCACATGCATTTGTATATCTGATCCAAATACCTGAGGTAGGTTGTTGGTTGGGTGCTACACCAGAACCATTACTCAAAACGGAACATGAAAGCCTGAAAACCGTTTCGCTTGCCGGAACGCAAATTGCTACCGGTGCAGCAGTTGAAACGTACCGTTGGAGTGCAAAAGAAATTGAAGAACAGAGAATTGTTACCGATTTTGTTGAGCAAACTCTTCGTTCAAGTGGCATTTCAAAAGTTCACAAAACCGGACCGAAAAATTATCAAGCAGCCAACCTCATACATTTGAAAACAACGTTTGAATTTTCAAAAAATGATACTAATTCTCGATTGTCTGCTTTATTAAAAGCCCTCCACCCTACTCCATCTGTAGGCGGATTGCCAAAAAGCGATGCTCTCAATTTTATTTTGAAAAACGAAAAACACGACCGAAGTTATTATTCCGGATTTCTGGGACCAATCCAAATCAACAAAGAAACAAATATTTTTGTAAACCTGCGTTGTTTACAATTAATTGATAATCATTTTGTTATTTATAGCGGTGCAGGCATCACGAATTCATCGGTTGCTGAAAATGAATGGGAAGAAACTGAAAATAAAATGATGACGATGACAAATGTTATTAATTCTATAGAATAATACGTTAATTTGGAAATCTAAAAATAAATAATCGATTTAGTATTAATTCATTACATTTGAAATGAATATAAAGTAAATACTATGGTACATCATTTCCGACAAGGAATTAAAAATATACCCGAAATTTGCGCCAAACATGGCGTTCGAAAAGTGGTCATTGCTCCCGGATCGCGCAATGCTCCTTTAATTTTCGCATTTACAGCTCAACCCGAAATGGAATGTTTAAGTATTACCGACGAACGTTCTGCAGCCTATTTCGCACTCGGAATTTCACAAAATAGCGGGGAACCTGTTGCTCTTATTTGCACTTCAGGGACAGCAGTTCTGAACTTTGCACCGGCAATCGCCGAGGCATATTACCAAAATTTGCCATTGCTTGTGTTCACTGCCGATAGGCCTGCTGAAATGATTGATCAGGCTGATGGACAAACTTTGCGGCAAACAAATATTTATGCCAATTATATAAAAGAAAGCTTCAATTTACCGGTTGAAACCATTCAACCGGCTGATTTGAGTTTTTCCGACCGACAGGTTTCACAGGCTATTGATGCGGCATTATCATTCCCGCAAGGTCCGATACAAATTAATGTTCCCCTACGTGAACCTATTTATTCTGCTTTGCCTGATATACACAGCCATCCTAAAATTATAAAAACAGTTCAAAACCGGATTTCGCTTACTCCTGAAAGTTTGGGTATGTTGCAAAATACGTGGACAAAGTTTCAGAAAAAAATGGTAATATTTGGGATTTTACCTAAAAATGATAAACTTATTGAACTCGCTAACCGACTTTCCAACGAACCTGATGTTGTGGTTATTGCTGAAAACCTCTCAAACATAAATGGCGAACGAATTATCTCTCAGCCTGAATCGTTATTTGCAGTAATTAATGCTGTTGATCAAAATAAGATTTCAGTTTCGCAATTTCAGCCGGAATTATTAATTACGATTGGGCATTCGGTAATTTGTAAACAATTAAAACTTTTTTTACGTGAATTTCAGCCGGAAGAACAATGGCAATTAGCATCGACAATGCCTTATGTTGACACTTATAAAAGTCTGACCACGGTTATTCCCGGATCGGCTGAAGAAACACTGATGCAAATGCCTTTGAACAAAAGAGGAAAAGGTTTCGCTGAAATATTTCAGAATTGGATGCACGAACTAATGCTTCAACATGAAACCTTTGTCAATCACCCTGAACTTTCGGACATGAGTCTGACAACCCAATTATTGAAAAAGTTGCCTTCAAATTCAGCATTACACTTAGCCAACAGTACCTCCGTTCGATGGACACAATTGTATCCTTCGCGTTCCGACCTTATATACTACTGCAACCGTGGCACTTCGGGCATTGATGGAAGCATGTCGACAGCTGCAGGTTTTGCTTTCGCTTCGCAAAAACCAACCATTTTTCTTACGGGCGATTTATCGTTTATATATGACTCAAATGCACTATGGAATAATTATATCAGTAGTAATCTTAAAATCATTGTATTAAATAATAATGGCGGAAACATTTTCAGGTTTATTGGCGATGATCAATTAATGAAGGAAAATCTTGATTTTTTTACCACTCCTCACCATGTGAAAATTAATGCGCTGGTAGAAGCTTTTGGGCTTGGTTATTTATTTTGTGATGAGGCGGAAAAAATTTCAGCGAGCATCGAAAATCTTTTAACTTCCGACAAAGCTACTGTTTTGGAAGTGTTGACCGATAGCGACTTAAATACTAAAAATTACAAAGGATATTTTAAACATATAAAAGAAATGGTTTACCCCATAACTTTATAAATTACTTATTAATAAGATCTTGCTAAATTAATTTATACAAGTTAATTTTGCAATAATAATGTTTTCAACAAGTAATGAGAAACAAGCAGCAGTTAAATTTATCTGCAAACCGTACTTAAATTTTCTGAAGGGGACTTACAACTAGAATTGCATTAAAAAATATGCCATTAAAAATATTTTATTTCTATTTTGCAAAATAGAAATAATAATCAATCAATAATTTCGAATATGAATACTTTCACATTTAAAAATGGAGATTATGTTCCGGAAATTGGATTAGGCACATGGCTTTCGAAGCCAAACGAAGTTTATAATGCGGTATTGGCTGCTATCAAGGTTGGTTACCGACATTTCGATTGTGCATATATTTATCAGAATGAAACTGAAATTGGTCGAGCTTTACGATTTGCAATTGAAAATGGGCTGGTGAAACGCGAAGATATCTTTGTAACTTCCAAACTCTGGAACAGCGATCATGCCCCAAAACAAGTGGAAAAAGCCATTCGTAAATCCATATTTGACCTACAGTTAGATTATCTTGATTTATATCTGATTCATTGGCCGGTAGCTTTCAAAACAGGACATCTATATGCCCATAGTGCTGATGATTTAGTGTCGCCAGATGAATTTTCGATAGAAAAAACATGGCAGGCAATGGAAATTATTCAGGAAAAGGGGCTTGCAAAACATATCGGCGTTTCTAACTTCAATATGCCAAAACTCAATCGATTGCTAACAAATAGTCGTATTGCTCCAGAGATGCTTCAGATTGAGCTACATCCCTATTTTCAGCAGACTGAATTAATAGAATTTTGTCGTAAAAACAGAATATTGGTAACAGCATATTCACCGCTTGGAAGCCATCATTTAATACAAGGCAAAGCCGGATTAACACGTGAAGCCATTGTAAAATCAATAGCTGAAAAACATCATTGCACTCCTGCTCAAGTGTTATTAGCTTGGGGAATACAACGTGGCTCTATTGTTATTCCTAAATCTGTTAACGAAAAGCGTATTCGCGAAAATTTCAATGCTTTGAATGTAAGATTAGATGCATCTGATTTTGTAAAATTAGGCGATTTGGAACAAAACCTTCGTATATCCAAGGGATTATTCTGTGTCCTTCCGGGCGGGTTTTACACTTACGAAGATATTTGGGAAAAATAAATACGAAACAAACTTAAGATAACTTTTTAGCTCCGAAAAGAAAGCGTTATAAAAGAGAAAGCGTTCTTCTAAATTTAAATCCATAAGTTCATGAAAACACTTTTTATAACGATAGCTATATTCTTCATTTTCATGCCAGTAAAATCATTGGCACAATATAATTTAATATTTGAAATTACCGGTTTACGAAACAATAATGGAAATATACTCTACGAACTTTTTGATCAGCATCACAAAAGTTTAAAGGTAGGAACAGCCAATATTTTGAATAAAAAATGCAGCATTGTTATTGAAAATCTGAAAGCGGGTAAGTATGCTTTCAATTTCATTCACGACGAGAATAAAAACAAAAAGTTAGATACCAAAATGCTTTTTATTCCGATTGAGGGCTATGGATATTCCAATAACATAGAAGCCAAATTCGGACCACCGGCTTTTAATAAATGGCTTTTCGAGTTGAATGGGAATATGACCATGAAGCTTAATCCAACCTATTTAAATTTTTAAAAAATAGTCAATCAACTGTTTTTAAGTATTTTATCCGAAGCTAATTTTCCTGTCAAAATTGAAATGGGCAAACCTGCCGGACTGTACGTCCACTGTCCCGCCTGAAAAACGGAAGGTAGGGGTGTTAAAACCGATTTGGCAATTCCCAGCATACTGCTTACGGCAGGCATCACCGGATTGGTGAAAGCCCAACCTGTAATGCCGCCCTGGGTGTTTCCGGTCATTTTTTCAATCGTTACCGGCGAGGACGAGAAACATCCGAAAACCTTATTTTTCAGTCCCGGAAAAATGCTTTCGTCGAGAATTTGAATGGAGATTTGTTCCAAAAACGCTTTTATTTCTGCCGTCCAGCCAAAATCGTCAATTTTTTTAGCGAGCGTATAATCAAAAAGCAGGCTTACCACCAAACCAACCTGACCTTCGGGCGCCAAATCGGCATCGCGCAAGGCGGGAATGGCAATTTCAAAGGTATTCAACCGGAAATAATCTTCTAAGTATTGCTTCAATTTGTTTTTTGATTCAACATTCACTTTTTCAGTAATTTCAGCAGCCATAAAAAGTTCGAGGTTTGTTTTATCCACGCTGTTTAATCCTTGTTTATCAGGAGTGTAAAAGAAATGTCCGGTGCAGATGTTGGCGAAATATTCCTTGATTTCATTCACCGAAAGATAAACCGTAAAAACCGAATCGCCCGCATTCAATTCTTTCAGCAAGGTACGTTTTTCAGTAATTTTAGCCGCTAATTTCTGGTCATTCAGTTTTTCAACCGGAATAATATTATACATTTGCTTCAAATCACCTGCCCATACTAAGCTGGAATATTCGAAACGGTTTCCTTCGTGGTCTGTTACAAATTTTTCTTCCGGTTGCAGGCGTTGAATGGTCACACCTGTTTTGATAATTCCTCCATTTTCAAGAATATAATCTTCGAGTTTTTTTATTAAAGTAGCTGTTCCGCCTTTCGGATAATGATAATCCAGATACAAACTGAAATAGCTGAGTGCAAATGAAGTGGGTGTTTTCTGGAAAAAATGTTGGGCAATAACGTCGATCAGCGATTGGTTGGAAGTAAATTTTTTCAGATAATCTTCCACCGGTTCATTGATTTTTTTGATTTTCCGCAGGGTAAAAATAAATTTAAACATCCACGGAAGAATCACTTTCATCAGATATTCGCGGTCTTCGGTCATGTTCAGAAATGCCGGATTATCAATGCCGTAAAGGATATCCATATACCCCATTATTTTCTTTATTTCACCGACAATTGCTTTTACATCTTTCTTATTTTCAGGATATTGTTCACAAAGAAAATCTTCGTATTCGTCAACGCTTTCCTTGCCTTTGAGTCTTAATATTGAATGGCCAATGCCAATGGAAATATTGCTTTTGGTAAATTCAAGGTCGATGCCGAGCTGTTTGAGCATCGGAAAAACGATGCCCGAATTTTCGATGGAACGCAATCCGCCATCGAAATAAATGCCATCGCGGTCGAACGTTTGCACCAAACCACCCACTTTGTGTTGCCGTTCGAAAAGCACTACCGACTTTCCGGCGCGGGCAATATAAGCGGCAGCTGTCAGTCCGGCAATGCCACCGCCCACCACAATTGCATCATATCTGTTAGTTACCATACTTATTTATTTTAGGTTGAAAGTCCTGTCATTTTCACTGTTTTATCCCATAATTCAAGCGCAACATCCCTATCCAATGCAGGTGGAGCAGGTTCTTCCAGTGTGGTTAGATTATAAAAATTCCCGCTTCTTCCTTCCATATCGGCTGAGACACCCAAATAATACAAAGCTTCAGCTGAGCAATCGGCCGATTTTAAAGTTCTGTCAATCAGATTCTTTTTGTACCAGTTGTACAACCACCCGTTACTTTTTCCGGTTTCAGATTTAACGGCTCCCGGATGCATGGAATTTATGGTAACACCCGAATTTTTAAAATATTCGGCAAAAATCAACATCGATAATAATTGCGCCAATTTTGCCGATCCGTAACTTCCTAATCCGGAATAACGGCGTTTTTTCCAATTCAAATCGTTGATATTCAATCCCCATGCCGCAAACCGATGCCCTTCGGAACCCACCATGATAATTCGTGCCTGTTGCTGTAACTTAAGTTTATCCATCAAACTTAAATTGATCACAAAGGATGACAAATAGTGAAGGGCAAACACTTTCTCGAAGCCTTCGGAGGTTAATTCTCGTTTAGTTAAAAAAACTCCAGCATTGTGAATCAACACATCAATGGGTTTTGACAAAGCTTTCAATTCGCTGGCTACCCTGAAACTTTCCTTCAAGCTGCTTAAATCGGCGATTATAAAATTGCATTTTACGCTGTAAGCGGTTTCAATTTCCAGTTTTAGTTTTTCTGACTTCTCAATATTTCGGTTTATGCACAACAAATCGGCACCTCGCGAAGCAAATTTATGGGCTGTAACCAACCCTATTCCCGAAGTGGCGCCTGTAATTACCACCAATTTATTGCTGAATACGTCGGTACAAATTTTTGCATCTCTGTTGTTGTTGCGAATCATGGCAAAAACATTGCTCCATTTGTACTGGCGGATATATTGTATGGTTTTTTTTTCTGACATTAGAAATTAGATAAGTTCATAATTTTCAATAAAATATTATGTTCAACGCAAAAAACTCAAAATCAGAAAACCACTAAGAAAAACTTAAAAAGTTTTTCTCTTTGCGTTTACCTTTTTTACAATAAGTATTTTAACTTATAAATGGCTATCAACCAAATTTTTTAATTAAAAACCGGCGATACATTTTATTCCAGTGCGGAATATTATTGAAAATATCGCCCCACAGGTCGTAATAATCACGTTGTTCGAGAATTAATCCATCGTCGCTGATCGTTAACTTACTGGAACCATACATTGGCGTACTCGGATATTTTTTAAACATCATGGTCATTATCCAGTCGAACATAATGATATTTTCGTTCTGAACAATGGAGACAATTTCCATATTCAGCTTGTAAGTTCGTTTGGTAAGGCGGTTGCACATGGCGGTGAAGTCTTCGATGCCCTCAATGCGCTGAATGGTGTCCTGAAAAACAATATTGGGATGATAATACGGAAAAATGTGCGACCAGTCGGGTTTGCTATCGGTATTGTAGGTTTTCGACCATAATTCTTGAATTGTTTGAACCGTGAGTGGTTTAATCTGTAAGTTATCTGTTTTGAGTTCTTGCGCTGGAATCATAATTCAAAATACATTTATTTGTAAGTTAAACATTTATTTTAAATAAAAGCATCCATTTATTTTAGCTTCACCAACCGTACATAATCCAACATAGCTTGATTTATTTCGATATTCATATTTTCATTTTCGGGCATAAACTCCAATTTCAACGTATGTTTACCGGCTTTCAGTTGTACCTGAATGGCGTTGCTGAATCCCCAGTTCGACCATTCTTCTTTGCCTCGCTGCGGAAAAACCTGTGCACCGGAACGAACATTATCGACAAACAAAGTACGGATGGCGCATTTATTTTCGGTATTCGTAGGTCCGTTGCCATTGGCATAACGCCAATCGATGGCATATAGTCCATTTGTTGGAACTTCTATCTCCATATTAACGGTTCGATTGACGGTACGGCTTATTTCCACAAAACCAGTTCCCGAGAAACCTTGATAAGGCAGAGAAGATGAAACCGCCTGATTTTCAACTTCAAAAGTGAAAATATCTTTTTTCGGATAAACTTCCAACGGCTCGCCGGCGAACGAAGTTAATCCCGATTTATCAACCGCCATAACCTGAAACTCACCCGTTTCATGGGTTGGAATTTCAATTGAGGTGGCGGTAGTTTCTTTCCACTCTTGTCCGTTTTTCAATATCTGGTAACTCGTTGCTCCGTCTATCATTGACCACGACAGTTTCCCGTTTTCAAACGTGGCAATCGGCATAAGCGGAGTTGATTCATTTTTTACCAGGTTTATCGGTTGATTTTCCAACTCGTTGTTTGCTAATATAATTTTTATCGCATGTTTGCCTGTAAGAGTTGACGGGATTACAGCCGACTTTTGCACTTTTCCATCCAGCAGAAAGGAAACAATCTTGTTTCCAAAGCCACTCATTTCGATGTCCAACACGGCTTTCCTGTATTTGAAGTTATCAAGCTTCCGTACGGCAGCCATTACGGTGGGCACAAAAGGTTGAAATCTTAATTCATTTTCTCCGAAGCGAATGCCAAACAGTACTTTGTGAATAATGCTGATATTGCCTGACAAACTCCAGAGCATATTGCTGGAATTGATTTGTGTACCGGCCCAATCGCCATTGTCAGCCACAAAGTTTTCCTTGTTGGTAAGGAACATGGCTGCTGCGCGATAAATAGCCGCTATGCTGTGTAATACACTTTTCTCGTTTCCGGTTTTGGCTGCCGCCCACATCCAGTAAGTTTGCACAAAAGGCCAAACCGCATTGTTGTGATAAGGTGGAATATCACCAATTTGTGGATAGATGCACGGAATTCCATAGTCAACCACCGGAACATGTTGAACCAGTTCTTTTTGCCTTGACGGATCAGCCACGTCAAACACAACGCTCAACGCTTCGCCCAACGCTTCGAAACGGGGCGACAACAATTGGTAATTTCGCCCGTAGAGATATTGACCGTAATAATTCTTTTCCGGAATCCAAAGGTATTTGTTGATACCGGCTTTTATTTTTTCCGCTTCCGCTTTAAATTTCGAGCCGACAGCCTGTTCATTCATTAATTCTGCCATACGGCTTGCCACGGTCAATGCACGGAAGTGTAATGCATTGGTTCCTAAATTTTTACTTGAATAAATGTCCACCGGTTGCATCCAGCGCGGATAAGTTTGCTCGCGCCAGTCGAGAAACGACGATTCGCCTTTTACCAACCCTGTTTTGGGGTCATGATCCACCATCAAATCGTCTTCGATGGAGTTTTTGATAATCGGATATACGTTGCGGAGCCAGGTTTTGTCGCCCGTAACTTTGTATATTTCCCAGGCAGCCACCGCCCAAATCATGCGGTCGGTCGAAGCAGGCCAGGCACCACCTGTTCCTGTATCCTGAATAATGCGTCCGTTGGCATTTACTTTGCGCATCAGGCTGTTTTCGGATACTTTTGGTTGCATGTATGCCATCGAGAGTATGATGCTGTAACTCACGTCGCGCGTCCAAACGCCGGGCCATTCTATACCGGTGCGCAGGGTACTGTCTTTTTCAATGGCTTTCTGCATTTCTTCCACCGACATATTATAAATGGCATTTTCAAGCAGCGCAGGTGATTTATAACGGGGGAAAGCACTAATATCTTTGGTGAGTTTCCATGTTTTCAGTGTACTTGTTTCTTTAGTTTTCGGGTTAATTTTCATTGTCACTTCGAAAATACCATCTCCCTTAGGATCCGTAAGTTCCAGGTCTTTATGGTAAGTCAGGTTGTCGAAGTTCCAAACCATTGGAGCCGTATTGCCCACCACATAAACTCCTTTAAAGTCGGCTTTGTATATTTTTGTTCCATTGAAATTGGTATAATATCCAACCTTGTTGAACTGTGCAAAAACAGGTCGCATATCCAGCCTGATTTTCAACAAAGTATTGGGTTTCAAATAAGTATTTGCCGGAATACGTTGGGAGTCGATATATTGTTTGCCAAATGAAATAAGGGGCGTTTCGCAGTTTCCATCCAAACAAACAAATTCGTGATTCACACCCGGAAGCATCTCATTGTCAAGCCCGTTAATCGAAAATTTAAATGTAATCCGCGGGCTTTTAAATTCAGTAGCCATGCTCTGGTAATCCGATTGCATCTCGGTGGCCGACAAAGCGTTAGCCCTGTATTGTCCTTGCACAACATGATCGTTGAAAACGCTGAATGCCGGAGATTGGTAAATAGGGTTGTTGGTTTGTGCCATAGTGAGTAGCTGCATTCCGCATAAGAGTGAAGTAAAAACTAAGTTTTGGAGTTTCATATAGCATTGGATTTTAACAGGAGCTTGTCTGAATGAGATTTACTATCCTGTATTTTGAAAAACAAATATACTCTATTTATCCATGCATCCTGTAATATGAAATAAAAGTGCTGAATTATATCAATGGAAACGATTGCAGTATTTAATCCATTTGATAGGTTTGCTAAATATTAATTAACTGTATTATTTAACATTAAAAATATTATTAGCATAATGAAAAAAACAGAAATTCGATAAGTCAATATATTGACCTGTTGCAACTTCTATCAGCGCTTGTACTGTAAAATTAATTATTAAGAAAATAGAAAAGCCCGGATGCTAAAAAAGAATCCGGGCTTTTCATAAATCTGTAACATTAATAATGCAATTTTAAATATCTATTTTACAGGTAGTTGTACCGAAATCTTCGTGTCAGTTGTCCAGTCGGCTTCAACAGTTCCTTTGTCGGTTACCACTACGATTTTATATTTCCTGTTGGTTGGTTTTAAGTTATCTTCTTTGGCAGCAATTTCATATTCGCATAAACAACCTGATTATAGAACCAAAACCAGTCTAATCCTAAGAATATTGAGCCTCTCGGCGATTTTTTAGAAAGTATATAGTAAATTTTTACAATAATAAATAAACATAAATAAATATATATTTAAGATATATTTCATTGTATATTCCAGATATTAACAAACTATTCATATTTGTTCGCTGTTATAAACAAATGTACATAAATGATCATTGAAATAGGTTCGTATAGCTTGTTTATAGCCAAAATATGCAAACAATTCTGTTTAAATATGGGACATAATTAACAAATTAATTTTTTTACTATGAAAAAAAATTTATTACTTTCAATTTTTGCCCTTATTATATTCATAACAGGTGCAAAAGCAACTGACATTACAGGATCGGTAACTTCAAACACGATCTGGACAGTTGCAAATAGTCCGTATGTGATCGTAAACAGTATTGAAGTGAACGCAGGGGTAACTCTGACTGTTGAACCAGGAGTAATTGTCAAATTCAATTCCGGACGATACCTGCATGTAAGGGGTACTTTAAATGCAAATGGAGTTACTTTTACTGGCAATGCCGGAGTAACGAAAGGATTCTGGGATGGCATTTACGTTTCGTACGAATATTATGAAGTGGGAAATGTAAATCTAAACAATTGTACGGTGGAATATGCTTCCAACCTTTACGTCAGAAAAGGACAAATGACTCTACACAAATGTGCAGTGAATAATCTCAGCGGTTCAGTACGCATCAGCTATTTGGGCACGCTGAATATCGACAGCACTCAAATATCAAATTCCGATTTTCCCATCCAATTTTATGGCGCAGGTGTAGTAAATCCAGGAAAAAATTTGGTATTTACGGATAACACATATAATTATATAGATATAGATTTTGAAAGAATTAGTCAGGAGTTTCACTTGAAGAATTTTGGCTATCCATACTTTAATGACAATAACATTGATGTCAATGCAAATGCAACCCTGATTATGGATCCGGGAGTCAATTTACAGATGAATGGAACTGATATTGAAGTTTACGAAGGAAAAGTCAAGGCATTAGGAACCAAAGCCAATCCCATCATTTTTGACAAATATTCTAAAGGAAGCTATTGGAGAGGAATCCGATTTTACGATGGTTCGATTGATTCAGCCTGTATCATGAAAAATTGTGTTCTGAAAAATGCTTCATACGATTATGAATGGTATGCTGCACTAAGAACCACAAATGCTTCACCCATCATTGATAGCTGCCGATTTACCGGAAATGCATGGAATCTACACATTGAGGGAACAAGTAATCCTCTTATATCAAATTGCGTATTCGGTCCTTCAACCGTTGTAAATGGGGAAGCCTATAATTTAACAATGGATATGAATGCAAATCCTACCTTTACGAATGATTCCATACAATTTAACGACCGTGAACTTAAGGCGATTAGACTCCGCGGAACAACCATTGTGAATGAAGGACATCTGAAAAAAATTTCATTTATAGGACTAAACAATATATCTTATTGTCTGTATGACAATACAATTGTGCATGATACTGCTTCATTGGTTATTGATCCAGGTGTGGTAATAAAATGCAGGGATGGTTATTCGATGATCACGGCAAACGGTACCCTGACTGGAATTGGGACAACGACTGAACCCATCATCTTCACGCATATCGCCGACGACACGTACGGAAATCCTGCCGATTCACAAAACGATGGAACCCAAGCTCCGGCAACAAGTGCGGGAGGTAGAATTTGTCTCTATAGTACAACCCTCTCGAAAATTGAAAATTGGAAATTTAATTATGCAGGAAACTACTCGAGTAATTGGGCTATCTATTTGAAGAATAGTAATATAGTTAATAAATGCGAGATAAAAAATTCGTACAATGCCATATGGTTTACTAAAAATGCACAAATAACAAATAATAGTTTCATAAACATCGCCCAATATCCGATTGGATATATTTTAAGCAACGGATCACCCAATATTCAGGGAAACACATTAACCAATGTCGGATTTACAGGCATTCAATTAGATGGTGTAGAAACCGATTCGCCAACTTTGAAGAAGATGGACTTTGCAGGATATACAAATTTACCTTATATTCTAACACATAGTATAACGATTGAAAACGGTAACACATTGACTATCAATCCAGGAATCATTATTAAATCAAATCGGTTCGGTCAGAATTGGATTATTAATGGCGCCCTAAAAGCGATTGGAACAAAAACGGAAAAAATTATTTTCACATCCATTAATGACGATTCAGTCGGCGGAGATACCAACAACAATACCACATCAACGATTCCCAATAACTATGACTGGTATGGATTTAATTTTACCGGTTCGGCAAGCGATACAGAAAATATAATGCGAAACTGTGAGATCAGATATTGTGGTGGAGGCTGGAACATCGATTGTCCGATTCAGATCACCGATTGTCATGTATTGCTCGATTCAGTAAAAATCAATTTTACGAATCAATGTGGATTGGCAATATTTGGGAATGCCGATCCCGAAATTAAAGACTGTGAATTTAGCAATATCGCTTGGGAACCAATTTACATGGATATGTTTGCAAATCCAACCTTTACCGGAACGAATAAATTATCCAATGTAGCCGATATTGCTATAAAACTTCGACCGGGAAATGTAAACGGAACGGTTCCGGCACGTAGTTTTGCCGGATATAATCCAATCACTTATTTATGGTACGATGATGCATTGACTGTAACAGATCAGTTGACAATTCCTGCAGGATTAACATTTAAAGGTCGAGGACGATGGAATATTAAAGGGAGGTTAAATATTGAAGGTACAGCGACAAACCCAGTTGTCTTTACAACAGTAGAGGATGATTTTTACGGAAATCCAAAAGACAGCCAGCAAGATGGAGCTCTTTCGCCAACTAACAATGGAAATTTTTTCGTATTTTACGATTCGGCCAACGATTCAAGTACGATTGATCATGCCATTTTCAGATATTCGAACACAACTCCGATTCAGTTAAACAATGCATCACCAATCATAACAAATTGCACATTTGAAAATTATCCAAATTGTGGTATTTCTCTGGTCGGATTGAGTGCTCCAGTTATCGAAAACTGTACATTTAATAATATCAGTTATCCATTTAACACTTCATTGCTTACATATCCGCACTCTACCACAGGGAATATAATTTCCGGATCCACCGGCAGAGCTATTCGCGTTAATGATGAGACACTTACGCAAGATGCAACATTGAAAAAGCATAATTTTGCAGGAATAACCAACATCCCATATGTATTTAATTATTATACGGTTGGCAGTTCGGCCAAACTAACAATTGAGCCGGGTATCATTGCCAAATTTATGAATTATGGTTACCTGAATGTGAGTAACGGATTGATAGCCGTAGGAGGAAGAACCTCTGATAGCGCTATTGTCTTTACATCCGACAGGGATGATTTTTACGGTGGTGATACCTATAATAATGCCGATGCCAATGCGCCTTGGAATTATGCATGGCGTGGTATCTATTTTTATAATGAATCTGTAGATGAAAATTGTGTTTTGAAAAACTGTATTATTAAATATGCTTCGTATCCCGATTCACGCGGAGCTGTTACAGTAGACAATGCTTCTCCTACCATTCAGCATTGTCGTTTTGATAAAGGGTATCACGGAATTATCGCCACTAATTCTTCGTTCCCCGTAATTACCGATTGCGATTTCATAGATGTGGATGATAACTATGGATACGCCATTTGGAATAAATCATCGTCAACCACCGTTACAGCAACCAATTGTTGGTATAACGCTACCACAGGACCTAAAAATGCCACGTCCAATCCTTCGGGAACCGGCGAACGGATATCGGATTATGTGGCATTCTCACCTTTTACATCACAACTTACCAAAGCTGAACTTGGCGATGTGAGCCAGAACGGAACGATCAATCCGTATGATGCATCGCTTATTTTGCAATATGTCGTTTCGAATATCGTGCTTAATGCTGCTCAACAAAATGTAGCTGATGTCAGCAAAAACGGTTCAATTACATCGTACGATGCCTCCATGATTTTACAATACAATGTGAATTTGATTGCAACATTTACACCCAACCCGAGCATGATTCGGAAGCTTGCTCCAGCCAACATTCAAACCGCTATCACTCTGACAGCTGTTCAGCCAGCAACAGACAACGGAGAATTTATTATTCCAATCACACTAAATACCGGTGCCGGAGTGAAATCGCTCGATTTGAAATTTAATTTCAATCAGCAGCACATCAAATTGATCAATATCCAAACTTCAAAACTGAATCAGGATATATCGTTTGCACAGTCAACACTGACCGATAATGGTATCCTGGCTATTTCCATGGCTTCGGCTCAGGATTTATCGCTCGAAGATGGTGTCATTTACCTGACATTCAAACTCGTGGATGCTGCTATTGCCGAATCGGAATTCAGTATAACTTCAGCAATGGCCAATGAAAGTCAACTCACGCTCACCAATTCAACATTACCAATTACTTCGAAAATTATTACGTTTCTCACACCGGTTGAAGCCAACAAGATAATAAATATCTGGATTGGCGTAAATAAGTTGAATATTGAATTTTATGCTCAGAAAGAACTTAAAAAAATGGATATCAATATTATTGATATTTCGGGCAGAACATTAGGAATTTACAACTATAATAAAATTGGCGAAGGAAAACAGATATTACAAATTCCGTTGTCTGATTTGGGTAATTTGCAGAATGGCGTTTATCTTGTTAGGATGAATGCTGATGGCAGAAACTTTTCTGAAAAAATGGTTCTTAACCGGAAATAAGAAAATAATTTTCAACCTGGGTTTTAAAGTGATCCGCGAAGAATTACAAGTTTCAACAACTCAACACTTACGACAATGAAAAAACTTATAAAATTTACCATCGCACCCTCTGTTTTTCTGCTGATTTTCAATTTTTTTCCGGTTGATAAAATAATTGCACAAACTGTCGGATTCAGCATATTAAACAACACAGTAACTGAAAAAGATACCTTTACAGTGGTGGTTAAGGCTGATACACTCCTTACCGGAAAAAATATTTACGCATTCAAATTCGGGTTAAGCTACAATTCCAATTATGTCGAATTTTTGGGAATTGATTCGGTCGGTACACCAATGAAAAGTTGGGGAATTCCGACGGTCAACAGTGGTACGCCCGGAAGATTATATATTGCCCTTGCCGGTGCAGAGCCGCTAATAGGGAATGGAAATTTATTGTACATCCGCTTTTTTGCAAAACGAAGCGGATATACCACTATTGATAACATTTCTGCATTTAGTCTGTTGAATGAAGGAAGTCCTGCCATGACACTTAAATCCGCATATATCAACAGTACTTCATTGCCATTTCCCGATATTTACCCCGACAGCAGGCAATTGTATGTAGGCGAAACAGTACAAATGAATGTATCAAGCGGCACTCCACCTTTTACTTACGGAAGTGATAATGGGGCTATTGCTTCGGTTGATGCAAATGGAAAAGTTACTGCAACCGGTCCTGGATCTACCAAAATTTATGTTACCGATGCAAAAGGAAATAGAAACTACACTACCGGTGTGATCGATGTTCGAGGAATAAAACTAAGCGTAGTTAACAGTGGAGCTATATTAATGGATACTTTTTACCTGCCGGTAAAAATTGAAATTGCACCGGGTACAATCGTTTACTCAGGAAGTTTTGAATTAACATTTAATTCAAATTTGGCAGGTGTTACATCTAAAATTGAAGCGGTTGATTATCCCATTTCGGTACAGAATAATGCTTCTGGATCGATTATTAAAATATCATTTGCTTCCGGAAGCGGTTTGATCGGTTCAGGGATTTTGTGCCGGATAGGAATGGTAGCATTAAACAGCGGTACGCATACTGTAAGCATCCAGAATGTGCTCTGCAATGAAAATTTAACCGCAATTACGTATTCGGGTACTGTGGGAGTAGAATGCAAACCCTGCACCAAAGCAACGGGAATGACACCTGAAACGGGAACTGCAAATCTAAATTCAGCTTATCTCGATTTGTATTGGCAACCTTCGCTGAATTGTCGTTATTACAACCTTTTTCTTTGGGAAGAAGGAGCACCCATACCTGCAAACGCAACTCAACCTTATATTTACGGAACCAGCAAACGGTTGTACAATTTGAAACCAGGTACAATTTACTCCTGGAAAATTGTATCAATTAACGAATGTTCGTCTGCAGAAAGCAGCATTCAGACGTTTACAACCAAATCGCTACCTGATCTTCAAATTACGGATGTACAGGCTCCAAAAGAAGTGGAATCGGGTAGTCAGTTTACTGTAACATTTACTGTTAAAAATACAGGACAAACTTCTACAATCAGCGGGCAATGGCAGGATGCAGTGTATATTTCGACTGACACAGCTGCGAACGGAGGAAAAACTCAACTGATGGTAAAATATAATTCAGGACAATTGGCTGTGAATGAAACATACACACAGTCGTTTATAATTACCATGCCGGCTGAATATACCGGAAAGTATTACCTGTTTGCTAAAACCGATATTTATAACGAGTTGACTGAATTATCCAACGACAACAACATGCTGCGGTTTGCCGACTCAGTTAAAGTGGCTCTCAAACCCTTTCCAGATATAAAGGTGAAAGATATTCAAACTACCACAACAACTTTTACACCGGGCGACTCGTTGCAAATCAGCTGGAAGGTTGAGAATATTGGCAATGCCAATGCGTTAGGCGGATGGTCAGAAAGAGTTACTCTTATTTCTCCTAATGGAAGAAGGGTGGCGTTAAGCCCTCATTTGACAAGCAGTATCGACTTACCAGTAGCACAAACACTGACCAGAAGGTATACGTTTAAAATTCCGGAAATATTAAAATTTTCAGGACCCGCAAATATTGAGGTGGTGCTCATCCCTTCCGGAACACTGATTGAACACAGCGGAACCGATGCAAACAACAAGGCTCTTTCTTCTAGTACGGTAACTCCTGTCGATGTGCTTTTTCTTGATATTGCTACTACCTCCTTATCCGAAGGATCCGATGCTGAAGTAAGATGCGTTATAGCACGCAGCGGTGAATATTCAACACCTCTTCCGGTTAATATCACCAACCTCCCAGCGGGTCAAATCACCATTCCTGCTTCGGTTACTATTCCTGAAAATATGTCTTCAGAAATATTTAACTTAAAAGCAATCGATAATGCGATCGTGGATGGTTTAAGAAATGTGAAAATAGTGATATCGGCAGCTTCGTATAAAAGCGATACTTCGATGATACAAATACTTGATAATGAAGCTACTGTTTTGAAAGCTGTACTAAATAAAACGGTTGTAAACGAGGGAGATTCGCTAAAACTGAGAATTACACGAAATCTGATAACCACTTCACCGCTCACCGTTTATCTTTCGACCGATAAACCCAATCAGTGGATTTTTAATAATGCAGCCACAATCCAGGCAAACGATTCAGTTGTGATTGTTCCTATTTTTGTGATAAATGATAATTCTCCCGAATTGAACGGCACAGCTTCAATAACCATAAGTTCCGGAGGATATTCTTCGTGCAGCGCAACAGCCACTATCAACGATGATGATATGCCAGAACTGGAATTCAACCTTACTGCTGATACGGTTCCTGAGGCTGGAGGAATGTACGCTACTTATGCATCCATCAAAAGAATAAAAGGTGATGGAAATATCACACTCAATTTTACAGTTTCGGTTCCAAATACTTTAATTATACCATCCGCCATAACACTTCCGAGCGGTACAAATGAAGCAAAATTCAATATTGGCGTTGTGGATAACGCAGAAGTAGATGGTTACCGCAAAGTGGTAATCACTGGTTCGGTATGGGTAAAGTCCTGCAATTGCAATTCGTCTCCTGATAACGGAGGTGTAATAACTAAAAGTTTGGTTATTGCCGATAATGATGGACCATGCCTTACAGCAATCGTAAATCCTGTATCGCTTTTTGAAGGAAAAACCAATGCAGGAAAACTAATTATTTCCCGAAATACCGAAACTTCAGGAAACGTGAATGTAACCATCATGTTTAACGATCCAACTGAAATTGAAGTTCAGTCAACGGTACAGATTCCTGCTGGACAAAAATCGGTTGAAGTCCCTATTACCACAATCAATGATGGTATTGAAGATGGAAATCAAACAGTTAGTATCACAGTTCAGGCAGCCGGCTTTGTTTCGGGGTTTTGTTTCGCTTATGTTACCGATCTGAATAAACCCGATTTAGTAATTCACCATATGGAAGTAAATAAAACTACTGCTTTAACCGGTGAAATAGTTCAGGTAACGGGTCGATTATTAAATCTTGGATATCTGAATGCACCAACAGGCTCAAAAGTAGGGTTTTATTTATCCAAGGATAATTATGTAGATAACAGCGATCAGTTATTGGAAACTTTTGCTACTACAAATCAGATTCTAATGGGCGATTCTGTTCCTTTTAGCATTTCGCTGACTTTACCTTCAAAAACAGGTAATTACAACCTGTTGGCACAAGCAAATCCGAATAATGCATTGAGCGAGCTAGTCTATACCAACAACACTTACGATCCCATAAACTTTAAAATTGTTCCGGAATACACCGCAACTGCCACTGTAGATTTAACCCAGACATTGCCTAATAAGCCAATCAATATCTATGGTAAAGCAATAAAAACAAATCTGCAACCGGCATCAAATGTAAATATTGATGTTTATCTGCTTTGCAACGGGACAAGGAAAAAATTGACTTCAATAACCGATAATCTCGGAAATTATACAGTTCAGTTTAATCCATTACCCGACGAATCTGGACACTTCGAAATCGGCGCTTGCTATCCCGACGAAGGATTAACCGCTGTCCAAGATTCTTTCGATATTCTGGGAATAAAACGTACTGCAGGAGATTATATTACTTGGCTGACGAAAGTAGGAGACCCTTTCAATGGAGCGCTTCAAATAAAAAACACAAGTAATATTGAACTGAAAAACATTCAACTGAAAATCAAAACGTTGCCCGACGGATGTACTTTAACGGCAAGTCCTCTGGCAGTTTTGCCCTCCAATGCCACAGCTACACTCAATTATTCTGTTTTAGGTACTAAACGCAGTATGACGTCTGATTATCAGAAATTAAATCTGATCATCAGTTGTGATGAAGGTGTAACTATCGGATACGATGTCTACTACTTCTGTCAGGAACAACAGGCTTCACTCGAAACCGGTCCAACAAATATCAGCACGACTGTTTCAAAAGGAACAACCAAATACCTCGAATTTACGCTTACTAACCGAGGTGCCGGTGAAAGTGGAATTGTTAGAATCCTGCTTCCATCCGTCAGTTTTATGAGTCTGGTTAGTTCCGATTCGATTGCCAATATTAAACCTTCTGAAAGCGTAACGGTAACATTAAAATTAACTGATACTGACTTGGCACTTAACACCCCTGTAAACGGGTCGATAGCAATAAACTGTGAACATGGAAAAGGAATTGCAATGCCTTATAAATTAGAAGCAGTTTCCGATGCTAAGGGTGGTCTTTGTATAGATGTATTGGATGAATATACCTACAATACAACCGAAGCCCCTCTTGTAAAAAATGCGCATATTCTTGTTCGTCATCCTTATAGCGGAGTGATTGTGGCAGATGGATTCACGGATTCAAATGGGATCTTTAAGATGGACAGTATTCCTGAAGGATATTATTCCATGACTGTAGAAGCGGAAAAGCATGATGGTTATCGGAACAACATCATTATTGATGCAGGGAAAACTCTGTCGCAAAGCATCTTTATAAGTTTTCAGGCGATCAGTTATACATGGGAAGTTGTTCGTACAGAAGTGGAAGATGAATATAAAGTGGATCTGATCATGAAATACGAAACAAATGTTCCTGCTCCTGTGGTTGTCATGTCAATGCCCGACAGTATGCCACAACTGATAAATGATGAAACCTATCCGTTTTTTGTTACAATTACAAACAAAGGATTGATCACAGCCACTGATGTTACACTTAAATTCCCCAACGATCCGGAGTATGAGTTTGTAACCAATTTCACAAAAATGGATTTGCTGGCACAACAATCTATTCAGATTCCGGTGGTTATGAAACGTAAAGCCTCATTTAATCCGGTCAACACAATATTGCGAGCAACTGCGTCGGATTTAAACTGCGTCGATGTAGTGGTTGAAAGTCATGGATTCTATTGCGGCCCTGATAAAAAATGGCACGAGGGCGTCCAACTGTTTAAATTTTCGGGGAGAATTTGCACTGGATCTGCCACCGGAGGCTATTCTCCGGGTGGTGGCAGTCCTACTTTAGGTGGTGGCGGTGGCGGATATGTATACGTTGTTCCCTCAAACAACAGCTCTACTGTATCTGTAAACAATGTTTTCGAATGTGACAATTGTACCATGGAACTTACACTGGCGGTGCTTGGGTGCATCCCTGGCCCAATTGGAACAGCATCGGGAGTTGTTGCGTGCATTAAATCATTTACCGATGATGACGGACCGACATTGGTTGATGCTGCCCAATGCGGATTAGGATTTATACCCGGATGGGGTTGTGTGATCGGATTATTTGGAACGGCGTACAGCTGCTATAAAGATCCTCCACGCTTATTAGTCAAACAATTAAAGCTTTATCAGACTAATCCAACGGTACCAAAACCTTTAATGCCTCCTATTATTAAGCAGGCATACACCGATTTGCTTTGGGCACGACATAGTATGGATGCCGAGCACAATTGGATGAATGAGATTACCGGAATCGACTCCTTGTATAAACGGGTTAACTTTGTAGATTTTGTACACGCAGTTGATTCATTTACTGTATTTAAAAAAGAAATACAACCGCTCGATATTATTAAAATAAACCAGAATTTGTCAGGAACAGATATCTTGCCTGTTGAAGTGGAAGCATTTTCGCTCAGATGGAACAGAACACTGATAGCCCGAGCTCAAAATATTCAGGAACCTACTAACGATTTCCCCGATATTATCAACAATAATTTATTAAAAAAATATGTTCTACAGGAAGATTCTGCACTTGCCTATGCCATAGGAAGAGGATATGCCAATATTCGCGAAATGGCAAATACGGCTTATAATACTCTGAAAGAACAAACTGAAACAGGGAAAAAATCGGTTTGTGCATCAATTACCCTGCAAATTTCACAAAAACTGGTAATGACACGGGAAGCTTTTGAAGGTACTTTAACCATTGTAAACGGGAATAACCAGAATGCAATGACCAATATCAAACTCAATCTGGAAGTGAAAAATTCACTGGGCGTTCTTTGTAACGATTTGTTTCAGATTAATACCAAAGCACTTAGCATACTTACCGGCATTGACGGTACAGGGTCGCTCGCTGCCGGACAGAAGGGTAGTGCTTCTATTCTGTTTATCCCCGAAAAAGGAGCTGCACCAACAGTACCGACCACTTATTCATTTGGAGGTTCATTCTCGTATATCGATCCGTTTAACGGAATGGAAGTCACAAAACAACTCTTCCCGATTTCACTTGATGTAAATCCGAGTCCCGATTTGTACCTACATTATTTTATGCAACGCGATATTCTGGCCGATGATCCGCTTACAGAAGCGATAGAACCTATTGTTCCAGCCGAACTGGCTTTAATGATCCAAAACAATGGATATGGTGCAGCTACCAAGGTACGCGTGGAGTCGGCACAACCAGAAATCATCGAAAATCAGAAAGGGCTGGCTATTCATCTGGCGCTAATCGGTTCGAATCTGAACGGTCAAAATCGTCAACTCGGATTAAACAATATTGATTTTGGAAATATAGCTTCAAAATCAACGGCTATAGGTCAATGGTGGTTTACAGCCGACTTGCTTGGACATTTTGTGAATTACGAAACCCGCGTTGTTCACGCCGATAGTTATGGAAATCCCGACCTTAGTTTAATTAGTGGAGCCAAATTACACGAGTTAATACGCAGTATATCCGTTTATAACGATTTGGATACAATTCATGACTTTTTAGTAAATGAAGTTCAGGATGCCGATGAAACTCCCGATGAAATTTACACTTCAAGTGGCAATGTGTTGCCTGTAAGTGCAGTTAATACTATTTGTACCACGGGAACGTTATCTTCGCCAGTTTACGAAATCGGACTGGATGTTTCTCCAAAACTGATGGGTTGGAATTACGGTAAAGTAACTGATCCTACTGCGGGACGATATGAAATATTAAATGTAACACGCCAGCGCGATGGCAAAACACTTCCGGCAAGAAATGTATGGCAGACACATGTTACTTTACCCGATGGAAAAGAACCTGTATACGAACATAAAATACATTTCGTGGATGAATTTGATTCTATTCAGTTAACAAAGTATTTAATTAAATTCGTCCCTAAAAGGGTCGATCCACCCACCGTGCTGAAATTTGAAAATGTTCCTTCAAGTGTTTCTTCTTCACAAATTTCATTAGTCAACGTTGTATTCGAAAAACCGGTTAAGGCATCATCCTTCACATTCGAAGATATGATTTTACGTTGCCAAGGGGGTTCCAATTTAATGAATAACTCAGTTACCGTTACGCAGATTGATTCAGTTACATTCCGCATTAATTTGTCATCTGTAACTACTACTGATGGATATTATGTGCTTACTATTCAAACAACTGGCATTACCAACCTGACAGGCGAAGCAGGTGAATTATCGAAACAGATTTCGTGGTCTCAGTTTACTAATTCACCCGCTGTGAGTGAATTTATCGGGATACCTGTTGACGGAAGCGCTACTGCTGTCATTTCGGATAATGTAATGATTCGATTCACCGTGCCTGTAGATACCACATCCTTTACTCCTGCACGTCTTGTTTGGACCAGAGAAGGGAATGTGGTTACTGCTCCGGTTTCTATCTCGCGAATGGATACTGAAGGTAAACTTTTTAAAATTTTGAAAACAGACAGCATTATGATTGCCGATGGAACGTATGAACTAACCGTTGATTTACCGAATATTAAATCTAAAAATGGTATTTTCGGTCTCTCAGCTCAAAAAGTAAGCTGGAAAATTGACACTCATGGACCTATTTTGAATAAAATTATCATGAAAAACGTTGGTGGTTATGATAACCAACACATTACTTCCGCTCAATTGACATTCAGTGAGCCGATTTCCGGATTCGGAATTTCGATTGTTGAACTGTGGAAAGATGGATTACAACAACCTGTTTCGCAACTGAATTATGGAATATTAAACGATACTACTTATTTAATTACTGATTTCAGATTGCTGACTTACAACGACGGTGTTTATGTATTAAAAATAAATATGGCAAATGTAACCGATTTGTCTGGGAACAAAGCCTTTGGCTTTTTCCAAAAAACGTGGACAGTGAGCAGAAATGTGCCGGCATCGGTTACAGAGATGAAAATTTCTCCAGATCTGGGATATTCGTCATACGATGGAGTTACTTCGACATCGCAATTGGAGGTATCAATGAAGGTGAATGCGCCCAAGGCTCGTATCCGATTATATTATAACAGTTACGAAACTTCCACGCTCCTAGTCGATACTTTGCCTGCCAGCACCGGTATATTGGCTTTAACGGTAAAAATTCCATCTTCAGGAAGCATGAAATTGCAGGCAGAAACCGTTGATACACTTGGCAATACATCAATGACAGAACTTCCTATTTACATTGACGAAATGCCTCTTACGGCTAACTGGAACAATGTTCCTTTAGGTACACTACGAAAGCATCCTGCTTCAATTTTACTCAATTTCTCTGATAAGATTTTGAATGAAACTGCGTTGAAGAATAATCTGATTTGCAAACTCAACGGCATGGAAACAAATGTAAATTCAATGATTATCAACAAAAATAGTGACACCGAGTTTACAGTTGGCAATTTCGGCAATGTAGGTGTTGCTTCGGGTGGAACTTTCTCGCTATCAGTGAGTACAGCCGGATTGAAAAAATATCTGAGTGGAAAGACAGGAACTTTGTCTCCACTGACTCAGTGGATACTAAGAGGAAACGTTACTCCGGTGGCTAATGCTGGACCAGATCAGATAGGGGCTGGCGAGGATTTAATCATGTTAGATGGTTCTGAATCTTTCGATGCAGATAATGATGAACTTACCTACAAATGGACTTCACCAGAAGGAATAACCCTGAATGATGTTCATTACGCCAAACCCACATTTGTTGCTCCTTCAGGTATTAATCAGCTCACATTCAGCTTAGTAGTAAACGATGGCGTTGACGATTCGCAGGCAGATGAAGTAACGGTCTTTTTGACCAAAACGAATTTGGACTTAAAAGTAAGATACTCGAATAATATCAGTATTTATCCAAATCCTTCTTACAAAGATGTTATACTGTATGTTAAGGAACCGACTTCCGGGACATTAAATATACGAATTTACAACAGTACTGGTCAGCTGGTTTTCATAGATTATCGAAATCATAACGCGGTAACTGAAAAGTATAAGCTTGGAAATCTGAAACTTATTCCTGGATTATATTTGGTAGATGTAAGAATGAACAATGCCAAACTCGTCGGATGGACGAAACTGATAATTATGAATAAATAAATGATTAGAAATAATTTTATTTTCATTGAAAGCTACTGGATATCAATTATCTAGTAGCTTTCTGACTTATTTTGACGTTCATGAGGCTCATCTCAATAAACCTATTAATCAAAACCAGTTTGTTTCAAAATTGAGTTGGCAATTAACGATAGCAAAGTATCTAAATTTCACTGAATGAATTTTTAAAACAGGTTTGTTGAGCGCAAATTGCCATCTCAAAAAACGATCCTCGAAATAACTAAAAAATTATGACCGGATAGCTGCAAATTATGTCAATTAATCACAAGGCATAAATCTTTTAACATTTTTAACATGTTCGATTTGATTTTTAAATTCCTGATGTATTTTAATTTAGATTTAATCCTAGAATATTGAATGTTAATTATTAGAATATTTATCTATTGAGTTGCTGGTAATGAAATAAAAACATCTATATTTGCAGTAAATAATACAACGAGGTAGTATATAGTATGAAATTATCAAAAACTTCCGAATATGCTTTACGCATTTTAATTTACATGTCACAATCGCCAGATCAATTATATACAGCTAAACAACTTGTGAAAGAATTAAAAGTTTCGGATAAATACTTGCGACGTTTAATGACTGATTTGTCGAAATCAGGATTTATCCGAAGTATTCAAGGCAGGGATGGGGGTTAC
Source organism: Bacteroidota bacterium (assembly GCA_021779195.1). Lineage (GTDB taxonomy): Bacteria > Bacteroidota > Bacteroidia > Bacteroidales > Paludibacteraceae > Paludibacter. The sequence continues at coordinate 54,354 of JAJYBB010000014.1, read as the reverse complement.
ACCTTTATTAAAGGCCCCGATGAAATAATGTTGTACGATATAATTGACTCAGTTGAAGGTATGGATAAACTGAATGGTTGTTTATTAGGCTTTGAAAGTTGTTCATCTTCAAATCCTTGTGCCATGCATTATTTGTGGATGAACCTAAGAACTGATTTAAATAAAGTTTTCCGTGAAACCAAATTATCAGATATGGATTTTAATAAAATATTAAGATATTAATTTTTTTGTTTTATAATACTACTTATCAGTAGCATTATAAAAACAAAAAGATAATGTCAAATAACAACTAAATTTACAAAAAAATGAAGACAATAATTTACGATGAAGCAATTACCACAAAAAATCCACATGGTATTGACGCCCGAAAAATTCACGACAATGAAAATGTACAAGTTGTACACATGTGTTTAAAAGCAGGTGAAAGTTTAAAAAAACATGTCACTGCTGTTGATGTTTTTTTCTATGTTTTGGAAGGTGAAGGCATTGTGGAAATTGGAGATGAAAAACAAAAAGTAACAAAAGACATGCTTATAGATAGTCCAAAAAATATTCCGCATTGTCTTCACAATAAAAGTAATGCAGATTTCAGGGTGTTGGTGGTAAAGACTCCGAAACCCAGCATTGAACAAAATAAACAAGCTATTCAAAACATTCTCAATATTTAAACTTCTATATAATTGAATATCAATAATTAATCATTTAATATACGTATCCGTTTTGGTACCAAATATATTTTTCACAACACTTGCAAACGACCGACCTCCTTGGGGTAAGACCTCTTGAACTATTTTGCTTCGTTTTTTGGTTCAAGCCAATTGGAACGAAGCGGAAATCGCCTATGTCAACTAAGTAAAATTCGTTCGGGGCAAAACTTTAAGTGGGATTCTATGGGATAGGTGATTGATATTCAATTTTATATTGACATAGGTAATAGAACAGCTAATCAATTTATTTAATTTTAAAAAACAAACAACCATGAAAGCAATAGAAATTTTGGTCGGGGAACACGACAGCATCCTTAAAATGATTGAAGTAACTCGAATAATATTGAATTCGGATGATGAAACAATAAATTTAGAGCATGTGGAACAAATTATCGATTTTATAAAAAATTTTGCAGACAAATACCATCATCTCAAAGAAGAAGATATATTATTTGTGGAAATGGAGAAATTCGGCATGTCTCGTGAATTTGGACCAATTGGTATGATGCTACATGAACATAACGAAGGAAGAAATTACATTAAATTAGCAGGCGAAAGCATTGAAAAATTTAAAAACGGCGATCGTTCTGCTTTCGAACAGATTAAGTATAATCTTTTAAATTATTGCGAACTATTAACAAATCACATTGCAAAAGAAAACAATATACTATACCCTATGGCAGAACGGATTTTACCAGCTGGGGTATTGTCAGCCATGTCCGAGGATTTTAAAATATCAAATGCAAGCACTTTTGAAAACGAGTATTTTGATAGATATCTAAAACTTGTACTTTATTTCAGTGAAATATATTTGAACTAAAAATCAAAATTATGAAAATTATTAAAGTATGGCTTGATGAAAGCTCAGACGAATGTACTTCATGCGGTTTATGTGAATCGATTGCACCTAGTGTGTTTGAAGTACCCGATAAAATGAAAGTAAAAGAAAATGTAGATTTTGAAGCATTCAATACGGACATAAAAGATGCAGCAGATAGCTGTCCCGTAAGTGTAATAAAATATGAAGAAACTGAATAAATTTTAGGAATTAACTAACCAATAAACAGTTAAAAAATGAAAAACTATAAAACAACCTCAATTGGAGAAATTGTTACACAAGATTTCAGAGCGGCCGAAATATTTAAAAACGCAGGTATCGATTTTTGCTGTGGTGGCAATAAGAGTCTGGAACTGGCCTGTAAGGAAAAGAATATTGACAGTACTGTACTTGAAACAGAATTGGCTAAACTTGAAAATACAACTGTCAACGCATTGCATAACTTCAATGAATGGAATCTTGACTTTTTATGTGATTATATTGTAAATACACATCATAAAACAGTAACGAGGTTATTGCCACAGTTGACAGCGTATACCCTGAAAATTGAACAGGTTCATGGGGCTCACCATCCCGAGTTGGTTGAAATTGCCAGGCTTTTCTCTCAAATTAATACCGAACTGTTGCAACATCTCAAAAAGGAGGAAGAAGTTCTTTTTCCGGCTATCAAAGAACTGTTGAAAAGCAATTCTCCGGAAACGAAAGCGACTAGTATTTCCGAAATCACCCGTATGAAAGGGGAGCATGAATTTGCCGGTGGAACAATGGATAAGATTAATGTGCTGAGCGATAATTACAGTGTGCCGGATGATGGTTGTAATACCTATCGGGTTACCTATAAATTGCTGGAGGAATTTGAAGACGATTTGCACATTCATGTGCACCTGGAAAACAATATATTGTATCCTAAAGCATTAAGTTTATCCGGTCGGTAAAATAAGTAACAATAAATTATCAAACAATCACTTAACCAATAAACCAACAAAAATAATGAGTGAGCTAATTAACAATTCTCGCAGCAGAAAAGAGAAACTGAAAGAAATTTTGTTGCAGATTCATCAGGGTGGCTCCACTGAAGCTGTTCAACATGAATTATTGCTGTCGCTAAGCCAAATTCCGTACGGAGAGGTGGTCGAAGTAGAGCAGGAACTCATTTCAGAAGGATTACCAGAAGATGAGATTTTGGATCTTTGTGATGCACATTCGTCAGTTCTCGAAGGTCGCGTCGACTTATCAGCTTTGAAACCTGTGGCAGAAGGTCATCCCGTTGATGTTTTTCGAAAAGAAAATGAAGAAATTAGAAAGTTAACTAATTCAATTTTCGCCTTAATTTCTGAAATCAAATTTGAACCTTCCGAATCTATAACTAATAAATTGATTAAACTAAGAGGACTTTACAATACGCTTTACGACGTTGATAAACATTATCAACGTAAAGAATATCTGCTTTTTCCCTATTTAGAGAAAGCGGAAATTACCGGACCGCCTAAAGTGATGTGGGGAAAACACGATGAAATCCGCGAAATGATAAAAGGGAGCATTGAAGTATTAAAAACTACCGAAATGACGAAAGAAGAGTTCGTTGCAGTAGCTGAACTTATACTCGAAATTGCTGCAGAAGGCGCGAAGGAAATGATAACAAAAGAAGAGGAAATTTTATTTCCAATGACGCTGGATATACTCACTGAGGCTGATTGGTTCGAAATAAGCAAACAATCGATTGAAATTGGATTTTGCCTGTATGATCCGGTAGTAACGTGGAAACCCGAATGGGCAGAAGAACCATCCATCAACGAATCGCAAAAAAGCGGAAGTCATATCCAATTACCAAGCGGAAGTTTTTCGGCCGAAGAGATTATGACTATTTTAAATACCTTACCGGTAGATATAACTTTTGTGGACAAAGAGGATAAAGTGAAGTACTTTTCGCAAAGTGCCGAACGGATCTTCCAACGAAACAGAGCGATACTCAATCGGGATGTTCGTCATTGTCATCCCCCTGCAAGTGCTCATATAGTGGATAAAATAATCGACGATTTTAAAAGTGGTCGACAAAACAGTGCACCATTCTGGATAAATATGGGTGGAAAAATGATACATATTGAGTATTTTGCTTTACGGAATGATAAAGGTGAATACCTTGGAACGCTTGAAGTTTCTCACAACATTACTCCCTATCGTGAATTAGAAGGCGAACAGAGAATTCTTTCGTACAAATAAAACAAACTTACAAATACACTAAAATGAAAAAAGAAGAACTGATTATAACACCCAAGACCAAAGTTTTTGACATTATCGAGGCATATCCAGAGTTGGAAGATATACTTATAGCTTATGTGCCAACATTCGAGAAACTAAAAAATCCGGTGTTGCGCCGAACAGTTGGAAAAGTGGCAACCTTGCAACAAGCTGCTTTGATTGGGAATGTGAATGTTGGCTTACTCGTAAATCAGTTACGCCAGGAGATTGGACAAACTGCTGAAGAAATTAATTCGGAAGAACATCAATATAATTACCAATCACCAACGTGGTTTGATACAAATAAAGTAACTGCACAATTTGATGTAAGAGAAATGCTCGCAAACGGTGAACATCCCGTAGCTCAGGTTATGGAAGACCTGAAAAAGCAAAAAGAGGATGAAATTTATCAACTTATCGCTCCATTTCTTCCTGTTCCATTAATCGAAAAAGCATCCAGCTTTGGCTTCATTCATTGGATTAAAAAAGAAAATGATGAGTTGTTTTTTATTTTCTTTGTTAAGAATAAATCTATTTGATCGATTTAAAACTGGAGAGTATTGCTATGTCAGAATTTACAAATACATCTAAATTAAGAGCTGAAGAACTTGCCAATTACATGCTTGGTTTACTGCAAGGTGAAAACGGACTTCAATTAATCGAAAAACACGCAATTAAAACCAGCAAATTTATTCCGCACGATATTGTAATGGCTTTTGATATTCTGATAGATAAAAAAATTCCCATTGAAGATTTAAAGGTTGTATCTAATAAACTAATAAATATACTATATCAAATCCTTCTCGAATATCCCGCATTAAAGCCAAAACCGAACTCAGTTTTAGATCTTTATACAAAAGACAATGACGTTGCCCTTTTGAAATTGAAAGAAATACGTGAACACATCAAAGCCCTTAATAAACAGATTGATGAAATTCATGTAAGTGCTTTGAAAACGAAATTAAATGAATTCGAGCAGTTCTTTTTGCATTATACAGTAATAGAAAATGTGGTTTTTCCACTTCTTGAATCAAAATGGGAACATCATCAATGCGTAAAAATCATGTGGTCCTTTCATGATGATATTCGACGTAACGTACGGAAACTAACCGAATTGTTATCAAAAAACGAAATTGATTTAAAAGAGTTCAATTCAGTTTGCGGATTGGTATTTTTCAATGTGAATACGATTATTCTCAGGGAAGAAAAAATAATATTTTCGATGTTACTCGAAACTTCTACGGACGAACAGTTAAATGATATGTTGCTGCAAACCATTGAAATAGGACTTCCGTTTGCTCAATTAAAACCTCCTGAATTAAAAAATAAAAAAATCATTTTCAGTAACGAAGAAAAAATATATTTTCCAACAGGTACGTTGAGTGCTGTACAATTCAATCTGATTTTTAATCATTTACCCGTCGATATTACCTTTGTAGACGAGAATGATACAGTCAGGTTTTTCTCTAATCCGCCACACCGTATTTTCCCACGCACACCTGCAATTATTGGAAGAAAAGTTCAGTTTTGCCATCCACCTGAAAGCGTTCATGTGGTAGAAAAAATTTTGAATTCATTTAAAATCGGCGAAAAGGACGTTGCTTCATTTTGGTTTCACATGGGACCAAAATTTATCCTGATTCAGTACTTTGCTGTTCGTAATGAGAATAAGGAATATAAAGGAACATTGGAAGTCTCGCAGGAAATTTCAGGAATTCAACGCATTAAAGGAGACAGGAAGTTGTTGGACTGGTAAAACAGGGATGTAGATTATTAAAATATATAAAATTTTGCTGAGGGAGTAACAGCAAATAAATGGCGATATCATTACTTCATACGATCTGGAAAAAAATCAAACTCACAAAAAAAGATGCCCGATAAGATCTGGGCATCTTTACTTCAATCATTTCGTGACCCCGAAGGGATTCTAACCCTTGACCTTCAGAACCGGAATCTGACGTTCTATACAACTGAACTACGGAGCCTTATTTTTAGAGTTGCAAAGGTAATAAATAATTTGAATCCTGAAAAGGGATTTCTGCTTCCTAACTCCATTTAAACAAAAACTGAGAGATAGATCACCTCTCAGTTTTATACGTAAAGCATGCGAATGATGTTACGTTAGATCATTCCGAGTTTGCAATTTATCGTCGACTACCACCCATGAAAATTAAAATATAGTAAATCAACGTAGCTAACGAACCAATGGCTGCTACCACATAGGTATATGCAGCGGTTTTTAGGGCATCTTTGGCTTGCTCATGTGTTTCATAAGTGGTAATACCCGACGTATTAAGCCAAACTAATGCACGTGAACTGGCATTGATTTCGACAGGAAGCGTAATAAAACTGAAAAGGGTAGTCGCTGCAAACAAAATGATACCTGCTAATAATAATTGTGGAAATGAATGAATTAAAATGATCCCACCTAACAAAATCCACTGTACCCAATTAGAAGCAAAACTAACCACCGGGACTAATTTCGATCGTAGTGTAAGAGGAGCATAAGCATCTGCATGTTGCAAAGCATGCCCACATTCATGAGCTGCAATAGCTGCAGCAGCAACAGAACTTGATCCATAAACGTTCTCGCTTAGATTTACGGTCTTGATTGCCGGATTGTAATGATCGGTCAAATGCCCATTGGTTGATATAACCTGAACATCGAAAATTCCATTGTCTCGTAACATTTTTTCAGCTACATCCTTACCGGTCATTCCGCGTGGAATAGGAATCTTGGAATAACGCTGAAACTTTGATTTCAAATTGTTTTGAATCATCCAACTGATCAACGCAAATACTCCAAAAATAAAATATCCGAATAACATACGTTTAAAATTTAATTGATTTCCTATTCATCATCAAAATTCTTGCCATTGACATTATGACAGAAAAAATTTGGCGTAAATTTTAATTCAATGCTTGCAATAAAATCGGGAAATTAAATTGCCAAAGTACAACTTGAATTCTAAGATTTTAGCTGATAATCTGAATTATAGCAACCAATATCAATGATACTTTAGAAATAAATATCATTCATAATAATTTTCAGGATTCGATGCTTTTTTAAACCGTTCAATGCAACAATTTGTAACTTCAAGTTTATAAATTTGATAGATTTCGAATCATTTTTATAAAATGCAATGAAGTTGAATCATCAGTCATAACGAAAAGATTAAAAAATATCAATCTGACACACGACGGTATTTAACATTTTCGTGATGAATTCTGATCTTTCAAAAATAAATTTTTATTTTTGTCACTGCTTAAGGTTTGTGATTATCTTTGTTGTCCGAATATCTTTATTTTTCAAAAAAGATACTACATAGACAATAAAAATTTTGGATCTCAGCAAAATATGAAAATACTACATACGTCCGATTGGCATTTGGGGCATCGGTTTTTTGAGCAATCTCAGCAAGAGGAACAAGCGTTATTTCTTGACTGGTTGACAGATTATATTGCGACAAACCATATAGATATCGTATTGGTTTCGGGCGACATATTCGATGTGGGCGTACCATCGGCTCAAGCACAAAAGCTCTATTATAATTTTCTGCTACGGCTTTACAATAGCACTTGCCGGGAAGTGTTCATTACAGGAGGCAACCACGATGCACCAAGCACGCTGAATGCCCCCAAAGAATTATTGAATGCCTTTTCAGTCAGAGTAGTCGGAAAAGCCACAGATAATCTGGCTAATGAAGTGTTTAGGATATTAGTTAATGGTGAAGCGGTCATTGTGGCAGCCATTCCTTATTTACGCGATCAGGATATTCGTCGCGCTATTGCTGCCGAATCGGCAGAAGAAATGAATAACCGCTATAAAACAGCCCTTATCCGTCATTTTGCAGAAATAGCAGCATACTGTGAGTCGGTGAAAACAGATAATGAACCGGTAATAGCGATGGGACACTTATTTGCCATTGGAGGGAAAACATCTGAAAGTGAGCAAAGTATCTATGTCGGTAATCTGGGCGATATAGGCGCATCCGATTTTCCTGCCGGTTTTGATTATGTGGCACTCGGTCATTTACACCGGGCACAACCGGTGGGAAATACTTCCCATATCCGTTATTCAGGTTCTCCTTATGTTCTGAGTTTCAGCGAAGCGAATCAGGATAAAAAAGTGGTGGAAATTAAAACGGGAGAATCAATCCAAATTAACGAAATACCGGTGCCTGCATTTCGCAAAATAGTTCAGATTGAAGGTTCTGTCGAAAGTTGTAAAGCACAATTGCTGACACTCGACAACGACAATAATCCATTGACACCCTGGGTGGAAGTAATATTAAACAACGGCAACGAAGCGGCAACAGGCTATAAAGAAATCAACGACTTTGCCACGAAACTCAAACCCGAAGTGTTAAAAATTACATTAAACGATGAACGTAACTATGAAAAACTGAAAAGCTTAGTGGACAATGCGCAACATATAAAAACCTTTAAGCCGGTTGATGTTTTCAGATTGAAATGCGAAGAAATGAGTGTTGATTTGGAAAAAAAACCTGAAATGCTCGATGCATTTAATGAGATTCTACAAATCGTAACTGACAATGATTGACGACTATGAAAATACTGAAAATAGAACTCCAAAATATCAACTCGCTTAAATGCGATGCACCTATCGTAATTGATTTTGAACATCCGCGCTTTGAAGAAATAGGTTTGTTTGCCATCACCGGACCTACCGGAGCCGGCAAAACCACTTTGCTCGACGCTATTACGATAGCGCTTTACCGTCGTGTCCCGCGATTTGAAAAAGCTGGAAGTAAAGGCGGTTTGGAAGATGTGGTTAGCTATGGCAGCTATACGGCCATGGTCAGGGTTACCTTCGTGGCACAAAATCAACGCTATGAAGCGCAATGGGATATCCGGTTGGCAAGTAATAATGGTAGAAAACTTAGCAAGCCGGTAGAAACATTGCGGTTAAAGAATTTAACTTCAGGAACGATTGTAGCAGAAACAAAAACGGCCTGCGATGAAAAAATAGTAGAAATCACGCAATTAAATTATGATCAGTTTCTGCGTTCTGTTATGCTGGCGCAAGGTGAATTTGCTGCTTTTCTATCAGCTAAAAATACCGAAAAAGGGTTATTGTTGCAGCAAATTGCAGGTGACGAAATCTACCGAAAAATTGGAGAAACGTTGAAAAACCGGATTTCAGAAGAGAAAAAACGATTAGAACACATTAAAAGTAAAATAAATACGGATGATTTGCTCAGCGACGAAACCATAGATCGGTTAAAACAAGAAGAAGAACAATTAAATGATCGACTGAAAACCTTTAATACGGATTTAAAAAAAGTTGAAGGACTGATCAAGTTATTCGAGCAAATAGAGAAGTTAAAACAACAAAGACAAAATACGGAAGTTGATAAATTACAACTTGAACTTGATATAGAGCAAAATTCTATTGTTTTTCAACAGTTGGAGATACATGAAGCTGCTGAGCCATTTAAGGCATTATTGACCGAAATCAGATGGCTTGAACAGGACATCGAGAAAAAAAATCGTCGCATACAAGATATTGATTCAGAACTAAGTACTATTGAAGAAAAGGTAAAAGCAGCCTCAGATTCCGAAGCGGATGGTAAAATAAAAATGCTCGAAGCTGAAAAAAAAAGCGCTGAATGGCACCTAAAACTGGAAGAGGTTATTGCGTTGGATACTACTATTCATTCGCATAAAACAAATATCTCTGAAAATGAGAAAGCTATTACTGCACTATTGGAAGCCAAAAGCGGATTAATGCAATCTGTCGAAGAGAAGAAGAAGAAATTGAAATCGTTCGGAGTCATTCTTGAAGAGCTGAATAGATATTTTGAACAAAACAAAACCATTCCGTCCATCGAAAAACAGCTGAACAGCTGGAATGCTCAGCTTACGCAACGAAAGGGAAGTTGGGAAAGAATAGCCGAATGGAGTAAAACCATCGTTAAAGGCAGGGCAGATTTTGCAGCCAATGAAGCTTCGATAGAAGTAATTAGAAAAAAATATATTGAAGAAAGAGTGAGTCTTGAAACTCTTGCCGGTGAGATAGAAACTTTACAAAAGTCGTTGGATGCCGGCGGTATTGAGCAATTGGTAAATCAGAACTACACGCTTACCAATATAAAAGAACAGTTGCGGGATTTAATTCAATGGTCGATAAATTATAATAAATTTTTAGTTGATAAACAGATACTTACAGATAGGAAAACGGATTTAGATCAAAAACAGAAGGAACTTTCGGAGAAAATTCAAGAACTGGTCGCTGAAATGGAAAGAGCCATACTATCGGAAAAAGACGCTGAAGAGTTGTATGAAAGAGATCAATATATTGTGAGCCTTGAATCGGAACGAAAAAGACTAAAACAGGGAGAACCTTGTCCTTTATGTGGTTCTTCGACGCACCCGTTGGTTGAACATTATACTGAAATAACCATCTTCGATAGCAAAAAAAGATTGAACGAACGCAGGGAGGCGTTAGAAAAACTCAAAAAAATTCAGAACACCGCAGAGTTGCAACAAGCCCGTATCAGTGCTGAGTTGCAGCAGGTATTGACGCAAACCTGTAAAAACGAAGCAGATCTGAACGAACTGAATAAAAAATTTTCAAATGCCAATTCGAAATATAGAATTGACGATAAACCGGTGATAGAATTAGTATTAAAAAAAACTGAAAGCGAAATGGCAATTCTTGCCGGGAAGATTTCAGCATCACAGGAAAAACAAAAACTTAAAAACGAAAAACAGACGGAGCTAAAAGCGATTGAAGAGAAAATAAAAGCATTTGAACTTCAATTGACACAGTTCGTTACGACAAATACGGGTATTGAGAAATCAATTGCGGAGGCTGGAAAGGAATGTGAATTATTAAAGCGCAGGAATGCAGCGTTGGAAAGAGAATTGGTTAGTCAGTTTGCCGATTGTAACCTGACATTGCCCAAGCCTGAGAACACAACAAATTTTATTATGCAGCTTGAAAAGAGTGTAAAAGATTACAATGACAATGAGAAAGAACAAACAGAAACAAAAAACAATGAGAAGCAATGCAACATTGAAATAAAACATCTAAACGATCAAACAGCAGCAAAATTAAATGAAGTCAGCACGATAGAAGATAGAATTGAAAATTTAAACAAAGAACTTAATTCGATAAAAGATAACCGAAATTCTATTCTGCCTTCGGAAATGAATACGGAACAAAAGCGGACAGAATTGAAAGAAGAAATTGACATTGTAAAAAGTGCAATGGAAAAGGCGACCATGCAACTAACTGGTTTTAAAAATCTTCAAACTGCACTTGTAGCAGAAAAAACAAGTATAAATAAGGAACAGTTGGATAATAGAGCCAAACTAAACGATTTAATGACAGGGTTAGCTGAAAAAATGAATCAAGGCAGGTTTGCCAATCGCGAAGCAGTGGAAAAAGCATTGCTTGGCGATGATTTAAAAGCGCAATATCTACAAATTCGAAAGTCAATAGATGATAGAAAAATAACGATTTCAACCTTTGCGAAAAAAGTTGCTACTGAATTAGATTACCTCGAAAAAGAAATAAAACCGGATGAAACATTGACAATGGCACTCGATAAACAGACTGAAATCAATGACCAAAAAGAAAAACTCCAAAAAAGAGAGGGTGAAATTTCAGAAAGTTTCCGAAAGGACAACCAGATCAGGAGTCGTAATACTCAGGTAATTAACGAAATAACACAACAAGAGCTGGTTTGCCGTAAATGGATTGATTTAATGACAGTACTTGGCGGTTCGCAGGATGCATTTAATACCTATGTGCAACGCCTTACGCTCAAAAATCTGATTGACTTAGCCAACCTGCATTTGTACAAGCTGAACAGACGTTATTCTTTACAGCTAAATCCGCAATATAAAGCAGGAGAAGAACTGAATTTCAACTTAGTAGATCATTATCAGGCGGATGAAATACGGTTAGTGGACACTTCAAGCGGTGGCGAAAAGTTTTTGATAAGTCTGGCTTTAGCGCTCGGGTTATCAGATCTGGCAAGCTACAATGTCAGTATCGGTTCGCTATTTATCGACGAAGGTTTTGGAACGTTGGACAGCAGCACGCTTGAAACGGTTATTTCAACACTCGAAACACTGAAGACACAAGGTAAAATGATTGGAATTATATCGCATGTCGATAGTTTAAAGGAGCGTATTCAGGTTCAGATTCAGGTAATCAAAAAAACGAATGGAGTAAGTGCCGTGGAAATCTTTTAATATCGATTATTGACGGATCAAGGAGTCTGATATATAAGGAAATGTATAATCTGATGAACTTTTCTTGATATACTACGAAAGGATTCTTATAAAAGACATGTCAACGTTTTTAGGAAAAATTAAATGCGCAATCCATTCACGCATTTAAAAGCTGGAGCTAAATCAAAAATTGAACAATCTATCTCAAAACCTAAAAATTAAACGACAAGATAAATTGCATTGAAACTCGCATAATTTTGATACATAAAATTTGACCAATTTGAAATTGAAGCAATTTAGAAAAATACCGGAAATGTCGAAGCAAAAAATTATGGCAAAAAACAGGATTTTAAATGTTGGCTTTCTGAATCACTTTTCTTTCTTAAAACTACCTGAAACAATTCTCATATATTTCCTGAAACGAAAATCTGCAATACAAAGCAATAATCTCAAATCAGTTGCCATCTTCAATAAAAATATTCCGACTTAAAAAGGAAAAAATACAAAGCAAAATATGCTTTAAAACTTTCACTACTGTGTTAAAAATCAATATTTACTCATCTCGAAGAACATTCATTTTAAATAATTGTTGTTTAATTATAAATTTCCATAAATAGAATGGTTCAATTCATTTAATAGTTATACTTTTGTAACCATTTTGAAAAAACCAAACAATATGAATGAAAACACAACGAAAACCGTGGATAAAATTATTGAAAATCTGATATATATACATCCGCTATTATCAAAGGGATTAACCCGAACAATTCGGGCTAAAACCAATTTGAATCCTGGATCGTTATATGTACTCGGGTTATTAAGTCGTTACCCTTTACTTTCCATGTCAGAAATTGGCTGCAAACTGGGCATGCCCAAACCGCATGTAACGGCTCATATTGACAAATTAGTAGTAGAAAACTTAGTCGAACGCATTTCCGATCCAAACGACCGTCGAATTGTCAACATCAAATTAAGTCTAAAAGGGAAAGAAAATTTTGATATGATTATTAAAGAATTGAGCAGCGAAATGAGACTTCGAATAAATAAACTCGACGAGAATAAATTAGTCCAATTATTTGATTCATCGAATAAAGTACGTGAAATTTTGGTAGAGATCACATTTTAGAAAAAACCACTCTAAAACATTGTATTATCTTTCATCGAAATAGATCGATAAATTTAATGACCACAAGTTCTGTTTTCAAAAATCGTCGAAATTATTTGACAACCAAGTTCTTATTATCCAATTAATTATTACATATTATTTTAATCAAAAAAATAAATCAAAAAAGGTATGGCAAAGAAGAAAAAAGATTTGAAAATTTACATCCCACTAATGGTGGTAATTGCACTTGTTATTGTCGGTGGAATTTATTGGTTTATAGACTACAATAGTTTTATTAGAACTGACGATGCGTATGTAACTTCGGATGTTGTAACCGTAAGTCCCAAAATCATGGGCAGAGTAAGTAAAATTTATGCAGACGAAGGTGATACTGTTAAACAGGGTGAATTGCTAGCCGAATTGGATAGTACCGATATATTGGCTCAGAAACAACAAATCATTGCTGGAAAAGCACAGGCTGAAGCTGGCAAAATGCAAACAGAAGCCAAATATGAATTTGATGTAAAGAATAATGACGTTTTAAAAATAAACTTAGAAAGAGCTAACGAAGATTTTAACCGTGCAAAAGCTCAATTTGCAGGAGAAGTTATCACAAAGGAACAGTATGATCATTTAAAAAAGGCGATGGAAACAGCCAAAGCTCAATTTAATGCCGCCCAAGCTCAATTGAAAGTGTCCAAAACCATGATCGAATCGGCTCAAACAGCGATTGTTTCAGCTCAAGCGCAAATAAATACAATTAACACGCAACTTCAAAATACGCGATTATATGCGCCATCGAGTGGTGTAATTGCAAAACGTTGGTTGCTCCCGGGTGATATTGCAAATTTGGGACAATCAATTTATACCATCAATGATAATTTAAAATTCTGGGTTTTGGTTTATTTAGAAGAAACAAAAATGGAGAAATTGCATGTAGGACAAGAAGCTCTTTTCTCACTTGACACTTATCCCGGAGTTACATTTAAAGGAAAAATATTTTTACTTGGATCAACTACCGCCTCGCAATTTTCATTATTACCACCGAGCAATGCGTCCGGAAACTTCACAAAAGTTACACAACGAATACCCGTGAAAATATCGATTGACAGTACCGATAAAGGAGAAAAACCAAGTGGTTTTCGTTTAATGACAGGCATGTCAGCAGTAGTAAAAATCATAAAATAAGGCATGAGAAAGATTTCAAAAGCGCATAAAATTCGAAGAAAATTACGGACTCCAAACTCTATTTATCATCCTAAGAGTCAATACTACAAATGGTTTGTATTGGGAAACGTAATGCTGGGAACATTTATGGCTGTGCTCGATGGTACGATTGTAAACGTTAGTTTGCCTAAAATCATGTCATCGTTCGGTGTTGGGTTATCGACCATTCAGTGGGTTATTACCGCTTATATGCTTGCTATGGCAGCCATGCTACCAACTTCTGGTTGGCTTGCTGATAAATTTGGTTACAAGAAAATCTATTTTTGGGGACTATTTTTATTTACATTTGGTTCCTTGCTTTGCGGTATGTCCAGCAATGAAACGACGCTAATTTCATCACGCATCATTCAAGGATTGGGAGCAGGAATGGTACAACCCCTTGGTATGGCTATTATTACACGTGAATTTCCGCCACATCAACGGGGAATGGCCTTGGGTTTCTGGGCAATTGCATCGGCGGCATCAGTATCATTTGGTCCAATGATCGGCGGGTACTTGGTTGACAATTTCAGCTGGCCACTAATATTTGACGTAAATGTGCCTGTAGGCATTATTGCATTGGTTCTTACAATCATTATACAGCGTGAATTTGTTCATCCAAATGTCAAAAAGTTTGATTATGTAGGCTTTATTTCGGTCATCATATTTTTACCCGTATTGCTATATGCGTTATCAGAAGGCAATGCCGCTACCAACTCAGCAGGGTGGACTGCACCGTATATATTACTCTGTTTTGCCATTTCAGCAATTGGATTAGTCGTTTTTGTTACCCAGGAACTGACCACCGAAGATCCTTTACTCGATTTACGCTTGCTAAAGAATCATAATTTCGGCATGGCCAATGTTATTATGCTGGTATTTGGAATGGGTATGTTCGGAAGCACCTTTTTGCTGCCTTTATATCTTCAGAATTCTTTGGATTATACGGCATTACAATCAGGATCAGTATTTCTTCCAGTCGGGATTATTCAGGGATTGATTTCACCATTGGTTGGACTCTATTCTGATAAAATTGAAGCCAAATCACCATTATATCTGGGAATAAGCTTATTGGTGCTCAGTTTTGTTCTCAATTCGAATTTATCTTTTATGACCGAACATTCATTTGTAATGACATCGCTTTATCTGCGCGGATTCGGAATGGGAATGATTTTTACTCCCCTGAGTTCATTGTCTTTGGCAAGTATACCACGAGATAAAATGGCTCAGGCATCAGGAATTACAAATACAATACGGCAAATTGGAGGAAGTTTGGGAGTAGCATTACTTTCAACAGTACTGACTGCACGTATCAATTTTCACTCACAAATTTTTGGAGGTTCCATTCAAGCAAATTCACAGGTATTCCAAAACACCATTCATAATCTGACAAGTTATATTCAACACAACGCCGGTAGTTCATATGCAACTGCTTTAAAACAAAGTCAGGGTGTGTTAATGCAACATGTTGGCATTCAATCGTTCATTCAGGGAATCAATGATGATTTTCTTATCGCTGCAGGCCTTACAGCCATCAGTTTCATCCCTATATTCTTGATGCATTCTAAAAATAAAATGTTAAAAAGAAGTTCAATCTAAAATTATTATCAAAAAATGAAACATATAAAAACGTGGTCATTAATTTTGCTGACACTTTCATCGATTACTGCATGGAGTCAACCAGCAAATACCGATTCGTTATCATTAACGAAAATTCTTTCATCGGTAATGCAAAACTATCCTGCGCTAAAAAAAGCTGACAAACAATTGGTAATGGCCGATGCAAAAATTGGTCTAACAAAAACAGCTTATCTTCCGAATGTAAATTTCTCGGCATCCTATAACCGGATTGGGCCGGTAACAACAATTCCATTTGGTGGAAAAGAATTACAATTGTATCCACCAGACATGTATAATGCATCCGTGTCTGTAAACCAGAGTATTTACGATTTCGGAAAGACAATTAAAAATCTGGCACTTGACCAATCCTCTAAAAAATTGGTTGAATTGAGCGTCGATCAGCTTAAGCAACAACTTTCAATGGCTGTAGTTGCCAATTTTTACACGATAAACTTCTTAGAAGAAGCGATTCAGATTAAAAATGATCAATTGAAAACCTTGAACGAACATTTACAATTTGTTCAGAAAAAAGCAGCTACTGGTTCGGCAATTCAATATGATATTATTACCACCAAAGTGCGTATATCAAGTATTGAAAACCAAAAAATAGATTTGGAAACTGCTTTTCAAATTCAAATCAGCCAATTGAATGGGTTTTTAGGTAATCCCGAAGACAAACCGCTTTTACTGAAAAAAGAGTTGCTTGAAAAACAAATTCTACCTTCTGTTGACTCTTTATGTCAGGTCGCATTCACCAATCGGGATGAAATGAAATTAGCCCTTCAAAAAGAACAGCTCGCGAAATCAAAATTAGAAGTGATAAAAGTTCAAAACAATCCATCGCTTAACTTTATTGCTTCTGGTGGATTTAAAAATGGATATTTCAATAATAATTTTGGAGATACAGGGAAAATGAATTATGCAGTTGGTGTAGGTTTGAATGTTCCAATTTTCGATGCCAACAGAAATAAATATGCCAAAATACAGGCAAAAGCTGATTTGGAAAGTAATCAGCAAGATACTGAATTAGCTCGACGAAGCATTACCAATGAAGTGGTCGAAAGTCGTGCCACTGCCGAAGCATCTTTAAAAAAGGTAATTCAATCAGAATTACAATTAAAACAAGCAACTCAAGCCTACAACCTTGCCGATATAAATTACAAAGCCGGCGTAATAACAAATTTAGATTTACTGGATAGTTTCACGGCACTTTCAGAAAGTAAACTTGCCCTTTACAAAACCAAAATTGATTATTCGGTAAGTTTATTAAAACTCAAGATTGCTTTAGGACAACGAATTTACGAATAACCTGATCACAGCATAATTCTTGTAAATGCCAGATTCAATAATGAATTGAATCTGGCATTTGCTTTAACAGAAATAAAACCGTGATGGGTTTAAGTTATGTCAATTGCATTTCAGTTACCGAATACGGATGAACTTCAAAAAAAATAAGTGTTTTGAACTAATCACAAACAGGATTGTTATAATCAATGACATATTGGTATTCAATCATTAAAAAATTACATCATGAAAAAGAATATGGGTTCGACCGACAAAGTTGTGCGGCTTGCTTTAGCCATTGTATTGATTATTTTATTTTACAAAGAAGTGCTCACCGGAGCTCTTGGCGTAGTAGCATTAATTTTAGCATTGGTATTTACTCTGACTAGCTTAATCAGTTTTTGCCCACTTTACACGCTTTTCGGAATTAAAACCACCAAAAAGGAAGAAAAAAAATAGAATTTTTCAAAAGTTTACGAAACAAAAAGTAATCACTGAGAAACGATTGCTTTTTGTTTCTTTTTGTTTGTTTTTATCTTCTCCGATATGAAGTATGAATTGATATAATATCATTGATAGTCAATAATGAACTTACAATTTGACATCTGCATATTGCAAAACAAAAAAAGCTGTAAATTAACGCAAAGGTATTTTTGTCATTTGGGTAAAAATGATTAATTTTGCACCACGATTCAGAAAAACTCAATTTTAAATAATAAATAAAATGATTAAAGTAGGTATCAATGGTTTTGGCCGTATCGGACGTTTGGTTTTCCGTGCTGCCCAAGAAAGAAACGACATTCAAATCGTTGCAGTTAATGACCCATTCTTAGATATGGATTATTTGATTTACATGTTGAAATACGACACAGTACATGGACAATTCAAAGGAACTGCAGAACACAAAGATGGAAAATTGTTTGTTAACGGTAAAGAAGTTGCTTTCTTTGCTGAAAAAGATCCTGCCAACATTGGTTGGGGTGCTTCAGGAGCTGAATATGTTGTTGAATCGACAGGTGTATTCACCACGATCGACAAAGCGAAAGCTCACATTGCAGCCGGTGCTAAAAAAGTTGTAATTTCGGCTCCTTCAAATGATGCTCCCATGTTTGTATGCGGTGTAAATTTAGAAACTTACACTCCTGATATGGATATCGTATCGAACGCTTCTTGTACCACCAACTGTCTGGCTCCTATTGCTAAAGTTATTAATGATAACTTCGGAATTATCGAAGGTTTAATGACAACTGTACATGCTGCTACAAATACTCAAAAAACTGTAGATGCTCCTTCGAATAAAGACTGGAGAGGTGGACGTTCAATTTTGAATAATATTATTCCTTCTTCTACTGGTGCTGCTAAAGCTGTAGGTAAAGTAATCCCTTCGTTAAACGGCAAATTGACCGGTATGTCATTACGCGTTCCTACTTCTGATGTTTCGGTTGTTGACTTAACCGTTCGTTTGGAAAAAGCTGCCACTTACGAAGAAATTAAAAACGCTATGAAGGCTGCAGCTGAAGGATCAATGAAAGGTATTCTCGGATATACTGAAGATTCAGTAGTTTCTTCCGACTTTATCCACGAAACACGCACTTCGGTATTTGATGCAGGCGCTGGTATTGCATTAAATAGTAACTTCGTGAAATTAGTTAGCTGGTACGACAATGAATGGGGTTATTCTAACAAAGTGTTGGATTTGATCGCACACATGGATTCAGTAAAATAAACTGATTATTCTGATATTAATTTAAAATCCCTTGTAATTCATTTTATAAGGGATTTTTTTATGATTCATTTTTATAAAATCTTATCCCACAAATCGATAAACTCAAAACTTCGACTGTCGAAAAGTCCCTTATCACCCAACTTTAATTCAGGTATTACCAATAAAGACATGAATGCCAATGTCATAAACGGGGCGTTCAAGGTTGAACCTAATGCTTTAGCAAAAGCATCTACTTCTTCATACCGTTTAGCGATGCTGCCTCCTGCTTCATCCGACATTAAGCCTGCAATAGGCAACGGTAATATTGACGAATATTCGCCATTGCAAGCTAAAATTCCGCCTTTAGTATCAATGATTTGATTAATTGCTGAAACAATTTCTTCATCGGAAGTGCCTACTGCAACTATATTATGACTGTCGTGCGCTACAGTCGATGCTATTGCACCACGTTTTAATCCTATATTTTTTATAAATCCAATTGCCGGTAGCGAAAATTGGTAACGATTATAAACCACCATTTTCAATATATCGTTTTCAATATCTGAAATCACATTCCCGTTTTCTACTTTCGGTAAATGAAGTATTTCTCTTGTATAAAGTTGTCCATTCTCAACATCAATTACTTTGATTTCGTCGCCCTTTTTCGAAAGTTTTAAGTGTTCGATTGTCAATTTCTCAGCCTTAAACTGATTGATGTTGTTCTTGGGTTCAAATCGTTGAAAAGTCGGGAAGCCGTTTTCAGCTACTTTTACACCTTCGATATAAGTTGCTTTTATATTAAAGTCGACTAAATTATCAATAAGAATAAAATCTGCCACATCGCCAATTTGGAGTAAACCGACATTGAGATGATAATGTTTAATAGGTGTATATGAACATATTACAAGAACATCAATCGGATCATAACCTTTTTGAACTGCCCGACGTACCAACGCATCTATATGTCCGTTCTTCAGTAAATCATCAGGATGTTTGTCATCCGAACAAAACATGATTTGATTAGGATACAATGAGATAAGCGGCAATAATTCGTCAAAATTCTTTGCTGCACTTCCCTCCCGAATTAATATTTTCATACCCATTGCAATTTTAGCTTCAGCATCACGAAAAGTCATGCATTCGTGATCGGTACTGATACCTGCTTTTACATATTTTTCAAGTTCTTCGCCTTTAAGTTCGGGAGCATGTCCATCAATTGGTTTATCAAGCCGTGCAGCTGCCTCTAATTTCAAATGCACTTGTTTATTGTGATGAATAACGCCCGGATAATTCATCATTTCGGCTAAAAAATAAATATCATCCCTTTGCAATAATTGATCTATGGCTTCAGCATCAAGAATTGCTCCCGAAGTTTCAAAATGTGTAGAAGGAACACACGATGGAGCACCGAAATAAAACTTCATGGGAGAATTAAGGCTATTTTCAATCATATAATCCACACCGTCAACCCCACAAACATTGGCAATTTCATGGGGATCGCACACACAGGCAACAGTTCCGTGGGGCAAACTGTAGCGGGCAAATTCAGCAGGAAGCATCATCGAACTTTCAATATGAATATGTGCATCGATCAACCCCGGAGTAATATATTGATTATCGACCACATCATTGTGTTGTATGGAAACGATTTTCCCATTTTCGATAAAAATGATCCCTTTGGTGATCGATTTATTGACCACATCTACTATATGTCCTGAAATTTTTTTCAATATTATCTCAAATTTAGTGCAGTTTTATTTAGACAAATGTAGTGATTTTCTTTAAAATCTATGATTGATGAAAGTGGAATAATTATTCGAAACTTAAATAGGGTTTAATTCGCAGTAAATCGTTAGAAGCAAACACGGATAAAGTTTTCAGTTCATCGAAAGATGTTAGTTTCCCTTTCCGGCGTCGTAACTCGTAAAGAGCTTTGGCTTGATAAAAATTAATGTACGGGTGCGCTGCGAGTTTTTCAACGCTTGCCGAATTTACTTTTATCTGACGAATATAAATTTGATTTACTGTGCAAAATGGACGAATTTTCTCTAAATTTTCGGGCCGCATCCCATAAATATCGGCTAATTGATCCACTGAAACAAAACCTCCAGCGGCATTTCTAAAACGCACTATTCCCTTTGCATATCCACGTCCTATGCCTTTTACCTGCATAAGCAAAGTTGTATCAGCCGAATTTAAATCGACAATAATATCGGTACGTTTTAATGGAATTTTATTTTTAATTTCTACAGGTTGAGTTTCAATTTTTATAAATGGCGTTAATTCTTTCACTTTCTGAACTGAAATACCATATATTTTAGCAAAATCATCCAACGTCTTAAATCGACCACCTTTATTCCTGTACTTCAAAATATTAGATGCAATAAATGATTTTAGACCCAACTTAACAAAACCCGATGAATCGAGTGTATTCGGATCAAAAGTAAATAGAACTACTGGTTCGGGTTTATAGTTGATCTGATAATTTTTATACAAGCTTTTATATTTTTCTTCATAAGCCAATTGTCGTTCTTGATATTGCTTTTGCCACAAAGCTTGTCGAATGCTGTCGCGAGAATGCAGACTTTGTTCGAATTGATGAACTTCGACAATAAAATCAGGATTCGTTAATTCAGGTTTTTGAAAAATTAAAGGTAGTACAAAGTTTACAATCAACGCAATAGTAATAAGTGCCACCAGAATGATTATTCCGATTCGTTGTCCTTTGGTAAAATAGAAAAAATCTTTCCACATAGTAATCGAAAATAAGTTTAACAATAAATACTGATAGTGCTCTGTTATTTTGAAAATTCAGATTTAAATGATTCAAATAAAATATTACATGTAATAACTTGGTTAACACAACAATTGTTCAAAATTCGAAATAAAAACTTATAATCGTTTTCAGAATTTATATCCCAAGCCCCACTCGATAAATTCTGCCTTTTGTAAATGAGTTTTTAATCCTACAGAAACCAGAAAATGTCTTGAAATGCTATATTTTAAAATTGCCTGAGAATAAAACCATCCTGACTCTTTTTCAATATTATAGGGATAAATCAGTGGTTTATTTAATTGTTTTGTTGAAGCCTGATCAAAAGGTTCAAGATTTTTAATCGGATTAAAAAGATATAACCCAACATGAAAACCAGCAGTTAATTTTCCTAAAATTATTTCATGTTGCCAAGAAACACCTATCCTAATTTTATTTATTAGCTGATCTTCAGTTATATAGGTAAATCCATATTGAGTAGTATTCAACGGATTTTTCCGGGAAATATAAACTGCACCGTACACACCATCATAAAATGCATCAATCCCTAATCCCATTTGATAAAAATTAACTAATGGGCGTGAAAGGCTAAAAGCAACGGCACCGACAGGAAACAATTGATGATCTAAATAATATAGCGATCTCATTCCTCCATAAAAAGTCAGTTCAGTTGAAAATTTGCGAGGCAAATCGGCAAAAAGCTTATGTTTTCTTTCAAATTGCTTATTTTCATTCGGACAATATCGAATTCCGATCATTGAATTCAAAAAGTTAAGCCCAGCATTTGGAGTTGCTATATTTCCGTTCGAAATATGATTCCAATTATATTCAGCTGCTAAACTAAAGCCATGACCAAGAGAAAACGTAAAATTTGCTCCTCCTGTCAAATAAACATTCACAACCGATCCAATGGCGGCATTGGTTCCATTCAAACCCGGTAACAAGTTGCCAAGCGAATCGGTATTAGTATTATAATAGTTTTTTGTTACAAAACTCAAACCAGCACCAGCTTTAATGCTGAATTTCAAAACTTTACTTTTCAAAAGCGGGAAATTAATATACGGATAGAATGCAAATGCTTGGCCAAGCATGACTGGGTTCCCCAGATTAAACCATGTAGCACCCAATCCGACGACCGGATAATTAAGGTATTGATGCCAAGCGCGTTCACCCATTGTTTGAAATTCAACAGCTACCTCCCCCCCTATTACCGGTCCTTGAATTAATGGAACTACACGAGGCGTATGTTTTAAAATATCGCCATACAAAAATTCTACTTTGAATATTTGATTTTCAAATTTTTGACCAAAACAAACGAAATTGAAAATAAATAAAAATAATATGATGTATTTGAATTTCATACTGAATTCGACTTTCATCCAATGAATTTTAATTACCTTTGACATCGCAAATGTAATAAATATTTTAAATACATTAACGTAACATCATGCTCGCAATTTTAAAAAAAGAACTTCGGTATTTTTTTAGTACAGCTACAGGTTATATCGTAGTGTTTATTTTTCTATTTTTTTTAAGTGCGCTCCTCTGGATTATTCCGGGAGAATACAATATTTTAGATGCAGGATATGCGAATGTTGATGGACTTTTTTATCTAGCACCCTGGCTGTTTTTGTTCCTATGTCCGGCAGTAACAATGCGACTTTTTGCTGAAGAAAAGCAAAACGGAACTTGGGAATTATTAGCTACAAAACCCATTAGTAAGTTTTCCATAGTTTTTGGTAAATATATTGCCGGCTGGTTGTTGGTTTCTATTGCATTAATTCCTACCCTGATATATTACTTTTCTGTTTCGTACATAGCAGAACCACAGGGAAATGTGGACTCTGGAGCGTTTTGGGGTTCATTTATCGGACTTTTTTTCCTGACTGCTGTCTATGTGGCTATTGGAATTTTCGCATCATCACTTTCAAAAAATCAGATTGTTTCATTTATATTAGCTGTCTTAATCAGTTTTTTCTTCTATTATGGATTTGAAGTGATTGCCAGCTTTTCACATAACGCACAATCGATTCATTTTTTCGAGCTATTAGGTATTCATGTGCATTATAAATCTATGAGCCGAGGAGTAATTGATTCACGCGACATTGCGTATTTCGTACTTATTTCAGGTACATTTCTGAGTGCTACCATTTGGCGCATTCGAAAGTGAATGTGATGAAGAATAACCCGCACAAAGTTTTATTTTTTTCAAATATAATTATTTTCGTTTATGGATGTAAAAAAAAATCGACCGTTAATTCTCATAACCAATGATGATGGAATTGATGCCAAGGGGATCGGAGTACTTACAACAGAAATGCTCAAATTAGGTGATGTTATTGTAGTTGCTCCAGATAGTGCACGTTCAGGTCAATCAAACGCCTTGACAGTAATGCATCCAATTCGCTTTAAAAAAATCGAAGAAACTGAAGGACTAATCCGATTTTCTTGTACCGGTACACCTACTGACTGTGTAAAACTGGCCATGAATGAGATTGTCGACCGAAAACCTGACTTGGTAGTTGCAGGGATTAATCATGGTTCAAATTCGGCTATTAATGTAATTTATTCAGGGACAATGGGGGCAGTTCTCGAAGGATGTGAGAATGGAATTCCATCTATCGGATTTTCAATTAATGATCATTCGCTTGAAGCTGATTTCAATTTTTTCCAACCATTTCTTTTCCGAATCGCACAAACTACAATAGATTCAGGGCTTGCCCCAGAAGTCTGCCTGAATGTAAATGCTCCGGTGGGAGAAATTAAGGGAATAAAAGTAGTTCGGCAATGTAAAGGACGATGGACCAAAGAATTTGCAAAACGCACCGACCCGCATGGAAGAGCTTATTTCTGGCTTACCGGATATTTTGAGAATCATGAACCGGAAGCTCAAGATACTGACGAATGGGCATTAAATCAGGGATTTATATCAATTGTCCCCACCAAAATTGATCTTACAGCTTATGAAGCGATAGAGTCGATCGCAGGATGGGATTTGATTTAAACTATAAAAAATTAATCTTAATTTATGGTTCGATTTAATCGATTTATTTACGGATTCTTCATCGGATTGCTTTTACCAATAGGTTTTGCCTGGCTTTTCTTACTTAAATTTTATCCCATTGATGTAAGTATCTTTGAAGCCATAAAACAAATTTTTCCATCGGCATTGCTTGGCAAATTGTGTTTGCTTTCAATCATTCCCGATTTGGGATTGGTATTTATTTTTTACAAATCCGACAATTTCAAACTTGCTTCAGGAATTTTGATAGGCGGAATGCCATATTTAATCGGAAGTATTCTTCTATTATAAAAGCCGGGATAAGTAAAGAATATGATGGCATTCCGGAAAAAAATACGATAATTACAAGGCATCAATATTCATCCTCAATGCATCCAGAAGCAAAGGGATTTCATCTTCTTCAATTCCGTTAGAATTTAGATATGGTTTATCTTCAGTGAAAGAATCTAAAAAGACCTGCCAATTTTGTCCCATCAAATCATAACATTCTTCATAAAGTTCAACGGCATTTTTCAAATTATTTTTGCACCATGCAATATGCCCCGCATTTAAATAATTTGAAGCTGTAGGTTCAACTTTCAATAACTTATGGTTATAATATTCAGCTTGTTGAATATTACCGGAAACAAAAGCAACCCAGCTGATTGCACGCCACACTTTGGGATTGTCATCGGGATGCTGAGCATCTAATTTATAATAAATTGCCAATGCATCTTTATATTTTCCAAGTTCTAAATAACAATGTCCAATTTGAAATAAAACAGATGTTTGGTTTGGTTTCAAAAACTCAGCATGTTGATAATATTCCAACGCTTTTGTAAAATCTCCCTGCAGCCTGAAACAAAGGGCAATTTTCCGAATAGTCCATACATCATCAGGTTGAACAATATCTGCTTTCAGATAAGCATCAAGAGCTTTGGCCAACTGAGAAGTTTGTTGGTACGCATAACCCATTTTTTGATAAATAGCAGCAGTGGGAACAAGGTTACTTTGCATTTTTTCAAAAAGCTCCAACGATTCAATATAATGATTTTTAATAAAATAGTATTCGGCAATTGATTTCATAAATTCAATATCTGATGAAAGCAAGTCGAACAGATAGGTTCGATGCATGATTAATGAAAAAGCGAACATATCTGAAAATTCGGTGTGTTGGGGAAATAGTTTGAAAAAACGAAACAAATCCTGAATATATTGTTTCGAAATATTTTTTGAGACCAAATCGGGAGTCAGAATTGCTTCATCTTTATTCATTTCTTCCATTTGCTCCGCACCCATTCCCATTGAGTTTTTCAACATAGAACGTTGTTTTTCAGGCATCTGAAGTATACTCAAACAAAATGAATATTTATCTGAATTGCACATTAAGGGGCTGTCTACAAATGCAGACAAAACCGTTTTATCATCAGAATCAAACAAATCGCTTATGGAGCTTTGCAAACTGTCGAAGGGCATAAACCAGTTGGAAATAGATGAAAAAAAAGAAAAATTTTTCAACATTGAAAAAGTACTCATATAAATATCAGCTCCTTCTAATTGTAGTTCACTCAATTCCTGCAACTTATCTGAAACTCCACTCTGATCAAGTATTTCTTGCCATTCAGGATTTTCTTCACCCCATTCATCTAAATTTACAATGCTGTCAGTGTCCATTTTATCTTTTAGTAAAGGAGAAATTTTCATCATTTCAGGCAAAATTTCTTCCCGCATTTTTTTTGTAATCTCTTCTGTTTCGGTAGTTCCAATAAGTTGAATAATTATATTTTTGAAATTTTCAACAATATGCTTATTATCAATCAAAAGAACGATTCGGTTTCGAATCTGGGGAAAGAAAGTGATAAACTGATTATAGCGTGCCAACACAAAACACAAACCCACTAAAGCCCTTTGCCTTATCCGTGTATCGGTCGATTGACAAGCATCAAATAGCATTATCAGCTTGCTCTCATCGAACATGCGCCATATATTTAATGTAAGACCCGACACCGACAAACTTTTTTCGATCCAACTGCGATTACCCAAGCTCAAAAGTTTAGAAAAAAGCTGCTTCTCGTCTGTAGTATAATGGGTGGTCAGCCAAAACAGCCCAAATAATTCATTTAACGCAGATTCAAAATTCGAACGCAACCGATGAATCTCGATCGTATGATTATCTTCCGAGTGTTGCAACAATTGAGTTTGCGAATGAAAATAATCGAAAGAATCGAATAAAGAAGAGTTCGAAGTATAATGTTGGTTATAAGGAAAATAACGTTTTTGATTAAATTCAAAATTTGTCGAGTTACGAAACAATAATTCTTCTCTAAGCTCAGCGTTTAAAGCAAACAGTTTAGAAATTAGATTATCATACACTGATTTTCGTTCCGGATCATTGATTCCATCTAAAAAATATTGTAGAAGATATCGGTAATTTTGTTGCATTTCCTCCAGCCGATCGGAATATTCACCCATTTGCAAATCATCTACTAATAATAAGATCTTGTCAAATGCGCTCTTTACTTGCTTGGTTGACAACAAATGTAAAACCGCCTTATGAGTAGTATGTATTTGCGAGGCATTCATATTGTAAAATTAATTTAGGAAAAATTTAATTCTAATCTTTACTACTAAGGATTTATCCCATTTTGCTTATTTTCCTTAATCTTTCTTCGTCAATAATTTTAAGCTTACGACCATCCATTGCAATAATATGCTCATTTACAAAATTCGACAAAGTTCTAATAGCATTCGAAGTAGTCATATTCGAAAGATTTGCCAAATCTTCACGCGACAGATAAATGCTAATGGTAGCACCATCTTCCTCTAATCCGTAATTTTTTTTCAAAAGCAATAATGCTTCTGCCAGCCGTCCACGAATATGTTTTTGTGTTAAATTAACAGTACGTGCATCGGATGCACCCAAATCAGTTGCCATTTCTTCTAAAAAGCGATAACAAAAAGCATTATTATGTCGAAGTATCGATATAAAAATATCTGCTTTCAACATGTAAACAGTTGAGTTTTCGAAAGCTGCAACGTTCGTATTATACGGTTCATTGGCAATAATTGCACGATAACCAAAGTTTTCGCCCGGTTTCAACATTCGAATAATTTGTGTACGGCTGCCCACTCCTTCTTTGAAAACCTTTACTTTTCCTGCAGCCAAAACCATCATGTGAGATGGGATTTCACCTTCCCAATGAATCAGTTCATTTTTCTTAAAATGATGTAACGTGAAATTGTTTTTAACAAATTGACGTTCATCGGGAGTTAATACATCCCACGATGATAATATTTCATCTATAGGCTTGAGTTCGGAAATCAATTTCTTTGTCATACTTCTTTAAACAGAATATGTTTGACAACAATGTTATTAAGCACAAATTTAGTGATTTTTTTATAGAAAGTTATATTTTGAACCTAAAAAAAAAATTTGCATAAAGAAAATAAGATTATTTATTGTTAGATCGGTTAATTTTATATTTTTTTCGATACAAGATATGAGTTTATGCCTGAAAAAATAATGCAACATCTAAAAAATTCAAATTAATTTTATACTTTTGTTTATCACTATTCATTTGAAATTATATTTTATGAAACGAATTGGCATTCTTCTGCTATTTATCCTTTTATTCGTCAAGTCAAACGCTCAATTTAATCCTATCGGCGATTCAGCAATTATCAGTCTCATAACTTGTGCACCCGGAAAAGAAGTTTATGAAAAATTCGGACACACTGCAATACGTGTTCAAGACCCCGGGCAGGCACTTGATGTGGTTTTTAATTACGGCATTTTTAGTTTTGATACCCCAAATTTTTATTATAAATTTATCAAAGGCGAAACTGATTATCAACTTGGAGTTTATGAAACTGCACTGTTTTTACCCGAGTACGAAGCCCGTAATTCAATGGTTTGGGAGCAGGTTTTAAATTTGAATCCGATTGAAAAAAAACAACTTTTTAAATTGCTCGTTCAAAATTACCAACCCGAAAATCGGGTTTACCGATATAATTTTATTTTTGACAACTGTGCAACTCGACCACGCGATAAAATTATTGAAGCTTTAAATGGATACGTGCGTTTCAGGGAAGTTGAAGATTCTTATACGTTTAGGCAATGGATAGGAAAATATGTAGGAACAGATACATGGTTGAAATTCGGAATAGATTTGGTGTTTGGTATTGAAGCCGACCGAACAGCAACAATTAATGAAAGTATGTTTCTTCCAGAAGTATTAATGAATGAGATTCAAGGAGCTACCGTTACATCACACAATGGACTGATTCACAATTTAATAAAAGGCGAAAAAATGGTTTTAGTAAATGCAAACAATAACCCTGAAAAGGAAAATTTATGGCTTTTCAAACCTTTAGCAATCGCCATCATATTGTTAATTATAGGAATAATAATTTCGGTATGGGATATTCGTAGATATCGAACTTGTAAATACTTTGATACAGGATTGCTTTTTCTAACTGGTATTGGCGGTATAATTGTTTTCTATTTAATGTTCTTTTCAATTCATCCCTTGGTCAAATGGAATTATAATATATTGTGGCTTAATCCTTTAAATCTTATTGTCGCTGTAGTTCTGTGGATAAAAAAATGGCGGACACCTTTGTTTATCTACCAAATGATTAACATAATATTATTGGTTAGTGCTTTATTCTCCTTTGCACTCACTAAACAAGTATTTAACGATGCGGCATATCCATTAATCGTTTTACTATTAATTCGAACAACGATTTGGTTTGACATTACCAAACGGAAAATATATCGTCGCCAAAATGAATTCAAGTAATTACCAATAGATTATACCATAAACTATATTATATCTGAGAATAAACACAAAGTGTAATATGTCAATTACATATATAATTTATAATAAGAATTAGGTATAATTTGTATAAATTGAACTGAAAACAAACTACATTAAAGCAATGACCCAATATTGCTGGTAAAAAGTTTGACGGCAATTGCCAACAGAATAACACCAAAAAATTTCCTTAAAATATAAATTCCTCCTTGCCCTATCATCCGTTCGATTTTCGATGTCGATCTTAATACAAAATAAACAAATATCATATTCAATATCAAAGCGATAATAATATTTCCCAATGCATATTCTGCTCGTAAAGACACCAAAGTTGTAAATGATCCAGGGCCAGCAATGAGTGGAAACGCTATCGGAACGATGGAAGAGCCGCCTTCGGGACCTTTGTTTCTAAATATTTCTACGTCCAATATCATTTCAAGTGAAAAAATAAAAATAACCAAAGCTCCTGCAACAGCAAATGATTGAATATCAACATTAAAAAGATGTAAAACTGCTTCACCCGAAAATAAAAATAAAATCAATATAACCAATGCTACAGCGCTTGCCCTAAAAGCAAAAATACTTTCACCTTTATTTTTAATATTCATTATTATAGGTATGGAGCCTAAAATGTCGATAATTGCAAAAAGTACCATAAAAGCACTGGCAATTTGAATAAAACTTAACTGCATAATTATTTATTTAGTAGTGAATTAAATTATAAAAAACAATTTTTATAAATGAAAAGGCAAATACTTATACCTGCAATTTCGGAATGAAAATACGATATATATGCAAAGATAGTAAAATTACAAGATTAATAAATAAATTAATCGCTTAAAATCAAAACAATTTATTCACTATGCATTGCATTCTCAGCCGAACAGAAATTTTCAATAAATAATCCATTTTTTAATCACGTGTTCAGCAATTAATTATAAAATTAAACTCTAAATAAGCATTGATTATCAGAAATATACAAACTATCACAATTAACACAATAAGTACAAAATTGAGGGATATATCTCGATTCTTATTTATTCAATAAAAAATTTGTTGTATTTTTACATCGAATTTTAAACGAACAAATATGATATATGAATTTACAATTCTATCCGATGAGGTAGATAATTTTGTCCGCGTAATTCGAATTGATTCCGAAGCTAAATTCATTGATTTGCATCACGCTATCCTTGATTCAGTTCATTATGAAAAGAATTTAATAACCAGTTTCTTTATTTGTTCTGATGATTGGGAACGTGGTCAGGAAGTTACATTGGTTGAAATGGAATCGAGCTCCGAGTACGATAATTTGGTTATGGATAAAACCACGCTTGAAGAATTAATTTCGGAAGAAAATCAAAAATTGGTTTATATCTTCGACATGATGTCTGACCGTGTTTTCTTTATTGAACTGACAGAAATTCTCCCAATGAAAAATTTGAAATCTCCCGTTTGTACTCAATCAGAAGGAGAACCACCCGTACAAATCATTGAAATTGAAAATATTTTAACAGCTCCTAAAGCAAATTTAGATGAAAATTTTTATGGTGATGAAGAATTCGATACTGATGAATTAGATGATGAAGGCTTTGGAGAAATGAATTTTGATGACAATAGCTTATTTACTGAAGATCAAACATTTTAATAACACAGCTTTTTAAAACATGAAACAGGAAATAATCTATATTATTTTCTGTTTTTTTGTTTAACAATGCACAATTTACACTTAATTAGCGCTCTTAGATCAATAATTTAATGAGAACAAAAATTGTAAGTTAAATCAAATCAGCTAATGGATAAATCTGAAAAAAATAAAACCCTGATCGTCCTATTAGGACCAACGGGTGTCGGGAAAACCGAAATCAGTTTAAAATTAGCTGAAATGCTAAATTGCCCAATACTGTCGTCCGATTCCAGACAGATTTTTCGCGAATTGAAAATCGGTACTGCAACACCAACCGAAGAACAGCTTCGTCGTGTTAAACATTATTTTATAGGATCTCGGTCGATTTTCGATGAATATAATGCCGGTCAATATGAGCAGGATGTCATTCATTTATTAGAAAAATTATTTCAGGAACGTAATACTGCTCTGCTCGTTGGCGGTTCCATGATGTATATCGATGCCGTTTGTCGCGGTATGGATCAAATTCCAACGGTGGACAATGACACCCGGGAATTTTGGATGAATCAGTACCAAAATCTTGGCATCGAATATCTACGACAAGAACTGAAACGAATAGATCCCGTTCACTTCGAAGAAGTTGATTTAAAAAATCCGAAACGGATTTTACATGCGCTCGAAATTTGCACAATAACGGAGAAACCCTATTCTGATCTTCGTACCGGACAACCTAAAACGCGTCCGTTCAATATTATTAAAATCGGATTAAACCGTCCACGCACCGAACTATATGAACGCATCAACAAAAGAGTTGATATTATGATTCAGGATGGATTGATCGATGAGGCAAAACAATTTTATCCCCACAAACATTTAAATAGCCTAAATACTGTCGGATATAAAGAACTATTTCAATTTTTTGCTGGAACATGGGAACTAAATTATGCTATAGCAATGATTAAACAGGATTCACGTCGATATGCCAAACGTCAACTCACTTGGTTTAATCGCGACAAAGATATTCATTGGTTTAACGCTGATGACACACAAGATATGATTGATTTTGTAAAGAATAAATTAAATTTTCCCTATTAATTCAAGATTTTAAAACAAACCAATGGAAAATATAAATCAATACGATGATTTGCTGAATGTTTCAACTCTTCCGGATTTGAAAATAACTTTAAATGCATCGCTCAAGCATCTTAACACCTTCGGGTTCGATGCTCATGCAGATTTTTTGATTGAAGTCGGGTCAGTTTCGGCATTGCAAAAAGCATTAAATTCTCATTTTTTTAAATCAAAATCTTTATTATCAATTGGCAAAGGCAGCAATCTATTGTTTGTCAAAGATTTTCATGGTATCGTTTTGCATTCGGATATTCAATTTATAAAAATTCTAAAATCAGTCGATAATCAAATATGGATCGAAACAGGTTCGGGTGTTGATTGGGACGACTTTGTAGCTTATTGTGTTAAACAAACTTGGGGTGGAATTGAAAATTTATCGCATATTCCCGGCGAAATAGGAGCTGCAGCCGTGCAAAACATCGGAGCTTACGGCATAGAAGTAGCTGATCTGATTGAAAGCGTAAATACTATTGAAATAGAGACTGGTATTAATCGCACTTTTTTAAATGCCGAATGTAAATATGGCTATCGAAACAGTATTTTTAAAACCGAATTGAAAGGTAAATACTTTGTAACCTCAGTCATTTTCAAGTTAAATACAGCACCAACATTTAATTTAACTTATCAACATTTAGAAAATGAGGTTCTGAAAACAGGTGAGATTAATTTAGAAAATATACGTAAAACTATTATTTCCATCCGACAAAATAAATTACCCGATCCGAAGGTTATGGGAAACGCAGGTAGCTTTTTCATGAATCCGATAATTTCAATCCAACATTTAAAAAAAATACAAACGAATTATCCTGACATCCCTAATTATCTTTTACCAAACGAAAAAGTTAAAATTCCGGCTGCTTGGCTCATCGAACAATGCGGTTGGAAGGGGAAACAAATTGGACATGTAGCAGTTTACGAAAAGCAACCGTTGGTTTTAATAAATTTAGGAGAAGCCCATCCAGCCGAAATTATTCATCTGGCGGAGCAAATTCAACTTTCTGTGAACGAAAAATTTGACATCATGCTCAATCCAGAAGTTAATTATATTGAATAGTAAATTGTTAAATAACTTATAACTGGAAAAATAAATTTATTTGAAGATCTTCAATTCATTCAATGTTTGTCGATATTTTTTGGCATTAGCTACGTGTTCTTTCCACGTTACCGCAAATTTATGTTCACCATTGAGCGTTTCGGAGGCACACATATAAATATAATTATGATGGTTGTAATTTAAAACTGCATCAATACCCCGTTCAGAAGCTACGCGTATAGGTCCCGGAGGCAAACCAAGATTTCTATAAGTGTTGTAAGGCGAGTTTACCCGTAAATTCCCCGATAAAATACGTTTTAAGCTAAAATCACCAAGTGCAAATTTTATGGTCGGGTCGGCTTGAAGTGGCATTCCAACCTTTAAACGATTGATATACAAACCTGCAACCATTGGTTGATCTTTTTTATTGTTTGTTTCTTCTTCCACAATTGATGCCAATGTGCTGACTTCAGGCAATTGCAGTGGAATAGCTGCGGCTTTTGCTCTTCGTTCAGGAGTCCAAAATTTATTGTATTCTTTATCCATTCGTTCCACTAATTTTTTAGCCGTTACATTCCAAAAAATTTGATATGTATTTGGTATAAATAAAACGATTGCATTATCAGGATTAAGTCCATATTTAGATAAAAATGCCGTATCATTTAAAACCTTCATGATATTCAATGAATCTGCCATGAGCTGTTTTCCCAACCGACCAGCCAATTGTTCTTTCGTACGTATATTATTGAAGGTGAGTTTAACCGGCGTTTGTCTCCCACTTCTTAACAAACGAATCAACTGAAAATTGTTCATAGCTGTTTTAAGTTGATACCGACCGGGATGAATATTATCACCATAATGCATCAAATGAGCTGCATAATTAAACGTCTTAAAATTTAAAACCCTTGCATCTCGTTGAAGGTATTTTTGCACATCCTTAAAAGTACTACTGTCAGGAATACAGAGAAAACCTTTTTCCTCTGAAACAGGAAAAATATTTGGAGCAAACAATAAATATCCTACGAAAATTACAAGAATCAGGATAACGACACCCATCCACTTAATAACTTTATTCATAAATCAAAAAGTTTTGCGTAATTATATTTTCATAAATCAAGATAAATTTGAGAGTACAAAATTACACTTTTTGATTTGAAAAAAATTACTTACTCCAAAATTAATTGACACAAATTGAAAGTCTCATCGGTTTATTTCGATTAAATAACAAAATATGCAATTGGATTATCGATCAAAACGATATCTTTTTGAAACAAAATACAGTATACTTATAAATCGAAACCAACTATAGCCATTTTATTACTTTACGAAAGTTTTATAGTCTAGATATTTAAAATATCCGCAATTTTAACAATAATATTATCCGTATTATTACAATTCGTAAGTGCAATGAATCACTGTAGAATAGATATTTATAAAATTATTTGATCTTAGATCTCAAATTTTTTAAATTATTTGTTGCAATTTGAAATTAAACATGTATTTTTACGGCGATTTTTTGAACTGAAATGTATTGTCTTTTCATACATTAAACCAATAATACTAATAATCAATCTGTTATTAAAATTGTCAAAAATCAAAACAGACAATTTATCACGAAATTTAAACAATAAAAGAGTATGAAAATTGGAATTCCTAAAGAAATTAAAAACAACGAAAATCGCGTTGCTTTAACTCCAGGAGGAGCAAAAACTTTAATTCAACATGGACATGAAGTATATGTTGAAACCCTTGCCGGCGAAAACAGCGGTTTTACCGATCAGATGTATCAAAATGCAGGAGCAACAATTTTGCAAAAAGCGGAAGAAGTATTTTCAATCGCAGGAATGATTATTAAAGTAAAAGAACCCATTCAAAGCGAATACAAATTAATTCGGAATAATCAATTGGTTTTCACGTATTTTCATTTTGCATCAAGCGAAGAACTTACCAGAGCCATGATGGCAAGTGGGGCAGTATGTCTGGCTTACGAAACCGTTGAAAAAATGGATCATACCTTACCATTGCTTATTCCCATGTCTGAAGTTGCAGGTCGCATGTCGATTCAAGAAGGGGCACGATGTCTAGAAAAGCCTAAAGGGGGTAAAGGCATCCTATTGGGAGGTGTTCCAGGAGTTAAACCTGCTAATGTATTGGTTTTAGGCGGAGGAGTAGTTGGAACTCAGGCTGCATTAATGGCTGCCGGATTAGGCGCACACGTTACCATTGCCGACATCTCATTGCCTCGTTTACGATATCTGAGTGAAATTATGCCTGCAAATGTCGACACATTGATGTCAACTCAATCCAATATCGAAGAATTACTGCCATTGATGGATCTTGTTATTGGAGCAGTTTTAATACCAGGAGCAAAAGCACCGCATATTATCACCCGTGAAATGCTAAAATTAATGCGCAAAGGTTCAGTCCTGGTCGATGTTGCAATTGATCAGGGTGGATGCTTTGAAACTTCACATGCTACGACGCATGCCGATCCGGTTTACAGTATTGATGGTATATTGCATTATTGCGTTGCCAATATTCCCGGTGCTGTTCCATTCACATCTACGTTGGCATTGACAAATGCTACTTTACCTTATGCTGTACATTTAGCCGACATGGGTTGGGAAAAAGCCTGCGAAAAGTTCGATGATTTACACAAAGGATTGAATATTATAAACGGAAAAGTGGTTTTTAAAGCTGTAGCCGACACTTTTAATTTATAAATCAATAATTTAAAACTCTTCTTCAAGCTATTTTGAAGAAGAGTTTTTTATATTCACCGGTTAATCATTGCGCTTTAAATATATCAGTCGCTTATTACTTGATCTCAAAATTATCAGAATAATGGTCGGTTTCACAAATGATTTATACAAATTATTGCCAACAAATTCTCAAAACAGGTCAATGGAAATCAGGTTTGAAAAAATTAATGTTTCGTTGCTTGATATTTCATATTATCTTTGCAATCGAAATTCAATCAAAATCGACAATAATTCAATTAAAGAGAACTTTTTTCTAAAATTATGGAGAATAACATCAGCGGTTTAGAAAAAGCAATTGAAAAAAGCCCTGTAGATAAAGTGATTGCCAAAGTTAAAGAAATGATCAATTCCGGCACACTCAAACCGGGCGACCGACTACCTGCTGAGCGAAAATTTGCTGTCGAATTAGGGTTTGGTCGAACTGCTGTTCGCGAAGCCCTTCATAAGCTCGAATTTTATGGCATTATCAAAACCCTTCCTCAAAGCGGGTCCATCATTAATGGATTAGATATTAGCACTTTGGATGGATTAATCTCAGATGTTCTTACCTTACAAAATTATGACTTTTTCTCGTTGGTCGAAACCCGTTTTGTTTTAGAAGTGAATGTTATTCGATTATGTGCCATTAGAGCAACAGATTCAGACATTCGAGCCATTGAGCAAGCACACGACGATTTTGTAAAACATTTCAACACAACCGAAAGAGTAAGTAAAGACTTTGCTTTCCATCGCGCTATTGCCGAAGGCAGCCATAATCCTGTTTTCAAAGCCATGTTACTCATTATCATTCCGGATATTATGACCATTTATCAACGCGATCGGGTTTGTTCGCTCGATCCTGCAATGATTGATGAACATGCACAATTGTTAGCCTGTATCAAAAGTAAAAACAGCAAAAAAGCTGCAAATTTAATGGAAAAACATCTTAAAGGCGTGGTAGATTTTGCAAAATCAAAAATACCTGAATACTGATCAAAATTTCAACCTATTTCGATCTCTAACATAAAAGTAAAATTCACGGTCGTATTCTCATACTTCAGCAACTTTCCTCAATCTAACTCTCTGGTTTTCATAGTTTTTATCATTCTAAAATAAATCTCCATCAATCTTCTACAATTTAAAAATACAACCGTGAATCTCAGATTTTACAAATCAGAAATTCAAATCAGAAAAAACCAGCGAACTGTCAAAGACCTTCTTCAAAAAGAATAATGTGCTAGATACGAACCGGATAGAGTATGTGAAATAACAAAACTTACAACATTTACATCAATAATTCTGTATAATACACATCGGATACTTAAACTATTAGTTTGTAATTTAACTATACAAAACTTGAAATATTTTGTTAACGTAAAAGATTTACAATATTTTAGTGCTAAATTTATCTTGTAAATTCTATAACCAAAAACTGTACATAATCATAGTTGGAAAAGTTGAAAATAACAGCTGGTTGAGGATACGATTCATTAATCCATTAAAATATTTTGATTTGATCATTGAATGAACAATTAGAAGCATAAAATGTTATAGTTTCAGATTTAAATACATTACAGATATGAAAAGTAAATATAATCTTCTATTAATATTATTAACTATGCTATCAATATTTTCCACTCATGCAAAAAATAAGGTTGTCAAAGATGACTTTTTCGACTTTTCAGCTAAATCATTACAGGGAAATGAAATTAGTATGAAAACCTATAAAGGAAAGGTCGTATTAATTGTCAACACTGCAAGCAAATGTGGATTTACACCACAATATGAAGGATTGGAAAAACTATACACTAAATTCAAAGATAAGGGGTTCGTAATTCTTGGTTTTCCTTGCAATCAATTTGCCAGCCAAGAACCCGGCGATGCAGCTGAAATCTCAAAATTTTGTACACTGAAATACGGAGTAACTTTTCCGATGTTTATGAAAATAGATGTAAATGGAGAAAATGCAGATCCCATATACAAATATCTTAAAAACAAACTACACGGCACATTAGGCAATGAAATTAAATGGAACTTCACAAAATTTCTTTTAGACCGAAACGGGAAACCATTTAAAAGGTATGCTCCAACGGTAAAGCCTGAAGATATTACAAATGATATCGAACTGTTACTTTCTCAAAAATAGGAAGTAATTTCTGATAAAACACTGATATTCATCAATGTAATAATTTGATTTCGTTTAATATGCACGTGCATAATATAAAATCGAGAAGTTAAATTTCAATTTTCATATAGGAGAAAAAAATGATTTGAAAATAGTATTGAAATTGATGCTTTAATTCTGCTTCTTTATACTGAAAAATAAGTCGCTCCATTTTAATAAGCATTATTTATTATATCTAAACTAAGTACTTTTCGTTCTGAATGTTATTTTTTTGTTTTATGCCTTTTGAATCAATTCAAAAGGCATTTTTTTGTCATTTACGCTTCAAAATGCTGTCCTATTTATTACAGAAATCAAGATTTAAAAACTGGTAAATAGTTAATAATAGTTAATAATTAAAAGCCTTTGTATTATATAACGTTAATATACTCGGGTTTTATCGCTTTTTTTTTCAATAAAATAATAATTTAGGAAGTGTAGTTTGTAATTACTATGACTTCACCCACCAATTTGAAGTAAAATTTATTGCAATAATTTTTCATTGTCGTACTTCAACACAACTTGCTGCAAGTAATAATATCCACATTTAGATTTACCAAATGATATATCTGCCTATCAATGCATGAAGATAGAAATTTACGACTCGAAACAGGAGAAATTAATCTGGAATTATTACTACATTAGTTCGATTATTTTGTACAGCTAAAAAAGAGTATCATTTGGTATTTATCCTATTATATTTGCATTATGAAGTTTGTCAAAAAAAACCTACCATAAACATACGATTAAAAAAACAAACACATTATGAAAACAATAAATTTTAAATCCTTTATTAAAACTGCAAGTATTTTATTCTCGAGTTATCTGGTAGTTTTGATTATCTTAGTTGAAGTCATGAAGTAATTTCAAAAATTGGAAATAATATAGACACGATTCAGAAGGAGGCACAGTATGAATACTATAAAAATTAAACTAGTTCTTAGAACTGCAAGTATATTGTTTGTCAGCTATTTGGCAGTTTTCATTATTTTATTAGAAATTGTGAAGTAATATCACGAATAGAATAATCGCAACAGAAGTCGAATATTCATTTCAAAAGTGAATCGATGACATACAAAAAAACCGGATTTCCTTACAAGGTGAATCCGGTTTTTTGATTCAAATGAATTAAATTATTTAGAAATGTAATTAACAATCCACTCGCCGACTTCTGACGTTGAATATGGTTTTTCTTTAAAAGCAATATCTTCAGTTACAACATTTGCATCCATACTTGCAGCAACAGCTTTTCGAATCAAAGCACCCTCTTCAAGCATACCGAAAGCATATTCGAACATTAAAGCTGAAGAAAGAATCATTGCAAGTGGATTGGCAATATTTTTACCGGCAGCCTGAGGATATGAGCCATGAATGGGCTCAAAAAGCGAGGTGTGTATACCAATTGATGCTGAAGGTAACATACCCAATGATCCTGTAATGACAGAAGCTTCATCGGTGAGTATATCACCAAAAAGATTTTCCGTAACTAAAACGTCAAAACTTTTCGGCCACTGTATAATACGCATTGCTGCATTATCGACAAACATGTATTCTGTTTCAATATCAGGATATTGCGGAGCAATTTCCTGAGTAATTTGTCGCCAAAGGCGAGAAGATGCCAACACATTAGCTTTATCGACCATGGTCACTTTTTTCTTACGTTGACTTGCATATTTATAGGCTAAATGAATGATACGTTCAACTTCCTCACGGGTATAAACACAAGTATCGTAAGCCGTATTTCCATCTTCACTTCTACCTTGTGGTCTTCCAAAATACATTCCACCTGTTAATTCACGGATACACATGAAATCGGCACCATCTACAAGATCGGCACGTAACGGAGATTTGTGTATCAACGATGGAAAAGTAGTTACAGGGCGAATGTTAGCGAATAGTCCCAACTCTTTACGCATTTTGAGCAACCCTTGTTCGGGACGTACTTTGGCAGATGGGTTATTATCATATTTCGGGTCACCAATAGCGCCAAAAAGTACAGCATCTGATTTTAAACAAAGTGCATGAGTTGAAGTTGGATAAGGCTCACCTGTAGCATCAATTGCACATGCCCCAACCAAGGCATACTCATAATTTAAAGTATGACCAAACCTTTTGCACACAGCATTAGTTACATTTAAAGCTTGTTCCATTATTTCGGGTCCAATACCATCTCCGGGTAAGACTGCGATATTCAATGTCCTGGGCTGTGAAGGCAAACTTTGATTGATTTTCATTTTTTTGCTAATTTTGTTTTTATTTATTATCTATCTTATTTTAATTTTGTAACTTTGCATCATAATCTTAAGGAAATAATGATATGATCTACTTATTATTTGCAATTGCCGGTTTTATGTCTATTATTACGGCTTATATTCTGAATATAATGGTTAAATCTGAAAAGAATAAGCTAATACACAAAATATTAGTAGTTGGTATTTCCTTTGTACTATTTGTTTTAATCGCTATCTATTTGATACATCAGAAAACGTATTAAATCAATCAATAATATTAAGCATTTTAATTGTGGCTTCAATGGCTGCTACAGTTTGATCACCATCTAATCCGCGGGTTTTAAAAACCTTATCATTAAATTTCCAAGTAATAATAGTTTGTACCAGCGCATCAGTTTTGCCTCCAGGAGGTATCACCACTACATAATCAAGTAATTCGGGTGTAGGCTTTTCAAGCCTTTTATATATTTTCCACATGGCTTTTGATACGGCATTATATTGTCCATCTCCCGAAGCCGATTGTTCAAAAACTTCTCCACGAATTTCCATTTTTACAGTTGCTACGGGGCGCAATCCGTAGGTAATTGACAAAGAGTAGTTAAGCATCTTCACAACCTGTTGTTCCTGTTCGTTTTTAAGAACATCAGAAACAATATACGGGAGTTCGTCCAAAGATACGGTTTCTTTGTGGTCGCCAAGTTCAATAACGCGAGCAGTTACCCGTTTCATCATTTCATCGTCTAATTCAATGCCTAAAAGCTGTAAATTTTTTAAGATATTCGCTTTACCGGAAGTTTTACCCAATGCATATTGCCTTTCACGGCCAAATCTTTCGGGTAGTAAATTATTGAAATAAAGATTCCTTTTCGTATCTCCATCCGCATGAACTCCAGCTACCTGAGTAAAAACACTTTCTCCTACAACGGGTTTGTTATGTGGAATGCGTATACCCGAGTAGGTTTCAACCACTTTACTGATGGAATTAATTTTCGTCTCCTGAAGTTCAGTATGAATGTGCAGCTGATCATGCAAAATTGCCAAAACACTTGAAAGAGGCGCATTTCCTGCTCGCTCACCTAATCCATTTACAGTTACATGTACTCCTTTAACACCTGCTTTAACAGCTTCATAAACATTTGCTACAGCAAGGTCATAATCATTATGCGCATGAAAATCGAAATGTAAGTCAGGATATCGAGCGATCATTCTCTTGCAAAAATCATAAGTTTCGTCAGGATTGAGAATTCCCAATGTGTCGGGCAACATGAACCGTTTTATGGGCTCATTAAGTAATGAATCAACCATAAAGTAAACATAATCTTCCGATTGACGCATCCCATTTGACCAATCCTCTAAATAAACATTAACTTCGATTCCCAACTTGCGGGCATTTTGAAGTACAATTTTAATATCGGTTACATGCTGCTCTGGCGTTTTCTTTAGTTGGTACGTGCAATGCATTAATGATCCTTTACAAAGTAGATTCATCACTTTACAACCGGTATTATAAATCCAATCTAAAGACAATCGGTCGTCGACAAAGCCCAATACCTCTATTTTTTTAAGAAGTCCGCGACTATTTGCCCATTGAGCCACCCGTTTGACAGAAATAAATTCACCTTCAGAAACACGCGCCGAAGCAACTTCAATTCGATCGACGTGAAGTTCTTCTAACAAAAGACGAGAAATGCTGAGTTTTTCTTGTGATGCAAATGATACTCCTGATGTTTGTTCTCCATCACGAAGTGTTGTATCCATTATCTCAATCATAATCAATATTTTAAAATACTACGGTCTAAATACTAATAAACTAATAGAATTATGAATTTAAATTTGAAACTTATTAAAAAGCGGGCTGTTTATCATGATGAAAATTGAAATTAACAAATTAATCGATTGATTTTTCGTACGATTCAATTAAATCTTTCTTACTCAACAAATAATCGATATCGTCAAGTCCTTTAATTAGGCATTCTTTCTTATAGGGATTAATTTCAAATTTTTCAGATTTCCGATTGACATTATTGGTTATAGTTTGATTTTCCAAATCGATGGTTAAAGTCATCGCGGAATTTGATTGAAGATCATAAAAAATTTCCGATAAAAATTCAGGCGAAACCATTACGGGAAGAACGCCATTATTAAGGGCATTATTGCGAAAAATATCAGCAAAAAAACTCGATACAATCACTTTGAAACCATACCCCGCAATAGCCCATGCAGCATGCTCTCGACTTGAACCCGACCCGAAATTTTTTCCTGCCACAAGAATGGAACCAATAAATTGAGAATTATTTAACACGAAATCGATTTTGGGACTTCCATCTTTGTTGTAACGCCAATCGGCAAAAAGATTATCACCAAAGCCCTCTTTATTAACAGCTTTCAGAAAGCGAGCCGGTATAATTTGATCAGTATCCACATTTTCAATTGGAAGTGGAACTATACTTGAAGTTAATTTTTTAAATTTTTCCATAAAAATAATAATATGCAAAAGTGCTAATATTCTGATATTTAATTGAAACTTTTATCCTCTTGGATCAAAGATACATCCTGCAACAGCCGCAGCAGCTGCTACAAGCGGTCCAGCAAGAATTGTACGTGCTCCGGGTCCTTGTCGTCCTTCAAAATTACGATTTGAAGTTGATACAGCGTATTTGCCGGCAGGAACTTTGTCATCATTCATAGCCAAACATGCTGAGCAACCTGGTTGACGCAATTTGAATCCAGCATCAGTAAGAATTTCGAGCAATCCTTCTTCCCGAATCTGGTTTTCGACTTTCCAACTTCCAGGTACAAGCCATGCAACTACATGTTCAGCTTTTTTCTTACCTTTTACATAGTTGGCAAACAAACGAAAATCCTCAATACGCCCATTGGTACAACTGCCAAGGAAAACATAATCAACCTGTTTATTTAAAAGTTGTTCTCCGGGTTTAAATCCCATATATTCCAACGATTTCAGGAATGAAATTCGTCCTGCTTCGTCAATCTTCTCAATTTCAGGTATATAATCATTAATACCCATGCCCATGCCAGGATTCGTGCCATAAGTAATCATGGGTTGAATATCGGCTGCATCAAACGAATATTCTTTATCAAAAACCGCATTTTCGTCACTTTGAAGAGTTTTCCAATAACTTAATTTACGTTCCAAATCTTTCCCTTTTGGCGCAAATTCGCGACCTTGAACATAAGCAAATGTTGTTTCATCAGGGGCTATCATACCTCCGCGAGCACCCATTTCAATGGACAAATTACAAACGGTCATACGTTCTTCCATACTCATATTACGAATGGCTTCGCCGGCATATTCCACAAAATAACCCGTTGCACCTCCGGTAGTCAATTTTGATATCATGTACAAAGCCAAATCTTTAGCGGTTACAGATGAATTGAGATTTCCATTGAACGTGATTCGCATGGTTTTAGGACGAGTCTGTAAAACAGTTTGCGTTGCCAACACCATTTCAACTTCACTGGTACCAATGCCAAAAGCTATAGCTCCAAAAGCCCCATGCGTCGAGGTATGGCTATCGCCACAAACAATAGTCGTACCGGGTTGGGTAAATCCATTTTCAGGACCAATAATATGCACTACTCCATTGTTAGGATGTCCCAACGGATAAAAAAGTGGCATATTAAATTCAGCAGCGTTTTTAGAAAAAGTATCTAACTGATTGCGTGAAATTGGGTCTGTGACAGGTTTATCCTGATCGATTGTTGGAGTATTATGATCAGCAGTCATGGTGGTCTTTTCAGGACGAAGAACTTTTAAACCACGTACACGTAGTCCATCAAAAGCTTGTGGACTTGTAACTTCGTGGCAAAAATGCCGATCGATGTATAAAATGGTGGGTCCGTTTTCAATAGAAGAAACCACGTGGGCATCCCATATTTTATCAAATAAGGTTAAGCCGTTAAATTTCCCCGAGGGGGACTTTTGAGATTGTAAATTCATATTAATTACTGATTTTTAGGGCTTTAATTCTTTATATCGAATATTCTTACCTTGAACTGAATAAATCTTCAAAGCCATTAAATATTATATTCGTATTCTTTTAAATGCAAAAAATATTGTATAAATTATCTGAACTGCAGTTTATTTCACAAATTGATTGATTGCATTAACATAAGCTTCGACTGAAGCTGCGACAATATCCGTATTTGCACCGAATCCGTAATACACAATTCCTTCATATTCAACCTGCATGTGAACTTTTCCCACATCATCACTTCCTTTACTGATTGCCTGAATGGTAAATTCCTGTAATGACATATTCCGTTTAATTATCTGCCGAAGGGCATTAATTGCTGCATCTACCGGCCCATTTCCTGACGCTGCAGCTTCAAATTTTTCGTTAGCAATAAGCAATCCAATGCTTGCAACCGCTTTAACCCCGACACCTGAAGTAACTTGCAGATAATCTATTTTAATACGTTGTTTTTCAATTCGTTCTTTACCGGCAAGCA
The DNA here is from genome assembly GCA_021779195.1 of Bacteroidota bacterium. Taxonomy (GTDB): domain Bacteria; phylum Bacteroidota; class Bacteroidia; order Bacteroidales; family Paludibacteraceae; genus Paludibacter. The sequence goes on along the minus strand of JAJYBB010000014.1, from coordinate 9,452 downwards.
TTAAAACATCATCATCATTTATGTCTTTCTTCCGGTCAGCTAATTTGAGAAATGCTTCATAAATTTCATCTAACTTGCCGTTTTCTACCTCAACACCCAACACATTCAGCCGGTGTTTCAATGCTGCTCGTCCACTCCGCGCCGTAAGTACAATAGAATTTTTATCAATACCTACATCAGTAGGATCCATAATTTCATAACTTTCTCTGTTTTTCAACACACCATCCTGATGAATACCCGAAGAGTGAGCAAAGGCATTTCTTCCAACCACAGCTTTGTTGGCTTGCACAGGCATGTTCATTAAACTGGAGACCAATCGGCTGGTTGAATATATTTTTTGAGTATTGATTTGAGTTTCAATATTTAAACTTTTATGGCATTTTAAAATCATTGCAATTTCTTCCAATGAAGTATTACCGGCACGCTCACCTATTCCGTTCATAGTAACTTCAACTTGCCGAGCTCCGTTCATTACGCCCGAAATCGTGTTAGCCGTTGCCATGCCCAAATCGTTGTGACAATGTGTTGAAAGTATGGCATTGTGAACTCCATTCACATTCTCCATGAGAAACTTAATTTTATCGCCAAATTCCCATGGCAAACAATAACCCGTTGTATCGGGGATATTAACCACTGTTGCTCCAGCTTTAATTACAGCTTCGACTACCCGTGCTAAATAAACATTATCGGTACGCCCTGCATCCTCACAATAAAATTCCACATCTTCAACATACTTTTTTGCATATTTAACTGCTGCAACAGCACGATTTAAAATTTCTTCCTGATTCGAATTAAATTTATACTTAATATGAAAATCCGAAGTTCCAATACCTGTATGGATTCGCTTTTTTTTAGCATATTGCAGCGCCTCGGCTGCCACATCGATATCTTTTTGCACTCCGCGGGTCAAGGCACAAATTGTTGGCCAAGTAACGGCTTTCGAAATTTCAACTACTGATTTAAAATCTCCGGGGCTCGAAATTGGGAAGCCAGCTTCAATAATATCTACTCCTAAAGATTCCAATGCTTTAGCCACCTGAATTTTTTCCACCGTATTCAATTGGCAACCAGGAACCTGTTCACCATCCCGTAATGTTGTGTCGAAAACAAATAATCTGTCCATATTGTTCACCCCATTAATTCTCTATATCAGAGGACTTACCCAATGTTGAAGGGGGTTTGGGTAAATTAATTTAACATGTTAATTCAAAATTTTTATTCCAATCCTTTCAGCTAAAAATTGAATTTAAAAAAAAACCTTTCGCACCAAAGTGAGAAAGGTTTTTATATTTATTTGTATATCTACATACATACCAAACTCACATCAGCTTATTTTGTAAGAGAATAATAATACCGAGTAGGAGAATATGTAAGTAATTGTAATTCATGATTTCGTTCTTTAAAACGCTGCAAAGTTAGTTTATTTTTTTGATATCACAAATAAAAATGAAATTATTTTGATTATTTTTATTTCAATTCAAAATTAAACCGTTCATATTTATTAGATTTTGAAGTAAATTCTTTGAATTCAATCAATAATTATCAAAATAAGCCTTTATAGTTCGAAAATAAGTGGCTCAAAATTTAAAGAAAAATCAATGCCACCTGCGAATGACTCTGTACAATTGTAAAACTTGTCTACTCATTTTAGAATATGTATCTTTGCAAGTTTTTAAAATCAGAAAATTTTGACTCAATCAACCAATATAAAACTGCTCAATACCTCAGAACAAGTAGAAGTTACAGGAGCACGTGTTCATAATCTTAAAAATATAGACATTTCCATTCCCCGCGACGCATTAACTGTAATAACAGGATTAAGTGGAAGTGGAAAATCGTCATTGGCTTTCGATACAATATTTGCCGAAGGTCAACGTCGTTATATTGAGACTTTTTCAGCGTACGCTCGTAGTTTTCTTGGAAATATGGAACGTCCCGATGTTGATAAAATAACGGGATTAAGTCCTGTAATTTCAATCGAACAAAAAACTACAAACAAAAACCCTCGTTCAACAGTTGGTACAACTACCGAAATTTACGATTTTCTCCGCCTGCTATATGCCCGTGCTTCCGAAGCTTTTTCGTATGTTACAGGCGAAAGAATGGTGAAATATTCAGAAGATCAAATTGTAGATTTGATTTTGAAGGAGTATGAAGGTAAAAAAACTTTCTTATTAGCTCCAGTAGTTCGCGGACGCAAAGGACATTACAAAGAACTTTTTGAACAAATCAGGAAAAAAGGGTTCTTAAATGTACGCATTGACAGCGAGATACGGGAAATTACACATGGTATGAAAGTGGATCGGTATAAAAATCATGACATTGAAATAGTTATTGACAAGTTAACGGTTAGTGAAAAAGACAGGCAACGTCTAAAACTATCGATGCAGAAAGCAATGCAACAGGGAAATGGAATCGTGATGCTGCTTGAAAAAGATAAAAATGACTTGCGGTATTTCAGCAAAATGTTAATGTGCCCTACAAGTGGAATTTCGTACGATGAACCTGCTCCTCATAATTTTTCCTTCAATTCACCACATGGAGCATGTCCTAAATGCAAAGGATTAGGTATTGTAAATCAGATTGATATTGATAAAATCATCCCATTTAAAAATCAAAGTATTTACAACGGAGCCATTGCCCCATTAGGCAAACATAAAAGCACAACTATATTTTGGCAAATTGAAGCCATACTTGAAAAATATGGTTTAACGCTGAAAACGCCCGTAGATGAAATCCCTGAAGAGGCAATGGATGAAATCATGAATGGCACCGAAGAACGACTTCATATTAAAAATCAAGCAATTGGTACAAATTATTTCTTAAGTTATGATGGCATATTAAAATACATCGAAATGCAAGCCGAAAACACAGCTTCGGCTACCGAACAAAAATGGGCAAATCAATATTCAAAAGAAGTGAATTGTCCAGTTTGTCAAGGAACTAAACTTAAAAGAGAATCATTATATTTCAAAATCAATGACAAAAATATTGCCGAGTTAGCTGCCATGGACATTTCTGCGTTATCCATCTGGATTAACGACATAGAAAACCATTTATCCGAAAAACAAAAAACTATTGCTTCTGAAATTTTAAAAGAAATCCGAACGCGATTACAATTTTTGATAGATGTAGGCTTGAGCTATTTAGCACTTGGACGCAGCTCCCAGTCACTTTCCGGAGGCGAAAGTCAACGCATTCGTTTAGCCACACAAATAGGATCGCAGTTGGTAAATGTGCTTTATATTCTCGACGAACCAAGCATCGGGTTACACCAACGCGACAATCACAGGTTAATCCGATCTCTTAAACAATTACGCGATACGGGGAATTCAGTTATCGTAGTTGAACATGATAAAGATATGATGCTGGCTGCCGATTATATTGTCGATATGGGACCTCAAGCAGGCCGACTGGGCGGAGAAGTGGTTTTCGCGGGCACACCTCAAGAAATGCTGAAAGCCGATACACTTACATCTGCATATTTAAATGGCAGAAAGAGCATTGAAATTCCAGATAAAATCCGCCTTGGAAATGGGAAATCAATTGTGCTGAAAGGTGCAAAAGGAAACAATTTAAAAAACGTTGATGTAAGTTTTCCTCTCGGTAAAATGATATGTGTTACCGGAGTTTCCGGAAGCGGAAAATCTACATTGATTAATGACACTTTGCAGCCAATTTTGAGTCAAAAATTTTATCGTTCACTGCAAGATCCATTGCCTTACGAAAGTATAGAAGGTTTGGAATATATTGATAAAGTTGTAGAAGTGGATCAATCACCGATAGGACGTACACCACGTTCAAATCCGGCAACTTTCACCGGTGTATTTTCAGACATTCGAAACGTTTTTGTTACCTTACCCGATGCCAAAATCCGAGGATACAAACCCGGGCGATTTTCTTTCAACACCGCTGGTGGTCGATGTGAAGTATGTAGTGGAAATGGATATAAAACAATAGAGATGAATTTTCTGCCCGATGTTTATGTGCCTTGCGAAGCATGTGAAGGAAAACGTTACAATAAAGAAACACTTGAGGTTCGGTTTAAAGGAAAATCAATTGCAGACGTACTGGATATGACCATTGATCAGGCAGTAGATTTTTTTGAAAATCAGCCTTCTATACTTAAAAAAATTAAAACTTTACAAGATGTAGGTTTGGGATATATCAAGCTGGGACAGTCGAGCACCACGCTTTCCGGTGGCGAAAGTCAACGCGTAAAATTAGCTACAGAATTATCAAAACGCGATACAGGTAAAACTTTATACATTTTAGATGAACCCACCACCGGACTTCATTTCGAAGACATTCGCGTACTGTTATGTGTTTTAAACAAGCTGGTCGATCGGGGAAATTCCGTTATCATCATCGAGCATAACATAGATGTAATAAAAACCGCCGATTATATTATTGATATCGGGCCGGAAGGAGGCGCCTCGGGCGGGAATATCATTTGTACAGGCACTCCAGTAGAAATTGCAAATCACCCTTCAAGCGAAACCGGACGTTTTTTGAAATATGAATTAAAACTATAACCATTCGTTAAATCAAGCCATCACCATAATTTTATTGTTAATTTAAAAGCATAATGCCAGTTTTAAAGGAAATTTTGTACATTTGCTCATCATAATTATCAAGGATCGTATTTTCATTCACCGATAATTCAAAAACTCACAAAAGTAGCAACTTGTATTTTCATGTCATGTATTTATAAAAATCATTTCTTAAATATTTATAGTTATGACCATTCGCCAACTTTCTGTTTTTCTCGAAAATAAAACCGGACATCTAAATCAGATATTGTCCGTTTTAGCAAAAAACAATATCAATATCGTAGCACTGACAGTTGCTGATTCAAGTGATTACGGCATTATGCGCGCCATTGTTTCCGATCCCGAAAAAGCTATGAAAGTACTTCGAACAGAACAATTCACGGTACGGGTTCACAATATTTTCTCACTCGAAATGGATGCTGCACCCGGCTCCATGTCGCACATTCTCGATTTATTTACCTCAGCTGATATTTGCATCGAGTACGTGTATGCCTTCAGTTTTGGAGGCAAATCAATTCTTATGATTCGAACTGAAAACAGCGAAAACGCTACCGAAATCATTAAAGCCAACAAACTCAAAACAATTAGTGAAGAAGAAATAAAATATTAGAAAACTGATTGAAGTAAAATATAAACCCGCAAACAGTTTCAATTACTAAACACGGAACAAAAAATAAGATATGATTTGGAACGAAAGAATAGAATGCATGAGCCGGGAAGAAATGCGGGCTTTGCAAAGTGAAAAACTAATAGATTTAGTTAATAGAGTATATAACAATGTGGATTTTTATCGTCGAAAAATGGATGAAATTGGAATAAAACCTTCTGATATTCAGAGTATTGATGACATTATTAAATTACCATTCACTTATAAATCAGACTTACGTGACCATTATCCATTTGGTATGTTTGCAGTGCCCATGCAAAAAATTGTACGTTTACATGCTTCAAGTGGAACTACTGGTAAACCAACTACTGTGGGATATACCCACAACGACATTGCAAACTGGGGCGAAGCCTTGGCTCGATGCCTAACAATGGCAGGAATTTCGTCGCATGACGTGATGCAAGTTTCCTATGGTTACGGCTTATTTACTGGAGGTTTGGGAGTTCATTATGGGGCTGAAACCGTTGGCTGTACAGTAATTCCCATTTCCGGAGGCAATACCCGTCGACAACTGCAATTGATGTCTGATTTCGGTTCTACCGTTTTAGCATGTACTCCTTCTTATGCGCTGCATTTAGCAGATGCACTTTCAGAAAATGGATATTCACTGAGAGATATGAAATTACAAATCGGCGTTTTCGGCGCAGAACCTTGGACTGAAAATATGCGGTTGGAATTGGAAAAAAAATGGGGCATCAAAGCCTTCGATATTTACGGTCTAAGCGAAATAATGGGACCGGGTGTAGCAAATGATTGTGAATTCCATGCCGGTTTACATGTAAACGAAGATCATTTTTTTCCTGAAATTGTTCATCCCAATACCAAAACCCCTCTGTCGGATGGAGAAGAAGGCGAGTTGGTTTTCACCACATTAACTAAAGAAGGAATTCCATTATTACGCTACAACACCCGTGATCTTTCAATATTAAATCATAAGAAATGCGCTTGTGGAAGAACAACTGTGCGCATGAATAAAATTACAGGACGCAGTGATGATATGTTAATCATTCGAGGCGTCAACTTATTTCCTTCACAAATCGAGCATGTATTACTCGAAATGGGAGAAACAAGTGCTCACTACCTGCTCTTGGTCGACAAAGAAAATAATTTAGACACATTGGAATTAGAAGTGGAATTAGATGAGTCGAAAATGGTAGATACAATTAAAGATCTTCAAATGCTTTCCCGAAAAATAGAAAATGCAATGAATAGTGCCATTGGTTTAAGTGTTAAAGTAACCTTGGTTGAACCTAAAACCATTGCCCGCAGTGAAGGTAAAGCCATACGCGTGATTGACAACAGGAAATTAAGAAATTAGTTTTATAAAATATGAATTCATTTTCTGAGAATGAAATTGAATCCTCCAGTTTAATACAAAAAAAGCTCCCATTTTTTTGGGAGCTTTTTTTATATATAAATAACCATAAATGAGTTTATTAAGCTCAAAGAAAATTTGAAGTATTAAATTGAATTCTAATTCATTGATTCATTCTCAAATTTTCAAATTCACATATCATATATTATTTTATTTGGAACTTTCTTCACGGGGTGGACGAGGAATCAATGCTTTGCGCGACAATTTGAATTTACCTGTTTTTTGATCGATATCAAGCAATTTAACATCAATTACATCGCCTTCTTTAATACCTGCTTGATCCATGGTTTCAATGCGTTTCCAGTCTATTTCCGAAATGTGCAACAACCCTTCTTTACCCGGCATAAATTCAACGAAAGCACCATAAGGCATAACCGATTTTACTTTAGAAGGATAAGTTTCTCCAACTTCAGGAATTGCGACAATGCCTTTGATTTTGCCAACTGCTGCATCGATGGCGGCTTTATTGTTGGCAGCAATTTCCACACGTCCCTGATCACCAATTTCTTCAATTGTAATCACAGCACCTGTTTCAGCCTGCATATTCTGAATAATTTTTCCGCCAGGTCCTATCACGGCTCCTATCATTTCTTTAGGAATAAACATAACAACGATACGCGGTGCATGTGGTTTCAAATCGGCACGAGGTTCAGAAATTGTTTCAAGAACTTTATTCATAATGAACAATCTACCTTCCTTAGCCTGATTTAAAGCCTTTTCCAAAATTTCGTACGAAAGTCCATCTACCTTAATATCCATCTGTGTGGCGGTAATTCCGTCAACAGTACCGGTTACCTTGAAGTCCATATCCCCTAAGTGATCTTCATCTCCCAAAATATCAGAAAGAACAGCAAAATTCTTACCTTTATTTTCAGAAATCAATCCCATGGCAATACCGGTTACCGGTTTTTTGATTGTTACACCGGCATCCATAAGAGCTAGCGTGCCTGCACAAACGGTTGCCATTGAAGACGATCCGTTTGATTCAAGAATATCGGAAACAACTCGAACTACATAAGGATAATCTTCGGGTATCATATTTTTCAAAGCACGAAGAGCCAAATTTCCATGACCAACTTCGCGCCGACCTACACCACGTGAAGCGCGGGCTTCGCCGGTTGAAAATGGCGGAAAGTTATAGTGTAACAAAAAACGTTCTTTTCCCTTAAACAAAACATCATCAACAATTTTTTCATCCATTTTAGTTCCCAACGTAACCGTTGTCAACGATTGAGTTTCACCACGGGTAAAAACCGCAGAACCGTGCGCCCCAGGCAAAAAGTCAATTTCTGACCAGATAGGACGAATTTCAGTAGTTTTACGTCCATCGAGACGTTTACCTTCATCTAAAATTGACCGACGCATAGCTTCTTTTTCGACGTCGTGGTAATATTTGGCAATAAGCGGTTTTTTTGCTACTGATTCTTCCGGATCGAGTGAAGCAATATATTCATTAACAATAGCCTCAAAGTTATCGCTGCGTTCATGCTTATTCGGATTGCATGCAGTAGCTACTGCATACGCTTTATCGTAGGTTTTTGTCCAGACATCCTTTTTCAGGTCTTCGTCATTTTCTTCGTGGCAATAAACGCGTTTCACGGTTTTACCGGCTGCTTCCATTAAATCCAACTGCATTTGACATTGAATTTTTATAGCTTCGTGAGCAACTTTCATAGCATTCAGCAAATCTTCTTCACTAACTTCTTTCATTTCGCCTTCAACCATCATAATATTGTCCATCGTGGCAGCAACCATAATATCCATGTCAGCTGTTTCCAATTGAGCGAAAGTTGGATTAACGACAAACTGACCATTAATGCGACATACGCGCACTTCAGAAATTGGACCATTGAAAGGTATATCCGAAACAGCTAGAGCAGCCGAAGCAGCTAAACCAGCCAATGCATCAGGCATATCTTCACCATCGGAAGAGCAAAGCATTACATTTACAAAAGTTTCAGCATGAAAATCATCCGGGAACAAAGGACGTAAAGCACGATCAACGAGGCGGGAAATCAGAATTTCATAATCGGAAGCACGACCTTCGCGACGAAGAAAACCTCCAGGAAAACGACCAAATGCGGCATACTTTTCTTTGTAATCGACTGATAGAGGCATAAAGTCCGTTCCAGGGACTGCATCTTTGGCTGCACATACTGTGGCCAAAAGCATGGTACTACCCATGCGTACCATTACAGACCCATCGGCTTGTTTAGCCAATTTTCCTGTTTCAATGGAAATTGTTCTACCATCACCCAATGTGATAGTCTTTGTAACTACGTTCATAAAATTACATTTTACTTTTTAAACTTCTAATTTTCGGGCACAAAGGTACGACTTTTTTTTCGGAAAGCTTACTGAGAATTGAAAATTTGTGATTCATTCAATTTTGAAAATTTGGAGTTGAAGTTCGAATTTGAACAATTAAAACATCCAAATACTTCATTAAAAATAAATCTTTGTCGACAGGAATTGAAAAAGGGAAAGATCCACGGATATTGAATATGATCAATCAAATAAATTTTATAAATTTGCATCATCTAAGGCGCGTTCCTCTAAAGGTTAGGAGATCGGTTTCTCAATCCGACAATGGCAGTTCGATTCTGCTACGCGCTACCTCACTCCGAAAGTAGTTAACTTTTATACCTTCGTTTCAAATTGTTTCCTGTAAAAAAATCATCATCCAATTAGAAAGTTTTTCGAAGCAAAAAAGAAGATTTAATATAAAAAAAAATGATTATCCGATATTTCACCTAAAATGATTATCTTTGTAAGAACTAATCAGAAAAGGTATGAATTTACTAAATTTTGTTGCCCAATATCCTGACGAAGCAAGTTGTAGAGTCAAATTTAAAGA
>JAJYBB010000035.1 GCA_021779195.1 Bacteroidota bacterium | reverse complement strand
CTACCTCAATGAATTCTGTTATAAATTCAATCGAAGATATTTTGGAGAAAATTTATTTGATAGGCTTATGATAGCCTCGGTTACATACAAAAATCAATTTAGGTAGTACAACGGATAATCATTTTAAATAAATATTTAAAGTCGTGATAAAGGTATTCCTACTGAAATTCCAGCCGAAGGTAAAATTGAAGCACTTGAACCTAAGCCAACAAAAAAAAGAGGTGTAAATCCAGCTCTAAAAATGAAGTGTTTTGAATTATAGCGATAACCTATTCGACCGGTAACGATTAATATGAGGTTGTTCGAAAATAAAAGGGTTGGACCTGCTCCTAACTCGAAATAATGATTATTTTTTCCAAATTCTGAATTATATTCAGCAAAAGTACTAAAAAAATCACCCTGCATTTTAGAGGGTGTATAAGACAATCCATACCGCAAAGTATAATGTAAAACACTCGATTTAAATTTAGCATACTCTAAACCAACAGAATATAAAATTCCATTTCCTCCAAGTTCGCCAATAAAATTGATTTGATGCGGATTGGAAGAAGGAAGCGACAGAGAATCTTTTAAATTTTCAGTTGAAGAGGGTTGTGAATAGGATATGAGCGGTAAAAATAGTAAAAAAATAAAAATTATCTTTTTCATAGAATAATATTTTAACTCATTTCAAGCATTCTCAAAATAGGTTTTACAGCTTTCTCTCTTATTTCTTCATCGATTAAAATTTCAGGTATTTCATTCAGCAAGCAATTATATAGCTTTTCCAATGTGTTCAGGCGCATAAAATTACATTCGTTGCAGGCACAGGTGCTGTCGTTTGGCGGAACAGGAATAAATTCCTTTTCCGGATTTTTCTTTTGCATTTCATGTAAAATACCGCTTTCGGTGGCCACAAGAAATGATTTTTTTTCTGATTGGGTTGTATAATTCAGCAATGCCTGCGTACTTCCGATAAAATCAGCCATCAATAACACGGTTTTCTTGCATTCAGGGTGAGCAATAATGAGCGATCCGGGATGTTCTAATTTTAATTTCACCAACTTTTCAACCGAAAATTGTTCGTGAACATGACATGCTCCATCCCACAATAACATCGAACGACCGGTTACACTGTTGATATAATTTCCAAGATTTCGATCGGGACCAAAAATAAGTTTAGCATCATTGGGAAACTGATCCACAATTCTTTTGGCATTTGTCGATGTTACCACAACGTCGGTAAGTGCTTTTACAGCCGCTGTAGTGTTTACATACGAAATAACAGTATGATCGGGGTGTGAACGGACAAAAGTCTCAAATTCGTCAGCAGGACAGCTATCAGCCAGTGAACATCCGGCATTGATATCAGGAACAAGCACTTTTTTCTTCGGAGAAAGAATTTTGGCTGTTTCACCCATAAAATGCACTCCGCAAAGCACTATAATGTCGGCTTCAGTTTTTGCAGCCCATTGAGCCAGCGACAAACTATCGCCCACATAATCGGCAATATCCTGTATATCGCCAATTTGGTAGTAGTGTGCCATAATCACTGCATTTTTTTCTATCTTGAGTCGGTTTATTTCCGATATAAGTTCACTTTTTTTCATTCGGATTGTTGGTTTTCAAACAAAACATTATTATTCTTATTTTTTAATTTTAAAAAAAACATATTAAGATAATAATAGGGTGTTCATATGGTTGATAAATTTATTGAAAAAAGTTTGTAAAATCCGTTATTAAAAATATCAAAGCTTATATAAACAATTTCAAATAAATTATTCTTTTAAAAATAAGTAAATTACGAATGTTATCAACATGCTGTTTAAAACTACAAAGTTAGAAAGTTTTTTTTAATTACCCTTCTAATAAATGAGATAAAGAGGTTAAAAAATTGGTATAAAAAATAGGTGAAAATATTTGGTATATTCAAAACAACTGATAAGAGGATATGTTGTTTGTTTTTCCAAATTATTTTTCAATATTTCTTTGAGTTACTTTTCAGCAGTTTTCAACAGTTTATTGAAAGGTTATAAAAAAAGCGAAGTTTCAAACTTCGCTTAGGTGCAATAATATTTTATTTATTGGAAGCCGATTTTGTGAATTAAATAAGGCAATTAAATGTAAATTTGACAGTGAAAACAAAAGAAAATGATTTAAAAAAAATCATTTTCTTTATACCAATCATAGGCATCGTCAATCAATTTAGCAACCGGAAAGAGTTTATAATTCAGAACTTTGATTGCTTTTGAGCTGTCGTACCAGGCGTTAATCGACATGTAACGTGCATTCCCCGGATCAATTTCGGGGGCTTTACCTGTAAAAGCAGAAATGGTTTGCAAAATATATCCGTAAGTTACCAGCATCCAGCGTTTCATTGAAAGAGCAGGTGCTTTTCGATTGAATTTTTCACATATTAAATCGAAAAGTTCTTTGTAAGAAATGTTTATTCCGGCACAAATATAACCTTCTCCCGGAATACCTTTTGTAACGGCAGTAATATGGGCTTTAGCAACTTCTGTTACGTGACAGAAACTGGCACCACCAGCTGGAGATCCAGGAACTTTACCATCTCGCAATTCAAAAAAAAGCCTTCCATATTGTAACGTAAAGTCATAAGGTCCCATCATGCTTCCTGGATAAATCACCACTACTTCGAGACCTCTTTTGTTGAATTCCAACACGCGTTTTTCACCTTCACGCTTGGTGTCGGAATAATTATAGCCGAAATTTCCAAAGTTATAATTGCTCCAGTTTTCATCAGCTATTCCATTCGGATTATATCCGAAAATATCTACTGTACTGGTGTGAATTAATCTCTTTACATTATGTTTAAGGCAAGCTTCGGCTATGATTGATGGCGTTTCAACATTTACAATTCGTTGAATTTCAAATTTTTTTTTCCAGAAAGAAGTATCGCCAGCTACATTAAATACAATATCACAATCTTTTACGGCTTTATCCACATCGTTCTTATTTGTAATATCACCGTATATGATTTCGATTGGAAGAGATTTGATATATTTAATGTTGGCGCTTTTCCTGACAATTATACGTACATTCCATCCTTCCTTTACTAATTCGTGAACTAAATTTGTTCCAAGAAATCCGGAAGCTCCGGTTACTAAACATTTCATAGAATAAACATTTTAAAAAATTAAATTTATCCGTAAATTAATCCTACGATCCATAATCGCAGGGATGCTGGAACTCTGTTGAATAAAAAGCAAATAATTTTATACTGGATGCCCGGAACAACAGAAATTTTCATGCGTTTATTATAAACCTGGTAAACAATTTTTTTAGCAACCGATTCAGCGCTCATTCCGTTTTGTTCATCTTTTTCCATTCTCTCAACCGATGTGTTCATTTTATCAAAATATGGTGAATTTGGAGATTGAGAAGCTATGGTACATTTTCGCGATTCGGTAAACCCGGTTTTGGTGTCGCCTGGTAAAATCGAACAACATTGAATGCCAAATGGTTTTACTTCAATTGTCAGCGCCTGCATAAAAATTAAAAGAGATGCTTTAACAGAAGAATAAAAAGTTTGAAATGGAATAGGAACAATTGCCGCTACCGACGAAGTAGCAATAATTTTACCGGAATGTTGACTACGGAATACCGGCAAACAAGCGTTAATTGTTTTTACCACACCAAAAAAGTTGGTTTCGTACTGGTATCGCATTTCTTCATCAGAGGTATCTTCAACGGCACCAGCAATTCCATTTCCGGCATTGCAAATTACCACATCCAATCTCCCGTTTTCAGCCAAAATGCGTGTTACGACAGCTTTGATTTCTTCTTCATGGGTAACATCCATTTTTACAGGAATTATTTCTCCTGTTCCGTTTTGGGCTTTTTGGGGTTCTCCTCCACGGCGGGAAGCTCCATAAACTTTTGCCCCTCTATTCATAAGCAGCTCTGCAGCTGACTTTCCAATACCTGAACTTGCTCCGGTTAAAAGAATAATTGGTTCATTCATGGGGAATTCTTAAGTTTTTAATATAAATTGATAAACATATTTATTGCAAAGATACATCTTGTTGAAATAATTCGAAATACTTCTTTAATAAATATCTTAAAATTAAATAGTTTTGAGTATAATTTTGAGAATTAGACAGATTTAATGTCACATTAAACTACACGAATAAAGATAAAAAAGAATATGCTGTCCTGTTATTTTTTTAATTGTGTAATTATAAAATTTTTTAATTCTGATTATTAATCATTTAAATAAAAATTTCTACGTTTAACTTCACAAACATTCCAATAAAAATTTTACCTTTATATTTAAGTTTTGTATTTTGTATTGCCAGCTTGTTATCCGGATTTTTAAAATCGAACTAAATTTTTTTTGAATTGTTCTCATTGAAAATATTCAAAAGCGCATCGTATATTAAAAAAAAATAAAGATATTTGTCATTGTTTTAAAACATATGACACATTTCAAGGGAAATTTATTTTTTCTTCTATTTATTAGTTTATAAATCAAGAGTATAATAAATTGCTCATATGAAAATATTGGTTACTGGCGCAAATGGTTTGCTGGGACATCATGTGGTGATGCAGTTAATTGAACGAAAGTACGAAGTGAATATTATAGTTCGTAGTACGCAGCATATTCATTTCGACATGAGCAATGTGCGCGTTTTTGAAGGAAATTTTACTGATTTTGAAATTTTAAAGTTGGCTGCAATTGGATGCGATGCCCTTATTCATATTGCAGCTGTTACAGCGACTGATTTATTAAGATATGAAGATTATTTTCAGGTTAATGTTGATGGAAGCTCAACGGTTATTAGGGTGGCAAACGAGCTGAATATTAACAAATTGATTTTCATCAGTACTGCAAATACCATTGGTTATGGAACTTTCGACAGACCAGCTGACGAAACGCTTTCCATTCAATTTCCTTTTTCCGATTCGTTCTACGCTCGAAGCAAAGCCGAAGCCGAAAGGTTATTTTCTGAAGCCGCTGATAGGCTCGGCAGACATGTGATAATTGTGAATCCCACTTTCATGATTGGGGCGTATGATACCAAACCAAGTTCAGGAAAATTGCTGTTGAATGGTATTAATAAATGTCTTTTGTTTGTACCCAAAGGAGGAAAAAATTTTGTTTCGGCTAATGATGTTGCTACGGCTGTTTGCAATGCACTGACAATGGGAAGAAATGGAGAACGTTATTTAGCTTCAGGGATAAATCTTTCTTTTAAGGCATTTTATAAATTACAGAGTAGGATTGGGGGCTATTTTCAAATGGTGATGATTCTTCCGAATACGTTACTAAAATGTCTCGCTAAAGTTGGTGATTTGCTCCGTTATCTCGGGATTAGAACCGAAATTTGCAGTATGAACCTGAAACAACTTATGATTCAGGAGTATTACAGCAATAGCAAAGTTGAAAATGAATTACAAATGCCTCAAACTTCTATTGATGTTGCAATCACAGATGCACTTACATGGATAAGAAATGAAAATTTTTTTTGAAAGGATATGTTGGGTTGATAAATTGTGCAGAATCTTAATTAATGGCAATGAAATCTTCTATTAAACAATTTGTCAGAAAAATATTTTTTATAGGTGGATGCTTCTTATTCACGGTTTTTTCTACTGTTTTGTCTGCTCAAAACAGAGCAATGGCTTCTGTTTCGTTTGATAAAGTGGGTTCTTATGTCGTTTTTAAAGCAAAAATCAACAATTCATCTCCTTTAAATTTAATTTTAGATTCTGGCATTCGGAGCACACTGATAACTGAATTAGATTCTGGAGATCATATCACATTGAATTATTCGGATGTGAAAGAACTATTAGGTTTGGGTAGCGGAAATCATTTGAAAGCTTACACAAGTAATAGCAACACATTAAAAATAGGGAAGTTAGTATTCGATTTTCAACCGGTTTTTGTACTCACTGAAGATGTTTTCAACCTGAGTCGGCACACAGGATCAAAAATTAACGGATTGATAGGCATGGACATGTTGTGGAAATACGTTATTGAGGTAAATTATTCGCAAAAGCAAATTCGCTTTTATAATCCCGTGCATTTTATCGACCCAAAAGGTTATCACAAAATGCCATTGATTGTAGAAGGGTCCAAGATATTCGTACAGCTTAATGTTTTACAAGGAGATGGAGAAATTAAAAAGGCGAAATTGCTGATCGACACCGGTGCCGAACTTACCGCATGGTTTCAGTCATTTAAAAATGGATCGGTACATCTTCCGACGCAAAATGTGAGGGCAACGATTGGCGAAGGCTTAAATGGCAAGATAGTAGGATACAAAGGACGCATTCCTGAAATATGGGTAGGAAATTGCACCATTAAAAATGCCATTGTTTCATTTCCGGATTCTGCCTGTATCGGTGCAATTGTAAAAGATTACGAACGCGATGGGACTTTAGGAAGTCAATTGCTGGAACGGTTTAATTTTTTTATTGATTTTGAGCATAGACAATTTTATTGCAAGCCAAACGAGAATTTTAATAACTCTTTCACTTACAATGTTGCAGGCATTGATATCGTTCAGGTATTACCATTTGTATCACTTTCAGAAGTATGGAGTGTCTGGGAAAATTCACCAGCTGCAAAAGCCGGCGTTAAGGAAGGAGATCAAATTATCGAAGTAGATCACGAAAAATCATTTTTATTTGAAATTAACGATTTAAAAAGGCTTTTCGAAAGGCCATCAAAAAGACCTTTGATTCTGACCTTATTGCGTGATGGAAAAGAAATAACAGTGGAAATTGATATGCGAAACAGACTTTGAAGATGAACTAATAATTCAGGATTAGCTAGCAAAGGAAATTATCGTTATTAAAAAAATCGGGCATACAAATAAAATCAAGTGATTTTAAATAAGATGCCCGATTATTTTTTTAAAAAATATTATTTTATATTACCTTCTTCAATCAGATATTCAGCAATCTGAACTGCATTTAAAGCAGCTCCTTTTTTGATTTGGTCACTGACACACCAAAAGGTGATTCCGTTCGGGTTCGACAAATCTTTGCGAATCCGTCCCACGTGAACTGGATCTTTTCCCGAAAGGAATAGGGGCATTGGATAAACTTTCTCTGTCGGATTGTCCATAACTACAATTCCCGGAGCAGTTTCGAAAGCCCTACGAGCATCATCAATTGCAATTGGGCGTTCAGTTTCAGCCCACACGCTTTCGGAATGGGCGCGTAAGGCCGGTACACGAACACACATTGCACTTACTTCCACATCGGAATGCATGATTTTGCGCGTTTCGTTATACATTTTCATTTCTTCTTTTGTATAACCGTTATCGGTAAATACATCGATTTGAGGAATCAAATTATAAGCCAGCTGATATGCAAATTTACTGACAGTAGGTTGTTCACCAGCTAATACCTGACGGTATTGCAGGTCAAGTTCGTCCATGGCGGCAGCTCCGGCTCCAGAAGCAGCTTGATAAGTGGAAACATGCACGCGTTTGATATGAGACAACTTTTCGATGGCATTTAAAGCAACTACCATTTGAATGGTGGTACAGTTAGGATTTGCAATTATTCCGCGTGGACGAACTTTGGCATCGGCTGCATTCACTTCGGGTACAACCAACGGAATATCATTTTCCATACGGAAAGCCGAAGAATTATCAATCATTACTGCTCCAAATTTTGTAATATCTTCAGCAAATTCCTTCGATATACCGGCTCCGGCTGAGGTGAAAACTAAATCTATACCTTTAAAATCATCCCCGTGTTTTAGTTCTTTTACGGTGAGTTTTTCACCTTTAAAATCATATTTTTTACCCGCACTTCGCGATGAACCAAACAAGCTCAACGCTGTCAATGGGAAATTACGTTCGGCCAATACACGTAAAAATTCCTGACCTACGGCACCACTGGCACCTACGATTGCTACTTTCATTGTTCTTTGTTTTTTTGTTCCCTTAAGTTTCATTTCAGGGAATAATTATTAAAAGTGTTTTTTTAAGATATTTCGCGTATGAAATATATTTATTTTCATCAAAAAATAAGATTTAGTTACCACCTGTTAAGACTATTGAAAAAAATATACTATTTTTGTTGATTGAAAAAATTATCACACAAAATTTAAGTACAAACTGTATTAAATAAATTTTGAATCGACTGCAAAAGTAATTCATTTTAATAGAATTATAGCAACTTATGAAGAAATCGATTTTTATTTTTATGATAATTCTGCCCTTTTTATCATTTGGACAAGTAAACGAGACCTTCTCCGATGGAAATTTTAGTGAAAATCCTTCATGGACTGGTATGGTTACAAATTTTTCAGTGAATGAAAATTTCGAATTGCAATCAATAGCTTCCGCCACTTCGATATCATATTTATTTACTCCTTCTGAGGCGATTGATGCTGCCAGTTGGGAATGTAGCCTGAAAATCAATTACAGTACTTCATCTTCCAATTATGCTTGTGTTTATATTATTTCCGACAGAAACGATCTGACTGCCGGTTGTAATGGTTATTATGTTCAAATAGGAGGAACTAACGACGAAGTTTCTTTATTTTTACAACAAGGCACTCAGAAAACAAAAATTATCGATGGGGCTGATAAACGAACGGATGGAAGTTCGGTTAATATTCGGGTTAAGGTTACACGCGATAGTGAAGGTAATTTTAATTTGTACAGCAAATTAGCATCTGATACCGATTTCGTTTTAGAAGGGACTGTTAAAAACACGGCTCTATCATTAAGTAAGTATTTTGGTTTACTTTATTCAAATACCACGACTACCGGTTCGGATTATTATTTTGATGATATTTTAGTTACGGGGAAAAAAACAGTCGATTTAGTTGCTCCCATGTGGGCTTCGTTTCAATTATTGCCGCCTGATAAGCTGTTATTAAAATTTTCGGAAGCCATGAATTTCATGAATGCATCTTTTGAAGTTGATAATGCAATTGGAAAGCCTATTTCCCTTACTATCTCAGGAGATAGCTTGGCAATTGAACTTACTTTTTCTAAAGCTTTTGAAAAGGGAATTTTATATATTTTGCATTCTTCGGGATTAGCCGATCTCTCAGGCAATTACTTACAACTGACAAGCAAAACTTTTGGAATAATAGAACCAGTCAAACCGAACGATTTGGTTTTCAACGAAGTAATGTTCGATAATCCCCTTAATTCAGTCGAATATGTTGAAATTTTTAATAACTCAGAAAAAGTGTTGGATTTATCGAACCTGATTTTAACTACCCGGAAATTAGATGGCACTTACAACACCGGCAATAAAATACCTTTGCAAACGATCATGCAGCCACACGGTTACCTGGCATTATCTGAGAATGCTGATTCTATAAGAAATTTTTATAAGATACCACCCGAAATCATGATTATCACAATGCCCTGGACTGCGTTGAATAATTCAAGTTCTGATTTGGTGTTACTGAATAATACGAAAGACACAGTTTATGATGAACTTACTTATGATATAAAATGGCACAATGTGTTGATAAAAAACACGAAAGGTGTGTCACTTGAAAAAATAAACCCTTTGCTGATGACTCAAGATCCACAATCTTGGCATTCGGCTTCTTCGGAATCGAATTATGGAACCCCTGGCTACAAAAATTCCCAATTTCGCGAT
This sequence comes from Bacteroidota bacterium, assembly GCA_021779195.1. GTDB lineage: Bacteria > Bacteroidota > Bacteroidia > Bacteroidales > Paludibacteraceae > Paludibacter. The sequence goes on along the minus strand of JAJYBB010000035.1, from coordinate 11,146 downwards.
TTTCAATCCGAAGATAATTCTATGAAACAAGTGTGGGTCGACCCCGAAGCCTTTTCGCCTGATAATGATGGACAAGCCGATGTTTGTTTTATCAGATATAAGACGGATATGAACGGATATGTGGCGAACGTATTGATTTTAAATCCGGCAGGTGTTAAAGTACGCCAATTAGCTTCAAATATTTTGCTGTCAACCAATGGATTTTTAACCTGGGATGGGCTGTCCGATCAAGGAAAAAATATAAATATTGGTATTTATGTGCTTTATTTCGAGATGTTTAATCCTTTGAAAGGAATCAGAAAACAATTCAAAATGCCCATTGTAGTTTCAGCCCGATAAATTTTATAATATTAACGTGGTATTATTCAAGAAATCAGCTATCTTTGCACCGCTTTTTTATCCGAAAAAGGAGCTATTTTTTTTGGATTTTCGACAAGGATAAAAATGGGACTGAAATTTTAAATTAAATAAAATAATCACGTTTGCAATCGAAGAATTTTCATTAAATCTAAGAGTTGAAACGGGGAATTAATGAAAATCAGGTTTAAATGGAAAAAATAAGTTATGCGTTGGGTTTGAGTCTCGGAAACAACTTGCTGAGTAGTGGCATTAAATCAATAGAATTTTCAAAATTTACGCAGGGAATTCAAGATGTGCTGGAACATCGTCAGTCCGAAATGAGTGATGAAGAAGCCCAAACAGTTATCAATCAATTCTTCGAGGAACTTCAAAAAGTTTCGAGTGCTGCGGTAATCGCTGAAGGAAAAACATTTCTGAAAGAAAATGAAAAACGAGCCGAAGTCGTTACGTTACCCAGCGGTTTGCAATATGAAGTTTTGAAACAAGGAACAGGAGCAACTCCGAAGTCCGATGATCGTGTTAAAGTGCATTATCACGGACAATTATTAGATGGAACTGTTTTCGACAGTTCTGTACGTAGGGGAGAACCTGCTACTTTTGGTGTTACGCAAGTTATAAGTGGTTGGGTAGAAGCATTACAAATTATGCCTACCGGTTCGAAATGGAAGCTTTTTATTCCTTCTGATCTGGCTTATGGAGCCCAAGGAGCCGGACAATCGATAGCCCCGCATTCAACACTTATTTTCGAAGTGGAATTACTGGATATACTCTAAAATCAACAGAATAAAGTTATTAATAAATTTTTTAATACAAATTAATGAAGAAGACAGTTTTAATTTTAGTAGCGATAAGCCTTGCATTTGCTACTACGGCAAATGCGCAACTTTTTAAATCGAAGAAAAAAAAGGAAGTTGCCGTTGCGACAGTACCCGTGAAAGTTTTAACAAACGATGTAGACTCGATGAGTTATGCATTAGGAATGAATGTGGGTGGCGATTTCGTCAAAAACATCAAAGGTATTCCAGGTGGAAAATACAATATTGATTTGCTGATAAAAGGGTTTGCCACTGCCATGAAAGGTGATTCAACCATTTTGACCAAAGAATTTGCCACCGAATATTTTAAAAATTACATTACAAAAGCGCAAACAGCTGATGCGAATGAGAAAAAAGCCGCCGGTGAAAAATTCCTTGCCGAAAATAAATTAAAAGACAGTATTCAAACTACAAACAGTGGATTGCAGTACAAAGTTCTGGTAGCCAAAGAAGGTCTAAAACCTCATGCCAACGATACTGTAACCGTTAATTATCAGGGATGGTTGCTTGATGGTACTAAATTTGACAGCTCGGTCGATAGAGGTAAGCCAATTTCATTTCCATTAAATCAGGTTATTCCGGGATGGACTGAAGGCGTTCAACTCATGACGGTTGGTTCGAAATACAAATTCTTTGTTCCTTATCAGTTGGGTTATGGTGAAAAAGGTGCCGGAGGTGTGATTCCAGCTTATTCAACTTTAATCTTCGAAGTTGAATTACTTGACATTAAACCTTTTAAAGAAGCTCCAGTAACAATTCAAACAAAACCCGCACTCGAAAAAGCTGCCGTAAAAAAATCGTCAACGGTAAAAAAGAAAATTCACCTCAAGAAATAGTTAATTATTAATTGAACAATCAGTAAATTTATAAAAAAATGAAAAAACAGATTATTTATTCATTGGTAGCTCTGGTTGCCATTTTCATGTTTGCTTCGTGCAATAAATACGAGGCTAAAAAAGTAACTTTGAAAACGCAAAACGACAGTTTGAATTACACGCTTGGATTAGCAAACGGTGATGGTATTAAAAACTATTACATGAAATCTGATTCAAGCAGTAAGCCAATTATTGCTTTGATGAAAGCCTTAGACAAAGCATATAAAGGCTCTGATAAAGGTGAAATGTACAAATTGGGTCTTGAAATCGGGAACTCTTTTAAACAACAAAAAGCAAAAGGGTTGATGGGGGACTCAACATTGGCATTCAACGAAGCATTGGTTAAACAAGGATTGGTAAATTCATTGAATGGATTTAAAGAAGGTATGACTCCAAAAGAAGCGCAGGAGTATATTCAGAAAACCATGACTAAAATTCAAAACGCAAAAATGCCAAAACCGGCTCCCGCTCCTACGGCTGCTCCTGCAAATCCCGATTCTACTAAAAAAGAAGTAAAATAATACAACTCATTTAAAATCAGATAGAAAAATGAAAAAACTGAATATATTTTTAGCAGTGGCTGTTATAGCCGTTTTTGCGTTTTCGTCGTGCGATAATAATAAAACAAAATTGCCGACCCTGAAAACTGAAATCGACAGTTTGAATTATGCTTTTGGAGTTGCCAATGGCGATGGAATTAAAAATTACTATATTAAAGGCGATTCAGCCCAAAAATCTATCAAAGCCTTGTTAGATGGTCTTAATGAAGGCATGAAAGGCAAAATTGATAAAGATAATACCGAATTAACTGATCTGGGAACAAAAATTGGAAGTTCGTTGAAAGATCAAAAGAAATCAGGTTTAATGGGCGATTCCGCTTTAAAAGTTGATATCGATTTAATCAAACAAGGACTCGTAAATGGCTTGAGAGGCTCTAAAGTTGAAATGACCCCAATGGAAGCTCAAACATATTTACAGACAACCATGCAAGCCCGCCAAACACAAAAAATGGAAAAACTTTATGGTGCAAACAAAATAGCAGGTGAAAAATTTCTTGCTGAAAATGCTAAAAAACCAGGGGTAATCACTACTGCAAGCGGATTACAATATGAAATCATGAAGAAGGGAACAGGTCCAATTCCATCTGATACCAGTAAAGTTAAAGTGAACTATCATGGAACATTAATTGATGGCACAGTCTTCGATAGTTCAGTTGATCGAAAAGAACCGGTTGTTTTCCCTGTAAATGGAGTTATTAAAGGGTGGACTGAAATTTTGAAATTAATGCCTGTTGGATCGAAATACAAAGTGTATGTGCCTCAACAACTGGCTTATGGAGGTCAGGATCGCGGAAAAATCAAACCTTTCTCTACTTTGATTTTCGAAATTGAATTACTTTCAATCGAAAAATAATTAATTGAATATACATGTTTTTTGGAAAAAGCCGGAGTCTTATTACTCCGGCTTTTTTGCTATAAAAAGGATCATTACTTCATACTTAGCTATGAAATTGATTTAGGCAAAAATCTACCATTTTACAAAATTATATGATATTTTAAAGTTGAGTTTTTCTGTTCCCATTTATTTTGTATATTTTTGTATGCTAAACGACAAATATGTTTGCAGTATAGTTTTATGTAAAATTACTTTTTTAATCGTAATTTTGTTCCTGTTCGTAAATTAGAATTTATAAATATGTTTTATTTTTCTGGGCTTTGTTCGTTATAATCAACTTGTTGATTATAAATTAAATTGGATTACAAAATGCATTTATTTTAGTATAAAAATTTCAATCTTAAATATAACAATAAATCATGGAAAAAATTGACCAACTTGATCGGAAAATTTTGCGGATAATTTCACAAAATGCTCGAATGCCATTTAAAGACGTGGCAGAAGAATGCGGCGTGTCACGTGCAGCGATTCATCAACGTGTGCAACGACTTATTGACATAGGAGTTATTACCGGTTCGGGTTATACGGTGAATCCAAAAACACTCGGTTTTCAGATTTGTGTATATATTGGTATTACACTCGAACGCGGTTCGATGTATAAAGAAGTAGTAAGAGAATTAGAAAAAATTCCTGAAATCGTGGAATCGCAATATACATTGGGAAATTACACCATTTTGATCAAACTATATGCGAAGAACGATGAGCATTTGATGGAATTGCTCAACTCAAAGATTCAAGAGATTCCGGGCGTAGCCACTACGGAAACATTGACTTCATTAGACCAACGAATTAGGAGAGCTGTGCCAATTGAATAAATTTTTTATCTGAATTCGTTCCCAGACGATTCAGATGGAACATAAATAACATTTAAAGAAGAAGTGCACGATCTTTTTTTTAAGGCATATTAAATATCGAATTAACATTAATGGAAACAGTAGTCAGTGGCATTCGCCCAACAGGAAATCTTCACTTAGGAAATTATTTCGGCGCATTGCGTAATTTTATCACTATGCAAAATGAGCATAATTGTTATTTTTTTATAGCCGATTATCATTCTCTTACCACGCATCCTACTCCACATGATTTGCATGGAAATGTTCGTAAAATTTTGGTAGAATACCTTGCAGCTGGACTTGATCCCGAAAAATCAACGTTATACATTCAAAGCGATGTCCCCGAAACTGCAGAATTATACTTGTTTCTAAATATGAATGCCTATATTGGTGAATTGGAACGATGTACTTCTTTTAAGGACAAAATTCGACAACAACCTCAGAATGTAAATTCCGGATTGCTCACTTATCCTACCCTTATGGCTGCTGATATTATTATTCATCGTGCAACCAAAGTACCGGTTGGAAAGGATCAGGAACAACATTTGGAGATGACACGTACATTTGCGAATCGCTTCAACAGATTGTATAATATCGATTATTTCCCTGAACCACAAGCTTTTAATTTTGGCAACGAGTTGGTTAAAATTCCAGGACTGAATGGAAGTGGGAAAATGGGAAAATCCGAAGGCGAAGGCAATGCCATTTTTTTAGATGATGAACCGGAAGCTATTCGTAAAAAGGTAATGAAGGCAGTAACTGACAGTGGACCTACCGTACCTGGGCAGCAAAAGTCGGAAGCAATTCAGAATATATTTCAACTCATGAAAGTTGTATCAACTGAAGAAACGTTAAATTATTTTGATGATATGTATAATACTTGTCAGATTCGTTATGGGGATATGAAGAAGCAGTTGGCTCAGGATATGATTGCATTTACCGCTCCATTTCGAGAACGCATCAGAGCCATTTCGGCGGACGAAGCTTTTGTTTCGAAAGTTGCCCGCATGGGAAGAGAAAAGGCACATGAAAGTGCAGCTAAAACAATACGCGAAGTAAGAGAAATTATCGGGTTTAAGAGGTTTTGAATTGTCGGCAGTTTGTTTTCGATAGTTTTATTTTAGCAACGACATAGGCAGGAGCCCATGCCGAACGCATCCGAATGCTGAATTTTATACGTTACGAGAAAACAGTGGACATTCTTCCGATACTCGTTTTTTCCGTTAGCTCGTAAACAACACAATGGATAATGCATAGATGGTTGACCATATTTACCTTCCTGCTATTGATAGTGCGTTTCGGGTATTCGCAACAGGTTGAGCTGAAAAATAATTTCTTCTATCTGGATGGACAAAAATTCTTTATCAAAGGAATCGGTTATGAGGTAAACGCACTGCCGGGACAGTTGCCCTGGAACAGGACATTCGACCCTGATCAACTGAAATTTGATATGCAGCGCATTATCTCCGGCGGATTCAATACCATTCGAACATGGTCGGCATTCACTGCGGAGGAGCTGAATTACCTCGACCAGTTCAATATTAAAATCATCATGGGTATCTGGATTGACCCCGGAGGCGATTTCTCCGATAGTCAGTTTATTCTCAATGCCGAAAATACCGTTCGGAACGTACTCAGCTATTCGAAATATCACAATAATATTATCGGCTACCTGATTATGAACGAACCGCTGCCCGAAACCGTTTTCAATGCCGGCTACGACAACACCATTCAGCTTTATACCGACCTGATCAATATTATCCACACCGAACATCCCGGAAGACCGGTAAGTATATCCAATTCGTCGAACGGAACCTACATCAATGCAGATGTTTTCGACTTCACGGCGTACAATGTGTACATTTACAATCCGGTAACGGTGAATTATCTTTACGGTTACAGGGATTACACCCGATTCCTGAAAGAGTTAAGCTCGGAAAATCATCCGTTGGTTATCACGGAATACGGATTATCGGTTTCTCCCTCCGGCCCGGGGAATATGGGATATGGCGGAAACAGTTTGGCGCAGCAGCAAGAGGGCGATCTTTCCATGTATAAATCATTGGTCGACGGTGGAGCAAGTGGTTCCTGCGTTTTCAATTATAGCGATGGCTGGTGGAAGGCCGGTAATGAATTCGTTCACGACGACAATCCCGAAGAGTGGTTTGGCCTGGTTGGCTACAGCAGCCTGACCGATCATCAAGGACAAACACGTCCGGCCTGGGATGCCATTAAAACCTATCAGTCGGCAATTATTACACAACCGGCCGGCTCGGAAATCTACATCAACAAAGTTCCTGTGGAGATATTTTTAAACGACACCATTCGCCGCGTTGATGTTTTGCTGGACAACGTGCTGGTAGATACAAAGTCACCGACATCCGGGCTTCTGACGGACACCATCGTCTTTAACCACCTTCACATGAAAGATGCTACACTGGTTTTCAACTGTTACGACGGGGCTGACAGACTCGTAAAAACAGAAGAAAAGAATATCCTGATAACCGATTCGGCAGTGGCTTTACCTACCATTCAAATCATCACCAACAATGATTTCCGGCAAACCGGAACCCTGAATGTAGCATATCAGATTCATAAATCGCCGGATTTCACTACTTATTCCGCCGTGGATTATATTTATTATTCTCATTCGGGGTGGGATTACGGACAAAAATTTGAAACCGCGATCCCCGCGGATATGCAACAATACACGATAAATGCCCAACATGCCATTGATAATTCCGTTCAGGTAATTACGGTTGGAGCCGCTTTTACCATCAGTTATCAGCATTTCAGTAAACGCATCGTGCAGCAGGTCACCTTTATCCGGAATGCCGGATACAATGATGTCCGGCAATATTCTTCCGGCAACGGGGTTCAGTTGTATCCGAATCCGGCAACGGATTATGTCAACATCAGCAATTGTCCGTCAAACACCGGCTACCGCATTTTCAATCAAACCGGAATAACGTTACAGCAAGGTTTTACCTCCGGATCTTTACAGAAAATTGACATCAGGCACCTTTCCGCCGGAGTTTATTTCCTTCAGTTAACTCCTGCCGGAGGAGCAATAATAACGAAGAAACTGTTGGTTCGCTGAAAACTCCGACAGGAATTTAACGGTACATAACCCTCGGTAAACGAAGTGAAACCGTGGAATGGTACTATCCTCTGAAATACAAACCCGGAGTGGGTTTAATATACTAATTGTTTGATTTTGAATTCACTAATGGATTCTGATTTACTTTTCGTCGTAGTGTATAACTATGTGAGTTCGGGTTTGGCAAAGTTTGTTGTACAACAGCTACGAGACGCTTCGTCAGCCATCTGCCACACAAGCTATACGATACCGCATACAGGGAAACTCTATTGATCGGATAACGAATCAGTTTATTTTTCCATGCATTGAATTATTAAATTTTCAATCTACCTGTACAATCCAACCAAACAAATTGTATCTTTGAACCCTGTTTGTGTGACTGATTTTTGGAAACAAAAAAAGTCCTGCAAACAGGTAAGCAGGACTTTTAATTGAAGTAAGCATGCTTTCAGATTAAGCAACCGCGTCGGATGTAGGAGTCGGAACGGTTGCTTTTTTCATCGCTTCTTTTTTGGCAGCCACTGCTTTTTTCTGAATGGTAATGCGGGTTCGAAGACTTGTAATGTAAACCGACATGTATTTGTTCAGTTCGTTCACCAGCTCCGTGTAATCCAACTCCGCATGATCTAATTGAGCCAATTCAATGGCATGAAACAAATTTTTCAAGGTAGAAACAGCACGGGACGTAAGCTCTTTTTTGTCCATCACAATATTTTTCGATAAGAGTGCGATTTGCTCATTTTGGGTTTCCTCTATTTTGGTTTGAACCGCACGCAGTTCATCCACAAACAGTTTCAAGCCTAACGATTCAAGAGCTTGCTTTGCAGCCAGATTATCGTCAAAATTCTTTCCAAGTTGACGAATCAGTTCCCGTTTAAGTTCAGTATCCGAATCCTGAATACTGCTCATGTAACGTTCCAGAAAAGGAGTTACCAATTTCAGCATGTCAGCCTGCGAAGCCAATCCCGCTTTGTTCAGATTCTTCAACAGTCTTAAAATGGTATCAATCATTGTTCCACGAATCGAACGCAATTCAGTCAGTTCATCGGTTTTTGGAAATTTCCGATACGTTACTTCCAATTCATTCAATTCCGTTTGTATAGCCAACACTCTGTTGGATGGTCCTTCGATATATAAGTCGGCAACATTGTACTTTGCCAAAATACCGACGATATCGTTCACAAATCCCGGATAATCAAGGTACCGCATCCGGGAATACGGTGCAACAACAAAAACTTCATTCATTTTTTTTGAACTTTTTAAGTGATTAAACGTCAATTTCCATTTCATCAAAAATTTTATCATCAAAAACTCACCTGTTTATGTTTCCCGTTTTTGCGATTCATTTTTTTGTCCTTTCCATTGGTTTATGCCTAAGCTCTCGGTGTGTCTTACTGCATAAATTTTGAGCAAATATAATACAAAAAAATTTGAATATTCCCGCTTTTTTTCAACAATAATTTTCCGGATTAAAATTTTAGTTGAAGATTTAATTACTTTGTTATACAACAAGTTGTACATACATACAAACTAAATGTAAGCAATCAGGTTGTCGAATATTAACTGAAAATTATTGAAAATCAAATTATTAAAAAACAGAGGTAGCAAGCAATCACATAACAAACAAACATACATACAAATGACCAAAATTCTACTTATTTTTCAACCGAAATCTATGTAAATTTGGTTGAAATATTTAACTAATTTGTGTATAACTTTTTTTATTTTGACCACAAAAAAGCGTGGACTACGACCGATTTCAGGAAAATTTAGCTGTTTATGACGAAAAAAGTCAGTAGTGGATACCAACTTTTCGTCAAATGAAAGCGAAGAATTTATATTTTATGATTTAAAATCACTAAAACGAACCGTCAAAAAAGCCTGTTTCAAAATGAAACCACCAAATTTGACGATCAAATTAACTAAAACTAAAATCAAAACAGCAAATTTGACGGTCATTTTAACTATATTCGGGATGAAAACAACCTGTTTTACGATTGAACGACCTATTTCTCCTCTCAAAAATGTAAAAATAACCATCAAATTAACACTATTTTTTTAAGGAATACCTATTTTGACCGTCAAACTATCCGATTTCGTTTTTACAACGTTAAATCAAACCGTCATTTTTGATACTAACTTTTGGAGATGGTGTTGAATACCTAACAGTTATCAAAAACCGGTTAGGTGTAGTCAAATACAAATCTGACCTAAATTGGATGGGGTTTATATCCATCCAGAACCATTGCATAGGATTGAAACTGCATAGGGTTGAAATCCTACGCAATGCAAATTGGTCGTCGCTACGCGACTTGTAAAGAAGGAGTTTTGCAAGTGGCATCGCCACGACCTTTATCAATTGCGTTGGAATTTATTCCAATGCAAATGGTTTTGAATTTATTCCAATGCAATGATTAAAAGATAAATTTAGTATATTTGCAAGTCAAACAAATAATGCAGCAAGAAATCAGATAATTTTCAATAGATTATAAATAGCATGCCGGCTATTGCAAGCCCACTACGGTAAAACTGAGAAGTATACTAATTACGGATGAAAAATTAGAAAATTATGAAATGATTGTTCAATTTTGGAAAGAATCATCCAATCATGACCATGAAACAATGCAGCATTTCATGCAATCGAAGGATTATAACTGGGCATTATTTTCGGACATTTGGTTATTGAAAAGCTACTTAAAGCACATTATGTAAAGAACCAACGGAAACATCCATTGTTTATTCATGATTTACTGCGATTATCAAAGAAGCAGAACTTGAACTAAGTGAAGAACAAGAAGAATGGTTAGACGAAATATCAACTTTTAATCTGAATACCCGTTACGATAATTACAAGCAGGAATTTAAAACCCGTTGTACATTAGAATATACAACCCGTTGGATAATTCATATTGAAACAATCCGATTATGGTTAATCAATCAATTATAGAAGCGGCCGAACGGTTTACCAGACTAATACCTTCCGATTTAAAGGTAAAAAAGGTATATCTTTTTGGTTCGTATGCAAAGGGCAAAGAACGGGAAGAAAGTGATATTGATATTGCCATTGTATTGGGCAATATGACCGATTTTTTTGATACACAAATGCAATTGATGCGTATCAGGCGAAAAGTAGATTTACGCATTGAACCGCATCCAATCAGCGAAAAGGAATTCAACGAAATGAATCCATTTGCTTCTGAAATTCAAAAAAACGGAATAGAACTATCTTTGGAATCACTACATCAGATTGCCAGCGAGCCAACGGCCGATTATGGAAAGGGAAAATAAAAAATAAGCATTTTTTAAACAAATAATCTATCGAATAAGAAAACGTATTTTTCAAACCTATTAATTAAATAGTATGCCGGCTATTGATCGCGCAAAAAAATAAATTAGTCATTATATAAGTTAGATCATTTGTCAAAAAAAACAATTAAACGCAAAGTCGCAAAGAAAAATATACATTTTTTATATAGTCAAAAATCCGCAAAGAGCGCAAAGTGAAAAACTTAGCAGTTTTTCTTGGCGGCTTGGCGACTTAGCGTTCAAAATAAATTTTTTATCTAAATGCATAGCTTATATAGGGTCTGCTGAAAAACTCAGACGATGTTTAAATATAAAATTAGACGAGAATCGTCTGTTTGATTACTCAAGGATATTTGTTTTGAAAATATAGAATGATCTTGAAAAAGTATTTTCAGCAAGCGT
>JAJYBB010000013.1 GCA_021779195.1 Bacteroidota bacterium | reverse complement strand
TGTTAGTTTAAAATTTAATTAAAGCACTCCTGAAAATTTAAATATCTAATCTTAAAACATTTATCAAAATTTTCAGTATCAAGCTTTCTATTATTTCAATAGCTGTGCCAAAAAAATTTTAAAATCGATAAACCCCTGCAAGTAACGGTTTGATGATGTGGTTTTCTAAAAAAACCGGAAAATTTAAGATCAATACAGTGTATTCGTCAAAAAAATGCATCAACATTTTTCAATCAATTGATAATCAATTGTTCGTTATAAAAACATAAATTGAACGCTGAGTCGTAAGGTTGCGAAGTTGCCAAAAAAAACTGTTGAGTTTTTCTCTTTGAGACCCTATCATATTTTTATTGATTATCTATCAAATAGTTATTTTAACGCTTCGTCAATATATTAATATTATTTTTAAAAATTGGTCTTTGTATTGATCGTGAATATTAAATATTTATTTCTTTGATTATCAATAGGCAACACCATTTATAACAAACAATTTATACTTTTACCAATCCGAAATTCAACATTAATATATATGAATCAAAGTATTGGCAGACATTACAAGCATCATTATTCAAACCAAACAACACAATTATATAAATATGAATCTAAAAAATAGACCGATTAATCTTGTGCGAATTGTTCTTTCTTAAAATTTTGTCCGAATGATTTAGCAGTTATCTCATCGACTGAAATGCGCCAAACTTTAACATTGACCAATGCTGGACGAGAAAACTTAAAAGTGCGTTCACTATAATTTTTCATAACCTCATTCATAAGCCTTTCCTTTTCGTCGACATCATCAACAAAGCTTACAGAACCTTTGCAGAGCACACTTTGAGAGGTCTGACTGTAACTACATGCAACATCGGGGTGTTGATACATTAGTTTACGCTCCGTGCAAAATGTAACGCAAACCCTATTATTTAAAGCCAATAATTTTAAATGTTTTCCTTCAGGAGCAGAATGTAAAATGATATCGCTATTCAAATATCCAAAACTCATGGGTATAACATAAGGTGTTCCATCGGCTTCGGTAATTCCCACAAAACAAACATCACATTGATGAATAATGGCTTCAATAGCCAATTTTTCAGTAATAAAACTGGTACGCATAAAATCACTCGATTATTTTTACAAATGTATAAAAAAAATAGAAATTACATGGTTGAAAAAAGATAATAAATAAATACAAACCGTTATATTAAAGACTAAGAGAATTTTACGACGAAAGCTTTGATTAAATTGAACTAAATTAAATTGAAAACAATTTGATTATTGCCGAATATGCGGAAAGAAAAAAATTCAAAATTGATTGAAGATCTACAAAAAACACATTGAATGATTGTACATGAAAAAATTATGAATATCTTTGTTCTAAATTATAAAAACGATACAAATATGATGAAATTATTATTAAGTTTTATTCTGCTAACTACATTCAGTTTCAGTGGTTTTGCACAAGTGGATAAAATTGTAGGCAGATGGAAAACCATCGACGACAAAGAAAAAGTAGCCAAATCCATTGTATATATTTTTAAAGCTACTGATGGAAAATATTACGGTAAAATTGAAAAACTTTTCAAAGATCCCAACAAACTTTGTACCGAGTGTGAAGGAGCAAACAAAGATAAACCTGTAATGGGAATGATAATTGTCAACAAAATGAAAGAAAAAGATGGCAAACTTACAGGAGGAACAATTTTAGATCCCAACAACGGCAAAGTATATCGATGTAACATTAGTCTTGATGACAACAGTAATGGCGAAAAATTAAATGTTCGTGGTTCATTGGACAAAATGGGATGGATTGGACGCTCTCAAATTTGGTTGCGAGTAAAATAAAATCTGTGCTCAACTTAAAATGTTAAATAATGCTAAACAGGTGGAAATAGTTGCCAAATATGTTGTACAACATAATTTTTCGCATTAATTTTGCACCGTGTTTTTCATGGTATTAGATTTAAGGTTAATTTAAGAGATTGGGTTGTCGTGAGACAACCTTTCTTGTTTTTATGCCTTCTACCATTCATTGAAAACGATTCCTTTTTTCAATCAACTTCTTTTGCATTGTAACTTCAATATCGGAATAAAATTTTTCACCTAACTGCATATCACAAACCTACATTTTCACTTAAAAGGATTTAAAGTGTTGGAAATTAGTTCAAAAATATTCACTCCATTAATTATTAGGGTTATTCCGATGACAGCCTTTTGAAGATCCGATTTAATTAATTTTAGATCGCGATCAATCAATTTTCGTATGATGATTCATTGGAATATGTACAATAGGAATATCGGTAGCTACACTATTTTTTTCACTCATTTTTTTTATAATATTAATTGAATGAACAGTTAGATTATCGGCAACTTAATAATCAACTTCAAAATTTGAACGTTGATTAAATTGCATTTTCAGATAAATAAGGAATTAAAATATGTGTAAACTAAAAAAAGTTGATTATATTTGCAGTAGATAGTTTCAAAGTTTAGAAAAAGTTAAAATGGCTAATACACGTAAAATGTTAATTGAAGTGGCGCGTCAACTTTTTGCTGAAAAAGGCAAAAAAAACGTAACCATGAACGATATCGCCGAAGCCTCAAAAAAAGGTAGACGCACATTATACACATACTTTACGAATAAAGAAGAAATTTATAAAGCAGTGATTGATCAGGAATTAGACTCTATTTTCCAAAAATTAGTTGCTGTGTCGGCTCAAAAAAAAGAACCCGATGTAAAGCTCACCCATCACATATTAGCCCATTTAGATGCCGTAAAGAACGTAGTTGATCGAAACGGATCATTGCGCGCTGACTTTTTTCGCGATATTTACGAAGTAGAAAGGAAACGACGGAAAATCGACATAAAAGAGATCGCACTAATTCGTACAATTATTACCGAAGGTGTTCAAAAAAATATTTTCAAGCGAATGGATATCGACTTGTCGGCAATCATAATTTTTTATGCCATCAAAGGACTTGAAGTTCCATATATCCGACAAAATATCAGCAATCAGTTCGAAAAAAATAAAAATAGTATTGTCGAATTTGTTTTTAACGGCATCAAACGAAATACGAAATTAACTATTTAGAATATCTTGATTTTTTTCATCATTTAATTTTAAATTTCAATGTTTTTTGGTTTGTTCCTAAATAATTTCAGTATAATCTGATTGAATTTTTAATTGCAAAAAATCAATTTACCATCAACATAGGATTAACAATTTGAACCATTACTTCCCTTTTTGAAGAGTTTCAAAATAAAAATTCATTGACATCTTTAAATAAAGAAATTTTTCGTCAATAGAAATTTATATTACCTTTGCAGCTCAAAAAAACAACCTAAATACATCAAAATGGCGTTTGTAAACAATACAATGATCGTGCGTCGCGATTTAATGTCGCGTTTAATTAATCTGTACAAACAAGATGAATTGATATTGCAAATTGACCGTTTACCCCTTCAACTCTCACCCAGAAACGCACAAGCACGTGGTCGTTGTTGCATTCACAAAGAGCGAGCAGTATTAAAATACAAGATGTTACCGATTTTAGGATTTAGTATTGATCAGGAAGAAGATGAACTTACTCCATTATCGGTTTACGCTGAAAATGCTTTAAAACGCGACAAGGTAAACTCGAAAATATTGACCGTTGTGGATGAAGCATGCACGGCTTGCGTAAAAACAAACTATGTGGTTACAAATTTATGTAAAGGTTGTGTAGCTCGTTCATGTTATATGAACTGTCCAAAAGGTGCCATAAATTTTACCGAAACCGGACAAGCGCACATCAATTCCGGTAAATGCGTAAATTGCGGCATTTGTAAAGAAGCTTGTCCCTACCACTCTATCGTCTACATACCTATTCCCTGCGAGGAATCTTGTCCGGTGAACGCCATTCAAAAAGATGAAAATGGAATTGAACATATTGATGAAACTAAATGTATTTATTGTGGAAAATGCATCAATGCTTGTCCTTTTGGTTCAATTTACGAGGTTTCACAATTATTTGACATTCTTCAAGCTATCCGACGTGGGGAAAAGCTGGTTGCACTTCTAGCACCATCTATTCTGTCTCAATTTAATAATACAATGACTGAAATTGTGGGAGCAATTAAAAATATCGGTTTTGCCGAAGTAATGGAAGTGGCACAGGGAGCTATGGAAACTGCACGTAAAGAAGGGGCAGAACTTCAGGAAAAATTAGAAGAAGGACAAATGTTTATGACAACATCCTGTTGTCCTTCATATATAGAACTTGTAAACAAGCATTTACAAGAATTAAAACCCTTTGTTTCACATACCAAATCTCCCATGTATTACACCATTGAAATGGCAAAAGCAAAAAATCCGGATGCAAAAATTGTTTTCATAGGACCTTGTGTAGCTAAACGAAAGGAAGTACAAGATAATGATCAAATTGATTATATTTTAACTTTCGAAGAAATTGACACATTGTTTCAAGGATTATCGATAAATATTGAAAACTCAGGGATTGAAGCCGAAAATGCCGATAAAATTGGTCGTGGATTTGCCCGAACCGGCGGAGTAATTGCAGCAGTTAAAGCTTTGTACCCAAATGTAGGCATACAAGCTGTGCAGGTTGCAAATCTGAATAAAAAAAATATTGCATTGCTACGGGCATATTCCAAAGGGAAAGCACCCGGTAATTTTATTGAAGTGATGGCTTGTGAAGGTGGATGTATTTCAGGACCATGCGGAAGAATCGATAATTCTCAAGCGCAAAAGCTATTTAAAAATGCAATGGGTGAAAGTTAAAGATTTATCGTAATTGAAATCGGATGCGTTATACTAATATTTTGATTCAATGCATACTACCATGTTGTCCAAAAACAATATCTTTGATTCGACAGTCACAATTACATTCAAAAGATTCTAAAAGCCCGCTTCGTTTCATAATTTCAAATTCAAGCTTAAAACTATCCGAAAAAATACCGGTTTCTATATTTTCTTCAATTTGCTGACGTGTCCACCATTTAACTTGTTCAATATAAGAGGAATTTGGTTTAATATTTTGATGATTACAGCTGACAAATAAAAATGCATAATTTTTTTCGTTATGTAGTTCAATCATATAATTAGAAAGATACATATACTCAAAATTAATCAAACCGTAACGATCGTGGGCAGTATGCTCAATGCATTGATCGACAGTCTCACCCATTTTCAGATGATTGGTAATTGCAGTGTCCCACAATCCCGCAAAAACATTACTTTTCATTGTGCGTTTTTGCAATAAAATAAGGTTATGATCAATTAAAACCACTCTGATTACAGGATGCATGTATATTTTTTCGTCCTGCAAACTAACCAGATTTTGTACACTCCCAACTATTTTACCTTTATCGTTAACAATTGGCCACCACTCTTCACGGATTAAACTTGCACGCACAATCAAGACCCGCATAATTTCGTAAAACACCAAAAATGCCAAAATACTCAGATATACATATTGTATGAAACGTTGAAATAGAGCGTAGTTTTGAGTATTTGACAAAATTAAAAAAATGTTTGCAACCACATAAGCCGACAATAAAATAACAAAAGCCCAAATTACCCGATACATCTCATTAAAATTGTTCGACATAGGAATCCTACTGGATGAGATTTTTGAAATCAATCTTTGTATTCTCGGTCGGAATATGATAAATGTCAGTAAAAAAACAATGACAATGACCTCATAAAAAACATGTTGGAATTGAACAGAAAGCGGAAAAATATAAAGAATGCCAGCAGTAAGGGTTACCGCTATAAAAACCAATGTGAATATAACATGCCACGTGAAAAGTTGATTGCAGACATAATATATGTATATCAGTAAAATTGCAGCTACAGGGAAAGATACTTTCCATGCCACGCTTAAACCAAAAAATTCATCCATTACCAAAAATAAAAGAATGGGTAACAGATGAAGAACCGGGTTAAAAAATGATTCTCGAATTTGCTTTCTAAGCCTTTTCATAATTTTTCAATCATCTAACTTCATCGGAATACTAACAACAATTCTCGACTTTAAGTTTTTGCATACATTGAAAAATCAACTGAAAAATTTTAGAAAGTCATCATTCTGCTTACATATTTACCAATAATATCAAATTCAATATTTACAACCGAACCGGGTTTCAGTTGATGGAAATTAGTATGTTCGAAAGTATAGGGAATAATTGCAACTTGAAAGCTTTGATCGGTGGGATTACAAACCGTAAGACTAACACCGTTTACTGTTACCGATCCCTTATCAACTGTCATGTAACCTCGTTTAGCCATTTCTTTGTCAAAAGGATATTCGAAAGTGAAATACCAACTGCCATCAGCTTCCTTTACTTCGGAGCACACGGCAGTCTGGTCGACGTGCCCCTGTACAATATGACCATCTAATCGCCCATTCATCATCATACTTCGTTCCAAATTAACTTTACTCCCAATTTCTAATAATCCGAGGTTAGATCGTTGAAGCGTCTCATGAATAGCCGTAACGGTATACGTATTATTAGTTTTAGACACTACCGTAAGGCAAACACCGTTATGAGCCACACTTTGATCAATAGTTAATTCATTGACAAACGAACAACTCATGGTGATATGCAGATTTTCCTGTTCTGTATTTAAGCCTACAACCTGTGCGGCTTCTTCAATAATTCCTGAAAACATAGATCAATTTACAATTTAAAATATTAAAAATTTTAATATATTGTGAAACAAAAAAACTCAAAATCGATATTTATCTCTGATTTAGGATCTTGAAACTTGTTTCACCCCTTTTATCACTCTGATTTTCTTAATAATTATATCCAGATCTTTCGTATCGCTCACCATGATGGTAAGGTTTCCTTCGAATAATCCGGCATTAGAATCTATAGAAATGGAGCGCAAAGTTACATTTTTTTCTTTAGAAATAAGTGATGAAATATTGGTTACAATACCTATATCGTCATGTCCGATGATGTGAAGTGTAATCGGATATTGCGAACCGACTGATTTGCCCGACCATCGTGCTCTCACAATTCGGTACCCGAATCGCGAAATCATTTGTGGGGCATTCGGACAATCAGTTCTGTGGATTTTAATGCCACCCGAGACAGAAACAAAACCAAAAACTTCGTCACCAAAAATAGGATTACAACATTTTGCCAATTTAAAATCGATTCCTTTCAAATCCTGATCAATAATTAGCACATCATCTTTTGCCGAAATTCCCTGAAGATCAGAGGTAAAATTATCGGCTCGACGCATCTCAGCTAATTGTTCATTCTGAAAAGGTTTATCCAGTTCAAGATAAGCTTCGCGAACTGCTAAAATATCTAATTTTTCATGGGCAATTTCCTGGTAAAAGTCGCTTACCGTTTTAAATCCCTTTTTCTTGGCTAATTTTGAAATTTTACCTTCTTCAAATTCAATTTTCCAGTTTTTAAAGCGTCGCATTAAGGTCTCACGACCAATTTCAGCATCTTTAAATTCGACTTCTTTTAAAGCCTGACGAATTTTGTTTTTAGCCTTGGAAGTTGTAACCACATTTAACCACGCAGAATTGGGTTTTTGAGTAGGCGAAGTTAACACTTCCACCTGATCGCCATTGTTCAATACGTATTTAATCGGCATATTTTTACCATTTACCCGTGCTCCGACGCATTTTGATCCTAAATCTGAATGAATAGAAAATGCGAAATCAAGAGCAGTTGCGCCTTTCGGTAATTTATGTAAATCGCCGTTGGGCGTAAAAATAAACACTTCTTTGTCGTAAAGATTCAACTTGAATTCGTCCATAAAATCAATGGCATTCAATTCGGGATTTTCCAATATTTCGCGAATGCTGCGCAACCATTCGTCCATTCCCGATTCACTTTTTATCCCTTTATATTTCCAATGTGCTGCCAACCCTTTCTCGGCAACTTCATCCATGCGCGAAGTTCTGATTTGAACTTCAACCCATTTATTTTCAGGTCCTAAAACTGTAGTATGCAGACTTTCATATCCATTTGATTTAGGGATTGAAAGCCAATCCCTCAACCGTTTCGGGTTGGGTTGATACATATCGGCAACAATCGAATACGTTTGCCAACAGGCCGCTTTTTCTTTTTCAAATGGCACTTCCAAAATAATCCGAATAGCAAAAAGGTCATAAATATTCTCGAAACTCGTATTTTGTTTTTTTATCTTTGAATATATGGAATGAATCGACTTCGTTCTTCCTTTGATTTCAAATTCGCAGCCTAATTCCGAAATTTTTTCCTTGAGTGGGCCAATAAATTCAGCAATATATTTGTCACGTGAACGTTTGGTTTCGTTTAGTTTATGAGCAATTTCATGATAAATTTCACGATTTGTGTGTTTCAACGACAGATCTTCAAGTTCGCTTTTAACGGCATACAAACCCATACGATGAGCTAACGGAGCATAAAGGAATGATGCTTCACGTGCTATATTCTGCCTCACCTCCTCAGGATAAGAGTCTAACGAGCGCATAATTTGTAAATGCCCAGCAATTTGTATCAAAATTACACGAACATCTTCGGCAAAAGTCAAAAATAATTTCCTGAAATTTTCGGTTTCGAGAGCCGTATTACGCCGGTAAAGCTCGTTAACGCGATTCATGCCTTTAATGATGGATGAAATGGAAGTTTGAAATTTTTCCTCCAATAGTACTGTGGAAATTCGGTTATTGTCAACCAGTTCCTGAAATAAAATGCTCAATACAGCCGATTTCCCCAAACCAATCTCAGTTAATACAATTTCAATAATTTGCATTTTGTCTGACCAAATTTGTTCGTCAGTTCTATAAAGTTTCGACAAATAATGGTACTCTGTTTTCAATAAGAGTCTGATTTGCTTCCGTTCTTCATAATTAAACAAATTGCAATGGCGTTTTAGAATCTGACGATATAAATGTCCTATTTTATCTGATTGATTAGCTTTCATGGGTTTAGTAAATTAAAATATCTATTGATTTTATTTTCAAATCGAAAAATAATTTATTGAATTAATACAAAAAATTATCTCCCACTAAATCAGCTCTTTATTTCACGTTGGCTTTCAGGGAGAATTTCATACAGTTGTTCGTTTACGACGAGTACGATCGTATCCCCTTTAATATTTTGGATAATCGTACGTTTTTTCTCAACACGAATATTTAATAAATTTCCTCTGAAAAGCACGTTAAATGCAAAAGCATTCCATCGATCGGGAATTTGGGGGTGAAAAAACAATTTATCGTTTTTCACACGCATACCACCAAATCCCTGTACAATGGTTAGCCAGGCACCTGCCATACTAGTAATATGCAATCCATCAGATACTTCATTGTTGTAATCGTCCAAATCAAGACGTGATGTACGCAAATACAACTCGTATGCTTTTTGTTTATTGCCAATGGCACTTGCTACGATAGAGTGAATTCCGGGCGAAAGAGAAGATTCGTGAACCGTAAATGGTTCGTAAAATTCAAAGTTATTTTTAATCGTTTCAATATTAAATTTCTCTTCAAAAAAATACAAACCTTGCACCACATCAGCCTGTTTAATGAGTGACGAACGTAAAATTCTGTCCCACGTCCAGTGTTGATTAATCGGGAGTTCTGATTCTGCAATTTCAAAAGCCTTTGTGAGCGCTTTATCCAAAAAACCATCTTGTTGTAAAAATATTCCAATAGATTTATTTTCAGGTAAATACATATTCTCAATAATATCTTTCCATTGAAACAATTCCTCGTTTGAGAAATGCAGTTCTTGCGACAGATCCTCGAAAGCCCTAAAATTCATTTTTTTTACTTTTTCAATACTATCAATGGTATATTGCAAACTCCATTGTGCAATAAAATTAGTAAACCAATTATTGTTTACATTATTTTCGTAAGTATTGGGTCCTGTTACTCCAAGAATCACATATTTCTTTTTTTCGAATGAAATATTGACCCGCTGACTCCAAAAACGGGCTATAGCGATCAACACCTTCAAACCATATTCTGCTAAATAATGTTGATCGTCAGTATAACAAATGTAATTATAAATTGCATAGACAATTATACCATTTCGATGAATTTCTTCAAATGTTAATTCCCATTCATTATGACTTTCATCCCCGTTGAAAGTGGACACTGGAAATAAAGCCGCCCCATTCAAAAAACCAAGTTTCTCAGCGTTTTGAATCGCTTTGGGCAAATGCCGATAGCGGTAAAGGAGTAAATTTTTTGCTACATTAGGAGCTGAAGTACACAAATAGAACGGAATACATACTGCCTCTGTATCCCAGCGAGTGGCTCCGGCTGATTTTTCTCCGGTAAAACCTTTTGGACTTATATTCAGACGTGCATCATTACCGTTATAAGTTTGATTTAATTGAAAAATATTGAAACGAATTGCTTGTTGCGCAGCCATGTCACTATCAATGATAACATCGGATTGAAGCCATTTTTCAGCCCAAATAGCCGTATGTTCTTCAAAAAGTTTATTCCAACCCTTTTTTTTGGTAGCTTTTGCCAAATTACAAGCCCGTTCGGTCAACTCTTCGCGTGGATGATTTAACGAATTAATAATCGCAACATATTTGTTCAGGCAAACGGAATCTCCCATTCGCACATCGCAGCCCACGCTAAATCCTGCCACTTTTTCCTTCTCAATTTTTGTGGGATTCACATTCAATTGTTCGTTATTTTTATACAACACATAAGTTAAAGCCTCGCAGATATGAAAATCCATCCGACGGGTTTGCGCCCAAAGATGTGAAACATCCTGTTCGGTTTTTGTTTGTAATACATTCCAAAACAATTCGTTGTAATTTGTATATTGATTTCGAACATCTCCATCAATTAAAGGGAGAAATGATATCCTACCTTCGTAATTAATTGATTTTACGGAATAACTAATCGCACCGACTTCGGTTTCAGCCATGCTTAAAAATCTTTTCACCGAAACCTGAATCCGTACTCCTTTAAAAGAAACAGCTTCGAACGATCGCTCCAAGAAACCCTCACGCATATTCAGTACGCGTTTAAAATTTTGTACATCCCAACTACCCAAATCCAATCGGTCATCATTCAGACGGACACTAATGGCAGTCCAGTTTGGTGCATTAATAATAAGGTCATTCGAATCGGAATATCCATTTTTCCAGTTACCACTTTCAGCCCGTTCAGGAAAATAAATTCCAGCAACGTACGAACCGAGCATAGTTTCACCTGAATAAAATTCCTCAAAATTAGCCCGTTGACCGACATGTCCATTTCCGATACTAAAAATACTTTCGGATGCCAATTGTTTTGCCGGATGAAATCCATCTTCGATAATACACCAGGGGTCGACTTGAAGATATCTGTTCATAATATGTTATGTATTTGAAGTTTGAAGTTTGAAAATATGACGTATGAAGTTCAATCATCATGCACCATTCGCCTCTTTTCTTTTATCAAAAGTGATAATCCACTGGCAATGACGAATGAAATTCCTGCCATAACCATGCAGCTTATCGGGTTATCATTGAAAAAGTATTTCAAAATAAGACCGGTAGTAATACCACTCACAATCTGCGGTATGGTTATAGACATATTAAACAATCCCATAAACATGCCCATTTGTTTTGGAGGAATGGCATTTGCCAACATGGCATAAGGCATTGACAATATACTTGCCCAGGCAATGCCAATTCCAACCATCGGTAAAATTAACATTACAGGACGATTAAAAATCAAAAAAGAGAACATTGACAATCCACCAATACTTAAAGCAATGGCATGGGTACGCTTTTTCGATAAACGGTTGGCTAATACAGGAAGCATCAAAGCCAGAATAGCCGAAATTCCATTGTAAATACCAAACAAAATACCAACCCAGTTGCCTGCTTCCTGAAATGCAGGTGAATTGGGGTCGGTAGTACCATAATATTTTAAAGCCACTGCCGGAGTAGTATAAACCCACATTGAGAAAAGTGCAAACCAAGAAAAAAACTGCACCAATAGCAATTGAATCATAATGGAAGGTATGGAAAATTTTTGTTTTTTCTGCTCCGTTTCATTCTCAGAAAGTACCACGGGTGGATATTCATTCGTCGTGAATATTGTCCACAAAATGGATGAAATTAACACAAACGCTCCAACATAAAATGAATAGGTAACATTATCAGGTATCAGTCCATTTCCATTTGCTCGTTTCGACACGCCAAACCAATTTCCCAAAATATAAGGCAACCACGAACCTAAAACTGCTCCAAATCCTATCAGTAACGTTTGAACCGAAAAACCTAATGTATGTTGTTCTTCAGGAAGTTTATCGGCTACCAGAGCCCGGAACGGTTCCATAGATATGTTGATAGACGCATCCATAATCATTAGCAATCCCCCTCCGACAAACATAGGTGCAATTATTGAAGTCAAATGAGGCGAATTGGGCATCAATACTAAAGCGACACTTGTAAGTAATGCCCCAACTAAGAAATAAGGACGCCGACGCCCCAACTTTGTCCAAGTATGGTCACTCATATAACCGATAATAGGCTGTATTATCATTCCGGTGATAGGTGCCACCAACCAAAACCAACTGAGATGATCCACATTCGCACCAAAAGTCATTAATATTCGGGAGGCATTTCCATTTTGAAGTGCAAAACCAAATTGAATGCCGAGAAATCCGACACTCATATTTAAAATTTGTGAGAAAGACAAGCGAGGTTTCATGTTTGAAGAGTTTGAGAGTTTGAAGTTTGACATTTGAAGTTTGAAGATTATGGATTGAGAGTAAAGGGTTAAGGTTAAGCCTCAAATCTCAATCTATTCCTACCTCGTGGTTCCTCTGATAATCAAATTCGTTTTCACTATTTTATTGGTGTATTGACCATGTGTATTTCCATTAATTTTATCGAGCAAAAGACTTGCTGCATGTTTCCCCATCTCAAAACCATGTTGTTCAACGGTACTAAGCATTGGATCGCAAGCTTTGGCTAATTCGCCGTCCGAAAAACCCATTATGGCAACATCCTGTGGTACAAGTAATTTTGCTAATTTGCAGGCATACAAGATCCCAGCAGCACAATGATCATTAATAGCAAAAAAACCATCGGGACGATCAGAACGATCCAAAATTTCGGGTGTAATAATAATAGCCTCTTCTCGGGTATCGCAAACCTTAATTAACGATTCATCAACCTTTAATCCATATTTTCGAAGCGCATCTAAATATCCGTTTTTACGATTCTTTGAAATTTCAAGATGAAATGGAGAACTATAAAAAGCAATCCGTTTACAGCCGGTTTGAATCAGATATTCTACAGCAGTAAAAGCCCCGGCATAATCGTCCACCACTACGCGGTCGGTATTAATCCCAATACATATCCGGTCAAAAAAAACTAACGGAATATCACTATCAATAATATCCTGAAAGTGATCATAGTTCGTTGTATTTTTCGACAAACATGCCAAAACCCCAGAAACGCGTGTTGCAATCAGTGCCTCGGCGTTTTTCACCTCCTTCTCATAATTTTCGCTCGACTGACAAATAATCACATTAAATCCATCCAAATTTGCTACCTGTTCGATACCCGACAAAATAGAGGAAAAAAAATAATGTATAATTTCAGGAACAATAACACCAATTGTATTGTTTTTACTCATACGAAGACTCAATGCCAGGGTATTTGGTTTATAATTATGCTCTTTGGCATAATTATTTACCGTGTCTTTTGTATACTGACTAATATCCGGGTGATTCTTCAATGCCCGCGATACAGTTGAAGGAGAAATTCCAAGCTCGCGGGCAATATCCTTAATGGTAATTTGAGTTTTATTCATTTCGTGTATGTTGAGATGTAAACAAATGGGTCAATTTTTAATTGTAATTTTATCAAATAAGATCTTTTATAACTTTATTTACAGCAACTTATAAAGCACAATCGGAAAAAAATTCCCATCTAACTCCTTCATGGAATAATCCCGTTCACAAAAGTAAAATAGATTATTCGAATAAAAAATTATTTTCGCAAAAAAATGAATCTCCTAACGCAAACGTTTGCGTTTTAAATTTAATGGTATAATATAAAATTGTATTTACAAATGATATTGAATAATCTATTTTTGCTCCAGAAATCTGACACTAAAATTTAAGTTACTGTTTTAAAGCAACAATGAGAATTTTAGAAAATTAGAATTTGAACAAAAAATCAACAAATTAATCAAAATTTAGTTTCAACCTTAAAAACAATTAATGCATGAAGTACAAGAACTTTAAGTTGAAATTGCGGTCTTTCGGAATGCTTTTTACATTATTAATCTTTAGCGTGGTTGTAAATGCGCAAAAAGTAAGCATAAGTGGAACCGTAAAAGATGCAGCAAATGGCGAACCAATTTTAGGAGCCAGTGTTTTAGAAAAAGGCACGAATAATGGTACCATCACCAATTTAAATGGTGAATTTAGTATTTCGGCTGCGCAAAATGCCACATTGGTAATCAGATATATAGGTTACCAATCAGTTGAAATTCCTGTTTTAGGCAAAAAAGTAATTGTAGTTCAATTAAAAGAAGATGCAGTTGCGTTGGGCGAAGTAGTAGCTATTGGGTATGGCGTCGTAAGAAAAAACGATGCAACAGGCTCTGTTACAGCAATAAAACCCGATGAAATGAATAAAGGGCTTACTACGAATCCGCAAGATTTGATTACTGGAAAAATTGCAGGTGTTGTTGTTACCTCAAGCGGTGGAACTCCAGGGGGTGGTGCAACAATTCGTATTCGCGGTGGTTCGTCGCTAAATGCAAGTAATGATCCTTTAATCGTTATTGATGGATTGGCATTGGATAATGATGGGGTAAAAGGAGTTGCAAACTTACTAAGCGCAATTAATCCAAATGATATTGAAACCTTTACCGTTTTAAAAGATGCTTCAGCAACTGCTATTTACGGTTCGCGCGCATCGAATGGTGTAATCATCATTACCACCAAAAAGGGAAAAGCAAATTCGAAACCTCGTGTTTCATACGAGGGAAATATGTCAGTCAGCACAATAAAGAAAACTTTAGGCGTTCTTTCTGCTGATCAATTTCGTTCATATGTCGACACGTTGTATGCAACTCAACCGGCAACAATCTCGAAATTAGGAACTTCAAATACAGATTGGCAGAAACAAATTTATCAACCTGCTTTAAGTACTGATCATAACATCAGTGTAACCGGTGGATTTAAAAACATGCCCTACCGTTTTTCTGTAGGTTACACGAATCAAAACGGAATTATCAAGACTTCAAATTTTGAACGTTATACCGGTTCATTTAGTTTAAACCCCTCATTATTTGATGATCATTTAAAGATTAATTTAAATGGAAACGGGATGATCGTAAACAACAGATATGCAGATGGCGGTGTTGTAGGTTCGGCAGCTGCAATGGACCCTACTCAACCTATAACATCAACCGATCCGATTTACGTTAATAACTTTGGTGGATATTGGCAATGGTATACAACTGATTCGAATACCGGTAGAACTGTAGGCAACCCGAATGCAGTTAAAAATCCGGTTGCTACGTTGAATCAGAAAAAAGACATTTCAAATGCAAGAGATTTTATTGGTAGCGCTGCATTCGACTATAAAGTTCATTTTTTACCTGAATTAAGGTTACACTTAAATCTTGGTATGGAATCATCGTATGGTATTCAGAATTTATATATCGATTCTCTCTCAGCAAGTGATACACATCATGGACGACAAGGATATGAAAAAATAAGCAAGATTAACGAGTCTTTGAATTATTACATGGAATATTCCAAAGAATTTGAAAAACATAAGTTTGACGTAATGGCCGGATATGAATGGCAAAAATTTCATCACGAAGGGAGCAATGAATATCAGGGACTTGAAACCAATATTGTGGATGCGACAACAGGTCACATTGGTGGTTACAACTATACAGCCAATGTATGGAAATCTGAAAATTTATTAGTTTCATTTTTCGGACGTTTAAATTACTCATTCAATAATAAATATCTTGCAACATTTACTTTACGCGATGATGGTTCATCCCGCTTTGCACCTGCAAATCGTTGGGGTCTTTTCCCAGCTGCGGCATTAGCTTGGAAGATAAATGAAGAAGATTTTTTAAAAAATAACAATACCTTCTCCGATTTAAAACTGCGATTGGGTTATGGAGTTACTGGTCAACAGAACATCAACCAAGGTGATTATCCTTATATTCCTGTTTATTCAGTAAGCAAAACAGGGGCTTATTATCCACTTGGAGCCAACGGTGAGTATCAAATAACGTATAAACCCGTCGTTTATAACTCCGATTTAAAATGGGAACAAACCGCCACCTATAATGCAGGTATGGATATTGGAATTCTTAATTCACGCATCACAGCTTCATTGGATTATTATCATCGTATTACAACTAACTTGCTCAATACAGTTGAGATACCGGCTGGATCAAATTTCAGTAATCAGGTTATTAGCAATATAGGATCCCTTAAAAATGATGGGCTAGAATTTTCAGTGAATGCCAATGCTATTTCAACTCGGGATTTTAAATGGGAAATTGGATACAATGTAACCTACAATAAAAATCAGATTATCAAATTAATTAGCGGTACAAAAGCAAATTACGTTGTCGAAACAGGTAGAATATCGAGTGGAGTAGGAAATAATATTCAGGCTCATGCTGTGGGATATGCAGCCAGTTCTTTCTATGTATACCAACAAGTCTTTGATAGCATTACCGGTAAGCCCATCCCCGGCAAATTTGTAGATAGAAATCATGATGGAATTATCAATGGAGATGATAGATATTTCTATCATAATCCAACTCCTGATGTAACCATGGGGCTTACTTCAAAATTCACATATAAAGATTTTGATTTGGGAATAACGCTTCGTTCGAACATAGGCAATTATGTATATAATGATGTTGCAGCATCGCATGCTAATATCTCAATCAGTAATGTTTATTCGGCTGGTGCCTTTAGCAATATTCAATCTTCAGCCCTTGTAACTAATTTCACCGGAGCTAATCTGGGAGATTATTTTAAATCTGATTATTATGTGCAAAATGCTTCATTTGTTCGCTGCGACAATATTACCCTGGGTTATAGTTTTAAAAATCTTTTTAAAGCCATTTCAAGCGGACGAATTTATGCCTCTGTCCAGAATCCATTTGTGATCACAAATTACAAAGGATTAGATCCTGAAATTTTTGGTGGAATTGACAATAACATTTATCCTCGACCAATGATAACAATGGTTGGAGTAAGCCTTAATTTCTAATCTTCAATATTTTAAAAATTACAATTATGAAATATAAAAATATAAAAATATTAATTTCAGCCTTGGGTTTCGTCTTAACTGTAAGCTTGACTTCTTGCGTTAATGACTTGAATGTTATCCCTATTGACCCAAGTGTTACTCAAATATTTAATCAAGATCAAGTATTTGCAAAAATTTACTCCTCGTTAGCAGTAACAGGTCAAACTGCACCTGCCGGCGATCCAGATGTTGTTGGGGTGGATGAAGGGTTTTCGGCTTTTTACCGCTCTATCTGGAATGTAAATGAACTTACCACAGATGAAGCATTGTGGGCATGGAACGATACAGGTATACCAGAATTACAATACAACAGTTGGACCTCGTCAAACCTTTTATTAAAAGGACTTTATGGTCGTTTGTATTTCAACATTACGCTTTGTAATCATTTTCTCGAAAAAACGGCAGGAAAAACAGATGCAATAACAAAAAGACAACGGGCTGAAACACGTTTTATGAGAGCTTTGAATTATTTCTATCTTTTGGATATGTTTGATAATGTTCCTTTCACGGAAAAAGTTACTTTACAAGCCGCCGCATTCCCTATTAAAAGAAAAGATCTTTTTACATATGTGGATAATGAACTTGCAGCTTGTGAACCTGACATGTATCAAGTTGGTGAAACCAAGCCTTATTACAGAGTTAATGTCGTAGCTAACTGGCTTTTACGTTCAAGACTGTTTTTAAATGCCGAGGTATACACAGGAACTGCCAAATGGGATTCTGCTGCAATTTATGCCGCAAAAGTGATAGGACCGGATGCCGGAGTTCCAAGTTCTGGCTATTCTTTATGTCCAACATTTCGACAATTATTTATGGGCGATAATGCTGGTGTCATAGATGGTTCAACTGTAAATAAAGCTCCAAATGAAATCATTTTTCCAATTGCACAAGATGGTGTACAAACTATAAATTGGGGCGGTTCTGAATTTTTAATTGCCGGCACACATAGTCCCGACATGCCTGGTTGGGGGATATCATCACAATGGAGTTGTGCAAGGGCAAGAGCAACCTTAGTTAAGAAATTTTTCCCGGGACTTGCCGTTTTCTCTGACAATAATGACTTGACAACAGCAAAAGCACCTACTTTATCAGTTAAGGACAGTCGGGCTTTATTTCTAAAAGGCGGAGTTATTATTAAAAGTAAACTTGACCCTACAAAAGATAGTATCAATACAATTGCTCGTACAATGGGGATCGTAAGTAATACTTTTACTCAAGGTTATTCAGTCATTAAGTTTTCAAATCTTAGGGCAGATGGTGGAAAAACCCATGATACAACCTGGCCCGATATGGATATTCCATTTATGCGACAAGCTGAAGCATATCTTACATATGCCGAAGCAGTATACAACGGGGCTACTCCTAGTGGAGGATTAACTGCTATCGGGGCAATTAATATTTTGAGAGCCAGAGCTGGCAAAACCACTCCTTTAACTTCTTTATCCAAACAAGATATTATTGATGAGTGGGCACGCGAATTCTTTTTCGAAGGACGAAGACGAATGGACTTAATACGTTTCCATCAATTTGGAGGAAATACCGGTTACGAATGGGACTGGAAAAATGGAGTTGCTGCCGGTTCAGATTTTGATGCCAAATATAATATCTTCCCGATACCGGCAACTGATTTAAATGCGAATCCAAATCTAACCCCGACTCCTGGATATTAATGCTTTTTACGGAATATCAGTGAAGCTTATGAACACAAAACTTCACTGATATTTAAATCTGAAAGATCTATTTTTAGACATAGTATTGATTAATTGCAAACGATTGCGGCAAATTATTATCTATTTTTTTTCGATGCAGTTTGAATTAATATTCGTATCATATACTTTTACTCACTCAAAATCAATTTTTTCAAGTAATAATTTTAAAAGAAACATCATGAAAACAAAATTTACTTTTTCTTCTTTGCTGATCGGCTTATTGTTTGCCTTTCAGTATGCTACGGCTGCTACAGCCACTTTTAATGTAACCGTTCCAAATGACGGTGGTTCGGATGGACATCATCAGACAAACAGATGTATGATCGTTGGTAATTTTAACGGATGGAATGCAGCAGGAGCCATCGATTGCCAAAAGGTAGATAACACGCATTACACAGTTACCCTGGACGAAAGTACTTTTACAGATAAAACTGTAACACTTGCTACTATTAACTATAAATATATTAGCGGTCCTGATTGGGCTTATGTAATGAAAGCTGCCGATGGTACTGAATTAGGAAACAACACTTATGCAGGGACATCACCTCAAACTGATGTTGTTGTTTACTGGGCTTCGGTTTGGAAAAATGTTGCTCCTGTTCCTGGATATTTTACAATCAGCCTATGGGCTCCTACAACAGTTAAAGAAGCGTATTGTACCGGTAATTTTAATGGTTGGGCAACTCCAGGGTTTGTTGGAAAACAAGATTCTACATCTACAAAAATGACATTAGATGCAGCTAACAGTACTACAGCCGGCAATTTGTTTAATGTTAAAATTTACACTTCTAATGCATGGTCGTTAGCATTCCAGATTACTACCGGTCCATCATGGATTTATCAGCAAGTACAAGGAAATGATTCGTATACAGACCCTACTCAACCATCCATCTTGTTTGATGCCGTAGGCGATCCAACTGCAAATCCTCCAATTGCACCTGCATTGACATTTAAACGCATCTACCCAGGCGCCGCCAATTTGAAAACTGTAACCTTGAAAGCAAAAGTTCCGGCTAATACGACGGCTGCTTATGTTATGGGTTCTTTAAATGGTGGGGCAAATTCTGATTTCATAGCTGGAACTAATAATAATGATGGAACTTTCTCTTTTTCAGTACCTGGTGTCGATATCTTTAATTACAATTATTATTTAAAAGCAGATGCTGCTTCCATTGAAGTAAAAGTTGATAATACAGCTGCTGCAGGTCGCGTGGCTGATGCTCAAATTGCAACAAACTTTACTGATACAATTGGTGCATGGACTACTACTGCTGTTCAACAAATCAACTTAGATAAATATAGAATTTATACAAATCATCGTTCAATTATTGTTGATGGTGTACAATCCAATGTAACAGTATTTTCTATCGATGGTCAAATGATCGAATCTAAACAGCTGAATGGACTATTTACTTCTAAAGCTCTGAACAACGGCATGTATATCATACGCGTTGATGGCGCAACACAAAAAGTAATTGTTCAATAATTCTACAAATTAACTCATTAAATGGGCTATGCGATACAATTGTGTAGCCCATTTTTTAAAAATTAGTTATTCTCGAAACTAAATTACTGCTTGAAAAGTTCTTTTCATTGTTTTTAGCCCAACTTAAATCAATGTAAAATGGAGCCATGTTTAGAGGAGAATGGAATTTAGATTTAATCATAAATCATTGATTTATATTATTTTAAAATCAACTCAACTTTTTCCTGTTTTTATAATTTTTAAATTTTACTTTTATAATTACCGCCATCCTTTTTTTTAATTTTCAAAGCTCTAATTTCACTCTAATTTACACAATTATCCGATCATAAACTTGCTTTATAACATGAAAAACTTTAGAAGAAAATTTTTTTCGTTAAGTCTGATTATTTTATTTTTTCCGGTATTAAAAGCGCAAGTTACAACCAATCCGGTATTTGTTACCCAAAGTGGAATGTCATTCGATATCATTTTCGATGCTTCTCAAGGAAGTAAAGGCTTGATGGGATTAACATCGGGAGTATATGCCCATATTGGGGTCATTACCGACAAAAGTTTAACCTCTACTGATTGGAAATATGTGCTCACTCCTTGGCCATCAACTTCACCTGTCAATAATTTAGCCCAAGCAAATATCACCAAGAATACATTGATTAACATTGGAACCAATCTATGGAAACTTACCATAAGTCCTGATATCAGAACTTTTCTTGGAGTGCCTTCAACGGAAACCATTAAACAAATTGCCTTGGTTTTCAGAAATGCCGATGGTTCAAAAACAGGAAAAACTGCTTCAGGAGGCGATATTTTTGTTCCTGTCTATTCAGCAGGATTAAACGTTTTGTTCACTACACCGTCTTCCAGTCAGGCAGTCGCTGCCGGAACAAATCTGAACCTGCAATTTAGTTCCTCCTTGGCAGCCAATTTGAGCCTTTCGATTAACGGAACTACAGTTCAAACTGCTTCCGCAGCCACTACTTTATCCTATCCATATACTTTTGCCTCGGCAAATGACTATACTTTAATTGCAACTGCAAATTTAAGTGGAGTTCAGGTTGCCGATACCGTTCAAGTATGCGTACCAACTCCGGTTACAAACGCCTCCAGACCAGCCGGTTTACCTGATGGTATTAATTATATTAACGACTCTACAGTTACGCTAATCTTGTATGCTCCAGGGAAAAATAACGTATTTGTAATCGGCGATTTCAATAACTGGACACAACTCAATTCCTATCAAATGTACAAAGATAGTGACTATTGGTGGATTACTTTAAATAAATTAACTCCCTCAAAACTCTATGGATTCCAGTACTTAGTTGATGGAAATTTGCGAGTAACCGATCCCTATACTGAATTGGTGCTCGATCCTTGGAACGACCAATGGATCAATCAATACGCCACGATCTTCCCAAATTTAAAACCTTATCCGGCAGGTAAAACAACCGGCTTAGTGGCAACGTTGCAAACAGCAAAAACACCTTATAACTGGGAAATAACAAACTTCACAATGCCTTCACGGGAAAATATGGTGATTTACGAATTACTGCTGCGCGATTTCACTTTTGAAAAATCATTACAGGCAGCTATCGGAAAATTGGATTATCTTAAAAATCTTGGGATAACAGCCGTCGAATTAATGCCTATTCAGGAATTTGACGGAAATAATTCCTGGGGTTACAACCCCAACCATTATTTTGCACCCGACAAAGCATATGGTACACCTGAAATGTACAAAAAATTTATTGACGAATGCCATAAACGAGGTATTGCTGTCATTCTAGATATGGTGTTCAATCAGGCATCCGGGTTATGCCCGTTTGCCGAATTGTATTGGGATTCGGTCAACAATCGTCCTGCTGCCAATAATCCATGGATGAATCCTGTAGCACCACATCCATATAGCGTTTACAATGATTTCAATCATAATTCTTCAGAGACAAAACAATATTTCGAACGGGTTTTAAAATACTGGATTACCGAATATCATGTAGATGGTTATCGAATGGATTTAGCAAAAGGATTTACTCAAAATGTTACTACTGGAGAGCCAGCGGTAAGCAATTATGATCAATCAAGGGTAAATAATTTAACTGATTATTACAATGCGGCAAAATCGGTTAAAGGAGATGTCATGTTTATTTTAGAGTTCTTAGGGTATGGAAGTAGCAGTGATGGAAATGCCGAAGAAAATATGTATGCTTCAAAAGGTATGTATCTCTGGCGAAACATTAATAATTCTTATAGCCAATCAGCAATGGGATATCAAAGTAGCAGTGATTTTTCGGGCATGATTACGACTCCCCGTCAATGGGTTGGATATGCTGAAAGTCATGACGAAGAACGAAATTTTTACAAAGCATTGACTTATGGAGCAGCCAATTTGACTACCGATTCTGTTGCACGTTTAAGCCGGATACCTACTAACATTGCATTTACAACGCTGCTTCCAGGGCCTAAAATGCTTTGGGAATTTGAAGAAATGGGATATGATTATTCGATCAACTCAAATGGCGGACGCACCAACCCGAAACAACCTGCATGGAACTGGCTCAGTTTGCCTTTGCGAAAAACCGCTTCTGATGCTGCTTCTAAAATTATTACCCTTCGTAAAATGTATCCCAATGCATTCACACAAGGTAATTTCAATTATTCTGTTACCGCTAACGATTGGGCTGCAGGCAGACGCATCGAGCTGACTTCTTCTGATTTAAATATGGTCGTTTTAGGTAATTTTAGCACTTCGGCAATTACTGCCAATCCAGCTTTTCCAAGTACAGGTGTTTGGTTTAATGTTCTTACGGGTCAACAATTCGTAGTGTCAAATCCAAACATGACATTACAAATGCAACCAGGCGATTTACTAATCTATACTGACAGAATTATTAATTTTCCGACAAGTTTAAATCCGGTTTACGACAGCAATTGTACAATTTATCCTTCAATTACCTCCGGAAATCTTTTAATTTCGGCTTCTACAAATGTCAATTATGTAAAAATTTATAATTTACAGGGCGTATTAGTCGACACTTACAAACATCAGAATGAACTAAATATAAGCAACTTGAATAAAGGAATGTATTTAGTTGAAGTAACGACTGAAAAAGGAAGAGCTGTTCAAAAGATTATAAAAAAATAATACTCCTTTCGCAAAAGCAATGCTTTTCATACCAATTTTAAAATGTTCACAATGCTGTGGGCATTTTTTTTATTTCACAGCGTTTAATATTTGACAACCCTATAATACACAACAGCTTTCGATCATACATTTTCAAATCCTGATGTTCAGAAAATAATAATAATTCAGAAAAGGGTAACATATTATTGTATTATAAATAAATTTTGTAACTTTGTCGCAATAACGTATCCCAAATCAAATGAAATTAACTAAAAAACAACAAATAGAGTATAAAGCCAAAGATCTTTTTTGGAAGCATGGATTTAAAAAAGTAACAATTGACGAGATTTGCAAAAAGGCAAACGTCAGTCGGAAAACGTTTTATACGATTTATGAAAATAAGAACGCGTTGGTTTTATTTATTTTGAGTGAAACCATCGAAAATCTGAAATCCGAAAATCTGAAAGTCATTGAATCCGATATTTCATTTGGAGAAAAAATGAAAATCATGCTGGACAGGAAACTCAAATTCAGTGAGACCATATCGCTCGAATTTATTGCCGATTTATACAGTCCGGATGCAGGCGAAGTGTCAGATTATTTTCAGAAATTCATGAAAGAATCAATGGACTTGTCGCGGGAATTTTTCAGGCTTGCCCAGGAAAAAGGCGAAATGAATCCGGATCTGAATCTGGATTTCGTTATGTGGATTATCCAGAAATTGGGAGACTTCTGCAGCATGCCGGAATTAATTGCCATGTTTCCCGATGCAGAATCAATGACCAGACAATTGGCTGAATATTCACTTTATGGTATTATGCCGGTGAAATAAGAACCAAGAACAAAGAACAAAGAACCAAGAATGCGCAGTAAATTAATTGTACTCATTTTTCTGTTGAATGGATTAGTTCTAAAGGCTGAAAGGACTGATTCAACGCATATTTCATTTAACGGACAGGTTACGGCCTGGGGAATCGGGCAGTTTCAAAACCCGTTCGGCATTCAGTTTGGCGGACGTTTTGTACCGACATTAACCGGAAATTTTGCATTGGCAACTCAATCGAATATAGATTTTGAAGCCTCGATGAATATCAACGGAACTGCAAATTTTTCAGGACTTCAATACGACTCTGTTATGGGACAATTAAAACCATATCGGGTTTGGGCTCGATATTTAGGACAAAACTGGGAATTGCGTGCCGGGTTGCAACAGATCAACTTTGGTTCTGCAAAAATGTTTCGTCCACTCATGTGGTTTGACGGACTGGATGTGCGTGATCCATTACAACTTACGGATGGGGTTTATGGATTACTAGGTAAGTATTTTTTTCAAAACAATGCCAACATTTGGTTATGGGGTTTAATTGGCAATAAAAATCCTAAAGGATATGAATTCTACGGCACAGCTCAATGGAAACCAGAAGTAGGCGGACGCCTCCAAATGCCGGTCGGCACTGGACAAATAGCACTTAGTACCAATTACCGAAAAATTCAGGTTCGTAATTGGGAATCAAATATTTGGAATGATCAGACCCTTCTAAATGAAGGGAAGATAGGATTGGATGGTAAATGGGATGTCGGTATCGGACTGTGGTTCGAATCGAGTGTAACCCTTACGCAAAAATATACATTTAATCCTTATCCTATTCAGGATGCATGGAACGTGGGGGCCGATTATACTTTCGGAATTGGAAACGGGCTTGGAATGACAGTAGAATATTTCAGATATCACGTCGGACTTCAATTCCTTACAGGTGGCACCACCTTGAATTTGATTGGAAGTATGTTTACTTATCCTGTTTCGATTCTCGACAATCTTTCGGCAATGATTTTTTATGTTCCTGATCCGCAGTTGTGGTGTAATTACGTTAGCTGGAGTAGAATATATGATAACTGGAGTCTGTATGTCATTGGTTTTTGGAATCCGGATAATTTTCAACTGCTGAATGTTCAAGCCCAGGGAAATAATTTGTTTGCCGGAAAAGGAATTCAATTGATGGTAAATTATAATTTTTAAAATAAGAAATAATACAAATTTTTAAATAATGTAAAGTACTTAATAAAAATTAATTACATGAAAACAATTGTAGAAGTAAAGAGCCTCGTAAAAAATTTCCCAATCGGAACCGGAATATTTACGGCTTTGAATGGAGTTAATATAGAATTTTCAGAAGGCGAGTTTGCAGGATTGGTTGGTCCAAGTGGTTCAGGGAAAACCACATTGTTGAATATTATCGGTTCGCTGGATATTCCTTCGGAAGGAGAGGTTATTGTTCTGAACAAATCAGTCGGTAAGCTCTCGCCTCGACAAGCGGCACAACTCCGCAAGGAAGAACTCGGCTTTATTTTCCAGAATTACAATCTGTTGCCTGTATATACCGTTTTCGAAAACGTAGAATTTCCATTGTTGTTGTTGAAAATGAATACAGAAGAACGTAAAAAACGTGTCATGGAAACATTAGAATGGGTTGGTCTGACCGAAAAAGTAAATTCACGACCATCTCAATTATCAGGGGGTGAATGCCAACGGGTAGCCATTGCCCGTGCAATGGTAAAACGTCCATTATTAGTACTGGCCGATGAACCCACAGCTAATTTAGATTCTGCAAATTCACATAACATACTGCAAACCATGGAAAAATTGAATACTGAACTGAAAACTACTTTTATATTTGCTACGCACGATGAAAAAGTAATTGGATATTTACGCCGGATTATCAGGTTGAAAGACGGAAAGATTGTAGAAGATAAAGCCGTTGATTGATCAAGTCAATCTGACAGCTTACGCAAAAAAATAACTCAACTTAATTCAAGAAATCATGCTACTAATAAAAACAGCTCTCAGAAGTTTAATCGGTAACGGACTGAAAACATGGCTCAACGTGTTTGTGCTATCGTTTTCGTTTGTTTTGATTATCTTTATGCAGGGATTACTCGAAGGCTGGAACCGACAGGCAGTGAAAGATGCCGTGAAATGGGAAATTGCCGGAGGTCAGTATTGGAACCAAAAATATGATCCCTATGACCCTTTTTCGATTGATTCAAGCGCATCTGCACTGCCAGTTACATTCAAATCAGAATATGCAGCACATCAGTTAGAACCTATACTCATTAGTCAAGGAACTATTTATCCTGGTGGGCATATGTTTAGCACTCTTTTGAAAGGCATCAGAGCCGATCAACATTTATTAGCTTTGCCAACTAATCTTTTAAAAAGCAAAAACAGCTCTGATATTCCTGTTATTATAGGAATGAACATGGCTAAACAAACTAACTTAAAAGTTAACGACATCGTTACACTTCGCTGGCGCGATGTAAACGGAACATTTGAAGCTGTGGATATACGGATAGCTGGAATTTTTAAAACTCCGGTACCCACAGTAGATGTTGGACAAATATGGTTATCACTGAAACAATTGCAGAAAATGACCCTGCAACCAAATGCTGCTACAATCCTGATAAAATCGGATCAGGTTGCTACCCAGACATTAACAGCCTGGCCATTTAAAGATCAGATTGAAATGACAAAACAAACAGTAGCACTTGTAAAAGCCAAATCAACAGGATTCAGTATATTTTATTTCATCTTTCTTATGCTGGCTCTCATAGCTATTTTCGACACACAAACCCTCTCAATCTTTCGTCGTCAGCGCGAAATCGGAACATTTGTGGCATTGGGAATGACACAATCACAGGTGGTAGGGCTTTTCACGCTCGAAGGCACTTTGAATGCCCTACTGGCTATCGTTGCTGGCACATTATATGGATTACCTCTTTTTATTTACTATGCACTGAAAGGTCTTAGTTTTGGGATGGACACCAGTAGTTTCGGCATTCCAATGGATGACAGAATGTATCCGGTATTCACGCCAAATCTGATTTTTGGCACTATAATTTTTATAATTGTAATAACAGCAGCTGTAAGTTATTTGCCGGCTCGAAAAATTGCCCGCATGAAACCAACAGATGCCATAAGGGGGAAAGCATTATGATAAAGTTTTTATTTGATGGACTTATGCGCGACAAAAGTCGGAGTTTGTTGCCTATTATTGTGGTGGCATTGGGAGTGATGATGACTGTCTTTCTTCAATCGTATATGAATGGAGTGATGGGCGACAGCATTGAAGCATCAGCCAATTTTACGACAGGACATGTGAAAGTAATGACCCGCGCATACAATCAGAATATTTCTCAAATGCCAAATGATATGGCATTGCTGGGCGTGGATACACTATTACAAAAATTGAATAAACAATATCCCGACGTTACTTGGGCAGAACGAATTCAATTTGCAGGATTATTGGATGCCCCTGACAGCAAAGGACATACTCGTTCGCAGGGAAATGTTACCGGAATGGGGATTTCATTACTAAAATCAAATGAAGAGATTGACCGTATGAATCTGCGAAATAACCTTGTAAGTGGAAGATTTCCCAACAAACCAGATGAAATATTGTTAAGCGACCAGCTATTTCATAAAATGAATCTAAAGCTTGGCGATGAAGTTACTCTGATTTCCAGCAGTATGTATGGCGATATGGCTATGTACAATTTTCATGTTTCAGGCACCTTGCATTTTGGTATAAATGTACTCGATCGGGGTACGATGATAGCCGATATATCCGACGTGCGTTCAGCCCTGAATATGGAAAATGCTGCAGGTGAGATTCTGGGTTTCTTTAGAGGGAAGCGTTATGATGATAAGATGGCAATTACCTATGCCGATAATTTCAACAAACAATATGCTACTTCAAAAGACAAATATGCTCCTGAAATGTTGCCTTTAAGCGATATGAACAATATGGGATTTTTTGTAGCTTATGACAATGAAGTGCAAAAGATTATTATCATGGTATTTATTATTGCAATGGCTGTAGTACTTTGGAATGCCGGTTTGATAGGCGGATTGCGCCGCTATGGTGAATTTGGTTTACGGCTGGCAATAGGCGAAAGTAAGCACGAAATTTACCGTTCACTGGTTGCCGAATCATTACTGGTTGGCATTATCGGTTCATTAATCGGTGTGCTACTCGGATTATTTATTTCGTATTTTATGGAAAAATACGGAATTGACACGAGTGAAATGATGAAAGATTCTACCTTTATGTTGCCCACCGTGTTACGGGCACATATTACTGCTACTACTTATTTTATCGGGTTTATCCCGGGAATTATTTCAACGGTGATTGGGGCTATGTTGGCCGGAATAGGGATCTACAAACGTCAGACAGCCAATCTATTTAAAGAATTGGAGTCTTGATTTATTAACAATAATTCATTTACAATTAAAAAATATGAAATCATTAAAATTTAGTTTATCATTGTTACTGATTACCACTATTTCAAATGCTCAGAATTACCCTTCGGGGAAATCCATTCTCGATAAAGTAGATAACAACATGTCATCAAAAAGCCGGGTGGTTACTGCAAAAATGGAAATAGCCGGATCGCGTGCTACGCGAACCATGGTTGAAAAAACTTATAGTGAAGGTGATCACAAAGCATACACCGAATATTTAGCTCCAGCACGCGAAAAAGGCACTAAAATGCTGAAACTCGAAAACCAGTTGTGGATTTATTCTCCATCGACCGACCGAACGATTCAAATTTCAGGACACATGTTACGCCAATCGGTTATGGGTAGCGATATGTCCTATGAAGATTTGATGAACGACACTCCATTACTGCACCGATATAAAGCTGATGTAACCGGCGAAGAAAGCATTGATAGCCGAACCTGTTGGATTGTAACGCTTACAGCAATCATTGCAGATATTACTTATTACAGACAGAAAATGTGGGTTGACAAAGAACACTACGTGCCGCTAAAAATTGAAATGTTTGCCAAAAGCGGTAAACTGCTCAAACGCACCACACTATCGAATATACAAAAAGTTCAGGGGCGTTGGTTTCCGATGTCCTTTACCTATAAAGATATGCTGAAAGATGGGGTGGGAACTAAAATTTCCATTCTGGATATTCAGTTGGATTCCGCCATTCCTGCAAATTATTTTAATTTAGGAAACCTGAATTAATTATCCTGTTAAATTTTATAACCTACTGATAAACTGACAAAAAACGGTTTGCTCGTAAACTCACCCGATTGGACATTTAAAGGAATAGCCATTACGGGTGTTATGGCAAAAGTGAATTTCTTGTACGTATAACTTATCGGCAATGAAACATCTACGTCAAGCATATTAAATCTTGCGTATTCCTGCGTTACAGTAGTTGTTGTCGTGATTGTTGCAGATGAATTTACTGAAGCATGTGGGTTTTTGGACGAAGATTTAGCAGTATGTGAATTCTTTCCATGTACTGCTTTTTGCGATCGCGTAACCAAATAGACGGCATATAAATTTTGTGTTCCCGCATAGGCAGTGGCAGTTGGAGTGATATTTAACGAACTTCCCTTTTTAAATTCTATGTCAATACTTTTACTTAAAGACGAACTGATTCCGATGTCGCTTGATGATCCGAAACTGAATTCTCCATTAACCGACAATTGAACCAAATCAAAATCGTACGATAAATCAGCAGTAGCCGTTCCTATAACCTCCGAACCTACCTGTGTACTGTATTGGCTATAAAAATTATGCGTGTATGAAATATCAGCATCAAAAACATCCTTGATAATTGAAAACCCATATCCAGCCTGAACGGTAGTTAGATCAAGAATATCAATTTGACGGCTTGGAATAATACTCATTTCAGTGTTTAGATACGCTCCAAAATTGAAATGATAGCCGGCTGACAAACCGAAGACAGGTGTTACAATAGAATCAGATCGCCCCAACCATACTGAATTGGTAGTATATTTAATTTTAGCATTTAGATATGATTTTTTTGCTTCATCGGTTGTTTGCGAGAAAAGGGTTGATGAATAAAAAAATAATACAAATAGGTTGATTAGGATAAATTTACTCACAGATGATATTTTAAATTATGCAATTAAGTTAATTATTAGTTTTGCGGATTTCAACCATTTTTTGAAGTAAAATCATTCAAAAAACAGTTTGATTCAAGATGCAATTTTATTAAAAACATGTACTTTCCAAAAAAGTTCAAAAAACTCAAGTTTATCTTTTCTCAACAACTTACAGTTATTTATATATGTTCTATTCAGCACTAATCATTAAAATTATCTCAAAATTACGAGATGATTCACAAATTTGATTATTAATTTAAATTGAATCTGAAAAATCAAGAATTTAAAATACAATTTTCCAAGCCATGTTTAAAGAAATTTGAAAGCGATGGTTCATATTTACAGCCTTGTCTTGCGCAAATAGTGGAAAAAAAACAATTTTAAGATTACTAATGCAATTCATTTAATCATAAAACAAAAAAGCTAAAACGCTTATTTTATGCGTTTTAGCTTTTTTAATCGCTCTCCCTCTTGGACTTGAACCAAGGACCCTCTGATTA
Source organism: Bacteroidota bacterium (assembly GCA_021779195.1). Classification (GTDB taxonomy): domain Bacteria; phylum Bacteroidota; class Bacteroidia; order Bacteroidales; family Paludibacteraceae; genus Paludibacter. Next base: position 56,600 of record JAJYBB010000013.1, on the reverse strand, counting down.
ACAGTCAGATGCTCTAACCGACTGAGCTAAGGAAGAATTTACGGTTACATTTTTTCTTCAAATGCGTTGCAAAAGTAATAGGATTTATTGAAATATGCAATATCTTTGCAGAAAAAACACGGATAATTTTATGAAAAAAATTTTAGGAATGGGTAATGCATTGACAGACATTTTGTTGCAAATTGATGATGAGGTTTTATTGACCTCCCTTCATTTAATGAAAGGTGGTATGCAGTTGGTAGATAATCTTCAATCAGCCGAAATAAGTCGGTCGGTAAATCAATTTTCAAAAATTATGGTTACAGGAGGCTCTGCTTCGAATACGATTAATGGGATTGCAAAATTGCATGGTAAAACAGGATTCGTAGGAAAAATTGGTAATGATGAAGTGGGTACTTTCTTTAAAAATGATACTATTCAAAACGGAGTTACCCCTATTTTGTTTGAAAGCAGTTCACCTTCAGGTAGATGTACTGTACTGATTACGCCGGATGGCGAGCGGACACTATGCACTTTTTTAGGTGCTTCATCAGAAATGAACGCTTCTGATTTAACCATTGATATGTTTCAAGGATATGATATTTTTCATATCGAAGGTTATTTGGTGCAAGATCATGAATTAATTCGACAAGCAGTATACTTGGCAAAACAAGCAGGTCTTACAGTTTCTTTGGATTTAGCGAGCTATAATGTAGTGGAAGCAAACTTGGATTTTTTACAGGAAATCATTTCTCAATTTGTTGATATTGTGTTTGCCAACGAAGAAGAAGCACGAGCATTTACCAAGCATGAACCAAATGAGGCATTACATCAAATTGCAGAATTTTGTAATATAGCAGTTGTTAAAATTGGTAAAGAAGGTTCGCTCATTAAATCAGATAATGTTAAAATAAAAATAAACCCTCGCAAAGCAAAAGTGGTTGATACAACCGGAGCAGGCGATCTGTACGCTGCTGGATTTTTATTTGGTTTGGCAAACGATTATTCGCTTGAAACCTGTGGTAATTTAGGTTCACTCCTTTCGGGAAGTGTAATTGAAGTGATTGGGGCTAAAATGAATGAACAAACATGGGATACAATTTTGAAAGAACTCGATACAATTACATCAATTCAGAATTAGTAAATATATGCGTTAAAATCTTTTTGTTGCAATTATATGCTTGTAAACTAATATGGAAGAAAAAAGACGTAGAATGATTTAATGGAAGAACTATGCAAAAAATTAAATTGTATGGGGCTATTTTGCTTGCAATGATATTTTGGTCTGTTTCGTTTATTTGGACGCGTGTGGCTATTCTGTCCTTCCATCCTGTAACCTTGATTGCTCTTCGTTTGTTGATAGCTTCGGTTTTGCTGTTCATTGTTTCGTATTTTTCGGGAAAATTTCAAACTATACGCCATGAGGACAGAAAATGGTTTATATTGATGGCTTTTTTTGAACCGTTTATGTATTACATTGGCGAGACTTATGGATTGACGTTAGTTGACTCAACTTTAGCTTCAGTTATTGTTTCAACAATTCCTTTGTTTGCACCTGTTTTGGCTTATTTATTATTGCACGAAAAAATTGGCTGGACAAACATAGTGGGCATTTTAGTTTCGTTATGTGGCGTATTTTTGGTAATTTATGAACCGCAAAAAGGATTAACTACTAACCCGTTAGGTATTACGTTGCTTTTTCTGGCTGTTTTGTCTGCAATCTTATATGTTACCACTTTAAGGAAGATATCAACCCATTATTCAACCATCAATGTCGTTTTTTATCAGAGTGCAATAGGATTATTGTTTTTTATACCCACCTTTTTAATTACCGATTTACGTACAATTCCTTATATACATGTTAGTTTTGAGGCTTGGAGTGCCCTTTTTATGTTGGCTGTATTTGCATCGGTACTGGCATTTGTTTTGTTCGCGGGTGTTGTCAGACAAATCGGCGTGGCACGTACCAATGTCTTTATCAACCTGATTCCTGTTTTTACAGCATTATTTGCGTGGATATTCATGGGTGAAAAAGTAAGTTCAATTCGTTGGTTAGGCATTTTTATCGTTGTTATTGGATTGTTTATAAGTCAGTTAAGTAATTTTAAATTGAAGCTCAAATTGATCAGAGGAACTGAATATTAACTATTTATCCCATTTTTTTGGGAGTTTGATTGTTCTCTAATATTTAATTCACACAGTATGAAATCAAAACATAACTTCTTTTTTATTCTTTATCAGTGGATAATTGCTTTTCCTATTCTATTGATTATCACTATTTTTACTTCAGTTTTCACAATTATACTATCTCCTTTGTTACCCAATCGACAGGTTTCATATTTACCGGCACGCTGGTGGGCGAAATCATTTTGCACGCTTCTATTTATCAACGTAAAAATTTCCGGGTTAGAATATTTAGATTCAAAACAATCGTACATATTGGTAAGTAATCACCAAGGCATTTTCGACATTTTTGTAATATATGGCTGGCTACCATCTATTTTCAAATGGATAATGAAGGCTGAGTTACGAAAAATACCATTGGTAGGTATAGCTTGCGAGTCGGCAGGTCATATTTTTATGGATCGTTCCAATTTAATTGCAGCAAAACATAGCATCGAAAAGGCTGAAGCTCAATTAAAAGATGGCGTTTCGGTAGTCATTTTTCCCGAAGGAACACGTACTCGTAACGGAGAAATGGGAAGTTTTAAAAAAGGTGCTTTCCGAATTGCCACCGATCTGCGGTTGCCAATTGTACCAATCACTATTAGAGGTAGTTATGACCGGCTTCATCGAAATAGTTTGAATGTTCATCCCGGCCTTATTGAAATGATTGTGCATGAACCAATAGATGTAAATATTTTTCTTCCAGACCAAATAAATGAACTTATCCAGCAAACTTGGATAGTAATACATAACGATTTAATCTGAAATCAGGACTTTTTTCTTATTTCATACTGTTTTATCGCAATATCGATTTCAATCGCGAGAAACTTTTCAGGACTAAATTTTCTGTTTTTTTTATTTATAATCAGGTAATAATTTCTATCTTTGCCAATTGTAAATCCGTCCAACATAATGGAAATCTTATCGTACTATGCACTTCCTCAAAACTAAATTCATCCTCCTGTTTATTCTCTTATTCTCGCATGTTACTTATGGTGAAATTCAGCCGATTATTGATCATATAACATCCAATAATGGCTTGTCGCACAACACGATACGTTGCATAATACAAGATAAAACGGGTTTTTTGTGGTTCGGTTCGTTAAATGGATTGAATCGCTATGATGGAATACAAATAAAAACTTTTGTTCCTGAAGCGCAAAATCCCAATTCCTTATCAAGTGGAAAAATTAAAGAGTTGCATTTGGATAGTTACGGACATATTTGGGTTCGGACTTACAGCGATATTATTCATTGTTACGACCCATTGATTGATAATTTTGTTCAATTATACACTAAAAAATCTGATCAGTATTTAAGATATAACTTGTATTATGAAGATAATCAGAAAAATGTATGGCTTGGAAGTGTATCTTCGGGTTGTGTCCGATTTTCGTTTAAAAATGGAGATATTGAAGTTATCCATTATAATGCAACGAGTGCCGTTAATCAAATTTTATCAAATACAGTTAATTATATTTTTCAGGATAGCAGGTTAAACACTTGGATACTAACATCAAAAGGAATAAACAGATTGGTTCAAGGCAAATTAACATCTGACCCAATTAAAAACAAAGGAAATCTCAACTTTATTAAAGCATACGAAATCAATAAAAAGGTATTTCTTATTTCAGATAAAGGAATTGTAAAAATATTTGATTTAATAAAGAATAAATTCGAAAACAATTTTAATTTGAATATAGCAGTTACTGTTTCACAAATTGCTTTAATAAGAAATGACAGTTTAATAATATCTACTTTTGGAAAAGGAGTTTACATATTTAATCCGATCAAATTATCAGTAACATCGGCTGATTCTTTTTATGGAGAAAACATATCAGGCAACGTCAGTTTCCTTGAAAATGAAAACCACGATATTTTAGCTTATAATTTATCAGGGAATGCTTGGTTGTGGATTAAAAGCACAAATAAAATTGTGAAATTGAAATTAATTCCGGATTTCATCATGAAACTAATTGATGAAGAACGTTATCAATTTATAGCAGATAAACGCGATAATGTGTGGATAAGCACTTACGGAAATGGGTTGTTTTGTTATAATATTCGCACAGGAAATTTAAGTCATTTAACCCACTCTCCTACTCAGAACGGTTTGGCTTCCAATTATTTATTATCAATGATTCTTGACAAAAACGATAATATTTGGCTTGGAACTGAAAATATGGGCATAAACAAATTGTCATTTTTAAACCGGAACGTTCAACTATTTTTTCCTGATCATCAGCACAATTTCCAGAGCGGAAATGTAATTCGGGCTTTTCTTGAAGATCAACATCATAATATTTGGGTTGCCACAAAAGCTGGCAACTTATATATCTATGATTCAAATCTTTCACATAAAAAGGTTGTTTACGAAAATGGGTATAACGTATACAGCATGTTGCAGGATCCGGATGGTACAATTTGGCTTGCTACCAAAAATAATGGTATTGTAGGCTTCAAAGATGGAAAAATCACAAATGCTTTACATTATAAAAAAGAGTCTGTAGCAGGAAGTTTAAGTAACAACACTGTTTTTTCGATCGTTAAAGACCATCAAGGAAGATTATGGGCAGCTACATTTGGCGGAGGAGTTTGTGTTAAAACCACTCCGAAGGGCACACTCGGATTTCGTACATTTTTTGACAACGATGATTGGCTGCGTTTTGCCCGATATATATTTATGGATAAAAAAGGCGATTTGTGGGTTGGTACCACCAACGGGATACTGCGGTTTAATCCCGATAAATTGCTCCAAAATGCCAAAAACTTCCGTTATTATACGTTCAATGTTGAAAGTAAAAATTGTTTGAGTAATCCCGAAGTTCGATATATTTTTCAGGATTCAAGGGGTTTTATTTGGATCGGCACAGCCGGTGGAGGCGTGAATAAATTTCTTGGCGAATCATCCACTGGAAATGGAATTTTTAAAGTTTACAACAACAAACAGGGAATGGCTAACGATAATATCATGGGCATTCAGGAAGATAAAAGCGGTTGTTTATGGGTAAGTACAGAAAATGGATTATTAAAACTGAATCCACAAACGAATTTGTTTCAATATTATCGTTTCTCGGATGATTTCTCTTCTAATTTATTTTCTGAAACAGCTTGTTTAACCTGTAAAAACAATAAAATGCTTTGGGGAAGTCTTAAAGGCTTTTATGTGTTTAATCCAGCAGATATCAAAATGCCAGAAAACGAAACAAATCATGTGGTTTTTACCGGATTTTCGCTTTTTGATCAGCCTGCAAAAATAAATAAAAAAAATGCTCCTTTGAAAGAATCTGTCACTTTTTCCGACAGAATTGACTTGCAGTCGTCTGACAAAGTATTTCATATCGAATTTGCCAATCTTAATTTCAGAGATCCAAAAGCCAACCAATTTATGTATATTCTCGAAAACTTCGAGAAACGCTGGAACTTGTCCGGATCTGTTAATGTGGCTACATATCGAAATGTGCCGCCTGGAAAATATATTTTTATGGTGAAAAGCCTGAATAGTGAAGGACTTTGGGATGCTCAGGTTACAAAGCTTTTGATTGTAATACATCCTCCATTCTGGCTCACTGACTTTGCAATTTTTATTTACTTCCTGATTTTAGTTGCACTGGGATATTTCGCATTAAAGTTGATAAGAAAATTTAACAATTTAAACAATGCGATCAAAGTCGAACGTCAATTGACCGATTATAAACTACGATTCTTTACTAATATCAGCCATGAGTTTCGGACTCCGTTGACCTTGATCAAAGGAAGTGTGGATACTTTAACCGATATTAAAAACAAGATGACAGAACCACTGCAACAATTAGTAACTGATTTAGAGAAAAATACAGCTCATTTGCTACGTCTTATTGATCAATTATTAGAATTTCGTAAACTCCAGAATAACAAACAAAAACTCAATCTTCAGAATACAGAAATAATCGGTTTTTTAAATGATATTTTTCATAGTTTCAGCAATGTATCGTCTAAAATGCATATCGAATATAATTTTGTTCATGCATTGCCCGAACTGACATTATTTATTGATAGAGATAAAGTTGATAAAATTGTTTTCAATTTACTTTCGAATGCCTTTAAATTTACTCCTCGTGGGGGTAAAATTAGTTTAATTGTTGAAGTAGATGAATCCAAAGAAAGTATTCGAATTGCCGTTGCTGATAATGGAATCGGGATACCAAAAGAAAAACAAAATCTGCTATTTAGTAGATTTATGCAAATTAATTTCTCGGCATCGGGAACCGGCATCGGACTTTCGCTGGTCAATGAATTTACAAACTTACATAAAGGCACTACCGGATTTCAAGAAAATATGGGTGGTGGGTCTGTTTTCTATGTTGAATTTCCCTTGAAATCAGACATATACAACAGTGATGACTTTTTGAATGAAAACGTCATCGTGCAAAAAGAATATGGAGAAGAGGTTTATCCGCTTTCAGATTTCATCAAGGAAAATGATAACAAAATTTCAATAGATTTATTGCCTCATTCTCCTATTCTGAATCATAAGTATAAAATTTTGGTGATCGACGACAATGATGATATTCGTCAATTCCTCGATGAAAAGCTAAGCCCTTATTTTGAAGTAATTACAGCAGAAGATGGCGATATAGGTATTCATCGAAGCATGAATGACGATCCCGATTTAATTATTTGCGATGTAATGATGCCCGGAATGAATGGTTTCGACTTGACTAAAAAATTAAAAGAAGATTTTTCCACTTGTCACATTCCGATTGTTTTGTTAACTGCATATGTTGCAGATGAACATGAACTTGAGGGAATCGAATCCGGAGCTGAGGCTTATATTAGTAAACCATTTAGTATGAGGCATTTAATGCTTCAAATTAACAAACTATTAGAAAAAAACGAAAGATTGCACAAACACTTTGCAAGCAACGAAAATGCTCTATCGTTTAATGAAGAAATAAGACAGGAGTTTCCGGATAAGGACGCTCAATTTCTCAATTTAATTGAAGAATTGCTTGAAGAACATCTTGCTGATCCAACCTTTTCGGTAGATGAATTTGCCACTTTAGCCAACACCGGACGAACATTATTTTTCAAGAAAATCAAATTTCTAACCGGCTATACACCCAACGATTTCATACGAATACGAAGATTGAAAAAAGCAGCTGAACTATTGAAAACCTACAAATACAATGTGTCTGAAGTTTCGTATATGGTGGGAATCAATGATCCCTTCTATTTTAGCAAATGTTTTAAAGCTCAATACGGATGTTCACCTTCGCATTATATTAACTCCTGATTAATTTTTTCTGAAAAATCATATCATAGTGATTAATTTAGTTACATTATAGACAGTTGATATTTTACGATTCGGATTGAAAATAAAATCGTTATAACCTAAAAAATCTTTCAACATTCAGTGCAGTCGAAATTTATTTCTTTGATGTCATGCAAAATTTCTTCGAATTATGAAAAAATCTATTTTTACGACCCTCACATTTTTTGTTTTCGTGAATGTCTTTTTATTTGCTCAACCAAATTCGATTCCGCTATCATTACGGTGGAAAACCGTTGAAGATTTTGCTGCAAAGAATTTACCTGAATCTGCTTTAAATGAGCTAGACAGCATTCTTTTACAAGCTCAAAAGGAAAACAATCGACAAGAAATTATCAAAGCCAGGATTTATAAAATGCGGTTTATTCTTGAAAAGAATCCTGCCGAAGCTCCAATTTTAATCCGCAATTTTGAAACTTTTGCGAATCAATCAGTTTTGACCGACGAAAAAGCGATGCTTTTCTCAATGACTGCTGAACTTTATACACAATATTATCAAAGTAATGCATTCATTATCAATCGTCGAATTAATGTAATGGGGTACATTCCGGATGATATCAATGCTTGGTCCAAGAATATTTATTTTAACAAAATCTCTTCGCTTTTAGCTGAATCGGTTTCCAATACTTTAATATTACAAAATACGCCCATACTTAAATTTTCACTATTTCTCGAAAATGGAAGTGAAACGCAGATTTTGCAACCCACCCTCTTCGATTGGTTATCCCAGAGACGCATTAATATTTTACAGCAAATCACGGAAGCTGAAACAATTAAAAATAATTTGATTGATAATCAGTATTTTGCTGACTTATCTGATTTTATCAAATTAATTCCGGATACAACCTTTTCGATTTCAGCCGAAAATCAAATTATAGAAACTTATCAAAAATGGCTTCAATTTAGATTAAGCAAACATCAGGTTTTACCGCTCATATTTACAGATTTAAACCGATTGCGCTATGTTTTTTCAAATGCGGATAATGCTTCGTCCGATTCATTATATATCGCTGCACTTCAGCGATTAAAGGATGGAAATGAAACAAATGAATCAGTGGTTGAAGTTTATGATCAATTAGCCGAATATTATCTTCAAAAATACAATGCGATTTCTCACCCTGTCTATATGAGAAATGCCTTTCTGCTTTGCACAAAAGGTATAAAGTTATATCCGAATTACAAAAGAATTGGTTTGCTCCACAATTTAATTAAAATCATTACTCAACCAAAATTAGATGTTCAGTATAAAAATGTTGCAAGTCCACAAACCAATTTTCGATTTACGATACATGCCACAAATCATTCGCATCTGAATTTAAAAATTTATCGTGTAAATGCGTCTTCAAAAGATTATTTGAATTTTAAATTTAAAATAAATAATCGAAAGAAACTGTATCCGGATAAGATAATTGTGGACGAAAAGATCATTCGGCTTCCATCAGATTCGAATTTTGAAACTATTGATACAGTCTTTAATATTCAAACTAAAAATGTAGGAATTTATGAATTTGAAATTACAGAATTACACGATACGGTTTTGTCAGACGAAGCGGTTGGTAATTTTACAGTTACAAATCTAAGTTATATTTTTCGATCACAAAAGCCTCAATTCCAGAGTTTATACGTGCTCCAGCGTCAATCAGGAAAACCGGTCGAAAAAGTAAATATTCAATCATACACTCAAAAATGGATGGGAAGCGGTTACGAAATCCAAAACGGTTCAACCGGAAAAACCAATGGCTCGGGTTTTGTTGAATTTCAACAACCCGATAATAATCAGAATTATATTTACATATTTCAAAAAGGAAACGACCGTTATTTTTCATCCGAATCATTCAGTTATTATAATGAACAAACTGAGGATCACGGAATAATAAAAGCCCAGTTGAGTTTATTTACTGATCGTTCGGTTTATCGCCCCGGTCAGATCGTATATTTCAAAGGAATATCATTTTATGCAAATAAAGAAAAGCAAAATATTGACAAAAATAAAACTTTTGAATTGACGCTTTATAATGCTAACAATCAGAAAATTAGTTCTCAAATATTCAAAACAAATGCATTCGGTTCATTTGCGGGAGCGTTCGTACTACCAAAAAGTGGATTAACCGGTGAATTCAAATTACAATCGGGAAATTTTTCACAAAGTTTTTGGGTGGAAGAATATAAGCGTCCGACTTTTGAAATAATTATCCCAAAACCCAATACCGAAATACGCTTTGGCGAAAAGGTCTCTTTAATTGGCAACGTAAAATCATTTGCCGGTTTTAATATTGCAAATGCGCATGTAAAATTTTATATTGTCCGTGTTCCACATCCTTACTGTTGGTGGATGCACGCACCGGATAAAGAAATTAAAAGCGGCGTTACAATTACCGATAATGATGGAAATTTCCAAATCGAATTTGTTCCAGAAAAATCGTTTATTGTTTCAACGGATACACGCGGAGAATTTTACAATTACAGAATTACTGCTGAAGCAACTTCAACGGATGGTGAAACTCAACAAACTCAGCAAGTAATCTCAGTCGGTAATAAATCATTGTTTATCAAAGCACAAATTCCAAATAAAGTTGAGAAAAACACACCTTTTCGCATCGCGATTTCCACCGAGACGTTAAATAATAAGCTGCAAAAATCAAAAATTCATTATGATTTATATCGGTTGGAGAAATTACCTGATTTTGAACAAAATCTGAATGAAAATTATGAACCAAAAAGAAAGAAAAATGTTCTTTCGGGTGAATTCAATACAATTGATAAAACATTGATTTTAAATTTAAAATCAATGGCGACGGGGCAGTATCAGTTAGTCCTTAAAACTCTTGATGCATGGAATAATGCCGTTGAATCATCATCAAATTTCGCACTTTATGATTCTACAGACAAGCGCCCTCCCATTAAAACGTATACATGGTTGCTTACAGATAAAACCGAATGTGCTATCGGCGACAAATCGGTTATCCATTTTGGAACTTCAGCATCAAACGTTTATGTTTTGTACGAATTAATGGTTGGGAATAAAATCATTGAAAATAAATGGATTAAATTCAACAACGAGATCAAGAAATTCGACATACCCTTCAAAAAAAAATACGGATCTGGCATAACAGTTTCATTTACTTTCATTAAAAACGAAATGTATTTTAACAAACAAATCCAAATTCAGCTCAAACAAATCCAGAAAAGCCTTACACCTACTTTGAGCGTTTTCCGAAACAAAATTTTGCCAGGTTCAACAGCCGAATGGACCATAACCGTACCTGAAATTATGCGCAATCACGAACATGCAGAATTATTAGTCGACATGTACGATGCATCACTGGATGCCATACGTCCGCTTCAATGGAATTTCAATCCGGTTTTTATACCTTCAATAATGCCCGCCCCAGCCTGGATTTCAAATAATTTTACAAATTCAAGCGATTATGCCTCTGTGAATCGAACATTTGAATCAGTGCCCGAATTAGTTGTTCCTCGAATAAATTGGTTTGGGTTAAATTTAAATCTCGGCACTGGAACCTTTTTCATACGCGGTTTAGCAAGAACAGCATCACCTGATAAATTATTAGATGTAAATAAAAAATCGATTGATAAACCTATCGAAAAATCTGATAATACGAATAATAAACAAGATTTAACGGCTTCTTATTCTTCAGCAACAACATCTACTCATACCACCTTCGAGCCCCGTACCAATTTCAATGAAACGGCTTTTTTTTATCCGCAATTGCAAACCGATTCAATCGGAAACCTTAAATTGAAGTTTTCAGTTCCTGAAAGTTTGACGCGTTGGAATCTCAAGATGTTGGCACATACAGCCGATTTATTTTTCGGACAATCCGAAACACAGATCATTACTCAAAAGGAATTGATGGTGCAATTAAATTTGCCACGTTTCGTTCATCAGTCTGATCAATTAAATTTATCCGCACAAGTAACAAATTTAACTGATAAACAACAACTTGCAACTATTAAATTCACCTTGATTAATCCTACTAACGGTAATTCTATTCAATTAAAAGACAATCAGATTAAAACAATTGCTCTAAAACCGAATCAAACCGAATCGGTATCATGGACAATTACTGAATTCTCAACGTTCGATCTGGTAGCTTGTAAAGTTGAAGCCCATGCAGGTAATTTCAGCGATAGCGAGCAAAAATATTTACCAGTATTGCCTGTTAAAATACTTATTACCGAAAGCCAGCCTTTGACTTTGCGAAACAATCAAACCAAGTCGTATAACATTGAAAACATTTTAAAAAACACATCGAAAAACGATCTTCAAAGTATGACTGTAGAGTTTTCGACAAATCCTGCATGGTATGCCGTCCAAGCGTTACCATCTATTTCCACTCCTCTTAACAATAATGCATTTGATTATTTATCAGCATATTATTCAAATTCTCTGGCTGGTTTTATTGTTCATTCGAATCCAAAAATTGCAGCTGTATATAATCAATGGAAATATCAATACAGCAATTCTTTAAGTTCGAATCTTTCAAAAAATTTGAATTTAAAAAATTTTTTAAGCGATGAAACTCCTTGGGTAAGAGAGGCTCAAGACGAAACCGAGCAAAAAAAACAAATTGCAATTTTATTTGATTCGAATGTACAAGATAATCAAAGCCATCAATATTTAGAAAAACTCTTTAAATTACAAAATTTGGATGGTGGATTTTCGTGGTATGATGGAATGCCTCAAAGTCGTTATCTAACCTTAGAAATTCTGCTCAAACTGTCTCAGTTAAAGAATATAACCCAAAAAGATCCGTTTTCCAATCAACATTCAGCACTGTCATCGGCATTGAATTATGTAGATAAGGCTATCTCGAATGACTTTACCGAGTTACAAAAAAATAATCCAAATTATATTCACGAAAAATGCATTAACAATCTACAATTATTATATTTACATGTACGTTCTGAATATCAAGAAGTTACGATTCCAGTTACATCAAAGTCAGCCGTAAAATTCTTTTTGGCACAAGCTGAAAAATATTGGACAGGGTTTTCACTATACGGTAAATCTCAGGTTATCCAAATTGCTTTTCGAGATGGAAAAATTCAATTGGCAAAAGAAATTATTCAATCGTTGAAAGAAAATGCTTTAAAATCAGACGAAATGGGAATGTATTGGGCAAAAAATACTGCCGGATATTTTTGGAATGAACATCCGATTGAAGTTCAATCCTCTATAATTGAATCTTTTGTAAAAATGGGAGAACCATCTTCTATCATTGACGAAATGAAAATATGGTTGCTCAAACAAAAACAAACTCAACGCTGGAATTCGTCACTTTCTACGGTTGATGCCATTTATGCATTGCTTTTGGAAGGAAATAATTGGTTAAATAATACTGGTTCGGTAAAAATCAAACTTGGAAATATAGTTGTGAACCCATCGGATAGCGAAGCCGGAACAGGATATTTTAAGAAAACATTTACGGCTGAGCAAGTCAAGTCTTTAATTGGAAAAGTTACAGTTTCAACCGATCGTTTAAACCCACATTCAAATTCAATCGGTTGGGGTGCACTTTATTGGCAGTATTATCAGGATATCAATAAGATAGATAACAAAAGCGGCATTTTACAAATACAAAAAAAACTTTTTGTAGAAAAAATCACTTCAAAGGGGAAATCATTGTTGCCCATTGAACAAACACAACTTAAAAAAGGAGACAAAGTTGTAACACGTTTGGTAATATCAACCGACAGAAATCTTGAATTTGTAGCATTAAAAGATACAAGAGCGGCATGTTTCGAGCCTGTCAGTCAACGGTCTGGATGTACATGGAATGATGGTGTATACTATTATCAAACAACAAAAGATACTTCTACACAATATTTTTTCAATCTATTGCCCAAAGGAACTTATATCTTCGAATATGAACTATGGGTGAATACCAGTGGCATTTTCAACGATGGTATTGCAACAATTCAATGCCTGTATGCTCCTGAATTTGTGAGTCATACGGGTGGAAAACAGATTAGTGTAATACCAATGTAATACCAAAATCGGGAAAATTGGATTAAAATTAATTATCTTTGCACCCGTAATCATTCATCAAAAGTATTTCTTTTAATGAATTAAAAATTTATTATGGAACAAGTTGGTTTTCTTATTTTGGGCATAGCAGCTGGTATTTTATCAGGATTGTTCGGCATTGGAGGTGGTATTGTTTTAGTGCCATCCTTAGTGGTTTTATTTGGATTAGACATCCTTAATGCCAATGCAACCTCATTAGCTGCCATGCTTTTGCCGGTTGGTGTTTTGGGTGTTTGGTCATATTATAAAGCAGGTTTAATCAATGTCAAGGAATCCTTATGGATTGCGCTTGGGTTATTCATCGGATCGTTTGGCGGAGGAGAAATCGCAGTACACATCAGCGAAAGTTTGCTATCAAAACTATATGCTGCCATTCTTATATATATCGCTGTCAGCTATTTCGATATTCCATCTTATTTTAAAAAGAAAAAAAATAAAAAAGTAAGCACGACTCCATATGTACAGCATTCAATATGGGTTTTTGTTGTGGTAGGGATTGCTGCGGGTGTTTTTGCTGGACTTTTCGGTAAAGGTGGAGGTATAATTATTGTTCCAGTACTAATTGGAATTTTTCATTATGATGCCAAGGCTGCAGCAGCTACCTCACTTGCAGCCTTACAATTACCTGTAGGATTACCCAGTGTAATTATTTATGCCAATAATGGACATTTGAATTTGTTAAATGCCTCATTTATTGCACTTGGAATACTTGCCGGAGCATTTTTCGGCTCTAAATTAGGTGTCAGATTGCCTTCTGCTCTTTTCAAAAAGATTTATGCAGTGTTTTTACTGACTGTGGCAGTTTATATGGTTTACAAATACATTTAAATCTTTGGTTATTAATATTTTAAAAATTATAATATTACTATATTTTTTCTAAAAACGTACTTTGTCAGTTAATACTTCAAGTCCCTTTCAGATTTAATGACGATTACAATTGAATATCATTATAAACCAAGTTCATCCTGACTTACAGAATAAATTGAACAAATGTCAATTAGCATCCCATTTATAAAAAAATCGCCTTTGATTTGGTAATGTAAAATTATAAATAAGTTGAATTTACAATCCAACACGTTCTTGTTCACAGTATTCTTCTTTCTTTTTGAATGTTGATTTTTATAAGCTACCTACAATTTAAAAGCATTTAAGCCGTTAGTTTTTGAATTAAAAGAATCGAAATTCATCTTTTCTTTTAATATTGTTTCAGCAAACAAAAAGATTAACTATTTTTGCAGATATTGCTCATTTCTTGGAGTAGTTTGTTATTTTATTTTTGAACTTTTTAGTAGAACTCATGAATTTCAGGTTGTCAATTTTACTGTTTGTACTCTTCGTTGAATCAGGACAAATTTTCTCTCAAGATCAACGGGCACAAATTCCTTCTCTTCTTCAAAAGGCTTATTTTGAAGTAAATATCGGTTCGGTTGATTTTCCTTTTCAAGCTTCAAGTTTAGAACCCGGATTCTCACTTGTCTCCGTTCAAGTTCCTCATCCAGCAGTTCGTTTGGTTTTGTTTGGATATGAATTCAATAAATATTTATCGGCACAATTATCGTATATGCGACCTGTATCCTGGGTCAGATACCGTTATTCCGGTACTGAAAGCAGGGTACACGAACGTACAGTATGGATGAATGTGGGTGGTTTAACCTTAAAACCTACTTTGCCATTGGGAAAACGATGGTCAGTTTACGGCGAAGCCGGATTAGGATTGATAACACGTCATGGTTTCTCCGATCCATACGGAGTACCAGTTGTGCTAAATGCTCAGTATGGAACCTTTTTATGGGGCGCAGGGCTTAAATATAAAGTGAATAACCATTGGGATTTACAACTTTGTTCGGATTATTCGCCGGCTAACATTACTTATAAACAACCTTCAACAACTTATATCGGAGCCGGATTTGTATATAAATTTGGCACTTTTAATGAAAAGCAACTTCAAAAAACGGCTCAAACGGGATTTATTTATCCTAAGCAATGGCTGCAGATTGGGTACACCAGTAATTTAGCCGGTTATGGGATAAACAATGCCATTACATCTGCTTATCTTTTTTGGGGAGGCGATGCAGAAGTAAAACAAGGTATTTCAATTAATTATCAACGCAATATTTTTCATGGAGCAAAAATATTTGCATTAGATTGGGGTATTAATGCTTCCTATTGGCAAACAAAAGGACCTGGTCCGGGCTTGGATAATCCGAATAAGGAAACTTTTTTCACGCTTTCAGTATTTCCCGTTTTTCGGTTGAACTTTTTGCATAGCAAACCGCTTGATGCCTATTTTTATTATTCTGTAGCCGGTCCAACGTACATATCAAAAATTATAATTGATGGCAATAATACAGGTGATCATTTTACATTTCAGGATACGATGGGCGCTGGAGCTTTTTTTGGTGCAAATCGGAATTTTAATGCTGAATTAAAGATTGGACATTATTCAAACGGTAACACGTTTCCACATAATGATGCTGTAAAAATTCCACTATCACTTTTAGTTGGTTATAGTTTTTAATCTCTACTAAAAAGACAGTTATAATTTCAATAGAACAAAGAGTTTGCTTTATGTGAATACGAATAATTTAACCTTAATACGATGTTAGTTAAAACCTACGGAGCTGCAGTTCAGGGTATCAATGCCACCATTGTGACCATAGAAGTAAATTTAGGCCAGGGAATAAAATTTTTTTTGGTAGGTTTACCCGATAGCGCTGTAAAAGAAAGTCACGAACGAATTGCTTCAGCTCTGGGTTATAATGGGATGAAAATGCCCAAATACCAAATTATCATCAATATGGCTCCGGCAGATATTCGCAAGGAAGGTTCTGCCTATGATTTATCACTGGCTGTTGGTATTTTAGCAGCATCCAATCAAATTCAAAACGAAGAATTAGACCGATATGTTATTATGGGTGAACTTTCGCTCGATGGTGGATTGCAACCAATAAAAGGAGTTTTGCCCATTGCCATCAAAGCAAGAGAAGAAGGATTCAAGGGATTCATACTACCAAAGCAGAATGCCCGCGAAGCTGCCGTAGTGAACAATTTGAAAATTTACGGTGTTGAAAATTTAACTGAAGTGATTGATTTTTTGAATGGAAAGAATAAAATTGAACCAACAATAGTAAATACCCGTGAAGAATTTTTTAGTAATCTTAGCCAGAATGATATTGACTTTTCTGACGTAAAAGGGCAAGAAAATGTAAAACGAGCATTGGAAGTTGCAGCAGCGGGGGGTCATAATATCGTCATGGTAGGCCCTCCTGGAGCAGGCAAATCAATGTTAGCCAAGCGCATTCCTTCGATATTGCCACCACTCTCTTTACAAGAGGCTTTGGAAACGACCAAAATCCATTCGGTAGCCGGAAATATTGATAGCAATACGTCTTTGATTGCTCAACGCCCGTTTCGAAGCCCTCATCACACAATTTCAGATGTAGCGTTAGTAGGTGGCGGCACATTTCCACAACCCGGTGAAATTTCATTGGCACACAACGGTGTACTTTTTTTAGATGAACTACCCGAATTTAAACGAACGGTTCTCGAAGTAATGCGTCAGCCCCTTGAAGATCGCAAAATTTGTATTTCACGTGCAAAATTCGCTGTCGAATATCCAGCCAGTTTCATGCTGGTAGCAGCCATGAATCCTTGCCCTTGCGGTTACTATAATCATCCCGACAGAGAATGTGTATGCGGACCGGGAGTAGTACAAAAATATTTGAATCGTATTTCAGGTCCATTGCTCGATCGAATTGATATTCACATCGAAATTATTCCTGTGCCTTTTGAGAAACTTTCGGAACTTAAAGATGCTGAAAGCAGTGAAAAAGTTCGCCAACGAGTAATTAATGCACGACAAATTCAGGAACAACGTTTTAAAGATATTGATGGAGTTTACTGTAATGCGCAAATGTCATCGAAACAAATGCGGACTTTTGCACAATTAGACAAAGCCAGTTCAGAGTTACTTAAAAATGCCATGCAACGCCTAAATTTATCCGCACGTGCCTACGACCGAATTATAAAAGTAGCTCGCACAATAGCTGATTTGGATGATGCTGAAAATATCCAGTCGAATCACATCGCTGAATCGATTAATTACCGCAATTTAGACAGAGAAGGTTGGGCAGGATAAAAAAGTATTAAATTTATAATACATGAATCCACTCTGAAATATCAGTTTTAATTGAAAACCAATGATTTTCTATTCAAAATCTTTTATTTAGCACTATCAAAATGAACCTTTTATAATTATAGTGCGATATCATGTTTTCTCAGAGTTGAATAAATCTCATTTTCTGCATATACTCAAACTTCGATATGTTACTGATAATAAAACACTAATTTATCTTTTAACTAAAATAAAACTGACGACTCATTAATTTAATGGAATGTTTTTGAAAGTAGTTTTCCTACCGGAATTTTTTTTTCGAATGCTTGAGCATTGATTATCATATTTTTATCAACTATTATAGGATGTGTATATCTAAATTTTTTCCCTGAAATCCAATAATAGATCTCTGCAATCGGATCGTCGCATGATAAAAATACCTGTGTTTGATGATCGGTAGTAAGTTGTGATTGAAAACTGACATTAAAAAATGCTTTTGAATAATTTATATCCAATTGTTTATATCTTTCGAACTGAGTTAATAATCTACCTCGGAAATCATTCCAGTTACGTTGATTTTTTCCGCTCCATAATACTTCTGATAAGGCAGCCAACCGCGGGAAAACCATATATTCCACCTGGCGGCTGTTTGGCATGTATTCTGTCCAAACATTTGCCTGAGAACCAAGAACATATTTTTTATCGTTAGCTGCAAGTTCAGGTGCAATAGGCTCATAAGCATACACCTGACTAATGGGTAAAAAACCACCGATTGCCAACGGCTCAGTAGATGGATCACCCTGATAATGATCGAAATAACAGCTTGTAACTGGAGTCATAATCACGTTATGACCGGCATTAGCTGCTTCAACTCCACCGGCAGTGCCCCGCCATGACATGACCGTGGCATTCGGAGCCAATCCTCCATCTAAAATTTCGTCCCAACCAATAATTGAACGACCATGTGCATTCAAAAAATTTTCGATACGATGAATAAAATAACTCTGCAATCCATTTTCGTCTTTTAAATCAAGCTTTTGAATAAGTTGTTGACAATCGGAACAACTTTTCCAGCGATCTTTGGGACATTCATCGCCACCGATATGAATAAATTTACTCGGAAAAATATCCATAATTTCGGTCAAAACATTTTCTAAGAATCGAAAAGTTGTATCGCGGGGACAAAAAACATCTTTAAAAATTCCCCAATTTGTAGCCACACGAATCGTTGTATCGTTATTGCACGACAAAAACGGATAAGATGCTAACGCAGCCTCTGAATGACCCGGCATTTCAATTTCGGGTATCACGGTAATAAATCGCTGCGCTGCATATGCCACAATTTCACGGGCTTCATCTTGTGTATAAAAACCGCCATAAGGTTTTCCATCGAATTTTTGTGGATTTGAAAAATAGTAACCTTCAAGGGTTTGAGCACGAATTGAACCCACTTGTGTTAGTTTCGGATATTTTTTTATTTCGATACGCCATCCCTGATCATCCGTTAAATGCCAGTGAAATGTGTTCAGTTTGTGAATCGCCATGGCATCAAGATATTTCTTAATAAAATTTATAGAAAAAAAATGACGACTCACATCTAAGTGTAAACCACGATAGGCAAAACGCGGAGCATCAACAATTTCAACGCAGGGAACTTGCCACTTCACTTTATGCGCTAACTTGTTTCCGTAAATTTCAACAGGCATTAATTGATATAAAGTTTGCATGGCATAAAAGATTCCCGCTGCAGCGCCAGCATTGATTTGAATGAAGTTGGGTGTTACTTTCAACCGATAAGATTCAGCTCCACTGTCGGTTGTCAATTTAAAAATAATGGCTCGTGCATTTAGATTCTGCTGATTGCGTAAAACAGGAATATTCAGACCCGAAACCAATTGAATCTGAGACACAAACTGATGAGCCAGCCTGACTTCTTCAGGACAATTAAAATCGCATAGAACCACCGTTTTAGAATTGAATTTAAAACTTCCATTTTTGGGAATTAACTTCTGAGGGATTGGAATTATTTGATATTTAGCCGCTTGAATCATAAATACCCCAGAAAAAAAACTTAATAATATAAAAATCTTCATTATGTTGGAATTCATGCCGATCATTTTTGGTTAGTCTTTGATTTTCAATTCACAAAAATAATATATTTTTAGATAAAGCCACGAAAGTCATCCCTCTAAATTGAGAAAATAAACTGGAATACCCAATACTATATTTCAGAAGCAGCAAATATTAATTTAAGAAATTAAAATTTAAAAAAAATACTCGAGTAATTTCTTTCGAGAGAAATAGTTAAACAATAAATTAAATATACATAAATTAAAATCACATCTATCTCATTAAATGCACTTTAAATCGATAGTCGCCATTTCACTTTTAAAAATTATGCAAAACATATTCAAAACAAAAAAATAAATTCTTATTTTAGTGCTCTGAAAGAACAAAGGAACCATGATATGTTAATAATAGGGATAGCAGGAGGCACGGGTTCGGGTAAAACTACCGTAGTCAAAAAAATAATGGAACGACTTCCTGAAGGTGAAGTTGTTGTTCTTCCTCAGGATTCGTATTACCGCGACAACAGTCATTTACCGCTCGAAGAACGACTTGAAATCAATTTTGATCATCCTGATTCAATAGAATTTGAATTACTCGTGAAACATCTGAATGATTTAAAAAGAGGAATTACGATACAGCAACCCATCTATTCATATCTAAGTTGCACCCGTTCAGCCGAAACTATTCCTATTCATCCATACCGCGTGATTATTATCGAAGGCATTTTGGTACTTACAAATCCCCTGCTGAGGGAATTGATGAATTTGAAAGTTTTCGTAGATGCCGACGCTGACGATCGATTGATCAGAGTAATAAACCGCGATATTATTGAACGTGGACGGTCGGTAAATAAAGTGATGGAACGATATGAATGCACAGTAAAACCCATGCATTTGCAATTTATCGAACCCTCAAAACGATTTGCCGATCTGATTATTCCTCAAGGTGGAAACAACCATATTGCCATCGATATATTAACTAAATATATCGAGAATAAATTAAAGAGTGAATAACAAACGACAATCTAAAATTAGGTGGTTATTCTATTCAATTCATTGATTAATTAATGTTTATATTACAATGCAAGAAACCGATTTAACAAAAATCATGTTTTTAGACATCGAAACGGTACCGCAAGTTGCCGATTTTGATAAATTGCCTGCTGAATTAGCTCATTTATGGGAAGAGAAATTCAGATTAATACAAAAACGCATGCCCGAAAAATATGATGAACAAACCACTGCCAATGTGGCATTTAACCAAAGTGCGGGAATTTATTCCGAATTTGGAAAAATTGTTTGTATTTCGGTTGGGTTTATTCATTTCAAGGAAAAAGAAATGTGTTTTCGTACAAAATCGTTTGCCGATCATGATGAAAAAAAAATTCTGACTGAATTTAATAATTTGATCATCAAGTTCTTCAATACAAACAATAACACATTCTGCGGACATAATATCAAGGAATTTGACATTCCCTACATTTGCCGGCGTATGTTGATAAACGGACTGGAACTTTCACCGATATTGCATCTTTCACGAAAAAAAACCTGGGAAAGTCCATTTATTGATACACTCGAATTGTGGAAATTTGGTGATTATAAAAATTATACTTCCTTGAAATTATTAACTGCCGTTTTTGGTATTCCGACTCCAAAAGATGATATTGATGGCAGTCAAGTTGCAGATGTTTATTACCGTGAAAAAAATCTGAAGCGAATTGCCGTTTATTGTCAAAAAGATGTATTAGCCACTGCTCAGATTTTCCTACGCATGAACGGGTTAAGTACAATTGCGACCGAAAATGTAAAACACATAAGTCTATAGTTTAAAATATTAACGACATCAATCATTCGATCAATTCAATCCTGAAGTTTATCAAATCCAACATGCAAAAACCCGCATCATTTATTAATTTACTGTTTATGGGGTTAATGCTGGCATCGTGTCAACCGCGTAAGCCGGAGAACGAACATACCGTAAATAATGATTTGCAGAACATTGTGAATACCGACACCTTGCGCATAGCAACCATGTACGGTTCGACAAGTTATTTTTTATTTCGTGATGAATACATGGGTTTTGATTACGAAATGGCTGAAGATTTAGCAAATTATCTTCATGTAAATATTGATGTTACTGTAGCACGCTCTGAAGGTGAGTTGGCTGAATTGCTTCAAACCAACCAGGTAGACTTGGTGGCATATAATCTGATAGAAACCAAAGAATTAAAAAATCAATTTAATTTTGTGTTGCCTCAATCCGAATCTCATCAGGTTTTAGTTCAAAACATGGGTACATCGTCTATTTCTGATGTAACCGAATTAGCTGGAAAATCAGTTTATGTAACTTCCAATAGTATATTTCAGAATAGGTTACAATCGCTCAATGATGAAATAGGTGGAACGATTAAAATAATCACAGTACCAGATTCAGTAAGCGACGATGACTTAATTAATGAAGTTGCCGAAAAGAAAATTGGCTTTACGCTGGCATATTATAATGTAGCCATGCTTCACAAATCCTTTCAACGAACGCTGGATTGCCATTTATCGGTTGGATTTGATCAACGTAATGGCTGGTTGATTCGGAAATCGAGCCGAAAATTGGGAAAAATCATCAAAAAATGGGAAGATTTACCCGACACACATCTAACTCAGGAACGATTGTTCGATAAATATTGGAACAAAAGCCCATACGTATCACTTCAAAAAGTCAAAATACCCAAAGGACACATTTCACCTTACGATCATTTATTTAAAAAATATGCATCCGAAATCAATTGGGATTGGCGGTTATTAGCAGCCTTGGCTTTTCATGAATCACGTTTCGACACATCACAAGTATCCTGGGCTGGTGCTGCCGGTATTATGCAACTTATGCCACGAACTGCATCCAATTTCGGTTTAGACAGAAGAACCGTTAAAAATCCTGAAATGAATATTGAAGCAGGTGTGGAATACATTAAAAGTTTAAATCTTGCCTTCCGACAAATTGAAAATAAAGAAGAACGTATCAAATTTATTTTGGCTGCTTACAATTCAGGTCCTGCTCATATACTCGATGCCATGGCATTAGCCAATAAATACGGCAAAAATCCGCACATCTGGTTCAATCAGGTAGAATATTTCCTGTTAAAAAAAAGCGAACCTGAATTTTATAACGATCCAGTGGTAAAATACGGCTATTTTCGAGGAAATGAAACCGTACGATATGTAAAAAATACACTGGACACCTACGAAAAATATATACGAAGAAAATAATTAAAAAAAATAAATTATGCCAAACAGCGAACTAATTTTGATCAATATTTCGGGAAATGATAAACCTGGAGTAACCACTGCGGTTACTGAAATTTTAGGAAAATATAATGCCACGATTTTAGACATCGGACAAGCCGATATTCATCATACCCTTTCATTGGGAATTTTATTTAAAATTTCGGATACGGCAGATTCTGGGAATATTTTGAAGGAAGTACTTTTCAAATGTTCGGATATGAACGTAAATGTAAAATTTACACCTATTTATGTTGATCAATACGACAACTGGGTAACACAACAAGGAAAAAGTCGGTACATCGTTACCGTATTAGGCAAAATAATAACTGCCAGGCAATTATCAATGGTAACAAAAGCCATTTCGGAACAAGAACTGAATATTGACTCTATAATTCGACTTTCAGGTCGGCCTTCACTCGAAATTCTCGATGAGTCATCGTTGCGTTCATGTATTGAACTATCGGTGCGGGGTGCGCTGAAAGACAAAAATAGTTTGTCGGAAAAGTTTATGAATTACAGCGCTGAATTGGGTATTGATATATCATTTCAACAAGACGATATGTATCGGCGTAACCGTCGATTAATTTGCTTTGATATGGATTCCACGTTGATAAAAACGGAAGTAATAGACGAATTAGCGGACCGTGCAGGAGTTGGTGAAGAAGTGCGGGCTATCACAGAATCGGCTATGCGGGGCGAAATTGATTTTAACGAAAGCTTCAGTCGCCGGGTAGCTTTACTGAAAGGATTGGACGAAAAAGTGCTTGAAGAAATTGCTGATAATTTACCAATTATGGACGGTGCGGAGCGGTTGATCTCAATATTGAAAAAAATCGGATTTAAAGTAGCTATTTTATCAGGAGGTTTTACTTATTTCGGACAACGATTGAAGAAGCTTTTCGACGTTGATTACGTGTATGCCAACGAATTAGAAATAACAGATGGAAAACTGACCGGTAATTATTTAGGCGATATTGTTGACGGAAAACGAAAAGCCGAACTCTTAAAATTAATTGCTCAAGTTGAAAAAATTGAATTAGAACAGGTAATTGCCGTTGGCGATGGTGCCAACGATTTACCAATGCTCAACCTTGCCGGATTAGGAATAGCTTTTCATGCAAAACCCAAAGTAAAAGCAAATGCGCAACAATCGCTCTCAACTATTGGATTAGACGGAGTACTTTATTTCTTAGGTTTCAGAGATATACATATTGGAAATTAATTCATCTGAAACAAATCGTGGAAGTTCTATTTTTCAAAATTGTAAATATGAATCCACTCCGAAAAGTCAGTTTATATTTGAATCTTATTGATAACATTATCAAAATGAATTTAGTATAGCAATAGAACTTTGTCTTGGCGTTAAAAAAAATTCAGCATAAACTAAAACATTGAAACATAGCACAATTAAATTCAAATTAACTCAATCAACCAATATCACAAATGAAAACAGCCGTTGTTATCGGATCTACAGGGATGGTAGGATCTCAACTTATTGATTTACTTTTAAATAGCAATAAATACATTCAAGTCATTTCGTTTGTTCGCAGGTCGGGAGAAAAGAGTCATCCTAAGTTACAAGAATATATCGTCGATTTTGATCATCCTGAAAAATGGCAGAATTTGTTGCATGGTGATGTGCTTTTCTCCGCCATGGGAACTACAATTGCAAAAGCCAAAAATAAAACCGAACAATACAAAGTAGATTTCACCTATCAATTTAACACTGCTCAAATGGCTATTAAACAAGGAATTAATAATTATATTTTGGTTTCAGCAGCAGGTGCAAATCCAAACTCATTAAATTTTTACATGAATATAAAAGGAGAATTAGAACAAGCTGTACAGTCTTTAGGTTTCGAGTATATAAGTATCATTCGTCCAGGACAATTAGACGGAAAACGAATCGAAAAAAGAGTCGGCGAAAAAATCGGACTCAGTTTCATGTATGGTATAAATGCGTTGGGTCTATTTAGAAAATATAGACCAATTCAGGCTGTCGATGTTGCTCAAGCCATGTTGAATGCTGCCGAAAAAACAAAATCAGGGTTCTACACCTTGAATCAGGTGTATGAATTGGCAAAATTGGAATGATCGAAAGTAAAATCATTGAAATTTATGAATAAACCTACGTGAATAAACAAAAAAGAAAAAACAAAACACTACCAAAAACGTTTCTCATTGCAGTTAAGATTCACACTTTCCATTTTTTTGTGATTCGAAAATAAATTAAACAATCTTTTTTCATGAAGAAAATCAATTTATTATTTATTTTTCTGATTATAATTTTGAACCATTCCTTTTCTCAAAGTTACACCATAAGCGGATATATTACCGACCTGAAAACTGGTGAAACTTTATTGAATGCTTCGATTATTAACAAAAACACTGCACGAGGTACCATTACCAATTCTTACGGATTTTACTCGTTGACTTTACCAAAAGGAAAAGTAAATATCAACTTTTCATATGTAGGATATAATTCAGTAAATCAGCAATTTACTTTACAAAAAGATACAATTATCAATCAGAAACTGATGCCCAACACTGAATTGTCGGAAATAAAGGTTGTGGGTAATCGTAAACAATTCGGGGTGCAGAGTGCACAAATGAGTGCAATAGATGTACCCATAAGCCAGATCAAATCAATACCAACGCTTTTCGGCGAAACGGATGTGCTCAAGGCATTACAATTACTGCCGGGAGTAAAAGCCGGCACCGAAGGTTCTGCCGGCTTTTATGTTCGTGGTGGCGGACCGGATGAAAACCTAATCTTATTAGATGGTGTTCCGGTTTATAACGTAAATCATGTGTTCGGCTTTTTTTCAGTTTTCAATGCCGATGCCATCAAAAATGTAACCCTTTACAAAGGCAGTTTTCCGGCTCGATTCGGCGGACGGCTTTCATCTGTTGTTGATATTACAATGAATGACGGAAACACACATTCGTATCATGGAAACGTTACCATCGGATTGATTTCTTCAAAAATAAATTTTGAAGGACCTATTGTCAACGAAAAAACAAGTTTTAATATTTCAGCCCGCCGGTCTTATGCCGATATTATAGCACAACCAATCATCAAATCAATGTTTTCAAAACAACCAGGCATGGAAAAAACTTCTGCCGGTTATTATTTTTATGATATCAATGCCAAATTGAGTCATAAATTTTCAGATATGGACCGTTTGTATTTAAGTTTTTTTACGGGTAGCGATGTGATTTATGCCAACATCAATCAAAGCATAACCAATACAGACAATAGTTCACAAAGCACATGGCTGAATATGAATTGGAATTGGGGAAATATCTTAGCTGCAGCACGCTGGAATCACATTTTGTCGCACAAACTATTTATGAATACCACCGGATATTATACCCGTTACAACTTTTTGCTGGGAATCGGGACTAAGTCCCAAACCAGTATCAAAACGCCTCCTTCAACCTCAAATTCTTCCATCGATTTAGGGTTCAACTCGGGTATTGAAGATTATGCTGCAAAAGTCGATTTCGATTATTTGCCAAACCCCGATCACGATATAAAATTCGGTGTAAATTACACACACCATACCTTTCGCCCGGGCGTTACTGTGGCACAAACTACCGGTGGCACGCAACCAATGGACACAACCATTGGCGACCAAAATATAAATTCTCAGGAAGCCATTGCTTATGCCGAGGATAATATTAGTATAACTCCTTCGTTTAAAGCCAATATCGGACTGCATTATTCCACTTTCTTTGTTCAAAGTCAGTTTTATCAATCACTTGAACCGCGACTTAGTTTTCGATATTTATTAACAGACAACTTTTCCATAAAAGCCGGTTATGCCTCTATGAGTCAATATATTCATTTGCTTTCAAACAGCAATATTGAACTTCCGACCGACCTATGGGTTCCGGTTACGAAAAGAATTAAACCCATGCTTTCGCAACAAGTCTCACTTGGATTTTTCTATAATTTATTGAATTTTATTGATTTATCAGTGGAAACATACTATAAAAAGATGGATAACCTGATTGAATATAAAGATGGGGCTTCATTTTTCGGTTCAAGCACCGGCTGGGAAGATAAAGTCGATATCGGTGAAGGCTGGGCATACGGCGTTGAATTTCTGGCTCAGAAATCAATAGGTAAAACTACCGGCTGGATTGGTTACACTTGGTCGAAAACTGAACGCTTATTCAACCGTCCCGGACAAATGCTCAATAATGGACTCGTTTTCCCTGCAAAATATGATCGAACACACGATTTAAGCATTGTCATTTCGCACAAATTTAACGAACGAATTGACGTAGCTGCTACCTGGGTTTATAGCACCGGTAACGCGGGAACACTTGCCATGCAAAATTATGCTGGCAATCCTGTACCCGATACCAATAACGGATTAAGCGGGCTTAATAGCATTCAAAGTTTAACAAGTTTACCATATATCAGTTCCCGAGATAATTATCGCTACGAACCGACACACCGATTAGATTTGGGAATCAATTTTCATAAAAAATTAAAACATGGAACGAGAACATGGAACATCAGTATTTACAATGCTTATGACCGATTGAATCCATTCTTGACAACCGTAAGGACAAACACGGTTTACGATGCTGCAACCGGAAAATACACCGATCAAAAACAATTAGTGCAACTTTCAATCTTCCCGATCATTCCATCGGTAAGCTATACGTTTAAATTTTAAAAACTCATCCCTTGAAAATAGTTAAAATGAAAAAAAAAATTCTATATATTCTGCCGATCTTGATGCTTATGGTTAGTTCTTGCCAAAAAGTGATCGAGTTCAATGGAAAGATCACCGAACCATTATTAGTAATCAATAGCATTATTACACCCGATTCGGTTGTAAAAGCTCAACTGACTGAAAGTAGGTTCTTTCTGAGTAATCAAACCACGTTCAATACCGTGGACAATTCCACCATTACACTGATGGTAGATGGATTGCCAAAAGAGAATTTAGTACATACCGATAGCGGATATTATGTGGGAAGTTATCATCCTTCAGTAGGCGACTCAATCAGTCTATTGGTTAAAGCTCCCGGAAAACAAAGTTTATCGTGCGGAACCAATATTGTTCCTGCCCCTGCCATCATGTCGATTGATACTACTTCGGTTTTCACCGGAATAAGTACACCGCTAATTAACATAAATAAGATGACCCAAAAGATAGACACAATCGGATATTCACAAAGCCGGACTTTAAAAATTATCCTTCATTTCACTGACATGCCTGACATTCGAAACTATTATCGATTGGTAGTAATTACCAAAACAAATTCAATTATAGGCAGTTACGAAAATTATAATTTTTCGTTTGATGATATAGTTTCGGGGAATGCAAATCAAAATTCAGTAGGACCTCCTACTTCCCTCACGTCAAACAAATACAATGTCTTTTCTGATGACTTATTCAACGGAAAAACGTATCCGTTAACCTTCAGCATTTCCGATAATATCGACCACTATGCAGCCGGGAATTCGTTCCTTTTTCCTCAAAAGGAAATGATTGTAAAATTACAAAGCATAAGTAAAAGTTATTACTTGTATCTGCAAACACGTGCTTCGACTAAAAACAATAATTTTTTCTCAGAACCAGTTCAGGTGTACAGCAATGTTACAGGCGGAATCGGAATTTTAGGGAGCTATACAGAAAGCAAACGGGTAATAAAATTGGAATAAAGCAATGTTTTAATTGGCAAAAAGCAATAAAGAGCCTGAAAATGAATAATTTTTTAAAGAAATCAAATATAAACCCTTGGTAAAACTCAGATTATCAACTGTAGCTTTATTATTTTTTAGTTCGATATTTCTTGAAAACAGCTCGTCCCCCGATAAAGATAAAATACGTAAATTGCATCGTCCATCAATATTTTGACTTATTATATTGAGTTTATTTCCAGAAAAGGGATTTGGAAAAACATTAAATTGTAGGTTTTGATAATCAAGCATTTTTATAGAAGTCGGAATAGAATAAAAATTTATCCGGGTTTCAGTAATGCTATTCCATAAATTCTGATTATTCCCTTTTCCTGTAATTTTAACAAACCTAGCGGGTTGTGGGATAAATTTATAATTCTCAAAATTTTTGGTCGTTCCGCTTGAAGCTCCTTCAACAACCGTGTGAAATGCTGTGCTATCCTCGGTAAGATTTGACAGACTAATCGAAAAATAGCCTTTTCGGATATCGCCATTATAAAAAGCAAGATCAACAGAATTTACTAATTTTGATTCACCCAAATTGTACATAATCCATTGCCCGATTCCATAAGCTGACCAACGGGTTGAAAAATCAAAATCAATGGTTTTATCTGGGGTATTCGCGGTTCCTGATTCAAAACCACTTGCTGTTACACCTGCAATTCCAGAATATACAAATGAGGTTGAAACATCTGACTCAACAGCTACACTATCTGAACTAAAAACATTATTAACCTGCAAACTATATTTACCGAAATTTAAAGTATCAACAGTAAGTACAATCGAACTGTCGTTATCAGACTGATTCACACTCGAAACAATCACATTATTAATCAGATAATTAGCAGGCAAAAGTGCAGAAAATAAATTTATTTTTTTAGAAAATGATACTTTAATATGGGTATTATCCTTTACTGTAATAGCCTGAACTGAGAAATTTGAAGGAATCGGCATAACTCCATTGGCTAATTTAGCGACCTCTGTACCTGCCAACAAGAACGCTCCTACCCCAAAATCAGCTGTAGAACTTACAGTTACCGGCTGCGATGATGAAGGTCCCGACCCAACCCCTTGCACATATCCCAAAAATCCGTTGGGCTGAACAGCTATTGTTGACAAAGCATTCCAGGCTTTTGCAACCACAGGATAATATGTGTCAGAATCCAACAAAGCATTATTAATTCCCCAAGCAATTGCATACGTAAAAAATGAAGTTCCAGAGGTTTCAATTCCCCCATAATCGGTTGAATCATCCAAACTTACATTCCAAAACCCATCTGAACGTTGCCGACTTTTTAACGCTGCTGCCATTTTTTGAAATGTGTCAACATATTCAGCTCGGTGGTTATCTTGCTGGGGTAATAACTGAAGCACTTTGACATGAGCTGCTAAAACCCAGCCATTTCCACGTGCCCAGAAAGAGTTTTTTCCACTCGGAGTCTGAAAGGGTGGTTTAAATGATTCATCCCGATACCATAACGCCTCATTTGAATTAAATAATCCGCGGGTAATTTTCGTATTGGAATATAATTGATACATCTTATTGAAATATACGCTATCGTTATTGCTCAACACTCCAATTTTTGCAAATACAGGCATAGCCATGTACAATGCATCGACCCACCACCAATCATCCGATTTGGAAGTATGAATCATCGAATCGACACTTGCCTTTATATTGGCAATTTTTGCAGGTTGTTTTATTAAATCAAGATTATATAAATCGATATATGTCTGACCTGAAATTTGATTGTCAGCAACACGTGTATAAATTCCACCATTCAATGTCCAGTTATTGTTTTTTGCCCATAACTCGGCATATTGCTTATAACTGTCCTTGGGATAAAGTTTATAAAAATCTATATCTCCAGTAAAATAAGCCGATCGTGCCCATTGATTATTTCCAGGATTGGGATTTTGTGAAATCCAGAAATCATTTACTAATTTCATTTTACTTATAACATCTTGTTTAGTAAACACTTGCTGTCCAAGCAAACTAAAAGATATGAAAGTTGAAAATTGTAACAAAATGAATAATTTGCTTTTCATTACACAAAATAAATATTAAAATCAGTGTGATTTATTAATATATAATCCATTAGTATTTAGGCATTTTAAGTCGTTTAAATGCAGATTTTGATTGCAGTTGAATTAAATATACCCCTTGAGGTAAACTCAATTTTTTAAAAACCTGATAATAACTTCTGCCATTTAATTTCTGGCTGGAAAGCACTCTTCCCGAAATATCAAAAACAATCATTTGAACGCTATTATCCGAATAATCGAAAGAATCAGGGATATTATTCTCGGTAGTCATTGTCAAAGCCAGTGAATTGACGACCCAATTTGCATCAGAACCACCATTATCAGCAAAAGAAAATTCCAAAAAATTCTGATCCGCAGTAGCATGAAATTCGTTGGTAACAAACGTGCCTAAGGCTGATGTAACACCGGAAACAGCTAATTGTCCATTTACAGTAACTGACATATTATCATGTAAATACATTAAATCCCCTTGTTTTATAATAACGTCATAGTTACCATTTTTCACCAATACTTTAAATGTTCCGTTACCTGATGACATATTAAAATCGCGAAGTTCATCCGACTCTCCACTTCCCCTGTCACGTGAACTGACTGCAGATAACCACCCATAATTACTATTGCTGTTCATCATCGTCGTTTCATTAATTCCAATGGCACCCACTGCAACAGGTGAAGAAGTAGTCCCAAAATCAAAAAAAGCATTTGAAATGTAATTGGGCTCATTAACGGTTACCCTGCAGGAACTTGAAATATCATTTCCGGCAGTAGCAGTTATTGTGCAAACACCTAAGTTTTTGGCTAAAATAAGTCCATTTTGTACTGTCGCCACATTTTCATCAGATGAAGTCCATTCAACACCCTTATTCTGAGTAATAAATGGATAAAATGAAACATTTAATTGGATAGTATTACCTTTGAAAAGCTCCACTGTCTTTTGATTCAAAACAATGCTATCTAAAGTATTGACTAAAGAATCCATTTTAAATACCACAGAAGTATTATAATTGGTATAGTGAATATATGTTCCCCTCATCCAAAGCACATCAAAGAATCCCGTTTTATGATGACGAGGAACGATCGGACGAACATTCACCAAATTGGAAGGTGTATTCCAAGTAACAGCAGTAGAGTCCCAGGTAACTCCTTGATCAGGTGTAGTAAATTTTAAAATTTCAAAAACACCTTTAATTTGTTTCGATAGATAAACCACTGAAGGATAATCATAATCAAGCGAAATTCCACCCGAATAATTTGGTTCGGGTTCAGTGGTTCCAGTGGGAGTTTGAGGAAACCATCTTCCGGCATTTGTCAATTGTTTTGAGAACCAAGATGTACCTGTCCATCGTGCATAATAATACCGATGATCCGTATCTGTGGGAAATGCAGTATAAACCAAAACAGGATGGTTTAATGAGTCCACAGTAATATCCCAAATCCATCCTTTTCCGTTGTTTGCGTTGTAAACCGTTTCAGCATCATTATTATTTATGCTCAGGGCAGAAAGAGAATCGCCCGTAAATTTTTTAATAAAAGTACCATCCGCTCGGTAAAAATTACCATTTTTAAAACAAACATAATAAATTTTGTTATTAGGTTCATTACGAGGATGTCCTGTTGTGAAAGCCATATGAATTGCACCTGTTTTATCCTGACAATAACGGGCATAAGGTCGATCTCCGCCGCCGGTAATTATCTGATGGGGCGTTCCCATGGTTACACCATTATCGGAAGAAACAATCAGTGTAGGATGCCAGTTAATGCCTCTGTAAAAAACATAAATAGAATCTCCAACTTGAAAAGGATAAGGATAAGTTACATTCACACCAAATTGATAATCATTTCCCCATGATGAAATATCTTCGGGATAAGTAGAGATAAACCTGTGAGCAGGAGCAGTGGTATGTTTAGAAAAATAAACCACCAATCGTCCATCTTTTCTAATAAAAATGGCAGGTACATCATGGTCATCTTCCTCTAATTTAGGATAAAGTAATTTTTGATTATAAACATGTGTTATGTGATTATACGATGCGACCATCATGTCTCCGGCTTTATCAACCCAAGTAAAGTATGTTTGTTCTTTGATTCCCTTGTAATAAATTGCCCGTGGATCGTTAAACCAACACCATGCTCCGTCAACGGTCAATGTGTCAATAGGTAATTTGGAATTCGATAAAAATTTTGAAGGAAAGCTTGTTTTAATCGGAATAATCAGTTGATGAATGCCCTGAGAAATCACAATATTCCCCGAAACACTTGTCGAATCGGCTGAAAAAACGGTCAAAGTACCCCCAGACGAACCCATGCTGTGTAATGAAACAATTATTCCTTGCGGAACATCGATTTGAATAGAATCAGTCGAACCATCGGGTAATATATCAAAAGACTTTTGATTTTCATAATAATTCAGAAAGACAGATGATACAGTTGATTGTAAAACAGCCGGTTGTTGGATAATAGATAAATTTCCTATCGCACCGAGAACCGCCAAACTATTCACCTTCAAAGTTAAATAATATGTTCCTGCAGTAATTACATGAAAACTGAGCGAATCGTTAACTAATAAATTTTTGGTTGATGAGCATGTAAAATTTTTAGTAATAACCGAATTTAAAGCAGCTTTATCCTCACTGATGCCAACTGTATAAACAGGAACTGAAGCATTATTCCACCATTCATATATCCATGAAAATTTATAGCTTTTATTAGCTTCAAGTAATACAGGATAACTGTAAACTGAAGAAAGTGAGGTAGATCCGGCACCATCCCAACGCACCATAAGCAACCGACCTGTATAAACAACGCCATTTAATTTATGTTGAGGATTTGATGAAGAAGAAACATCGCTCCAACGAATTCCACTCGTTGAATTTGCATAATTAAAAGTGCCAACCGTTACTGCCCATCCATATTTATCTGGATAAGAAGAAGTAATATTAATATTTCCATTCCCATTCCAATTTGCTATCAAATTGGTTTGGGCAATGGTTGAAATCACGATGCCAAATAAAATAAGCATTAAAAGAGATATGTTCGCTTTCATTAAAATTATATTAATATACAAGAAACTATATCAAACAAAAAGAAAGGTCAAGCAACAAAAAAATTGCAGCGGCTAAATGAATAATTAACCGCTGCAAAATGAATTAAAAAGCCATTATTCCACAATCACTTTTTGAACCTGGCTCGGGGATTTTACAATATATACACCTTGATTTAGAGAAACTACAGTACCAGAATTATTATTTCTTATGTCAGCCACTATCATGCCCTGAACATTATAAATAGTAAAACTGTAAACTCCCAAAACTGTGACATTGTGATTATTCACAAGCACTTTCATTTGGGAAGAAGGCAAATTAACTGCCGTTGGAACTGAAGAAACGGCAAGCACCAACCATTCAGTATTACCTCCTGCAGTCCAAGTTTTATTATCGTACAAACTGCTACCCGAAACAATTGCATCAGATCCTAATACTAAGTTAGTTACGGTATTTGTCAAAGTGCATAACCCATTTCCAAGATCTTGTTTTGTCCATTTTGAATTAGCCGATGGCATTCCAAATTCAGTAGTCCATGCATTTGCAGTAGATTTCCGCAATACGCGATATAAACTGTCTTGAACAATGTAAACGGTATCGGTCATTGAAGCTGTACTTACATTTACTTTGCGGAAGAAGAACTTTTGCGAGCTTAATCCCAACGAATCTCTGATAACTGGAGCAGATCCACCCGTTAAATTACTTAACAACAACTTACTGGTATTCTGACGAATAAAGTAACGCGTATAAGGTGTAACCATTGAAACATGAATTGTATCGAAAATAACCGAATTTGTTCCTTTAAGGATTAATGTCCCCGAAGAACCGACTGAAGCGGTAGATCCAACATTTATATTCAACGAACCATTTACAAAATCAGAAGCTGCAAAGTTATTTTTAGATACCGTGAACCCGACGGAAGGAATAACATACAATGAATCAACGGTATTATTTACCGACGAAACATTTAATGGATACATATTCCCGTTGTTTTCAACTTCAATTTTTTGTTCGTAAACGGACAAACTTGGTTTCGTGTAGGAAATAGCAATTTTTTTTACTAAGGTGCCACTTGTCAATGTAATGGTATCGGTAGTTAATGGAGCGCTATAATTTAAACTTGCAGTAAACGAGACACCATTTTGTGCAGCAGCAGCATTAATTGTAGTTTTATCCAATGTTATACTTGCAGGGGCAGTTATTGTAATGTCGCTGGTTAAAGCATTTCCGTTTACAGCTACCGTAGCTGATTTATTTACATTTGATAATGCTAAAGATGACTGTGATACAAGAATATTTGGATTGTTAACTGCAGTCATGTTAAGATTTGTTACTGCAAACCAAGCCCAGGCACCATTAAAAGTAATATAATTTGTACCGGTTTTAGTGGTTGTGAAAGTGTAAGTACCCTGTCGGAAAACTGTATTTTTATTGGTTGATGTAAAAGTTTGCGAACTCAACCTGCCAGTTCCGCTTACTGTAGTACTTATTCCTACTGTTAAATTTTGAGGAGGAGTTGCACTTCCGCCACAAACATAATCAAAAGTTAAGGTATATGTTTTCCCTGTTTCCAAATTTACAGGATAAGCATAATACGATTTTGAGTAGGCACTGCCATCCCAACGAAACATTAACTGACGGGTAGAAGAAATTGATCCATCTGTTTCATTGGTAAATCCGGTAAAACCATTCGTAACACTAAAATCTCTGAAACGGCTACCGCTGGTACTATTGGCTGTATTCCATGGAATTGCACTTTGGGTATCGCTAAACCAACCAATACTGTCAGGGCGTGAGCCTGCACCTGTTTTTCCATTGCCATCCCATCCAGCCATCAAATTTTGATTCGAAGTAGTAGAAATAATTTTCCATTCACTATTTCCTCCTGCTACCCAGGTTTTATTATCATACAAACTACTCCCCGAAGTGAGTAAATCAGAACCTAATACTGAGTTTGTTATTGTATTTGTTAAAGTAAATAATCCATTCCCTAAATATTTTTTAATCCATTTTGAATTGGCTGATGGAACACCAAAATCAGTACTCCAAGCGTTAGCAGTAGATTTTCGCATAACACGATATAAACTGTCCTGAACTATATATACCGTATCGATAGAAGAAGCTGGGCTTACATTTACTTTACGGAAGAAGAATTTTTGAGAAACAAGACCCAATGAATCTCTAATTACCGGAGCTGTACCACCTGTAAGATTGCTTAATAACAAATTACTTGTATTTTGTCGTATATAATAACGAGTATAAGGAACTACAGTCGAGACATTAACAGTATCGAACACCACCGAATTTGTACCTTTGAGAATTAATGTGCCTGAAGTTCCGGCTAAGGCTGTTGTACCAACATTAATACTCAACGAACCATTTACAAAATCAGATGCAGCATAATTATTTTTGGATACTGTAAATCCTTTAGATGGAATAACATATAATGAATCTACCGTATTATTAACGGATAAAACATTTAATGGATAAGTATTTCCATTCTTCTCAACCTCAATATTCTGTTCAAAAACTGACAAATTAGGTTTAGTATAAGTAAACGGAATTTTTTTAACCAATGTACCACTTGTAAGTGTAATTGAATCGGCTGTCAGCGGAGCTGAATAATTTAAAGATGCCGTAAAGGTAACACCACAAGGTGCATCGGTGGCAGCAATTGCAGTTTTATCCAATGTGATTCCGGCAGGAGCAGCTATTGAAATATCATTTGTAAGGGCATTTCCTGTTACTGTAATCTGAACCGATTTATTAACATTCGAAAACGCAATGGATGCTGGATTGTAAACAATATTGGGATCAGTACTTAAAGACAAATTAAGATTCGTTACTCCAAACCATGCCCATGCCCCATTAAAGGTTAGATAATATGTCCCTGCAGCAGTTGATGAAAATGTATAAGTACCATGACGGTAAACATTATTTTTACTTGTCGACGTAAAAGTTTGGGAACTTAGCCTACCAGTTCCGCTTACCGTGGAACTGATACCTACAGTGATATTCTGAGGAGGAGTTGCACTACCACCACAAACATAATCGAAACTAAAAGTGTACATTTTACAAGCCTGTAAAGTTACAGGATAAGCATAATAAGATTTTGAATAAGCACTGGCATCCCAGCGAAACATTAATTGGCGGGTGGTAGAAGTTGAACCATCTAACTCATTGGTAAATCCGGTAAAACCACCAGAAACATTATAATCTCTGAATCGGCTTCCTCCGGAACTATTCGCAACTGACCACGGGATTGCAGTTTGAGTGTCGCTTTGCCATCCAATACTGTCGGGACGAGACCCTGTACCTGTTTTCCCATTTCCATCCCATCCCGCAAGCAGATTCTGGGCGTTGACTGGAAAAAACATCATTGCTGTAAAGAACAATGATAAAATGAAAGTAATTTTTTTCATGACAAAAAATTTTTTTAGAATTAGAATTTGTTTTATGGTAATCAAAACTCTTTGGCACAAAAATAGAATTTCAATACTGATTAAAGGAGGAGAATTAAGTCATAAAAGTAGAACAAATAACCCATAATAAACCAATTAGAATAAATTTTCGTTCGTATTAACATTGATTGAAATTGATTGTAAAAATGCACTAACTGCAAGGAGAAAAATTCTAATTCCAATAAACCATTCGTTCTCAGGAGAGGATGAATTGACTAATTTGATATGGTTTTGATAGAATAATTTAAAAAAAAGGTTCAATTGGATAGAATAATTGAAGCCAATAATGCTCGACTGGAAATTTAAATCTCAGCCAAATTTCAGTATATATCGCAGCCCGTAAAAGTAAATGCTAATTGACTACTTCAAATTTTCGAATCGTTAATTTTGATTTGACAAGTATTTTCATAAAATATACTCCCGCCGAGAAGTCGACAAGCGAAATATTTTTACTATTTCCGGCGATATTTTTAATTAGTTTTCCCTGTCCATCGAATATTTTAATAGATTCAATATTTGCAGTAGAATTAATATTAATGTATTGCCTTGCCGGATTGGGAAAAACTAAAATTTTGGCATCGTCTTTCGGGTTTTCAACAGCACTAATCAAGTCTTTCACCAACCGAAATCCAACAAAATTGTACGATTCGTCAGGCGATAGACTTTCACGATTTGTTAAATGTAAATCTCCATACCCTATTGACCGGTAACCTCCACGAATTACTTTTGAAACTCCTGATGAAGGTCCTTTGGGATCTGAATCTCCGGAAGTTCCTGCATCAGTATAACGACCAAACCAATCTGAACACCATTGGTACACATTCCCATTCATATCGAATAAACCAAGACTATTTGCAGCTTTTAATCCAACCTGATGATTTATCAATCCGGAATTATCGTAATACCAGGCTACAACTGTTGGGGTGTTATTCCCGCTATACGTGTATGATTGCTGGGTCGGTCCACCTTTAGCTGCATATTCCCATTCAGCTTCAGTGGGTAAACGACCGCCTGAAACTTTGCAAAATTCATTTGCTCCATACCAGGTAACTTCAATCATAGGAAACAAGTCGTAACCAGCTGCCGCCTGCCAAGTCCCGTTATTGTTTATAATTCCCCACGAATCAATTTTAAACATTGGTTTTCCTGCAAATTCTCCATCCTTAACAATTGAACTACCATAAGCATTTAAAAACGCTGCAAACTGAGCATTGGTAACAACGTTTTTACTCATATAGAATTGACTAATATTCAATGTTCTGGTAGGCGATTCACGGGCAAATGAACTATTGCCCATAATAAAACTACCAGCCTTTATCAGTATCATATCTGAATTCGGAATTTGCGAAAAAGCAACCAACAAATAACACTGAAAACTCAATAAAAAAATTATCCTTTTCATTCTTAGACTCATATCGTTCATTTTTATTTATTTTGGATAGCCAAATAAGCCTATCGACGCTATGCCGACATTTTTAGATCCATAAGTTGAATTAATTTTAATTCTTAGATATTTGGCATCCGATGCTGTAAAATTCACGGCTTGTTCGGTAGTTGTATTCAATAAAGTAGCAACTCCAACAGTCGTAAAAGTTGTGCCATCGGTTGAAGTCTGAACCAAAATATCTTTTGGGCCAATGTTTTGAACTGATTTTACGATTAATTTATCGCAGGTATATAATCCCCACAAACGAATGGTCAGATTTTCGGGTGTAGTCGCTGTAGGCAAAATAAGTGATTGATAATAAGTACTATCCACATCATCAATCATGGCAAATGGAAAATGTTCAGGCCACTGGTCATCGGCAATGATTTGTTTTCCACGCGAAATATTTCTGTAACCCCCCGGAAATTGAGTGGTATCAGCAACCAAAAGGTTGTTCTCCAAATAGACCAACTTGCATTCATTGGGTTTTAAAATGGTATTCAGGGTTTGATAATGCCCTTCATTCCAAATTGAAATGCCCGAAGAAACATCCACCGCATTCGGATTTTTCACATAAACGGAATAGGGATTATCACCCTGAACAGCCAGAAGCGTGTCAGCTCCGGTTTTTACATAGGCATATAATTCGTTGACAGCGGATGCATTGGTCATGGTATTAAAAGTAGTGCTACCTGTAGAGTCGGTAACGGTGGTGACCCTGTCATAAACCGGAGCTCCCTCCGGAAAAGATAGAGTTACAGGAGTTGAAACAGATGACCTGAAATTTGAAAGAACCAAATAACGACGTCCATCGGGATCTTGGGCTGCTGTAGCTTTCCATCCTGCAACAACAACAGGATATTTTTCTTTTAAAGCCAATAATTGCGTTGTAGTTGCATCGACATTCGGATAGACAATAGCCGAACGAGAGAAAACCAGATCGCCCGAATTAAATGGTTTTGGAGTTGTAGAATATGAACCATACAACTTCGAAACGTAAATCGAAGTGCTTAATTCTTTTTCTCCAAATGCGATTCCATTACCTCCATTCACCACCATTCCCAATACATTATCAACATTCACCCAATTGCCCGTTAAAGTACTGAGTATATCTCCATTGGAAGTGATATTCCCTGCTTGCGAATAAATATTCCGCGATATTTTTGTCAAAACATCTGTGGTGATACCCAGCATTAACCCGCCATCCTTGGTAATGGTTCCAGATTTTGCACCAACCATATCTTC
Source organism: Bacteroidota bacterium (assembly GCA_021779195.1). Taxonomy (GTDB): domain Bacteria; phylum Bacteroidota; class Bacteroidia; order Bacteroidales; family Paludibacteraceae; genus Paludibacter. The sequence continues at coordinate 16,704 of JAJYBB010000013.1, read as the reverse complement.
TTGATATATAGTGGCTTTACCCGGCGTTGAATAAAAAGTCAGGTACTTTGTCAGACTACCACCTGTAACACTAAGTTTCCCTGTTGTTGAAAAACTTTTAGGATACATGACAAAAGAATTTGAAATAAAAGACGCATTGCGTGTTTGTCCAGATACATCAATATAGCCGGTAAAGTTTCCGGTATTTGAGGTTTTAAAAGGGAATACAATATTGCTATAATTAGCATTATTAGGCGATACCATGCCCATGTACGATTTGTAACTCGTTCCATCTACCGATTGAAACCAGGAGAATGTAACAAACTTATCATCATTGCTATTTCGGATAATATTACTGAAGGGTAATAATTTTGTCATTTCATGTTTTTTGCTGAAATCGCTCCATTTCGTAGCAATCATTTCATTCGTAGGGTAGAAATCGTGATATAGATATGCGAACACCAACCTTCGACCAGTTACTGCCATACGTCGTTCAGCAACATCTGGATTCAAAAGGAAAGCTCCATCGCCAGTAGTCGACTGCCGGTATTTTGCCCATTGCAAAATAATACTTTCAAGCATAAGTGCATCAGGATCACGATATATACAAGCTAAAGCTGAATAAGTTGAAAGTTCATCATAAATATACATCGACCAATCGTTACCATTGGGCATAGCCAAAATACCATCAGCCATAATCAATTCTTTCAACATGGTATTCCATACATTTGTAACATTATGTTTCAATGCATCCGGAATGGGGAAGATAGGTGTGGTTTGATTCTGAATGGCTTTGTATGCCAACAATGATTCAGACATTTCCTGAATAGGAATATTCAAATAGGAAGTGTGAAAGAAATTATGATTTTCCAATGCATAATCCGGAAAAAGATTTGCCCCTATATACCAGTCAGCTACTGTTTTACCATCAACCTCATCATTTACAGGATTATTTCGGTACAAATCGGCTCCAACACTGTACGAGTTCATAGCAAATTGTTTACACCGCAATGTCCATGCTTCTGCATTTTTCTCTTCGGGAAACATGGCTGCTGCTACAGCCAGAATGTTTGTATCCCAACCATTCTCTTCAGCTTTTGTGTCGGAATTTACTCCAGTAGGTATAGTACGTGAAAGATTATAATTTGCTTCTGCAAGAATCACTTTCTTGACGGCAGCTTTATCGGCATCCGTCAGATCAGGCCACAACAACCAGGCGGCATATCCCAATGATTCCGACCAGAGTGACGACTCCCACACGATGCCCCAATTCACTCCATCGGTACAGGTTTTAGCATTAATGGCTTTATGTGTACTATACGAATAGCGAATTGCATCCAAGGCATGTTGCTTTACAGTTTCAAAAGTCAATCCGTTAGGAAGTGGTTGATCCTGACATTTTTTATATATAAATGCATAAATCAATGCATAATCGGCATTAGTTCGGGCACCATGTTCAACACTTTGTCCATTTCCAAAATATCCTCCAGAAGATACGAATTTACTTTCGGCATACGGAAGATGATGCACCAACATTTCACGAATAGTAGTTTTTACGGTAGTTTCAGGAATTTGATCAGTCGATATTATTGTATCATTTCCATCCACCGATCCAATAGCATAAAGCTCCCAATTATCAATATAGCCCGTAGTTCCATCTCGTAGATAATTATTGAAAAATGTCAATGCTCCCGCAACTGTTTGTCCTGTTTCAAAAGTAAAATCAACAGCCTGCCAGATTCCGTTGGTATTAAAAACCTGATCTAGATCAGCAGAGCTTCCATTATATTTCGATAGTCCGATTTGAAATGACCCTCCTATTGTTTTCACCATAGCTCTCATTCTGTATTTTGTGAATGGAGTTAAAGTAAGGTTATAATCGATCGAACCTGTGCCATTTGATATTTTTCCACAATATTTTCCGCAATAAGTTGATAAAGAATCGAGCGATTTTGTTCCCCAACCTGAAAAGTTATCTAAACTATTGATGCATGGATCGCTTATCAAATCGGCTTTATCGGAATAAAGCGGAGTAAAACACGCTGCATCACCCGAAACAGATCTGATTTTGATCGATTTTGACAAAGAAGTTCCACTGCTTATCACGATTGAATCATTTGAAATGGAACGGCTTCCATCAAATGTTGCCGTAATTATGAATCCACATTGCACTTCACCTGCCGATAGACTATTTTTGCTCAAACTAACTCCTGCCGGCGAAGAAAGTTTCACTGAATCGGTCAATGCGTTACCATTTACCAGAAACGAGCGCGTCGTATGAATGTCATCGAATGAAAGCGATGAAGCCGAGAGAGATAATGATTTAGACGTATTTTCAGTAACCGATAAGTCAGCTATGGCGTTCATCGAACTAGTGGTAGAATTGAAGGACAAATAATATTGCCCTGAAACCGGTGGAGTAAATGCAAATGAACCTGATAATAAAGTTTTCAGGGTTGTTGAACATACAAATTGTTTTGAAGAAATAGTGCCGGTTGTACCATCGGTAGCCTTGCAAACCCCTACTGTCATTGTTGAAGAAGTAGCATTGGCAGCTAAACTGTATTTCCAGTTGAACACATAATTTTTACAGGTAGTCAGCATTACCGGATAAGTATAATAGCTTCCTGAATTACCACTATCCCAGCGAATATACATTAATCGACCGGTAAAAATTGTCGAATTGTAAATAAAACCAGTTTGCCCTCCCGATACATTATAATCTAAAAAACGACTTCCTGAAGTTGCATTTGCCTGATTCCAAGGAAGCGAACCGTTCGGAGTACAAAGCCATCCCACATCTGTTGGTTTCGATCCGATTCCTGTCAATGTACCCGCATTCCAGTTTGAAATTAAATTGGATTGGGCAAAAGCACCTTCGAGTTGAAAAAGTATAGCCAAGATGAAAACAATTTTAATCTTCGGTCGATTCATTTTAATTCTTTATTTTATAATTATGAAACAAAAGTACATATTAATGAGAATACAAAAGTAGAAAATAAGTTCATTTTTGGGGAGAAGGCATAATCCGTTACCAATAAATTGAGTAATCCATTAATTTAAAAATATTTTCAATTAATAGATATAAATATATTGTAATTGAACAATAGTTCATTATATTTGCACCGAATTATTGATTTACAAAACTATGTCTCCCAGAAAAAAAATACTTCGAAAGGTTTTAAGTCCTCCATTAATAAAAGGATTTAAACCTTATGGACGAGAATCAGGCAAACGAAATCTTGAGCCCGTAAATTTACTTTATGAAGAATATGAAGCATTACGGCTAAGCGACTATGACATTCTTAATCATCATCAGGCATCCGAAATAATGGGGGTATCCAGACCAACTTTTACAAGGATTTATGCGTCGGCACTACAAAAAATTGCAAGTGCATTTGTCGAAGGACGGCAAATTTCAATTGAAGGAGGCAAAGTATATTTTGATAGTGATTGGTATCAATGCGATCAATGTCTTTGCAATTTTAACAATCCAGAAAGAGAAAAGGAAATAAAAAACTGTCCTTTATGCGGTAGCAATCAAATAAAGAGATATAATTTTGGTAGTCCTACCAAGAATAGCGGGAAAAACAACTGCATTGATACTTTAGTTTGTCCTGATTGCGGATTTGAACAAGCGCTTGTAAATGAAGGTGTTTACAATGAGCAAGTTTGTCCGAAATGCAAAAGTATAATGAAAAGAAAAAAAATATATAATTGTTAAAATAACTCCTTATTAACAAAAAATGAAAATTGCAATATCTTCGACCGGAAATTCATTAGACTCACCGATCGACCCTCGATTTGGTCGCTGTTGCTATTTTGTGATTTATGACACTGAAGACAAAACAATAGATTTTATTCCAAATCCAAACAAAAATGCGGAAGAAAAGGCAGGATCAGCATCCGTTCAATTAATGGCTTCAAAAGCCATATCTAAAATCATATCGGGAGAGTTTGGTCTGAAAATAAAATCAAACTTAGACAGCCTGAAAATTCAAATGATAATTCTTAAAGAGCCTGAGACGAAAATCAAAGATATAATTGAAATTTTAAACAAAACTAATTATTAAGGAGGTTAATAGCATGAAAATAGCGGTTCCTACAATAGGTAGTCTTTTAGATGACTTTTTTTATTCCTGTGAAGTTTTCACAATTTTTACAATTGATGATACCGATAAAATTATCGATTCAGAATTATTGTTCACGCCTGAAGGCTGTGATTGTAAAAATAACATTCCTTTGATTATGCAACAAAAGGGAGTTAATATTTTGCTTGCAAATAAAATGCCGGATCATTCTGCAGGAGTATGTACGAAATATGGCATGAATATTTATTTGAATTATTCCGGAGAAATTCACGAAGTTGTTTTGGAATTTTTACAAAAAAGAAAAAAATTACATGTATGATTAAATTCATTTTAACAATTTGAATTTATTCTGAATTTTTGATCCATTTTAGTTTCCATACTAACTCCTTCTTTATGAATCTCTATGACAGTTTACATCCCTGCAATTTATCCTGCAAGGGTGGAAATGCGTTACGACTGCTTTAAGTTTTATCACAAAATAGAATTCAGCAAAATTGAATTGGTTTGATAGATTTTTTCCCACTTATAATCGTGTTTGAGCAAAAAAAAACCGAACCGGAAATACATCCGGATCGGTTAATGTTTATATTTTCAAACCCAAACTAACAAATCAAAGTCGGTTTTATCTGTTTGAAAAAATCATTTCCTTTGTCATCCACCAAAATAAAAGCTGGAAAATCCACCACCTCAATTTTCCAAATAGCTTCCATGCCTAATTCCGGATATTCTATACACTCCACATTTTTGATACTATCTTGAGCCAAAATAGCAGCCGGACCACCGATAGAACCAAGGTAGAAACCGCCGTGCTTAAGACAGGCATCGGTTACTTGCTGACTGCGGTTTCCTTTGGCAATCATAATCATGCTACCACCATTTTCCTGAAATAAATCAACGTACGAATCCATACGACCGGCAGTGGTTGGACCAAACGAACCCGAAGGCATTCCCTTTGGCGTTTTAGCCGGTCCGGCGTAATAAATCGGGTGATCTTTAACGTATTGCGGAAGCTGTTTTCCGGCATCGAGCAATTCCTTAAGTTTTGCATGAGCTATATCTCGACCCACAACTATTGTTCCCGTAAGCGACAATCGCGTAGAGACTGGATATTTTGTTAATGTCGCCAAGATTTCTTTCATAGGCTTATTCAGGTCTATTTTCACTGCATTGCCTTCGCCTGCGTTGCGCAATTCTTCAGGAATATATTGACCTGGATTATCCTCCATAAGTTCTACCCAAATACCTTCTTTGTTGATTTTTCCCTTGATGTTTCGGTCGGCAGAGCACGAAACCGCCATGCCCACAAAGCAGGATGCTCCATGACGCGAAAGACGGATAATGCGGATATCGTGAGCAAAATATTTTCCTCCGAATTGAGCTCCATAACCCGAAATTTGTGCCTGTTTCAGAATTTTTTGCTCCATATCTACATCGCGAAAAGCTTGCCCGAATTCGTTGCCAACCGTCGGAAGCTCGTCATAATATTTTGTCGAAGCCAGTTTTACCGTTTTCATGCAGGCATCAGCCGAAGTACCACCAATAACAAAAGCAATGTGATAAGGCGGGCAAGCGGCAGTACCGAGAGTTTTCATTTTTTCGGTCAGGAATTTCTCCAACGAAACGGGATTCAACAATGCCTTTGTTTCCTGAAAAAGATATGATTTATTTGCCGAACCGCCTCCTTTAGCGATAAACAGAAATTTATATTCATTTCCATGTCCGGCAACCAAATCAATTTGAGCCGGCAAATTAGTACCGGTATTAACCTCATCATACATATTCAGTGCGGCATTTTGAGAATATCGCAGATTTTCTTCGGTATAGGTCTGATAAATTCCTTTCGACAGTGCTTCTTCATCAGTTCCATCAGTCCACACATTACTTCCTTTTTTAGCATAAACAGTAGCTGTGCCGGTATCCTGACAAAAAGGCAACACGCCTTTTGCAGCTATTTCAGCATTACGAAGCATAGTCAATGCCACATATTTATCGTTTTCGCTGGCTTCGGGATCGGCAAGGATTGCAGCCACTTGTTTCTGATGCTCAGGACGAAGCAGGAATGAACAGTCGCGCATGGCAGCACGAGCCAACATGGTCAGTGCTTCAGGTTCAACTTTCAGGATTTCCTGACCTTCAAATGTTGATACCGATACATGCGCTTTGCTAAGCAAATAGTACGCGGTGCTTTCTTTTCCAACCGGAAATGGTTCTTGATACTTAAATTCTTTTGCCATGATAACATTTACGAATTAGTCATTTTCAATTTCTTTTTAAAATCGTGCAAAATTACATAAATTATTCCGCAACCCATAGACCAACACTTTGCAAAGAGCAAACAATTGCATGAAAAATTAGTTCGGAGTTTTAAAATATATTGAGCTTATAGAATGGTCAAAATTTACTTTATCAGTTTATAATTGGTAAATACTCAAAATTTATCAGATAATTGAACCTGTTTTATATACTTGTAATTAATTTACATAATTTCTTTTCAAAAAATTTCATATTGCAATAAATTTTCATACTTTTGCCGGCTGAAAGGAAACAATTCAACCTGCGCGTTCAAAATTTTTCCTTTGTTTTTTATTTTTCAAGCGTTTTTACGCACATACAAAACTGGGGTGCCTTAATATTTCGGGCTGAGATCATACCCTTTGAACCTGCACGGGTAATTCCGCGAAGGGAATAAGAATTCATTCATCCGTTTTTTTGGCTCTCAAAAACAATTTTATTAACATTATTAATCAATTTGTTATGAGACAAGTATTTATTGCAGCTATCATGTTGTTATCGACCGTGTATACATTCGGTCAGTATCAGATTAAAGGAAGAGTAACCGATGAAAAAGGCATGCCTTTAGTGGGTGCTACGATCCACATCAAAAACTCATCCATTCGTCAAACTTCTGATAAATCAGGAAAATTCGTTATAGGAGGACTTCCTGAAAAGTTGTATACCCTTCAGATTTCGTATATCGGATATGAAACTACTTTTATCGATGCAGTTGCAGACAAAGAACTGTTTGTACGTTTGAAGCCAAACGCAGTTTTAATCGACGAAATCACGATCGGTTCGCTTCGAGCTAACGACAAATCGCCGGTCGCTTTCAGCAATATTGATAAAGAAACATTACAAAAAACCAACCTAGGACAGGATATTCCTTATCTCTTGTCAATGACTCCTTCATTTGTGGCATCATCCGATGCAGGAACTGGAATTGGGTACACAGGATTTCGAATTAGGGGAACTGATGCTTCACGCATCAACGTTACAATAAACGGAATTCCTTACAACGATCCAGACGAACAAGGCACATATTGGGTTGATATTCCTGACTTTACATCATCAGTCGAAAGTGTGCAAGTACAAAGAGGTGTAGGAACTTCTACCAATGGTGCCGGTGCATTTGGAGCAAATATTAACCTTCAAACCGAAAATTATGCCACAAAAGCTTCAGGTGAAATTGACGGTTCAACCGGATCATTTAATACACTGAAAGGAACTGTCAAAGCAAGTTCTGGGTTGATAAATGGTCATTGGGCAATTGATGCCCGATTATCAACCATAAAATCGGATGGTTACATCGATAGAGGCGCTGTGGATATGAAATCATATTTTATCCAGGCAGGTTATTATGACGAAAAAACATCAATTAAATTAGTATCATTTGGGGGTACCGAAATGACTTACCATGCATGGGATGGCGTTCCCAAAGATTCATTGCTTACTCATCGCACGTATAACCCTTGCGGTTTTATGGGTAACGATGCCAATGGTAAACCGCTCTACTATCAAAATCAAACTGATAATTACATTCAAACCAACTATCAACTAATTGGCGTACATGTATTTTCACCTGAATTTTCAATTAATGCAGGCTTGCATTATACCCGTGGCGACGGATATTACGAAGAATACAAACCAGACCAAGATTTAAAAACATATTCATTAAATCCTTATAATCTGAATGGAACGACAGTTGAAAACTCTGATCTGGTTCGTCGAAAAATAATGGGAAATGATTTCGGAGGCTTGGTATATTCATTTAATTATCAGAAAAATAAATTGATTGCCCAATTAGGTGGAGCTGTCAATAATTATTGGGGAAATCACTGGGGAGATGTGATTTGGGTAAAAAATTACATAGGAAATATTTTGCCAATTACGGAATACTACAGAAGTAAAGTTTCAAAATTAGATGCGAGTATTTATTTGAAAGGTAATTATGCTTTCACTAAACAACTCAACATTTATGCCGATTTACAATATCGTTATGTGCATTACAGCCTTCAGGGAACAAACGATCAGTGGGACTATGCCATAAATGCCATGCAAATTTTGGACATAAATAAACCATTTCACTTTTTTAACCCGAAAGCAGGTGCTATTTTTCAACTTTCTCCAAATGCTGATTTATTTGCATCGTTTGCTGTGGCAAACCGAGAACCAACAAGGACAAACTATACCGATGGAACTCCGGCTACAGCTCCAACCAACGAAACGCTGTATGACACCGAAGCAGGTTATAAGTTTCACAACCAAACTTTTTCATTAGGCGTAAATGCATACTACATGTATTATCACAATCAATTGATTCTTACCGGAAAAATTAATGACATTGGCGAAATGCTCACCGAAAATATTCCCGTAAGTTATCGTTCAGGAATAGAACTAACGGCAAGTGTGAAACCGGTTGATTGGTTACGATGGGATGGTTCAGCAACTTTCAGCGAAAATCGAATTCAAAATTTTAATGAATATGTGGATGTGTTCGATGCAAACTCAAATTGGACAGGACAGCAGGAAAATCGTTATTCTTCAACGCCCATTGCCTTCTCTCCTGCTGCGATAGCAACTAGTTTATTCACATTTACCATCGGAAATTTCGAAGCAGGTTTTCAATCTCAATCGGTTGGAAAACAATATATTGACAACACGGGCAGTAACGATCGTTCGTTGAATGCCTACTTTATTAACAATCTACGCTTGAATTACAACGTTCCGGTGAAAGGTATTCGTGCAGTGGGAATAACTGTTTTAGTCAATAATATTTTCAACGAACAATATATCAGCAACGCATGGACCTATTCATATTATCAGGGAAATACACCAGCTGACACCCAACGGTATGATGATTTCGGATATTATCCACAAGCCGGCATCAATTTTCTGGCCGAAATAAGTGTGAAGTTGTAGAAATAATATAAATCATAAAGCTCCGAAAAACAGTATAAATGATTTTCGGAGCTTTATGAAATAATTTTGATATGTAGTTAACACATTATTGCTTCTTCAAAACAAAAGCGGTTCGGGCAGGAATATACAACTTGAGCCATTCTTTCCCGACGAGTTCTTTTTGGTTTGTAAGCGTAAAATATTCCATATCTTCATCTATCAGGTCAAAACCTCCAAAGTAACCGTTATCAGTATTTAACACGATTTTATAACTACCTTTATCGGCTAAAATACCATAGTCTGTAAACGATTTTAAGCCATTAAAGTTAAACACAAAAATCAGATCACCCCGCTGATAAGCCAACACCCGGTCATTTTCCTTGTCCCAAAGTTGGAGTATCGGGATTAAATTAAAATTCGGAACCGACTCAATCAACGTGATCATAGCTCGGTCAAATTCACCTAAACCATGATATAAAAATCGCTCATTATCAAATAGACTCCACTGTCGACGTGCATATTTGTATGACCACCCATTGCCTTCACGCGGAAAATCAATCCATTCAGGATGTCCGAATTCATTGCCCATAAAATTCAAATACCCCCCATTGATAGTTGTGGCTGTGATAAGTCGTATCATTTTATGTAATGCCACTCCCCTATCCACAGTCAGCGTATTGTCACCACGTTGCATGTGCCAGTACATATCGGCATCTATCAGTCTGAAAATAATTGTTTTATCACCAACCAATGCTTGATCATGGCTTTCGGCATAACTAATCGTTTTTTCGTCAGAACGTCGATTGGTTAATTCCCAGTAAATTTTCCCGACATTCCAGTCTTCATCCCGCACTTCTTTGATCATTTTAATCCAAAAGTCGGGAATACCCATGGCTAAACGATAATCAAATCCTAAGCCGCCATGTTCAACTTTATTAGCTAACCCGGGCATACCGCTCATTTCTTCAGCAATAGAAATGGCATGCGGATTCACTTGATGAATCAGTTTATTTGCCAACGTAAGATAACAAATTGCATCACCATCTTGATTCAGGTTATAATATGAATCGTAACCATTAAAATCCTCACCTAATCCATGACTGCGATACAACATGGAGGTTACTCCATCGAACCTGAAACCATCGAATTTGTATTCTTCAATCCAAAATTTACAATTTGAAAGTAAAAAGTGAAGCACAGCCGGTTTGGCATAATCCAAACAAAGCGAGTCCCAAGCCGGATGTTCACGGCGAGAGCCACCATGAAAATACTGATAGGGCGTGCCATCAAAACGTCCCAAACCTTCTACTTCATTTCTAACTGCATGTGAATGAACAATATCCATAATAACCGAAATACCCAATTCATGAGCATCATCAATCAAGTGTTTTAATTCATCTGGCGTTCCAAAGCGGGAAGAAGCAGCAAAAAAACTCGAAACATGATAACCAAAAGAGCCATAATATGGATGTTCCTGAATAGCCATAACTTGAATACAATTATATCCGGCTCTGTGAATTCGTGGCAAAATATTGCGTCGAAACTCATCGTAGGAAGATACTTTTTCTTCCATGCCCGACATTCCAATATGACATTCGTAAATTAACAGTGGATCAACTTTGGGAACGAACTTCTTGATTTTAAATGTATATGGTTTAATTGGATTCCAAACCTGAGCACTGAAAATTTTTGTTTCTTCGTCTTGCACAACCCTTCGAGCCCAAGCAGGAATACGTTCACCACTTCCACCTTCCCACTCTACCAACAATTTATAAAGTTGTGTATGCGCAATGGCATAATCTGGTAAACGGATTTCCCAAATTCCGTTTTGCATTTTCTTTAGCTGGTATTCGGGATGCCGCTGCCAATTATTAAAATCACCAATCATAAAAATTGCCGATGCATTGGGTGCCCATTCCCTGAAAACCCATCCATCGGGTAATCGGTGTAATCCGAAATATAAATATCCGGTAGCAAAATCTGATAAACTCGTCCCCTCGCCTGTCAATTTCTTTTCGACACTCTCAAAATACTCATAACGACCTACGATGGCATTGGCATAAGGAGCAAGCCATGGATCAGACTTTAAAATTTCAAGCTCTCTCATAAATATATCAGGCAATTAATTGTTTTCCAATTCGTTTTTTTAAAATGACTCGATCAATCGATTATATCTAAACCAGCACTTTAACGATTATTTTTTTGTGCGATCGGTCGGCAATGCCAGGTTGATGACCATCTGATGGAAAAAACACTACAAATTCATAAGGGCTAACATCAAAAAAATTGGTAGCTTTATCACCAAAAAAAGCCACATCCTTTTCTACGTTGTACTCCATAGCCAGTAATTTCAATTCGCTTCCGGCAATCCAGCCCATAGTTTCGGATGAAGAAATCGGCAGTTGAATGTCGATATATCGTTGATGCGTTTCCAATTTAGCCTCTGAAGTTGTTTGTGCATTTATTTCAACTACGTTAACAAATAAATTGATGCCATCGAGCTCAATTTTTCCAAGAGGTAATTGTTGTAAATCAGTCGAACGTAAAAACTCGAAAGCTTGTCGGAAATGCGGATGTATCGATTCATATATTCCTGCATTTTGTAAAGAATCTAAAATCATAAAAAGATATTGTTATAATGTTTATTTCTAATGGACTATAATTAAACTCCTTTCACAAACCATTAATTTTTTCATCAATTGAATAATTTAGGAAACGGTTCAATGGATAAGCTATTTTGGCTAACTCAGCAATCTTAGTTACAACATTTTCTGAACAAACCACGGTATCAGTCAATTGATGTTCAACGATATAATGTTTCAACTTTAATAAATCTGCATCCTGAAAATCTTTTGGAAAATTGCGAGGAACTGTTTTCAGCTTATTTTCTTCAAAAAAGAACGGAAAATTTGCAGCAAAATCTTTTTGCTTACGAATTGCATTAAACTCCTCTATATTAATGAACACGCTCTGACGCAAAACTTTTAATAAATCCGGTTCGGGCGACCATATTCCAACAGCAATAAAGCTTCCGGCAGGATCAATATGCAGGTAATAACCGCCTCGTTGACTTTTACGTCCGCCTTCAGCAGCAATATAAGCCCCGAAATGAGTTTTGTAAGGCGTTTTATCGTGCGAAAAACGTGTATCTCTGTAAATACGAAAAACACAATCTTTTACTTGTACATGTTTAATTTCTTCATCAAAAATCGAAATTTCAAGAATCAACTGTTTCACGATCTGCTCATAACCCATACGTAGACTGTCATATCGCGATTTATTTACGGCAAACCATTCACGATTATTATTGACTTTCAATTCATTCAAAAAATTCAAAATATCATTCACCAACATAATTTATTCAATTAACATCGCACAAATATAAGCTAAAATTCAGACATAGTGCTGCAAAAAACCGATATTTTTTTATGGCTGTCCAAACTTTATCGAAATTTGATTACTTTTGTGAACAAAATAATGTATAACCGATAATTATAACCGACGTGGCTGTAATCATCATATTATATTAAGAACAAGATACTTAAAAAAATGAAGAATCGAATTAAAGAACTATTAGACGATGTAAATCAACTGGCTGCCTCAAATCAGGAAGACTTAGAAGCACTTCGAATTAAATATTTAAGCAAGAAAGGATTAATCTCTGAGTTATTCACCGATTTTAAAAATGTGGCAAATGAAGAGAAACGTGAAGTTGGTCAATTATTGAACGAACTTAAAAATGCAGCTCAAAGCAAAATAAACGATTTAAAAGATTCATTTAATCAGTCTGATAAAAATGAGCAACATTCCGACCTGACCCGAACAGCTGATCCGGTTTTGCTGGGTTCACGTCATCCACTGTCTTTAGTTAAACATCAAATTATCGATATTTTTTCACGAATCGGTTTTACAATTGCAGAAGGTCCCGAAATAGAAGATGACTGGCATGTTTTCGGAGCACTGAATTTCCCGCCCGAACATCCGGCACGAGATATGCAAGACACATTTTTCATTGAACAAAATCCCGATATCGTGTTGCGAACACACACTTCTTCGGTTCAAACCAGGGTAATGACTACCCAAAAACCACCCATTCGTATGATATTTCCCGGACGGGTTTACCGAAACGAGGCCATTTCATATCGGGCTCATTGTTTTTTTCATCAAGTAGAAGGACTATATATTGATAAAGATGTTTCATTTGCCGATTTAAAACAAGCCCTGATGTATTTTGCAAAAGAAATGTTTGGCGAGCATACACAAATTCGTCTACGACCCTCCTATTTCCCATTTACCGAGCCAAGTGCCGAAATGGATATTTCATGTAATATTTGCGGAGGTGAAGGTTGCCCTTTTTGCAAATATACAGGATGGGTTGAGATTCTGGGTTGTGGTATGGTCGATCCCGCCGTGCTCGAAAATTGCGGCATTGATTCAAAAATTTACTCGGGATATGCTTTTGGTATGGGCGTGGAAAGAATCACCAACTTAAAGTACCAGGTAAAAGATCTACGTATGTTTTCCGAAAATGACATTCGTTTTTTAAAGCAATTTGAATCAGCACATTAAAAACTATAAAAATCAAAATTTCTCGAATCTTATATACTTACAAATTAAGATCGGCTTTAGATCAATCATTAAGAAAACCAATGCTATTTTTTAGTAAATATGCATTGGTTTTTCTATATTATTGTCCATTTGAATCCTTACAACTAGGGATCCAAAACTAGTACTAAAAAAGAAAACTACATACCTGATATTCAGACATGTAGTTTTATCATTTCAGTGACCCCGACAGGATTCAAACCTGTAACCTTCTGATCCGTAGTCAGATACTCTATTCAGTTGAGCCACGGGGCCTTTTTTGTTTTTGCGAGTGCAAAGATAAGGCAAATATTCGTTTCTCCCAAGCAAAATCAGAAAAAATTACAAAAATATTGTGGATAGTCTCCAATTTAAAATGAAAAAAACTATTAAAGGAAAATAATTTACATAATTTTATATATAAATACTTATATTTCAACGTAAACACATGTTGACTTAAATCAAAACTATCTGTGAAGAAACCAACAAAAAACACGATCGTTTTACAAGAAAATTATCAAATAAATTATGTAAACTAAACTAATTCAATCGTTTATAAACAGCGCAAAATTCCAATGCCAGAAGAATAACCACACCCTGGAATATTTTAAATGAAACAATAATGAATAGAAAATATTGACTGAAGTCAATAAATACAGATTCATTCAAATTGGTAACCATGGCAAAATATGAGTACAATTTCTCAAATCTACATTTTCTGATATAACGCAATATGGCAACAATGGAATTTTCACTATAAATGATAAAATTTTCTGTCATATTTCAGATAATATAAAAAAACACTTATACAACTCAATGTATAAGTGTTTCATTAAGAGTGGGCCCAGTTGGGCTTGAACCAACGACCCCCTGATTATGAGTCAGGTGCTACTAACCAACTGAGCTATGGGCCCTACTATTACAGGATTTTATGTATCTTTGCAAAGCGATTGCAAAAGTAATAAATTTTGTGAGAATGCAAAAACTATCACCGTTTTTTTATCAACGAATGGAGCATTTCAAAAATATTTCTACACTCATTTTCGATTTAGGTGGCGTGATTATCAATCTCGATTTACCGCTTTGTATTCAAAATATCAACAAATTAGGCATTGATAATGTTGAAAAATATTTAAGTAATTTCGGGCAATCTGATTTTTTTCTTCAGTTTGAAAAAGGTCAAATTTCTGTGCCCGAATTTCGGGAACAGCTTCGCCGATTGTCGACACGGGAAATTTTGGATGCTGAAATTGATGCAGCTTGGTGTTCATTTTTAGTAGATATTCCCCAAAAACGAATTGATTTACTTTCAAAACTTAAAAAACAATTCAGAATTGTTGCGTTAAGTAATACCAATCCTTTGCATATCGAAATTAGTCTGGCAAACGAATTTGCCAAAGCCGGTAAAGCAATAGATGACATTTTTGATGCCTGTTATTTTTCGTATGAGATGCACATGGCAAAACCTGATATCGAAATTTTTGAAACATTACTTGAACACGAACGCGTTTCAGCAGGCAATTGTTTGTTTTTAGACGATGGGTTAAAAAATATCGAACAAGCACGAAAATCAGGATTTCAAACGCATTGGGTACAAAAAAACCAATCGTTAGATTTTTTACTTGATCCCGAAACATTTAGATAATCTGCAATTTATGAAAATCATTTACCAATCGGGAATAATGGATAATTCACCATGTGTGGCAACTGTTGGATTTTTTGATGGCGTACATTCCGGACATCGTTTCCTTATCGAACAGTTAAAAGCATTTGCTTCCGAAAAAAATTTGAAAAGCTCTGTAATTACTTTTGACATTCATCCTCGAAAGGTTTTACATTCTGATTTTCAACCACTTTTACTTACTTCACTTGACGAAAAGCTGGCACTACTTTCGGATTGCGGAATCGATAAATGTTATGTATTGAATTTCGACGAAAAAATGGCTTCGCTTTCAGCCGCAGCATTTTTAAACGAAATACTTTATACCCGTTGCGGCGTTCGGTTCTTATTGGTCGGGCATGATCATCGGTTCGGACACAACCGTGCCGATGGATTTCCAGCATATAAAATCTATGGTAATGCCATCGGCATGGAAGTTTTTCAGGCTTCGCGATTCGAAACTCAAACCGATTCACACGTTAGTTCCTCCGAAATCCGTCATGCATTAAGTAATGGTGAAATCGGTAAAGCAAATCGGTTATTAGCCTATCGCTACTCATTTACAGGCACAGTCGTCGAAGGATTTCAACTTGGTCGGCAAATTGCATTTCCCACGGCAAATATCCGTCCCGATTTTACCGATAAATTAATTCCGGGAAATGGAGTATATGCAGTCGGAATTATTGTTAAAGAAAAATGGTATAAAGGAATGATGAATATCGGGTTTCGTCCAACGGTGGCAAATGGAAACAATTTGAGTCTGGAAGTTCATATACTTGATTTTGACCAAAATATTTATGGTGAAACTGTTGCAGTTCAGTTTTATGACAAAATAAGGGAGGAAATAAAATTCAACGATATTAACACACTGACAGAACAACTAAAAAAAGACAAAGAAGCAGTTTCAATCATGGAATTTGACCAAAAGAAAACTGTTCTCTAATTCATTTTTAATTTAAATGTTTGCAATTTATATCTTCTCCATCGATTAATATCGATCAAATAAAATTCGCTGTTCAAAAAACTATTTAAAAGCAATAAACACTTATCTTTGCAGCTCGATCATCAAATAATCTTATTAAAAAATCAATATGAAACCCACATGACACAAACTTGACGCCCGAGAGAATGAAAATTATGCGCATTCGGTAAGGTTACTTTATTAAGAAGTTTTGTATTTTTGTTTTGGCATAAGCCAGAATTTAAAACAAAACG
>JAJYBB010000001.1 GCA_021779195.1 Bacteroidota bacterium | reverse complement strand
ATTGACCAAGGTATTATTAAATGCTTGAATCGATTCCAGATCCAAATGATTAGCTGGAGAATCGAGCACCATCACATTGGCATTGCGAAGCATCATGCGCGAAATCATACAACGCATTTTTTCACCACCCGAAAGAACTGAAACTTTTTTGTAAATTTCTTCGCCCGAGAATAACATTTTCCCGAGATAACCGCGTATAAACGATTCAGTAGTATCTGACGAAAATTGCCCGAGCCATTCCACCAAGTTTAAGTCGGAATTAAAGAAATCGGAATTGTCAAATGGAAGATAAGCTTCGGTAATAGTGATCCCCCAATTAAACGTTCCTGTATGTAATTTGTCGTGACCGGTAATAATTTCAAAGAAAGCAGTCATGGCGCGTGAATCGCGTGATAAAAAAACAATTTTATCGTTCTTTTCGACATTAAAGTTTATATCGTTAAATAATGTGGTTCCATCTTCAAGTGTTTTGCCTAAACCGGCAATTTCAAGGACCATATTTCCGGGTTCGCGATCGGGCGTGAAAATAATACCTGGATATTTTCGCGTGGAAGCCTGAATTTCTTCGACATTTAGTTTTTCAAGCATTTTTTTACGACTGGTGGCTTGTTTTGATTTGGCAACATTGGCACTGAAACGACGAATAAATTCTTCCAGTTCTTTACGTTTTTCCTCGGTTTTCTTGTTTTGATTCTGCTGTTGTCGCAAAGCTAATTGACTCGATTCGTACCAAAATGAGTAATTTCCAGCAAAAAGTTGAACTTTACCGTAATCTATATCTACGGTGTGTGTGCTTATGGCATCTAGAAAATGTCGGTCATGTGAAACAACCAATACAGTATTGTCGTAATTGGCTAAATAGTTTTCGAGCCACATCACGGTTTCCACATCCAAATCATTGGTTGGTTCGTCCAATAGAAGATTATCGGGTTTACCAAAAAGAGCTCGTGCCAACAAAACGCGCACTTTTTCCATTCCGCTCAATTCTTTCATTAATAAATAATGCAATTCTTCGCGAACACCTAAATTGCTCAGTAAAGTTGCTGCATCGCTTTCGGCATTCCATCCATTTAACTGATTGAATTTATCTTCAAGTTCAGAAGCACGTATTCCATCTGCATCCGAAAAATCTGCTTTCAAATAAATAGCATCTTTTTCTTCTTTAATTTTCCAAAGAATTTCGTGCCCCATCATTACGGTGTCAATTACCGAGCATTCATCAAATTCAAAATGGTCCTGTCTAAGCACCGAAAGACGTTCGCCGGGACCAAACTGAATGGTTCCGCGGGTCTGGTCTAAATCCCCACTCAACATACGAATAAGTGTAGATTTGCCTGCTCCATTGGCACCAATTACACCATAACAATTACCTGCTGTAAATTTTAAATTTACATCCGAAAATAAAACGCGTTTACCAAACTGAATGGCAAGATTTGAAACTGAAATCATAATTTAGGGAAAGCCACATAGATTTCTCAGAAGAGATGGTTGGCGTTGGCTTTTTTAAAGTTTAATGAGTGGAAAAATGAATTTTAAAATTTATATTTACAACTATAATAGTTGATTTTTTAAACAAAGAATAGAACTAATCTGATTCACAGACTCGTTCTATTCAAGTGTTCTTTAAATTATTTTTTATCTTTTATTGTGCTAAAGTCCGTGAGGATTTTTTAGAAGCTTTTATTTGATAATCCCTAATTTTCGGGCATTATTCGATATTTTCACCAATGATTCGTCGATTTGATCGAAAGTATGGGTTGCCATTAACGAATAACGTATCAATGAATCTTCAGAACGAACGGCAGGAGAAACCACCGGATTAACAAATACACCATCGTCCATCAACATTTTGGTGAGAAGAAAGGTTTTGTTATTATCTCGAACATAGAGTGGAATAATCGGAGTTTCAGTCGGTCCGATTTCAAATCCGGCTTTTAGAAAACCTTCTTTAGCTCTTTTGGTATTTGCCCAAAGTTGCTCTTTGCGCCAGGGTTCATCTTCCATTACATCCAACGCTGCTAACACGCAACCTGTCGATGCCGGAGTGATTGAAGCACTGAAAATCAACGTTCTCGAATTATGTTTCAGGTAATTAATAATGTGGGTGTCGGAAGCAATAAAGCCACCTATCGTACCCAGCGATTTGCTGAATGTACCCATAATCAAGTCCACATCGTTCGACAACCCGAAATGTTCGCAAATGCCGGCGCCGGTTTTTCCGAAAACGCCCAGCGAGTGGGCTTCGTCAACATAAACTGAAGCATTGTATTTTTTTGATAACTCAACGATTTCAGGCAATTTTGCCACATCGCCTTCCATACTGAAAACGCCATCAATAGCTATCAATTTTAGTTTATCAGGCTCACATTTTTTTAAAATTTTTTCCAGTGCATCCATATCGTTATGTCGATATTTCAGTTGCTTTGAAAACGACAAGCGTTTACCTTCAATGATTGAAGCATGATCGAACTCGTCGAAAATCAAATAATCTTCCCGTCCGGTTATACATGGAATAACCCCGGAATTGACCGAAAAACCAGTGGCATAAGCTAAAGCAGCTTCTTTATGAACTAATTTTGCCAAACGTTCTTCCAATTCGATATGAATGTCGAGCGTGCCATTTAAAAATCGGGAACCGGCACATCCGGTACCATATTTTTCTACTGCTTTAATGGCTGCTTCTTTGAGTCGGGGATGATTTGTAAGTCCCAAATAGCTGTTTGACCCAAACATCAATACCGGTTTACCATTGATAGTTACAACCGTATCCTGATCTGATTCAATAGGACGAAAATATGGATAAACGCCCATTGCCATAGCTTGTTGGGGCGCATCATACTGTCCCAACACATTACTTAGTTGACTCATATAGTATTCTTGTTTAATTTTAAAACGGCTACAAAGATACAGCTTTTTGATTAAAAAAAAGAATTTATTGAATTCAATTGCATTTTGCGTAATTTTGTACACATTGAAATTCATAAACTTATTCTTGAGATTTAAATCTCTGTCATTGAGTTAAGTAATTAATATTGAAAAATTTAGATCAAATTTACTTTTGATTGATTGTTCGCTTCTATCATCAAATATGTGTGGAAATTTGCTCTCGTACAGCATTGAAGTTTTAATTTATTGATTAAACAGAATTATTTACCGATATTTAGGACAAGTTATTCTCAAAGCTGACGTATTGATTAAATGAAATCTGAATATAAATTCCCGATTGTCATTGCATTAAAAATATGAATAAAACTACTGATTATTCTTTTATTAAAGAAGCTGCAACCAAAGCAGAGCCTGTATGGAGTCGTTATTTTCAGAAAAATAAGAAGAAACTAAAAGGAATGGATATGACTATACAAGCTATTCACGGCGAAGTAACCGAACAAATTGACTGCCTGAATTGCGCTAATTGTTGTCGAACGTTAGGTCCTTTGATTACGAACAAGGATGTGGAGCGAATAGCCAAAACACTCAGGATGAAGTCTACTGATGTTATTGATAAATATTTACGTGTTGATGAGGACGGTGATATGGTGTTTCAGTCAATGCCTTGTCCATTTCTGGAAGCTGATAATTATTGTTCCATTTATGAGACCCGTCCAAAAGCTTGCCGTGAATATCCACATACCGACCGAAAACGCTTTTATCAGATTTACAAATTGTCTGTTAAAAATGCTTATACCTGCCCGATCGTATATGAGGTTCTTCAACAATTAACTAAATCTTCAAATTTATAAAATAATCTTCAAACTTATTCCAATTTATTGAATGTTAATTTAATTATCTTTGATGAAATAATATTCAGTGATTGTTTTTATTAAAGATCTCAGGTTAATAATAGATCAAAATCGTACCAAAAAGTAGGATAAGATTTGCTGACAACTTCGGGATGTTTAATTTCAACCGGCATTTTTAAAGCTACCGGAGCAAAAGCCATTGCCATTCGGTGATCTTCGTAAGTGTCAATACTGATTTTTTTGTTAGCTTCACAACGTTCACCATTCCATAATAATTCACCTTCAGCTGGTTCAAAAAGTATAAAACCCGGTTTAGCCAATTCATTGATTAACGCTGCAATCCGGTTTGTTTCCTTGATTTTTAAACTTTGCAGGCCTTTAAAATGGAACGGAATATTCTTCAAACAACACGTTACCGCAAAGGTTTGTGCTAAATCGGGCTGATTTACAAAATCATATTCGAATTTGTTGGTAAGATTTCCACTTGGAGTAAGCAAAATACCTTCAGATTGATAGTCTGTTTTTACACCCAAGTGTTCAAAAAGTTCTGCTGCTTTGCTGTCGCCCTGATAACTATTTCGATTTAAACCTTTCAGGAAAATTTGTCCCTTACCTGCAATTGACAAAATTTCATACCAATAAGATGCTGCCGACCAGTCCGATTCAACTTTGAATGGAGTCGGTTTATAAAGCTGGGATTTTATTTCAATCTCGTTATTTTTATACTTCACATGAACGCCAAATTCCTTCATCATGCTCATCGTCATTTGTATATACGGCACAGATATTATATTACCTTCTAGCTTGATTTTCAGCCCATTTTGCATATATGGGGCAATCATCATCAATGCCGAAATATACTGGCTGCTCACACTGCCATTTAAAGAAATTTCGCCACCAAGTAACGCGCTTCCAAAAATCCGAAGCGGTGGAAATCCTTCTTTTTCAATGTATTCAATTCGCGCACCCAAACTATTTAATGCATCCACCAACAGTTTTATCGGACGGTTTTTCATGCGTTCGCTGCCGGTAATTACCCATTCGCCAACCGTTTTAGATAAAAATGCCGTTAGAAATCGCATTGCTGTTCCTGCAGCGCCAATATCAAAAGTAGTATCGTTGGAATCCAATGCTTTCATTGTTACCCGTGTGTCATCGCAGTCCGATAAATTCTGAATTTCATACGGGCTATATGCCAGCGCATTCAGGATTAATGCCCTATTGCTAATGCTTTTGGATGCTGGAAGGTTGATTTCCAGTTGAATGAAATCGGTAGGGGAGTATAACTTTTTAATATCCATTTTTTATAAATTAAAATTGTGACCAGTTGAATTTCGAGCGCAGGATACTCGCAATTGGGAAAGTCAGGAAAATAGAAGTGTTAACTCATTCTTTCCATTCCCAAACCACAACCAAACTTCTGCTGCAGCTGCTCCAACAAGTATTTTTCAGGCATGTTCCATAATCGGCACGATCTTTCTGCTGTAGCACTTCTCCAAAAATTAGCTTGTCAATTTGAAAATTCATAAATATTTGCACACCATTCACAAAAGAAACAGTATTTTCTGTTTCTTGAGAAATGACAAATTTAATTACTTGAATAATAGATCATTGAATATGCATAATTCAATATTACTTGAGTTGATTAAACGACCAGAATTGGCTTAAAAAAACAGTAGATCGATTTTTTATTTATTGGTACAGACAATAAGTTTCCGGTAATACCAGTTATCTTTTATTTTACTATAATTTCTCAATTCATCAGTTAAGGATGCTGTGCAGGCTGCATTGCATTTTACAGCAGGATTAACATACGAAATAACTTCTGTATCATTTATCCAATAATTGATTACCTTACCTGCCCATTGCGTCTGAGTAATTAGTACAACAGGTGTCGATTTAATTTTATCACGCAATGACTTCATAAATTTTTCACAATCAGATGAGAAATTTTTCATTTTGGTTTTATCGTACTTCTCAAAATGATTTGAACTTAAATTATAGTCCCAACTTGTATATAGGCTGTCATTCAGATAATAATTATACTTTTCAGTTTTATCAGAAGGGCTGTATTCAATATTTAAAAATTGAGTCAATCCGACCGCTTCAATTGAGGCTACAATTTTTTCGACCTCTATCTCTTTATCTGTTTTGCAAGCCAAAAACATGAAAAGCGAAATAAAAAGAAACGGTATTTTTTTCATTGAATATCAAATTATTATTCAAATAGGTTTTTTATCAAACCGCCAATTCATAAATTTTTCGCACATCCTCTTCCGTCAGTTTCACAAAACTTCCAAGCGTATTTTTTCCCAATCCCATTGTTTTGACCAAAGTAGGGATATCTTCGGCTTTTGCTCCAAGTTGAGAAAAGCGAATTGGCATGCCGATAGAAGTCATAAATTGTTCGTAACGTTGGATGCCCTGAAGAGCCGTTTTTTCAGGATTCTGGAAGTCCATTTCACAACCCCACACACGCACGGCAAATTGAGCAAAACGCATAACATCATGATGCATCACGTATTTCATCCAGGCCGGAAACATGACTGCCAATCCTGCTCCGTGTGCCACATCGTACAATGCCGAAAGTTCGTGTTCCATTTGGTGACTTGACCAATCGTCCTGACGACCAATACCACTTGTGTCGTTGTGAGCCACCATACCTGCCCACATGATGTTTGCAAGTGCATCGTAATCCCTTATTGTCAATGCTTTTGGAGCTTCGTTGATAATGGCAAGTAAAATTCCTTCGCTCAACCGATCTGAAATTTCCACATTTTTGGTATTGGTAAAATAACGTTCCATCACATGAGCCATCATATCGGTAATGCCACAGGCAATTTGATAATCAGGTAATGATGCTGTCAATTCTGGATTCATGATGGAAAAAACAGGTCGCAACACTTCGTTATTGGCAGCACGTTTTAACATACCATTTTCGTGTGTGATAACCGATCCCATGGATCCTTCACTTCCTGCAGCCGAAATAGTTAGAATCGTTGCCACGGGCAAAGCTTTTTCAATTTGTCTTCCTTGGTAAAAATCCCAGAAATCACCTTCGTAAAGAGCACCCATTGCAATGGCTTTTGCAGAATCAATAACGCTTCCGCCTCCGACAGCCAAAATGAAATCTATTTTTTCGTTTTTGCAACGTTCTATTCCTTTATAAACCAAGCCACTGCGTGGGTTTGGAACAACTCCCCCAAGTTCAGTAAAAGTGATATTTTCGACTGAAAGCGAAGCTTTTACACGGTCGAGCAAACCACTTTTAATCACCGATCCGCCGCCATAATGGATTAAAACCCGTGTCCCGCCGAATCGTTTTACTAATTTTCCGGCTTCGTTTTCACGCTCTTTTCCGAATGCAAAATATGTCGGACTAAAAAAATTAAAGTTATTCATAATGATATTCTCTAATTATTTATTTAAAAATATATGTATCAACGATTTATAAGCTTATTAATAAAGTATTAATTAACTAAAATGATGTTTGAAATAAAGTTTCAACAATTCATTTTTAAATGACGTTAGTTGAACAAACTATTGATTGCAGCAGTCATCCGAGACCATTCATATTTCTGTTTTTCTGTTTTTATATTTTTAATAAATTGATCTGATCTTTGATGTTCAAAAAAATCGACAAGTGCATCTGCAATTTGTTTTGGATCGACATTGACCACGTAACCCACTTTACCGTTTGGCACAATTTCAGCCAGCCCACCCACGTTTGTAACCAACATAGGATTTTCGAAATGATATGCAATCTGACTTACACCACTTTGAGTGGCTGAACGATAAGGCTGGGCCACTAAATCGGCAACACTAAAATAATAACGAACCTTACTGTCAGGAATGAATTTGGTACGAAGCTCTACATAATTATCAATTCCCAACCGAATGATCTGCTGGAGGTAAGGAGCAGGATTTTCATAAAATTCACCCGCTACAATCAACTTAACTGGAAATTCGCGTAATCTTTTGTCGGCAAAGGCTTCTAACAATAAATCGAGCCCTTTATATTGACGAATGAAACCAAAAAACAAGATAAAATGTTCTTGTTCATGCAACCCTAATTTCAGTGCAGCTTCTTTTTTGTTTAATTTGTCGCCATAATGATCGTAAATCGGGTGAGGTGACAGCGCTTTTGGCTTATTATCCTTGTCAAAACGATTAATATCAACAATGACTGAAGCTGCCATTGCCACAAAACCATCCATCGATTTTACAAAATAGCTTGGAAAAAGTTTGTCAAGCAAAGAGGGCTCATGAGGTATCATATTGTGAATCAACCCGACTAATTTTGTTTTGGGCGCACGGGCGTATCGGGCAATAGTACCATAGCAAGGAGCCATAAATGCCATCCAATAACAAAATACGATTAAGTCGGGAGATTTGCGCTTGATTTCACATCCAACTTTGATCCAGTTCAAAGGATTTATGGCGTTTATCCTGCGGGTTATCTTTAATTCCTGTGGGGCAAACTCAGTTGAAAATTGAGTTTTTCCGGGAAACAGAAATGCAGGATATTGCAAAGTAAAAGTAACAATTTCCACGTCGTGCCCTTCGTGAATGTATTCATGGGCTAATCGTTCGTTGAAAGTTGCCAAGCCTCCTCTATAAGGAAACGCAGTGCCGACAATAATTATTTTCATGAATTGATTTATATATTAGTGATTTTGTGTGCTCTTGAACATCTAAAAAAAAATATCAATCCGGAATATAGGTGTTTCAACCAAAATAAACTCAAATCCGTAATTTCATGCAAAAATACAAATTTATCGGCGGATTAAATCAAATCTGAATTGGTTTTTTAGTTATCTAAATATTAAACCGGCAGCTAATATTAACTTTTTAACTTCCAGATAATTTAAAAACTGCAAAAGAAACTGATTAGAAAGGGAACTGAAAAATCAATGATAAACCCGTGATAAATGGAAACAATGGCATAATTTTTACCTGCATTCTGTAAGATTACCGGGAGGGTTGTGTCCATCGTTGTTGCTCCACCCGAAGATATAACCGATAATTTTCCAAAATATTGCACCATCCAAGGCGCAAACAGCAAAGTCATAATTTCCCGCATAATATTCGACAATAATGCAATTGTCCCGATTTCGACTCCTTTATAGTGCGTAATCAAAATTCCTGAAAGCGAATAATAACCAAACCCTGAACCTATTGCCAAACAATCAGTTAAACTCCTGTTTTTCAATAGTAAGCTAACCAATATCACACCTGTCCATGTACCAACAATCGTCATTAATGGCAAAAAAATGATTCGTGGATTCAAGCTTCGAAACTGCTTTATCGATTTAGGATCATTCCCGATACTAAATCCGACGGCAAACATAAGAGCGCAAAGAACAATAAAACCAAAATCGGGATTTTGCCATGTTGCTGGTAACCAACTGAATAAGCCAAGTAAAAGCCCTGTGGCAAAAAAAGATAAAATAATTAGACTCCCTTTCATTTGTCAGAAGATTTTTCTTTTATTCCAATCCAAAGAAGCCATGAAAAAAACACACTACCCAATGTGGCAGCTCCAGCCAAAATAAAGGCTTCGATGCCTAATGATCCTATTTGGCTAATTATTTGATGATTACTGCCTAATTCAAGTCCCAGCAAAAACAATAATGCCCAAATCAGCGTTAATATCAAACGTTGTATAAATCGAAATTTGTGGCGACGAAATATATAACCGGTTACGATGCCACTTAGCATAAATGAGATGACCCAAAACATTTTAGATTCTTTTATTTTTTGTCGACAAAGATAATCCTTTACAAATGATTTCACTTACATGTCAATTTAAAATAGATCATATCTATAATCTAATTGCAGAATATTTGGAGTATAGGTACTGAAAATCTGCAAAAAATAAGTAATTTTGCACTCGATTTTAAAAAACGATATTTAAGGGATATATATCGAAAGAAACAGTCAAAAAAATACTGCAATATTCATTTTTTTAAACTAAATTTATTGGAATTTTAAATAAATTACAATTCTGATTATCAATATATTAGTATTAAGTTTAAGGTATAAAATTTTAATAATTGAATTTTATGAACAAAAAAGCACTTTTAATGATTTTGGATGGTTGGGGAATTGGGAATCACTCACATGCCGATGTAATTTTTAACACGCCGACTCCCTATTTGGATAATTTGTTGACAACCTATCCAAACTCACAATTGCAAGCCTCGGGCGAAAATGTAGGTTTACCTGATGGGCAAATGGGAAATTCAGAAGTTGGTCATTTGAATATCGGTGCAGGACGAGTTGTATATCAAGATTTAGTGAAAATTAATATTGCCTGCCGTGATAACAGCATCCTGCAGAACCCTGAAATTATTCAGGCTTTTTCTTATGCGCGCAATCAAAAAAAGAAAATTCATTTCCTTGGATTGGTTTCTGATGGTGGGGTTCACAGCTCATTCGACCATTTGCTCAAACTCATCGATATTGCAAACGAATATAACGATGAAGCCTTTGTACATTGTTTTATGGACGGACGCGATACCGACCCCAAAAGCGGAAAAGGTTTTATCGAACGGTTGATTAATTATACACAAGGTAAAACCACCCGCATTGCTTCTATCGTAGGTCGTTATTATGCAATGGATCGAGATAAACGTTGGGAGCGCGTAAAATTAGCGTATGATTTAATTGTAAATGGCATTGGAACCCCAACAAATGATCTGATTGAAGCCATGCAGCAATCGTATAACGCGGGAGTAACCGATGAATTTATCAACCCAATTGTGTCAATCGGCACTGATGGTAACGCAATTACAACTATCGAAGCCGGTGATGTGGTGATTTTCTTTAATTTTCGAAATGACAGAGCCAAAGAGTTAACTATTGTTCTCACCCAACAGGATATGCCCGAAACTGGGATGCACACGCTTCCACTTGAATTTTATTGTATGACTCCCTATGATTCGAATTTCAAGGGATTGCACGTAATTTATGATAAAGACAACGTGGAAAATACCTTAGGTGAATATATTTCTTCATTAGGATTTAAACAATTACGAATTGCCGAAACAGAGAAATTTGCCCACGTTACATTTTTCTTTTCAGGTGGTCGTGAAAGCGAATTCCCTGGTGAAGAACGAATTCTGGTTCCATCGCCAAAAGTTGCAACATATGATCTTCAACCTGAAATGAGTGCTCCCGAAGTTGCTGATAAATTAGTGGCAGCATTGAATACTCAAAAATATGATTTTATAGCACTCAATTTTGCAAATGGTGATATGGTTGGCCACACCGGTGTGTACGATGCCATTGTTAAAGCCGTGAAAACCATAGATAAATGTGTTTCTGAGGTTGTAGAGGCTGCGAAAGCCAATGGGTACGAAGTGATTATCATTGCCGATCATGGAAATGCCGATTGTGCCGAAAACGTTGATGGCTCTCCCAATACAGCTCATTCGCTGAATCCGGTGCCGTTTATTTATGTTACCGACAATAAAAATGCAAAGGTTAAAAATGGAATTTTGGCTGATGTAGCTCCTTCTATTTGCCAAATTATGGGAATTACACAGCCGAAAGAAATGACAGGAAAAGGGTTGATTGTTAATTAGTAATCTGTTAGATTATCGAATATTATCAACTGTTTTATTGAACGCCGTGGAAATTCTGCGGCGTTTTTAATTCAATTATACAAAAAACAGATTTAAAAATAACAATTTTGAATGCTGCATATTGAATATTATTTTTTTACTTGATTATCACTATCTTTGCATTTTAAACATAAAACACATGAAACTTAAAACTGAACTTGAACGGCGTATATTAATTTTAGATGGTGCAATGGGTACCATGATTCAACGACATAAACTTACCGAGAAAGAATACCGTGGAACTCGTTTTGCAAATATAGCGACATCTCAAAAAGGAAATAATGACTTATTAGTCCTGACTCAACCTGAAATTATTTACAACATTCATTGTGAATATCTTGAAGCAGGGGCGGATATTATTGAAACCAATACTTTTAATGCCCAACGGATTTCGATGTCTGATTACGGAATGGGTGAATCAGTAACCGAAATCAACATGGAAGCAGCAAAATTAGCCCGAATTGCAGCTGACGAATTTTCGGCAAAAGATCCTTCAAAACCACGTTTTGTTGCTGGAGCTGTCGGTCCAACCAACAAAACAGCCTCCATGTCTCCCGATGTGAATAATCCTTCATTCAGGGCTGTTTCATTCGACGATTTAGTTTTAATTTATAAAGAACAAATTTCGGCTTTAATAGCAGGTGGCGTCGATGCCATTTTAATTGAAACAATTTTTGATACTCTAAATGCGAAAGCAGCAATATTTGCTGCCGAAAAAACCATGTCCGAAATCGGGAAACGAGTAGAATTAATGGTATCAGCTACGGTAGCCGATGCCAGTGGTCGCACGCTTTCCGGTCAAACCATTCGAGGCTTTTTGGCTTCCATACGTCATGCCAATTTGCTTTCAGTTGGATTAAATTGCTCGTTTGGTGCAAAAGATTTGAAACCGTATTTAGAGGAAGTCAGTGCCCATGCACCTTGGTTTGTAAGTGCTTATCCAAATGCAGGATTGCCAAATCAATTTGGGGAATACGACGAAACTCCCGAAATTATGGCGTTGCAACTTAAAGATTATGTAGATAAAAATTTAGTTAATATTTTAGGTGGTTGCTGTGGTACTACGCCGGATCATATTGCTGCGTATCAAAAATTAATTGAAAAAGCTGAAATTAGAAAACCCATCCTACCACCCGTGAATCTTGAATTATCCGGGTTAGAATTGTTTGAAATTAACGATAACTCTTTATTTTCGAATATTGGCGAGCGTTGTAACGTTGCCGGATCGCGTATGTTTCTTCGTTTAATTAATGAAAAAAAATACGAAGAAGCACTCAACATTGCTCGCAAACAAGTTGATGATGGTGCTCAGATTATTGATATTAACATGGATGATGCCATGCTCGATGCCAAACAAGAAATGACTACATTTCTGAATTATATTGCTTCTGAACCAGAAATTGCCCGTGTTCCCATCATGATTGATTCATCGAAATGGGAAGTAATTGAAGCAGGATTGAAATGCGTACAAGGAAAATGTATAGTCAACTCCATTAGTTTGAAAGAAGGCGAAGACGATTTTTTGAATAAAGCCCGAAAAATTCGTGCGTATGGAGCTGCAGCAGTCGTGATGGCTTTCGACGAAAAAGG
This sequence comes from Bacteroidota bacterium, assembly GCA_021779195.1. Lineage (GTDB taxonomy): Bacteria > Bacteroidota > Bacteroidia > Bacteroidales > Paludibacteraceae > Paludibacter. Next base: position 234,776 of record JAJYBB010000001.1, on the reverse strand, counting down.
TCAAGCAGATAGTTATGAACGAAAAGTGCAAATTTGCAGCCGGGCTTATCATTTATTAATCAAGAAGGCTGAATTTCCACCTCAAGACATCATCTTCGATCCAAATGTATTGGCAATTGCCACAGGAATTGAAGAACACAACAATTATGGTGTCGATTTTATCAATGCGACACGCTGGATAAAGCAAAATTTACCTTATGCCAAAGTGAGTGGTGGAGTTAGTAACTTGTCTTTTTCATTTCGAGGGAACAACGTGGTTCGTGAAGCAATTCATTCCGTATTTCTGTATCATGCAATCAAAGCCGGTATGGACATGGGTATTGTCAATGCTGGAATGTTGCAGATTTACGAAGAAATTGAACCCGAATTGCTTGAATGCGTTGAAGACATAGTGTCAAATCGTAGGTCAGATGCAACCGAGCGAATGATTGAACTTGCAGAGAAAATAAAACATCAGACTTCTGGAGAAAAAGTTGAAAAAGTGGATGAATGGCGTTCGCACTCATTGGAAGAACGTCTTGAACATGCTTTAATAAAGGGAATTAGCGATTATCTTGAAAATGATCTCGCCGAAGCATTGAAGCATTACGATTCAGCGCTCGAAATTATCGAAAAACCACTGATGAACGGAATGAATATTGTTGGCGCTTTGTTTGGCGATGGGAAAATGTTTCTTCCTCAGGTGGTAAAAACGGCTCGAACGATGAAAAAAGCCGTTGCTATTCTCCAACCTGAGATTGAAAAACAAAAAATGCCCGGACAAAGTTCGTCGGCAGGTAAATTCTTGATAGCTACTGTTAAAGGTGATGTTCACGATATTGGCAAAAACATTGTTGCCGTTGTTTTGGCTTGTAATAACTTCGAAGTTATTGATCTTGGCGTTATGACTCCAACCGATAAAATTATTCAAACAGCAATTAAGGAACAAGTTGATATTATTGGCTTAAGCGGCTTAATTACTCCTTCGCTCGAAGAAATGGCTGTTGTAGCTGCCGAAATGGAAAAAGCAGGATTAAAAGTACCTTTGCTGATTGGAGGTGCCACCACTTCTAAAATTCATACTGCCGTGAAAATTGCACCAAATTACACCGGACCTGTCATTTATGTAAAAGATGCTTCGGTAAACACGCATGTGGTTGCTCAGCTTATGAATGTAAAAAACAAAACCGATTATGTTGTACAGATTGCAGCTGAATATAAGGTGCTTCGTGAAAAGCAAACACAGAAAACGGAATTGTTAAGCCTAAATGAAGCTAAAAAAAGGAAACCGAATTTTTTTTAAAACATTTCCTGGCTTATTTTCAAAATTTCCAGCCAATGCTTGCTCTTCCTGATCGACCGGGCATGGGAAAATATCGCACGATGGCATAATTTTCATTCAGCAGGTTCAGAATCTCTAAACCTGCTGATAAAATACCTATTTTAAATTGAAAATCACGTGTAAACGAAAGACTGTGATCAATATAACCGGGCAAGTTGTTTTCAGCATAATTTTGAAAAAGTGCATACCTATGTCCTGACCACAATACAGCATAATACACATTAAACCAAGGCATTTCCAATCCTACACGTCCCGATCCTGAAACACGAGGCGTATATGGAATTTGATTCATATACGATCCATTCGTGGGATTTGTTACGTCTAATGCACGTTGATAAGTGTAAGCGGAAGCTAATATTAGTGTTGTTTTCCGGTTTAATTTCAGAGCCGATTCTACCGTAGCATCAAGCCCATCAATACTGACTTTCCCCAAATTCAACGTTGTCCAGCCAAAAGTATTTTTATTGGGAAATGAAATAATTTTATCCCAAACATCGTTGTGATACGTATCAATTGTAAATTTAATTAAAGGAATAATATCTTTGAATCCAACTGAATATGTGAAGCCCAGATTATACTGATTCGCATTCTCTGGCTTCAAATTTCCATTTCCAACGAGAGGGTAGTACAAATCGTTAAATGTCGGCTGCCGAAAGATATTTTTATAAAACATGCGTATTCTGAAATTCCGGGATTCGAATGGTTGAACTGACATGTTTATCGAAGGTGAAAGTCGTTCGTAATGTTGGGTTGAATTGCCGGTCAGCAAAACATCCTGAGTAACCGTTCCAAGTAAATTAGCGGTAATAATCACGCGTTGATTCACATATTTTGCTGCTAAATCTGTAAACCAAACAAAACGGTGTGGAAATGAAAATGCATTCAAATTGGCACTCAACGTATTGAAAGCCCCATCCGTTGACATCGAAAACGATAAACATTCGAAAGCCCTGAAAAGCACTGAGGCTGAGGCATAAAATTCTTGTTGACGATAGTGGTCATCGATTTTATCGTCAGAATTCAAATAGGTAGGGTCGAGATAATGCAAATAACTATCGTTGTATTTGGCATTTGCCTGAAACATCCAATACGTTGAAAATTCCTTTTGATAGTGTGTTTGAACAAAAAATGTGTAATCCTGCATTCGTTGTTTCGACGAATTTTCAGCATTATAAAAAATAGTAGCCCCCGGCAAACCCCGATCCGAACCGTAATAATAAATTTTCATAAATGAATTTTCATTTTTAGCAAAATCAGCAAATAGTGTTCCTTCTAAACGCACATTTTTCACATCAGTATTTTGTCGTATTTCTGTCGATGAACTGTCTGTCGAAGTATTTCCATATCGGATTGTATACGGATAATTTCCCTTCGCTGATAGCCATTCTCCACTTATCGCAGTCGAAAGGATTTTACTGATTTTCTGTTCAAATAAAACGGATGGATTGATCAACCCGAATGAACCAGCTTTCAACCTAAATAATCCATTGAATTTTTTATTTTTCTCAAAATGATTTTTTTTTGTGCAAATATTTAGCAATGACGCAGAAGCGAACTGGCGTGCAGGTTGAAAAATATTATCGGGTTGCCCATTGTTCAGCGAAATCAAATCCACGTTATCAAGCGAAAACCTTCCGAGGTCAATTTGACCGGTTTGAGAATCGGTTAAAGTAACACCATCATAGCTTACACCCGTTTCGTTTGCGCCTAGACTTCGAACGGAGACGGTTTTTAAGCCTCCGATGCCACCATAATCTTTTACCGTCAAGCCGGCAAAATATTTCACAACGTCCGACACTTGCAAAGCTTGAAGTCCAGCGATTCGTTGGGAAGTCAGAATTTGCAAAGGAGTGGTCGATCGAACTTCAGAACGATCAGCCGTTTCTGTTACCGTAATCTCGTGAATATTATATACTTTTGTTGTGTCAATCTGTTGTGCCGAGATTGAAAAATTTAACAAAAAAAATAGAACAGCGAGAGTAACCTTTAAATTAAATTGAAAAGAAATTGACATACAATACTATCGGTGTTTGACATCCAAATAGCTTGCAAGAAAAGAAAATCAATTCTGTCATAGTCGACACAATTGGTCATTAAGCTCTGTCCTCGAAAGCCTCAATTTGAGAAAGCATGGCAGGTCTTCTGACTTACTTCCGTTTTTTGAATGTCTTCCCGTAAATTCTCCATTTATTCTCAAAAAAAAATATGTTTTTATCTTCTTTCAATAAATGGAAATTGTCATCAGTGACCAAAAGTATTTTCAAAAACGTTTTTCAAATCAAAGTTAATCTATTGATTTTTAAGAAGTTTACAGCAGCGGGACTGTTGCCGATTTTCACGGCATTCCCTTTTCATTATTGTGCCGAAAATTAACCGACACAAGTAAACCAATGCTGATGCAAAGATACAGATTTCAATGCATAATGCATAATGCAAAATCGGATTTTCATGATTAGTACATTTTTTAGTATCTTTGCAGGCAAAATTCATTCAAATAAATATGGGAAGTTTCGGTAAGTTTATCGGAGGTGGTTTGGGGTTTGTGTTAGGTGGCCCCATCGGCGCGTTAGTTGGGTTTGCCATTGGATCAATGTTCGATGGAGGGGTAACTGGACTTCCTCAGCAGACATATAATGGTAATCATACTTCAGAAGGCGATTTTAAAATGAGTTTGCTCGTACTGATGGCTTGTGTTATGAAAGCTGATGGACGAATTGTGAAATCGGAATTAGACGTAGTTAAAAAATTTCTTGTAGCTAATTTTGGTGAACAGGGAGCTTTAGAAGCCCTCCAAATACTGAAAAATTTGTTGGAACAAGATATAAATGAAACTGAAGTAGCCAATCAAATTGGTTTTAATCTCAATTATTCATCTAAATTAGAACTTTTACATTTGCTCTTTCAGATTGCTTATGCCGATGGCGAAGTAGATGCAAAAGAACTGGATACTCTTCAGCGAATTTCTTTTCAATTCCGCGTTAATCAGCTCGATTTCGAGTCAGTGAAAGCTCCCTATATGAAGCATATCGATCGCGATTGGGCTTATAAAACATTGGAAATTGAACCAACTGTTTCCGACGATGAAATTAAGAAAGCCTATCGTACTATGGCTAAAAAATATCATCCCGATAAAGTAAACGATTTGGGAGAAGATATAAAAAAATCGGCAACAGAAAAATTCCGTACAATTAACGAAGCCTACGAAAATTTAAAAAAGCAGCGCGGAATAGTTTAAACTACAGTTTAATAACTTGATATTGAGGTTTTATTCCGTAATTTCTAAACGATACAACTGTCGTTTTACGTAATTCTCCAATGAACTTATTATTAATTTACTTTCCCTTTATCTGAAAATTTATGGAACACAACCTATATATTTACAATACTTTAAGTCGTAGAAAAGAACAATTTATTCCGATTCACGAAAATAAAGTGGGAATGTATGTTTGCGGACCTACCGTTTATGGCGATGCTCATTTAGGTCATGCACGTCCTGCTATTACTTTCGATATTTTATTTCGCTACCTCAAGCATTTGGGTTATAAAGTAAGGTATGTGCGCAATATTACCGATGTGGGACATCTTGAAAATGATGCCGACAGCGGCGAAGATAAAATTGCAAAGAAAGCACGGTTAGATGAGTTGGAGCCAATGGAAGTAGTTCAGTATTACACCAATCGTTATCACAAAGCTATGGAAGTATTAAACGTGCTGCCACCCAGTATTGAACCACATGCTTCGGGACATATTATGGAACAAATTGATTTTACCCGAAAAATTCTCGATGCAGGATTTGCTTATGAAAGCGAAGGATCGATCTATTTTGACGTAGAAAAATATAATAAAAAATATCAGTACGGTAAACTTTCCGGACGAAACGTTGAAGATATGCTCGAAACCACCCGCGAGTTGGATGGACAAGGTGAAAAACGCCGGAGCGTTGATTTTGCCTTATGGAAAAAGGCGGCACCTGAACATATTATGCGCTGGAAATCACCTTGGAGCGAAGGTTTTCCGGGTTGGCATATTGAATGTTCGGCTATGGGAACAAAATATTTAGGAGCAGAATTTGATATTCACGGCGGTGGAATGGATTTAATGTTTCCGCACCATGAATGTGAAATAGCTCAGTCTACTGCTGCCCTTGGCAAAGAATCCGTTCATTATTGGATGCACAACAATATGATTACTATTGGCGGACAAAAAATGGGGAAATCCCTGGGAAATTTTATTACGTTAGAACAATTTTTTTGCGGAAATCATAAACTGTTAAGCAAGCCGTTCAGTCCAATGACCATTCGCTTTTTTATTCTTCAAGCGCATTATCGCAGTACGGTTGATTTCAGTAGTGCTGCGCTTGAAGCATCCGAAAGAGGCTTAAGTAGGTTGATGGAAGGATATTCACGCTTACAAAAACTTACGGCATCATCCAATTCATCTGTCGATACAACGGGACTTCGAACAAAATGCGAAGAAGCCATGTGCGACGATCTGAATACGCCGATTGTTATATCATACTTATTTGAGGCATTGCATGGCATTAATTTGATTCACGATGGCAAAGATACTATTTCAGCATCCGATTTGGAAGAATTGAAATCTGTTTTTACTCTCTTTGTTGAAGATATATTGGGGTTAAAGCCTGATAATCAAGCTTCTTTCGAAATTGAAGCCTACAAACATGCTATTGATTTATTGCTGAATATGCGTTTAGAAGCCAAGCAAAATAAAGATTGGGCTACCAGCGATAAAATCAGAAATGAATTAATTGCGCTTGGTTTTGAAATTAAAGATACCAAGGATGGATTTGAGTGGAAAATCTAAAATTAATTCATTTAATATCTTCCAATTTTTTTTAATTAAAAGAACGATTTAATATAAAGTCGCAAAGCTTTGAATTACAATATATATCATTCGTTACACTTTAGCGACTACAAAAACTCTGTGTGTATAATTTGGATCTTTATGATCAAAAAATACGTATTGGAGAGGATTCTTTATTTTTTTCAATTTCAAGGTTCTAAATAGCATTCATTGATGTAAAATTTTACTTCCCTGATTGAATCCGTATGAGATTTATTTACTGAAATTTGAAACGTTGATTAATCACTAATTAAATGGTGAAAATAGTTAATTAACTCGGGCTTCTTCTTAAATTTATGAATTGCGGATTGAAATATCCTAAAATCATCGCAAAACAATATAACTTCAGCCTACAATAAACTTCACGGGCAAATTTTCAATTCCTGTTTTAAAACAAATTCTGCTAACCAAACTTGAGTAGGTTTGCTGACATTTCAAATCATATGTTCAATTGCCTTTCAAATTATAAGTTCAAACCGGTACAATATTTAATTCAATTTGATTTTTGAATTTTAAAGCCAAATTTTGAAGCAAAACAGTTACCAAACGGTAGAAAACGCACCCTCTAAACGTTAAATATTTAGCTACTAAAAAAAATCTTTTGTTTTGTATCTTTTTATATGATTAATTTTCAAATGTTGATTTTAAAAATTTATTAATACTATAAAATTATCTATATTACAGTGTATGAGCAATATAATATTAATGAAATATTTCATTAATATATCCTAAACCAGCTTCTATCATTGGTTAAAGATGATTTTAGCTACATATTGAAACTAATTTTCTGAATATATTTTCTGTTTATCATCAAAAACACTTGTTTTTTAATTTTTATTACTTTATTTTTGCCAGCTGAATTATTCAACTAACAAGAAGTAACGCAAATTTAATGAAGATTAATGAACAAAATGTTAAATTTATGAGAAAACTAACGTTCTTATTGGCTTGCCTATTTTTGGTAGGCGTAGGATTGGTGTCAGCTCAAACAAAAGTGATTACCGGTAAGGTAATTTCCGCTGATGATGGACAACCAATTATTGGTGCAACTGTAAAAGTAAAAGGTACTAACACAGGTACAATTACTAACGTAGAAGGGAATTTTACCATTAATTTGCCTTCAACTGAAAAAAATGTAGTCATCTCTTATCTTGGTATGAAAACACAAGATTTGGAAGCTCAAACAGGTATGCTTGTTAAAATGGAAACTGATTCCAGACAAATTCAGGAAGTAACTGTAATTGCAACTGCTCTGGGTATTAAACGACAAGAAAGAGAAGTTGGGTATGCTGCTACAACGATTAAAGACAAATTATTGACGCAAGCTAATTCAACAAACGTTCAGCAAGCATTAAATGGAAAAATTTCCGGTTTAAATATTACTACTACCAATAGTGGTGTGTTTGAAAACGCAAAAATGAATATCCGTGGCATCCGTTCTCTCACCGGCAATAACCAACCTATGTTTGTTCTTGATGGAACTCCTGTTAGTTTGAGTTATTTAAACTCAATCTCGCCAGAAGACATTCAAGATGTTACAATTCTTAAGAGTGCTGCGTCTGCCGCAATATATGGTCCTGATGCTGTGAATGGTGTTGTTGTGGTTACTTCGAAAAAAGGGGATACTGAAAAACCTGTCGTTTCTATAACTTCAAGTTTAGAAGCAACAAGAGTTTCATACTTTCCATTATTGCAACATCAATTTGGTGCAGGAGCTGGTGAAATTCAAGATCAATTTGGTAACTATGGGTATGTATCTTATGAAAATCAGATTTATGGACCTCGTTATGATGGAACTGTTAAACCGATTGGAATTGTCGATAATTTAGGTCATCAACAAACTGGTGTTTACAGCCCACTTTATGCAAATGACAAAGCCAACTTTTTTAACACTGGTACCACATTCCAAAATGCAGTATCTTTATCATCCAAAGACTTTTATTTAAGTATTACAAATGCCGATATTAAAGGGATGATGCCTAATGATAAAAATAACAGAACCACGCTTCGATTTAGTTCAGGAAAAGAATATAAAAACTTGTCCGTGAAATACAACATTGACTATACAAATAGTACTTATGATGTTGTAAATGAAAATGACATGCCAAATCTTACACAAAGTTCATATACAGGAAGTATTTTGTCAAATATTTTACAAATTCCAGACAATGTTCCATTCTCATCATTCAAAAATTTAAATAGTGAATGGGGTAAATATGATAATTATTTTAATGAATTTGCTATTAATCCTTATTGGATTATTGCAAGTTTGAGACAGAAAGGAACAGTGAATAATGTAATCGGGAATATCGATTTATCATACAAATTTGCTAAATGGTTGAAAGCAGATGTTAATGCAAGCTCGAATGTTTCATTTTCATCTTATACGAATACTGATGCTCCTATTTCTGTGTCTGAATATACATTAAATGTATTGAAAAGAAATAGTACACAATACCACAATCAACCAGGATTAGTATTTACTGACATGTCAACTTACAGTCGTGTAAACGTTGATGCTTTCTTAAGTGGTGAAGTTGATGTAAATAATTTAAATATTAAGTACATTGCCGGAACAACAATCCGATCTAATTATTCATCGGATGTTGCTTTAGGGGGCGATAATTTAACGGTTCCAGGATTATATAACGTTTCTGTTCGATCAGGCGATGCATACGTTCCTGCCTACCCTAATAATGCTTCAATTACAAATAATCTTGTTTCTGCCTTCGGTCAGATTACATTAGGATACAATCAATTGGCATTCCTTGATCTAACAGGACGAAATGACTGGGATAGCCGTTTAGCAGCTGCTAATCGTTCGGTATTTTATCCGGGTGCCAGCTTATCGTTGATAATGACGGATATTTTCCCAACACTCAAAGACAACAGCATTCTTAATTATTTTAAATTACGTGGTGCTTGGAATCTTTCGGGTAATGTGAATCTTAATCCTTATTCAACTCAAGCAGTTTATTCGTTGGGTTATGGATTTCCTTTTGGTAGCAATGTTGGCTTCACGGCAGGTAATACAATTCCAAGTTCAAACTTGAAACCAGAGTTTGTAACAACAACTGAAGGTGGTTTTGATTTACGTTTATTTGATAATGATCGTGTTGGTATTGAAGCTACTTATTTCAATCAAAATTGTACAAATCAGATATTGGCTGTTTCTCAATCATGGACAACCGGTTATCCTACTGCGCTTGCCAATGCTGCAAGTTTCAGAAACTATGGAGTTGAAATGGATTTAAAATTAACGCCTCTTGTAAAAATTGGCGATGGTAACTTTGATATCCTATTTAATGCAACTTACAATAACAACATTGTTACTCAAACATTAGGTAATATTCCTGTCGTTTTAGCCGGTAACAGTGGATTTATTCAAAATGCCGCCAGTAATCCAACAGTTAATAATATTGCAGTAGTTGGACAACCCGCATTTGCATTTCAGCTGACTGATTACAACAGAGACCCTGCTACAGGAAAAGTAATTGTTGATGCAACCACAGGAAATCCTTCGGTTTCTTCAACTATGGTGGTTAAAGGTAGAACCCTTCCATTATGGGTAATCGGTATATCTCCTTCATATACCATCGGAAGCTTCAGTGTTTCGATGACATGGGATTACAAAGGAGGACATGATTTTTATGCTGGAGCAGGTCCTGATATGGACTTTTCAGGTATTTCTGCCCGTTCGGCTGAATATGGTCGTCAACGATTCGTATTCCCGAATTCAGTCTATCAATCGGGTACTGATTCAAAAGGGAATCCAATTTATTCTCCCAACACCAATATTTTAGTATCTGATGGAAATTATGGTTTTTGGACAAGTAAAACCACCAATACTGGTATAGCCACTAATTATTTTTCAAGTGCAGCTGCCTGGAGATTACGTGAATTGAATTTTACGTATACTTTACCTTCCAAATTCCTGAAAAATAATATCAGTTTTTTGAAAAGAGCTTCTGTCAGCTTGATTGGAAAGAACTTGTTAATGTTTGTTCCATCAACCAATCAATGGGGTGATCCAGAGTTTAATTATACAGCTTCTGGAAATACAATGGGTGTTAGTAGTGCTTATCAGACACCTGCTTCTAGATTTTTTGGAGCATCGGTTAATTTACAATTTTAATCATTTGTAATAACAAAAGAAATATGAAAAAAATAAAAAATATAACTAAGTTGTCACTTTTAGCTGTTGTTATTTCAATAAGCTCTTGTAGTGACTTTTTAAATGTCAATAAGGATCCGAATCGTGTTACAGGTGATAATGTGACACCTGATCTGATTTTTACCCAAGCTGAAAATGCCGTTGGTAGAAGGCAGGCAACTCGTTTTGTTTTTCTCAACAACTGGATGGGATACTGGGGTCGTTCTGGTACATTCATTGTTGAACAAGAAGAAACTACCTACAAAATTGCCAATACTTTCCCTGAAAATAATTGGGATCAGGCTTATGATTTTTTGATGGATTTAAACCAGGTGAAAATTAAAGCGTTGGCAGCAAATGATTCTGTATTAGCTGGTGCATCAATGGTTTTATCAGTAAAATTATGGCAGGAAACAGTCGATATGTTTGGTGCAGTTCCTTACTCAAAAGCTTTTGATGTTACAAATCCTACTCCAAAGTATGATAAAGCGGCAGATATTTATGCTGATTTGTTGGTTCAGCTTGATAAAGCAGTTTCCTATCTTCACAAAACCCCTTCTTCAATTTTTGCAAATACTGATATTATTTTTGGTAGGGGCGGAAGTGCAGCAAATGCTATTGAGATGTGGAATAAGATGGCAAATACCATTCGGTTACGCATATTATTACGTCAGTCAAAACTTTTGACAAGTATTCCAACCGCTGAGATTGCTAAAATCACTGCAAACGGCGGATGCCTTGGCGTTGGAGAAGATGTAAGTGTTAATCCTGGTTACTCAAATCAAACGTATAAACAAAATCCATTTTATGAATCATTTGGTTTGACACCTTCAGGAGCTGCAGCATCAACTAATAATACGCCTAATAATTATTTTGTGAAGATTATTCTTGGATCTACCGATCCTCGATTAACTCAATTCTTCCAATCACCGATAGCCGGAACAGATTACGGTGCACAAAATGGTAATAAAACACCGAATGGTGCGGTAATAGTCGGTTCTGGAATGGGACCCGGTTTGTTACAATCTGCTTCAAGCGACCAGTTTATTTTGCCTGCATTCGAAAGTCTGTTTTTCCAGGCTGAAGCTACTGCTCGTGGTTGGTTACCCGGTGGAGATGCTGCAGCACAATCATTATTTAATAGTGCAATCGCTGAATCTTTCCGTTGGTTAAATGTTCCGGATGCTGCTAATGCTGCTGCTACTTATGAAACTTCAGTGAATACTGCTAATTGGGCTAATTCAGGTACATCGGTTTCAGATAAAGCGAAGTTTATTGCTTTTCAGAAATATATTTCGATGTGCGGTATTGATGCAGTTGAAGCTTGGTCTGATTTACGTCGTGGAGTGTTGGTTTTGCCTTCTGGTTATATTTCAAATAATCCAACTGCAGCTGCAAGTTTACCAAACGTGCTGACTTATCCGCAAAGTGAGTTTACTACGAATAGCTCCAATATTCCAACTCCTACAAGGAGTACAACTACAATTTTCACAGAAAAACTATTCTGGCAACCTTGAGACAACTGAAATTGTTATAGTATAATAGATCAATTCAATTTAAACTGTGACATTCTAATTAATTATAAAATAATAAGATTATGAATAAAATAATTTATAGACTTTTTCCTGTTTTGTCGCTTATATTTGCGATGACATTCAGTTCTTGTCTCGACAGCCAAGATGCTAACAATTTAGTTGGTGTTGGAGGAGCGAAAAACCAAAATCAAAATTTTGTTGAAGTACATTTAACTTCAAATGATAATTCAAATGTGCTTTCAAGTGCTTATACAGCAATTAACAAGGACACTACGATTACTAAATTCATTCCTGTGGTTTTAACTTCGGGACCTGCTACAAAAGATGTAACCATTACTTTTCAGTTATTGGATACACTTAATGCACAAATGAAGTCATACGTTAATGATAATGGATATATAATTCCTTCTTCTTCTAAATTCACAGTTGTTAATGCGAGCAATCAAGTTAAAATCGCTGCTGGACAGAGTGTTGGATATATTTCAGTAAAGTTTACACCTGCTAATTTTTTAGGTGACACGTATATTTTTGGTATTAAACTTACTGCTGTCAGCGATCCGAAGTACACTTTAAGCAATTTGACCACTGGATTTGTTAAGTTTGGTATTAAAAATATGTATGATGGAGATTATATGGTTAATGGTACAATGACTGATGGTGTTGCCTCATCGTTAACAGGCGCTTATCCTAATGAAGTGTATTTAATCACCCAGGATGCTACTTCTGTTGCCATGTGGGATGTTCTTGTTGGTGGCTATGCTCACCTTATTATGAGCGGTACTTCGTATTCGTATTATGGTAGTTTTGCTCCAATGTTTATATTTGATGCAAATAACAACGTAACTTCAGTTGTAAATGCTTATGGTCAAGGTGCTGGAGGATTACAACGCTCTGGACAAATTGATCCTGCCGGAGTTAATAAATATGATCCATCGACGGGTACCTTGAAAGTATCGTATTGGATGATTCAAAAAGGTGTACAACGAACTCATTTTGTCGAGACATTTACCTATCTTGGTCCAAGACCATAATGTTTAAGTAAATTTCTGCTTAATTTTAAAAAGCTGTCTCAAATTCGAGACGGCTTTTTTTTCTTTCTTGGCGGCATGTATAACTCTTCAATGCTCGTTTGTATTCGTACATACTTACCGCGCAGATTTGCTACTCTTGTTCGTAGGACTACGACAATCTCGACCGTTTTTACCTTTGTTAATTGAATTATATGTTAGCTCCAATTCTAATAACAATGCTTTTGTCGAATTACAAAAATGTGAGATATGATGAAGCCGGCGAGAAAACCCGACTACGCATGACCAATGTACGTGTTGAAACGGATGCGGTTTATAAAACCATGATTGAAAATGGGAATGTCCTGATAATTGTAAACGGCGAAGTGCCTTATGCGGACTTTGTGAACAAACTTAACGTGAGGATAGCAGCTTATACCAATAATTTTTCAATTAACAGCAGGAAAAGTTAAAGTGCGACTTTTTCTCCCGTGACAACCTGAAATTTAAAATGAAAGACTTTCCGTGCTGAAAGGAAACTGGAAGTATTTTTTTTTAGCCCAAAAATGGGTACATTCAACCAACAGATTCAATTTCCAGTATTTTATTTATCTTTGTTGCGTTTTAATTATTTCTATTGCGTTTTTTTACTTTTCACTTCAATTATGAATTTCAAAAAACTGCTCTTGCTTTCACTCCTTTTTATATCCGTTGCGGCTGTTGCTCAAAACTTCGATATTGACTTGTTGAAAAGCATTAATGTGTATCGGGATAAACAGTTGTTTTGGTTTTTCAAGTTTCTAACTGACTCGGTTTCATTCATCGCTTATGGGGTGCCGGTAGTTTTTGCCGGGATTTCAGTAGCTCGAAAAAATAAAAATGGTTCTCGTAAAGCTATCTATATATTGATTTCAGTAGCTTCGGCAGGTATTTTTTCAAACGTATTGAAATTGATTGTTCATCGACAACGTCCTTTTATTACGTACCCCTTTATTGAAAAATTAAGTTCGGGCGGCGGATTCTCTTTTCCATCCGGACATACAACCGATGCTTTTTCGATGGCAACTGCCGTTTGTTTATTGTTTCCGCGTTGGTATGTTATTGTTCCAATGTATATTTGGGCAGCATCCGTAGGGTATTCACGCATGTATCTTGGTGTGCATTTTCCTACCGACGTGCTGGGCGGAGCTATTTTTGCTTCTTCAATTGCTTTCTTAATTTATAAAACACAATATGCACCTCAATTGAAAAGGATATGATTAATTATTTGAACTCGATCGACACGCAGCTTTTCCTGTTTATCAATAGGCTGCACAGCCCTTTTTTCGACCCTATTATGTATTGGCTTAGCGACAAATGGATATGGGTTCCATTTTACATGCTGATTGTTTTCTTAGTGGTACGACAATACAAAATGAAAGGATTATTAATTATACTGGCTGCAGGAATCGTTATTGCATTATGCGATCAGACTGCTTCTCATTTAATTAAAAATGCGGTCATGCGTCTACGCCCTTCCCATCAACCCACATTGACCGGATTAGTTCATCTGAGTAAAGCCGGACCCGGTGGCTTATATGGCTTTGCTTCGTCGCATGCTGCCAATACTTTTGGACTGGCAACTTACATGTTGTTTATGCTCGACAAGAAATTGAACCCCCTTAAATATATTCTTTTCGTCTGGGCAATTTTGGTTACTTACAGCAGAATTTATAATGGTGTTCATTATCCGGGTGATATCATTGCTGGAGCAATGATCGGAATTCTTTGGGGCTGGCTCATTGCAAAACTGTTTCATTATTTCGAAAATCGGAAACTTCAACGCGATTTGCAGAAAAAATAAATTCTGCAAGTTGGTTTCGAAATCATTTATATTCAATCGAAATTTTAAACTTAAGTCTGCTTTACTTCGTTGCCTTTCAATCATCATGGCTCATTACAAATAAAATTTGTACTTTTGCACTACGATTTGTAGCCGCTACGTCCCATTGAAGCATGCGGATTGACATCTATCAATTTAAATATGTCGAGAAATAAAAAACCGCTACCCATACTTGCAAATATAACGATAACCGACATTGCTGCTGAAGGGAAAGCAATAGCTAAGTTTAACGATTTGGTAATTTTTGTTCCTTATGTTGTGCCTGGCGACATCGTTGATCTACAGGTTACCCGTAAAAAAAGCCATTTTATGGAAGCCCGACCTGTGCATTTTCATGAATATTCCAAAAAACGTGTGGAGCCGGTTTGCGAACATTTTGGTATTTGCGGTGGCTGTAAATGGCAAATGTTACCTTACGAAGATCAATTGCTTTTCAAGCAAAAACAAGTTGAGGATAACCTGCTTCGGATCGGTAAAATTGATCTGCCACCCATTACACCTATTTTAGGTGCCATTCACACTCTTTTTTATCGAAATAAATTAGAGTTCACTTTTTCGAATAAACGTTGGCGTACTTTTGATGAAATTGCCGAAGGAAAAGAATTTGTTAGCATGAATGCGCTGGGGTTTCATATCCCCGGACAATTTGATAAAGTTTTAGATATCAACAAATGCTGGTTGCAGAACGACATTTCAAATCAAATCCGGAACGAAATCAGACGATATGCATTGGAAAAAAATCTGACTTTTTTCGATTTGCGCCTTCAGGATGGATTCTTGCGAACTATGATGATTCGCACATCGAGCACCGGCGAAGTTATGTTGATCATCGTGTTTTTTTATGAAGATAAAGAAAGCCGCAAAGCACTTTTGCAACATATTGCTGACAGGTTTCCACAAATCACATCGCTGCTTTACGTTATTAACTCCAAAGCCAATGACACCATTACCGATCAGAAAGTACTTTCTTTCAAAGGTAATGATTTCATTTACGAAGAAATGGAAGGTTTGAAATTTAAAATAGGTCCGAAATCGTTTTATCAAACCAACTCCAATCAAGCCGTTAATCTTTACACCACCGCCCGAAACTTTGCGGCACTTTCAGGAAACGAATTAGTTTACGACCTTTATACGGGCACTGGCACCATAGCCAATTTTATTGCACGGCAAGCACGGCAGGTTATTGGTATTGAATATGTTCCTGAGGCGATAGCGGATGCCGAAGAAAATTCAAAACTGAACGGAATCAAGAATACACTTTTTTTTGCCGGAGATATGAAAGATTTGTTGAACGAAGATTTCATGCGTCAACATGGCAAACCGGATGTAATTATCACCGATCCACCGCGTGCCGGAATGCATCAGGATGTTATTGATACTATTTTGTCAGCTGGAGCTTCGCGGATTGTTTACGTGAGCTGTAATCCGGCCACCCAAGCTCGCGATTTGAGTATGTTAGACTCAAAATATCGGGTTGCTGCGGTTCAACCGGTTGATATGTTTCCGCATACGCACCACGTTGAAAATGTAGTGCTTTTGGAAAAAAGATAAATATCCCCATGCTTATTTTCAGAATAAAATAGAAGAGTATACCAACAGGATGTAATAAAAATTTAAAATTTCTTTTATAAGTTGGTTTATATCATTATTTTGATTTAATTTACATCATTATTTTAAGGTTCATTGTTCAACGAAAACAGCAGAACCGAAACTTAAATTTAAAACGATATTTAGAATATGAGTGTATCGATTCGAGAAGTAAAAACAAAAAAGGATCTCAAAAAATTTATTTGGTTCGGAATAAATTTATATAAAAACAATGAATTTGCCGCTCCACCATTGATGATGGACGATTTGTTGAATTTGAGCAAAGGTAAAAATCCTGCGTTAGACTTTTGTGACGCGGTTTATTATCTTGCATATAAAAACAACCAGCTTGTAGGGCGAATAGCTGCAATCATCAATCCGGTGGCAAACGAAACCTGGAATCAAAAAAATGCGCGTTTTGGTTGGGTCGATTTTGTAGATGATCCTGAAGTATCCAAGGCGCTTTTTGACACGGCTATAGCTTGGGCAAAAAATAAAGGGATGACTGCCATTCATGGTCCGTTGGGTTTTACGGATTTTGATCACGAAGGAATGCTCATTGAAGGATACGATAAATTAGGTACCTTGGCAACCATCTATAATTATCCATATTACCCTAAACATGTTGAAAATTATGGTTTTGTGAAAGATATTGATTTTTTGGAATATCAGATTACAGTTCCAGAAGTTTTTCCTGAAAAGTATTTTAGGATAGCTGAAATAGTGAAACAAAAATATAAATTGAAATCCTTGCATTTTAAATCGAGAAAGGAAGTCGTAGACCAATATGCATTGAAAATTTTTGATTTATTGAACTTGTGTTATAAGGATTTATATGGCTTTACTCAATTAAACGAAAAACAAATTGCTTTTTATATCAAACTGTACTTTAGCTTCTTTCGATTGGATACGATATCAATCGTTGTTGATGAAAACGACGATGTAGTAGCACTGGGTATTGCTATGCCAAGTTTCACCAAAGCATTGCAAAAAGCTAAAGGACGTTTATTCCCTTTTGGCTGGTACTATATGTTTCGAGCTTTATATAAGAATGAGATAGTAGATTTGTATTTGATGGCAGTACATCCTGATTATCAAAACAAGGGAGTGAATTCATTGATGTTTGCAGACATAATGCCTGCTAGTGCAAAAAATGGTTACAAATTTGCAGAAAGTAATCCTGAGCTTGAGACCAATCAGAAAATGTCATCGCAATGGGGTAGTTTCGAAAACGTAAATCATAAAACAAGAAGGGTTTATATAAAAGAAATTTGAATTGGACATGAAATAGAGCAGTAACTCACCCTACTGCTCAATTTTTTTTAAGCGGTATGTTTTCAGAAATTCATCATGAAGCTGATCATCATATTTTCTGAATAATGCAAACTTAAGCAGGGATTGATTTGTTAGATGAACAAAATTTGATTTAAACACAAGTAGAATTAATTGCACTTGTAAAATAGAGCATTATCTTGAAGAAAACTTATCAATAAATGACACGAAAATATGATTTTTTAGTAATTGGCAGTGGAATAGCAGGCATTACTTATGCGCTGAAAGCTGCAAAGTTCGGAAAAGTAGCCATACTTTGTAAAACTACATTGGATGAATCAAATACCTCTTTCGCACAGGGAGGAATTGCAACCGTTATGTATGAACCCGATAATTTCGAAAAGCACATCAAAGATACTTTAATTGCAGGTGATGGACATTGTAATTTTGCTGCGGTGGATAAAGTAATTCGTGAAGCTCCGGCTGCTATTGAAGATTTGCTCCACTTTGGTGTTAACTTTGACAAACAAAAAAACGGACAATTCGATTTACATCGCGAAGGTGGACACTCTGAATTCCGGATTTTGCATCACAAGGATAATACAGGCTTTGAAATTCAGGAAAGTTTAGTTCGCGAAATCAAAGCGCATCCCGAAATTGATGTTTTCGAATATCATTTTGCTATTGAAATACTGACACAGCATCATCTTGGCGAATGGGTGACTCATCATACTCCAAACATTGAATGTTACGGAGCTTATGTGCTTAATCAGCGCACAAATCATATCCATACCTTTCTGTCAAAAGTTGCATTATTGGCTACAGGAGGCATTGGCAATGTATATTTAACTACTACCAATCCCGGTATTGCCACCGGCGATGGAATAGCTATGGCACATCGGGCACGTGCCATTGTCAAAGATATGGAATTTGTTCAATTTCATCCTACAGCCCTTTATCATCCGGGTGAAAAACCTAACTTCTTGATTACTGAAGCTATTCGTGGCTATGGAGCGGTATTACGAACGGTTGATGGAAAAGAGTTTATGCACAAATATGACGAACGCGGGTCGCTTGCACCAAGAGATATTGTGGCTCGGGCAATTGACAATGAAATGAAAATAAGAGGCGACAATTTTGTTTATCTCGATGTAACCCATAAGGATGCACCTACAACTAAAAAAGAGTATCCGACCATTTATAAAAAATGCTTGGAATTGGGAATTGATATAACCAAGGAATTCATTCCTGTTACTCCTACCCAACATTATTTGTGTGGAGGCATTGAAGTCGACTTAAATGGAAAAACTTCCATCAATCGATTGTATGCGGCCGGTGAATGTTCCTGTACCGGTTTGCATGGAGCTAATAGATTGGCTTCAAATTCACTGCTCGAAGCAGTCGTTTATGCCAACGCGGCAGTAACTGATGCAGCTGAGCTAATTCAATACCTTACATTTAACGATAAAATACCTGAGTGGAATGATGAGGGCACTTCATTGCCTGAAGAAATGGTGCTCATTACACAAAGTTTTCGAGAAGTTGAGCAAATTATGAGTACCTATGTGGGCATTGTACGTTCAAATTTGCGTTTGAAACGCGCGCTCAGCCGATTAGAGATTATTTATCGTGAAACAGAAAACCTTTTTGAACGATCGGTCGTTTCACGCGAAATCTGCGAATTACGCAATGTAATAAGCGTATCATATTTAATTATAAAACAGGCACTTGCACGAAAAGAAAGTCGAGGTTTGCATTATACAATGGATTATCCGAAAAAAATGATTAATGATTAATAAATTGAATTTTAATATTCTTGTGCCGATATGAAAGCTGTTTATCGATTAATAATTACAATCGTTTTCACCATGTCATTTGTGTGGGTGTTTGCCCAGCATTCATCAAAATCGGAACAACATGCATCAGTTCAAAACTTTGTGATTAAATTGGATGGCTCCGTTCAAAATACTTGGACAAAGTCTGAAAATGATAATTCAACAGCTCAAAATGTGCAAACAACCGAAAACGAAAATGTTTCGTTTAGTTCGACATCTGATGGTATTTATATAACCATCAACAAAGGTTCAAATAAAATAAAACTTTTCGCACTTACCGGTCAACTTTTATTAAACGGCGATTTATCGCAAGGGCGTTTCTTTATTCCTACCCATAGAGGAATTTATTTTCTTAAAATCAACAATAATAGTTACAAAGTGGTTTGTAAATAACCAATAAAATAGATTGTCGAATTTCGTTGTGAGCAATTTTAACTCCATAAAATATTGATTCAAAATGATTAAACACATTGTATTCTTCGCTTTATCCGATCAAGCGGAAGGTAAAACTAAACTCGAAAATGCTTCGTATATTAAACAGGAATTAGAGAACTTGTCTAAATTTATTCCTGAGATTCAAAAAATTGAAGTTGGCATAAATATTCCAAATGCTCCAAAGACCGATTTTGATATTGCTCTTTATTCTGAATTTGAAAGCTTCGATGCGCTCAATAATTATCAGATCCATCCAATGCATCTAAAAGTAGCAGCCTATATTACAAAAGTTAAAACAAATAGAGCTGCTGTAGATTACGAAGTTTAACTTAAAGACAGGTTTTTATTATTCTTCTATTATTTTTCTGAAAAAATATTTGTTTTTTTGAAAAATAGTTTTTAATTTTACGGCATAATATTTATCTTTTACTAACCTTTTTAATCTTTTTATTTATGTCTGTAAACAAAGTAATTTTAATCGGTCATGTGGGTAAAGATCCCGAAATTCGTTATTTAGACAAAGATGTAGCTGTAGCCAATTTTTCATTAGCTACCACCGAACGGGCTTATACCCTTCAGAATGGTACGCAAGTGCCTGAACGCACAGAATGGCACAATATCGTGGCTTGGAGAGTTTTGGCAAAATTTGCTGAAAGTTATATCCGCAAAGGGCGCGAAATTTATGTGGAAGGAAAAATCCAGACCCGTTCTTGGGAAAAAGATGGAATTAAAAGATATAGTACCGATATCGTGGCAGATGCGATCAATCTTTTGGGCAAAAAACCAGATACGATTGAATCTGTAAACGTAGTTTCGGTATCACCGACTGACGGTGTTCAGGCACCTCCACCCGAAGATGACTTGCCATTTTAAAAAAAACCGTCTCAAATTTTTGAGACGGTTTTTTTAGTAGAAAACAAAAACGCTATTAATCTGATTTACTGATTAATAGCGTTTGCTTTTGCGGTACGGACGGGACTCGAACCCGCGACCTCCGCCGTGACAGGGCGGCATTCTAACCAACTGAACTACCGAACCAAATTTTAATACTGTATCGTTTTCAAAAGCAGTGCAAAGATACAGCAAATTTTTATTTCTGCAATAGCCTAACGATTAATTTGATTTTTTTTTATTTATGAAGACATGATTATTGTATATTGCTTTAATTTTCTGCTATTTACAATTATTTTTTTTAAACGGATGATCTCTTAGTTCAACATCCTTTTTATGAATCGTGGCATCGTTGTTTGATTGATCGTGTAACTTAATATAAACATTTACAGCTAATTATTCTTTTAATCAATCCTAAATTATATCATCAAGTGATTATAGAAATCACAACTCTTCAATTAAAATGTTACCTTTGCATTTCGTATACAGATTAATAGCAATTGAAAGATGGAGCAAAATGAAAATACAGCGGTGCTTTTGATGTACTGCCCTGATCGGCCTGGAATTTTAGCCGTTGTAACCGAATTTATCAATCAGCATAAAGGAAATATCTTGTATTTAGACCAATATGTAAATCGAGAAGAAAAAGTATTTTTCATGCGTGTGGAGTGGGATTTAATGGAATTCCAGATCCCAAAAGACAAAATCGAAGAGTATTTCAATACTTTAATTGCAACTCGATTTCAGGTGAATTTCAAGCTTTATTTTGCTGAAACCATTCCGCGAATGGCTATTTTTGTTTCAAAAATGCCTCATTGTCTTTATGATTTATTGGCAAGATATGCTGCAGGCGAATGGCGCGTCGAGATTCCGTTGATTATCAGTAATCATCAGGATATGGAGTCTGTTGCGCATCGATTTGGGATTGAATATCATTATATGCCAATAACCAAAGAAAATAAAGTTGAGCAGGAAGCGCTCCAATTGAAACTGCTTCAAAAACATAAAATTACATTTTGTGTGTTAGCTCGTTATATGCAAGTGCTTTCGCCCGATTTTATTTTACATTATCCAAACCGGATAATTAATATTCATCATTCTTTTTTGCCTGCTTTCGCTGGAGCAAAGCCTTATCATGCCGCTCATGAGCGCGGAGTGAAAATTATTGGAGCAACCAGTCATTATGTTACTGAAGATTTAGATGCAGGGCCCATTATTGAACAGGATGTAACACATATTTCACATAAAGATACAGTGGATGAATTGATTAGAAAAGGGCGCGATTTAGAAAAAATTGTTCTTTCACATGCAGTGGAAAAACATATCGAACGTAAAATTTTAGCGTATAAGAACCGTACTGTTGTTTTTCAGTAATCAGTAGTTTTGAAGTAAGACATAGATAATAATAAAAGCAAAATTATAAATTATTAATGCTTAAATAAATAATATTATGGAAGTTACTCGATTATTTGATATATTGGATAATTATCTTGAAAAATTTCCTGAACAGGATGCTGCATTAGCTTGCAAGCGAGAAGGGATATGGAAAAAATTCAGTATTCAAAAATATGTAGAATTGACCAACAACATCAGTTATGGTATGTTGGCACTGGGAATTGTAAAAGGCGATAAAGTAGGAATTGTGAGTGGAAATCGACCGGAATGGAATATGATTGACTTTGCTACCATGCAAATTGGAGCAATTTCAATTCCTATTTATCCTACAATCAGTCAAGATGATTACCGTCATATATTGAATCATGCTGAAATGAAAATGATTTTCATTGAAGGTAAAGAGTTGAGAAATAAACTTAAACCAATTTTACCTGAAATAAAATCATTAAGTTATATATATACTTTCATTGATCAGGGAGCTGAATTTTCATTTTTAGATCAACTGATTGAGTTGGGGAAAAGCAATCCACAGCCCGAAAAATTAATTGAACTCAAAACCGCAATAAAAGCTGAAGATTTAGCCACGATTATTTATACATCCGGCACAACCGGATACCCAAAAGGGGTAATGCTCTCTCATAGCAATATCGTGAATCAACTGAAAAGTTTAAAGACGATACCCGCTACTTGGAGCAAAACAGCATTGAGCTTCTTGCCTCTTTGTCATGCGTATGAACGAATGTTGGTGTATTTATATCAATATCTAGGCATGTCAGTATATTATGCCGAAAGCTTGGCAACGATAGCCGACAATATCAAAGAAGTGAATCCTACTATGATGTCGGCAGTACCCCGATTACTCGAAAAAATTTACGATAAACTCTATTTATCCGGTAAAAAATTACCTTTCATTCAACACAGAATCTATTATTGGGCATTCAGTTTAGCAACACATTATCAATTAGATGGCATGAGCAGCTGGATGAAGTTAGAACTTAAAATTGCAGATAAACTCATTTACTCGAAGTGGAGAGCGGCAATTGGAGGAAATTTTGATATTGTTGTTTCTGGTGGTTCGGCAATACAACCACATATTGCATCCTTTTTTTCGGCGATCGGTATGCCGGTATTTGAAGGATACGGACTAAGTGAAACATCTCCGGTTATAGCTGTCAGTCAACGGGTAAAACATGGACGTAGATTTGGTACAGTTGGTCTGCCTTTACCGGGTGTCGAGGTTAAATTAGCAGATCGCAACGAAATTATTTGCCGAGGACACAACGTGATGATTGGTTATTATAAAGATCCTGAGCTTACCGCAGAGCTTATTGATGCTGAAGGTTGGTTTCATACTGGCGATACCGGAAAATTCACATCTGAAGGACAGTTAATTATTACTGGCAGATTAAAAAGTATTTTCAAAACATCATTCGGAAAGTATGTTAATCCTCAGTCAATCGAATCAAAATTTACCGAATCTCCATTTATTGATAACATGATCGTTGTAGGAGAAAATAAAAAATTTGCAGCAGCACTTATTGTTCCTGATTTTGTTTATCTTAAATCGTGGTGTTTAAAACATAAAATTCAATATACTTCTAATAATATGATGATTAATGATCAAAATGTGCAAATGCGATATGCTGAAGAAGTTAAAAAATACAATCAATTTTTTGGTGATTTCGAACAAGTGAAACGATATCAATTGGTTCATGAGGAATGGTCTACCGAAAACGATTTTCTTTCTCCAACCCTCAAAATTAAACGAAATGTGATTGAACAATTCTATGCCGACAGAATAGAAAAAATGTTTCAATAAAGTGGGAGGAAGATTTGTAAATTTGTAATCAAGAATCAAGAATCAAGAATCACTGACAGCATGCCGATGCCCATGATTTTGTGTGCGTGTCAAGAATATGTACCAAGATTTTAATGAAAGTCCGTAAAGTTGACTGTTTCATTCATCATAAATCGTTTAAATGTGCGGAATCGATATTTTCTATATTTTTCATATAAAGGAACGGCATATCATGGTTGGCAAATTCAACCCAATGGATTGTCGGTGCAGGAAGTGCTTACCAAGGCTTTAAGTACTATCTTGAGAACTGAAATTGAGTTGACCGGAGCCGGGCGAACGGACACAGGAGTACATGCACAATTAATGGTGGCTCATTTTGACGTACTTTCAGAGCTTCTTGCGGGGATTGACGTAGTGCAAAAACTAAATAGTTTATTACCTAAAGATATTGCCGTTTCAAAAATAGCACAAGTTAAGAATGAAGCGCATGCCCGTTTTGATGCAATTTCACGTAGATACGAGTACCATTTGATTTTTTCAAAAAACGTTTTCAAAAATGAATTAGCCGCAAAGCTGCATGGCAATTTGGATTTTGAGATGATGAATTTGGCAGCTGCAACGCTGAAGGAATATTATGATTTCACTAGTTTTAGCAAATTGCATACTGATGTTAAAACAAATCATTGTCAGATCAATGAGGCAGTTTGGTCAACGTGCAACGATGAATGGATTTTCAGTATCCAAGCCGATCGTTTTTTGCGAAATATGGTACGTGCAGTTGTGGGTACACTGTTGGAAGTAGGTCGTCATCGTATGAGTTTAGAACAGTTTCGAAAAGTAATCGAAGCTCAGGATCGTTGTCTTGCCGGAACTTCCGTTCCGGCTCATGGACTTTATTTAGTTGATATTCAATATCCGGAAAATATATTTATTTAATCTGAATTCTTATTTGGGATTTTTTTAGTGCTTATGTGGTTATTTCTTGCCTTTATTTCAGCGATTTTATTGGGATCGTACGAAGTGTTTAAAAAAGTATCGTTGGAAGAAAATGCTGTTATCCCTGTCATTTTTATTTCTATTTTATTTTCTTGTGTTACACTTTTACCATTCTTTGTGCTTTCAGTGTGTTTTCCATCTTCGCTTCAGCACAGTATTTTCTTTGTGCCTCAGGTAGATTTTCATGCTCATCTATTATTTTTTATTAAAGCAATTATTGTGCTCACATCGTGGCTCTTTGCTTATTTTGCATTGAAACACTTGCCCATATCATTGGCTTCGCCCATTAAAGCGACACAGCCTGTTTGGACGGTTTTGGGTGCTTTACTTATTTTTGGAGAAAAGCTCAATACATTTCAAACAGTGGGAGTAGGTATTACGCTGTTGTCATTTTTTATGTTTTCAGTAGTGGGGAAAAAAGAAGGTATTTCACTTCGAACGAACAAATGGTTTTGGTATATCGTAATGGCAACTTTAGTGGGTGCTTTAAGTGGACTTTACGACAAATACCTTATGAAAAGATATGATGTCATGTCCGTACAGGTGTATTATACTTTTTATCAAGCATTTATTATGGGATTGATCACATTATTCCTTTGGGCTCCAACCCGAAAAAAGACTACTCCATTTCATTTTAAGTGGGCCATTTTCTGGATTTCATTATTTCTCGTAACCGCCGATTTTGTGTACTTTTATGCTTTATCCATTCCAAATTCAATGATTTCGGTTGTATCAACTATCCGGCGTTCAGGTTTTATTGTTCCTTTTTTGTATGGAGCTATTATCATGAAAGATAAAAATATAAAACTAAAAATTATTGATATAATCGGTGTGCTTATCGGAATGATATTTTTATACCTCGGCTCCAGATAAAGCATCTGTATATCAATGATATGTTATCAATACTCTCTTTTTTTTTATTTTTCAAATTTAAATTGGCTAAAATATATCGATGTAGCAAAATAAAAAAATCAAAAATTGTTTGACAATTCGATGAAAATTAGTACTTTTGCAAGCCCAAATGTAACGCACGAAAAATAAATAAAAACATACAGATATGAAAAGCGGAATTCATCCAGAAAGTTATCGTACGGTAGTATTCAAAGATATGTCGAATGGTGAAACATTTATTTCACGATCGACTGTAAATTCAAAAGAAACTATCGATATTGACGGAGTTAATTATCCATTAGTTAAACTGGATATTTCCAGTTCATCACATCCTTTTTACACCGGTAAATCAAAATTGGTTGATACTGCCGGACGTGTAGATAAGTTTATGAATCGATATGCTAAACGCATGGAAGCAAAAAAATAAATCTTCATTGCCCAATACAAAAAGACTTCGGAACTATGTGTTCCGAAGTCTTTTTATTTATACGATACCAATTTCCATTTCTGTCCGGTTGATTGAAATTTCAATGTTTTATCAATAAAATAAGGCTGAATCGTTTTGCGGTCGGCATCACTCAGAAATTGCAATGTATTATTCTTTGCCAAGATACTTTCACCGGTTCTACTAAATGTAAGAGTTACAAAGTTGATAGATAATGCATTCTTTATCCACCGTGCATCTATATCAGACGATTGAATTAATTTGGAGTCAAGCCACTCGGAAACTGGAGGAATCGTAAATTTTAGGGGAACAGGAGCCCATGCCGTATCGTAAAATTGAATAATCGATTGACATATTGGACTGCAAACAGTTTGAATAATGCCAATTACGGGTTTTGAGGCAAGGTGGAACAATTTCATTTCAAAAGTTGATTGGGCTGTATTTCTCACTACAAGATAGGATTGAACTGAATCATATACCAGAATTTGGACTTTGTTACCAAACCGATTTTGAGTAGTATCTCCCTGATTAGCTTTATAATACTCCACTAATTCTAATCTATTTTGCTTCGAAATCGTAGGATTAAGCCCATCAGGCATATTCACATACAATTTTTCGATGTTTTGTGCCGACAGTGTAACAGCCAAAAAGGCTAAGAGACCCAGCAAATAAAATGCTTTATTTTTTTTTGGTTTCATCATTTTTTTTAATCTTGTTTCCACTTAATAAATGCCAATAATACTTTAGTAAATCGTCGACAGATGCAAAATCTTCTTTGTAAACAAATCCCAAACCCTGCGAAAGCTTTGCGCTACCAAGATAATATCTGTCGACAGTATGATTATAGGCTTTAAATCGTAATTTCCCTGATTCAGTCAATAAGTATTCCAAATCTACATCGCCTATAAATCTATTGGTGCTATTCGAAAGGTTATCAATTCTGTAACCGAAGTTTCCATTCACTATTAATCGGTTGTTCGGTTGATATAGAATTTGAGCTTGTGCCTGATATTCGTTACCGCTTGTCAGGTTAGATTGTTGATAATCGAGTCCAACAGTCACATTATTCACCATTTGGGACAACCAATTATTGATTTGAGCACTGGCAGTAGATGTTAAAAGAGAGAGCCCTTCGTTCGTAGCAAAATTAGTATTTGTGGTATTGGTACGCATGTAATCCGGCGTATAAAATTTATTGAAAACCAGAAGATAAAGTATTTGACGATTCATCATTTCATCTGTATTAACAATATTTTTCACCAATTGTTTTATGCCTTCATCGCTTTGAGGCAAATCAATATCGAATTTAATCGTCGGTTTCATTAGGTTATCGGTAAGTTTCAGAACACAATTCACCGGAACAGTGGAACGCATATTATTACTTACCTGATTTCCTGCCAAATCTTTGAGCGAAACAGTGAGCGGATATAATGCTCTGATATTTACCTGTGCTTTAAATGGATCACCTGTCCATGAAATGGTGCTTCCCTGATCTATTTTAAATTCTTTTCGAAATAGATTTTGCATGGTAAATAAATAATACCCATTGTCGATGATATACGTCCCATAAAGTTTTAAATTGGAGAACGTATCAAATTCCACGCGCAAATTACCATTACCATTTCCAGTTATCATATCTCCGGCTTTTGGATCAACTATCAGTTCCATATCTGCATTAGGTGTTATTTCTACCTGAAGATTTACTTTAACATTGAATGCACTTTCAGGTTTTGGCTGACTAACTTGTGTTTGATTTGCATATACGCGATTATTCACAAAAGTAATAAAACTGTTATCCGAAGCTTTAGAAGCACCTCCCATTTGAATAAAGCATTTTGTTCGAGGCTGCGAAACTGCATTTACAAAAATATTAGCCTCCTTTTCATCTCCGAAAATATGAACAGTACCATTAGCATATGCTTTTCCGAAAAAGTAATCATTGTCTTCGGCGTGTGTATCCATCCCTAAAATGTTGTTGCTTCGAATGTTGACGTCGTATTTCATATCTTTAAAAATACCGTCGTGGGTTATTAAACCTGAAATGGAACCTCGATTTTTTTCCTGATCATATATAGTAATATTTTTTAGGACAATTGCTTTTGTTTGCAAATGGATTGAATCGTTAAATGTATAGGTGGTGCCGAGAAGTTTAACAGAAGCTTCGCCTCCCTTGATAAATGCATCTCCTTCAAATACTATTTTTTTTGTAGGTCCAAACATTCTGATTTTTCCACTTCCATTTCCATTAAAATTTTGTACCACACTTGATAGGTATGGATTTAAGAATGCAATATTAAATTTTTTGAGGTCAAAAGTAAAGTCTAACGAATCGGCTTTAGGGTCAAAAAAACCGGTTCCAATCGCCACAAGATGTTGTTGCTTGTCAGTAAAAATTCCATTGCCGAGTACAAGTTGATGAACTTTATCCCAAGTGGCCACTATATTTGCATCAGCGATGGGTTTGTAATTCAATGTAAAATCTTTAACTGCTATTCCAGCTTCGAAAATAGGGGCTTTCAAAATACTCTTCAAAGTTGCTTTTCCGGTAGCCATACCATCAATATGAATTCCTTTTAATTTCAGTAAATTAAAGATAAAAGCCAGACTAATATCATTCATCTCTACCTGAATGCTATCCGTTTGACGAGATGAAGCCAATCCATCAGCATGAATAAATTGCCTGTTACAATCAAAACGGAAATTTTTAATCTGAATCGTGCTATCGGAATTAAAATCTATGTTGCAGCGATGAATATTCCAAACTGAATCAGCAATAATTACCTGGGTGGGCAACAATGTTAAATACGTATTTGTTTTTCCATTTTTGTTTTTAAAATTAATTAATGCCTGAATTTCACCTGCATTTGTAATTTCACGGGAATTTTGCCAACCTATTTGGGTCGAAAGTTGATTGTCAGCTGCCGTTGAATGTAAAAATAAACTATAGGTATCTTCTTGTCCGTGAAGTAATCCACGTGAAGTAATCTGAAGCTTTTTATTGGGGTTCTCGGCTCTTAAAGTTAAGTTTTCAAAATTTAATTTATTCGATTTGAATGAAGGGATATTGGCATCCAAAACAAGTTGATGTGTTCCATCATCAACTTTACCTTTAAGCGTCGAAACGCCGGACATTTCGTAGGGTAATTGAAAAACTTCAAAAAGCGGAGTCAACGGTTGAAATTCTAAATCAACATTTACCTGATTAGATAAATGATTTTTGCTGTCAATTTTGGATGCACTTAGCGATGGTAAATAATCAGCAATAACCCGATTGAAAGTTTGTCCTAATGAGCTGTAATTGAAATCGCCTGATAATGAACCGTTCACAAAGTCTGATTGAATAATGAAACGAGTTACATCACCATTAATCCGAGATGCAAAATAAAGTTGATCAACATTGAGCACTTTGCCTGCATTATGGAATTGAATGCTGTCAAATCGAACAAATCCATTAATATTATCAAATGAATTGCCTACCATATTGGTTTTTCCTACAAATGACAAAGTGGCATTCGGATAACTATTAATCAGATGCAGCGCATATAAATTTGTATTTTTTAAGTTCAAATTGAAATCATATATTGGAAGCTTTTGGGTCAAATCGATAATTCCTTTAAAGGAAGCCGTGATATTATCATCTTTAACGTCGATATTTCCATCGAATCCAGTACCATCATATTTCCCATTGAACTGGATATCTCGATATGAATAATTATTATATTGAAATTCAGGTACTTTGGCATCAATAATTCCTTGTAACGGTTTGTTATATTTTTTAGAACCTTGAGTGTTTATTTGAAACGACACATTTCCTACTTGCTTTGAAACGAGCAATTTACCTAACTGAAAATTTGTTGTTTTTACAGTTCCATTATATTTCAAATCGCGCAGTTGGTTTTCTAATTGCAATAAGATATCAGTGGAGATGCTTCCCAAGTTGGTGCTTAAGTTTCCATAAACCACCAAATTACCTAAAAATCCTGTAATATTCCCTTTGTAATGAACAATACCCAATTGGTTCAATTCGTTTGGTAATAAGAACGGGCTATGCGTAAAATCAGAAACAATATCTTGTAAATCATACTTTTCGACTTTTAATTCATTAATTTTTCCATATATAAAAGCATCAGCCAAATTTGGTAACCCGTTAACATCCAAGTCGGCATTAAGTCGGAATGTTTTCCCGTATTTAATTTCCATTTTTTGAAAACGCAAATTTGAGACGCGCCCATTTATTATTCCACTGATAGTTGCTATGCCACGAGTCTTTCTAAATTCAGGAACAAAACATTTTAAATCGGAAAGTGCTAAATTAGATTCAAGAATGTGCGCTTGTATTCTTACTTTATTTGTAAAGTCCTTTAAATCAGACAGACTGTCAACTTTTAAAGAAATATCTTCAAAAGATATTCGCGATTGAGGTAAACGTATGTCAATAAATGGAATGCGAACACCATGTGAAGTGCCCGCGATTTTTGTGGAAAAGTTGGTCAACGAAAATCCCGATTGTTCAACGGCACTCAACGAATTGATTTCGGCATTAAGGCTGTCTTTTTTTAATTTTTTAAGAATAACTTCAGCATTGATTTGTCTGAAACATAATTTACCGGGATTAAAAACACCTTTGAGAGAAGGGAATGACTGTCTTTGATCGGTATAACGAAAGCTGCAGTTATGCAGGCTGAATTGATTAATCTGGTACGAAACATTTGAAGGTTTATTCGAGTTCGATTGAAGCGCTTTGATGATAAAATCAAGATTTGAATGCCCTTTTTTATCTATTTTCAGGTTTCCATACAACCCATTGAATGATACTGATTTGAAACTAAAGTTTCCACTCAATAATTTCCAAAATCTGAAATGTGCTCTCGAGTCATGAGAATATAATAATGTATCGCCTTGTTGATCAGCAATATAAAAATCTTCTAAGGCTATCGTATTAAATAATTTATAATCAATTTTGCCAACACTTACTTTTGTATTAAATCGCGAAGAAAAATCGCTCACGATGGTTTGAACAATGTAATTTTGTACATTGCTGAATTTCAGCAAAATAGGTAAAGATGCAAAGATCAGTAAGAATCCTGCAACTACATTCAGTAATATGTTAGCCGTTTTTTTTATACCTTTGTTCTTTATAACGCAAAAGTAAGGAATAAATTTGTGATTTTCATTACATCGCATGATGATGTAAATATAAAATTTTGCAATTGAATTCTATTTTTTAGTCAGCTTATTGAAAGTTAAATTTTTTTCGGCAAAAAATATGCAATCTACCATTATATTAGGCATTGAATCTTCCTGCGATGACACTTCAGCAGCAGTTATACAAGATGGAATTTTACTTTCAAACGTGATTGCAAACCAATCGGTTCATTCCAATTATGGAGGTGTTGTTCCCGAACTAGCATCTCGTGCTCATCAAATTAATATCATACCGGTTGTTCATGAAGCTCTGAAACGTGCCGGAATCAACAAAAATGAACTTAGTGCCATTACTTTTACGCGAGGTCCGGGACTTTTAGGTTCATTGCTCGTAGGAACTTCTTTTGCAAAAGGGTTTGCTCAAGCTTTAAATATCCCGTTGATTGATGTAAATCATTTGCAAGCCCATGTTTTGGCACATTTTATTCGCGAAGGTAAACCTGATGAACGCCATCCCGATTATCCATTTTTGTGTTTATTGGTATCGGGGGGAAATTCACAAATTGTGCTGGTTAAATCGTATAACGACATGGAAGTTGTTGGTCAGACTATAGATGATGCTGCTGGAGAAGCTTTCGATAAGTGTGCAAAAGTAATGGGATTACCTTACCCTGGAGGTCCGCATATTGACCGATTAGCAAAAGAAGGAAATCCCAAAGCATTCAAACTAAATAAACCTCAGCTACCCAATTATAACTACAGCTTCAGCGGTTTAAAAACTTCTTTTCTTTATCTTCTTCGCGACAAAACAGCAGATAATCCTAATTTTATTTCAGAAAATTTAGCCGATTTGTGCGCTTCGTTGCAATCGACCGTTATCGATATTCTCATGAATAAGCTAAAAATGGCTGCCGATGATTTCAATATTCAACAGGTTGCCGTAGCCGGTGGAGTTTCGGCAAATTCTGCCTTGCGTCAGGCGTTTCAGGATTATGGTAAAAAATATGGTTGGAAAATTTTTATTCCCCCTTTTGCCTATACTACCGATAACGCAGCCATGATTGCAATGACCGGATATTTAAAATACCAACATGCTGATTTTTGCAGTATAAGCGAAGTTCCTTTTGCAAGAGTAACTAATAAATTCTGATTTATGTTGAGATTTATTTTAGAAGTTGGAATTAGAAGTGATTTTTTAAAAAAAAGTTCGTCTTAATTTAAAATTGAATCTTCAAGTATATGCAGCTTCCATCTCTTCATTTTCCAAGTAAACTTGAACCTTATAAAGGCGTAATATGGTTTGCCATAATCTTAATGGCAGCCAATTTTTTTTGGAAATATGACGTTATGGGCGATGAGTCAAGCCGTTTTGATTCGATTGTAACATTTTGGGGAATCAATATTTCTGCGCCTTTTGTCTGGATGGCAAATCATATAACGCAGGTTACATATCACCTTCTTACGTTTATGCACTATGATATTTCGATTCAACCCACTAATGTTGTGCAACATGCCAATGGACATTCGGTGCAAATTATTTGGGCATGTACCGGATTAAAACAGGCTTATATTTTCATTTGTATTATTGCATTTTATCGTGGTCCGAGTTTAAAAAAACTTTGGTTTATACCGTTGGGCTTAGTGGTGGTGTATGTGTTTAATATTTTCCGGATAGCTTTTATAGTTGCTATTGTGGGCAAGCATCCCGAATGGTTTGAACTGCTGCATTTGTATCTTTTTAAATATCTTTTTTACCTTATTATTTTCCTAATGTGGGTATTATGGGAAGAAAAAATTGCCGGTAAATGGAATAAATCCCCTGTGCAAAAAAAATCCCCGAATGAATTTCATCAGGGGATTTAATTTCTTCCAATAACGGAAGTTGCTTTTATTGAAACATATTACGGAAATGCGAGAAAAAATTTCGCGATGCAGTCGCGTTAGGCTTCATATTTTCTGAATTCGAAAGTTTATCAATCAATGCTTTTTCCTCACGGTTAAGGTTTTCGGGAATATAAACTCCGATATTAACTAATAAATCGCCAGTCCCGTAGCGATTCACATTTGGCAATCCTTTTCCACGAAGCCGCAATACTTTGCCTGGCTGTGTTCCAGGTGCAATGGTTACTTTTACTTTCCCATCAACGGTAGGGACTTCTACCGAACCTCCCAAAGTTGCCATTGGAACTGAAAGCAATAAGTTAAAAATTAAATCATTTTCATCTCTTATTAATTGAGGATGAGGTTCTTCCTCTATTAATACCAATAAATCGCCATTCACTCCACCTCGTGGGGCGGCATTTCCTTTGCCGCTCATTGACAACTGCATACCTTCCATCACGCCGGCAGGTATATTGATTGTAATTATATCGTCTTCGCGTACTATGCCTTCACCTCCACAAAAAGTACATTTGTCTTTTATAATTTTACCTTCGCCACCGCATGTCGGACATTCGGAGGCAGTCTGCATCTGTCCGAGTATTGTTTGTTGCACTCTGGTAACACGACCTTGTCCATTGCAGGTAGGACATGTTGTTGAAGATGACCCTTTTGATGCTCCTGAACCGTTACAATGAGAGCAAATTACTTGTTTTTTTACTTTGATTTTTTTCTCAACTCCTGTAGCAATTTCTGATAAATTAAGTTTAACTTTAACCCTTAAATCTGTTCCCCGTTTTACACGTTGACTATTTCGCTGACTACTACCAAATCCACCAAATCCATTAAATCCGCCAAAATGTCCGCCAAAAATATCTCCAAAATGAGAAAAAATATCCTCCATGTTCATATCGGCACCATTAAATCCACCGCCGGCGGCACTTCCAACCCCTGCATGTCCATACTGATCGTAACGTTGACGTTTCTGTTGATCACTTAAAATCTCATACGCTTCGGCTGCCTCTTTAAACTTTTCTTCAGCGGCTTTGTCACCCGGATTTTTATCGGGATGATATTGAATGGCTTTTTTTCGATAGGCTTTTTTTATTTCGTCCGCTGTTGCAGTTTTCGAAACCTCCAAAACTTCGTAAAAATCTCTTTTTGTCATAAAATTATTGAATAGAACATTGGGTAAAAATTTAGCAAATTTGGTTGATATTTTGAATTCTAACCGAAAATCGTTTCCCTAATTATTCGCCCACAACTACTTTTGAAAATCGTATTACTTTGTCGTTCATTGTATACCCTTTGGCTACACAATCAATTATTTTCCCTTTCAGTTCTTCTTCAGGAGCCGGAAAAGTCGTAATTGCCTCATGAAATTCCGTATCAAATACTTCTTTTTCTGTTGGTATTTCTTTTACGCCATTTTGAAGTAAAAAAGAAATGAATTTGGTGTATATTAATTGAACTCCTTCTTTTACTGCCTGAACATCTTCCGAAGTTTCCATGGCTTTCAAAGCTCGTTCAAAATCATCGACCAAAGGCAACATTTCAACTAAAATCTTTTCGCCGGCTGTTTTATATAAATCCATTCGTTCTTTCATGGTACGTTTGCGATAATTATCGAATTCAGCCATGAGTCGAAGATTTTTATCGTTCAGCTCTGAATATTTTTGTGACATAACTTCTAACTCGTCTACGATTTCGTCTGCGACTTGTTCATCTGATTTTTCAACAGGCTGGTTTTCAACTTCAACTGTTTCGTTCAATTCGTTAACTTCCGGAGTATCTTCGGTATGTTTTTGTTTTTTCATCTTTAAATTAAAAAAAATGGGTTCGACACAATGATTGCAAAAAGTTATGCAAAAAAAGGTTGAAAAATTTCATCAATAATTTTGCCAAAACACCCGATAGCGTATAATGACAGCTATCGGGTGGCAGAATGGCAGAAATCTATAAAAATGGAACTATCACACGACAAATTGTGTATTTCCGATCGTCCCGAAAATGGAATGATAAACCAGCAATAGCTGATTATTTTGCTGTAAATTACTTGCGCTGTAACCATTTAACAAAATTCGAAGCATTTTCATCAAATGAATACGCTGAGTTTAATGGTTTCCCTTCATTATCAAGCATTACGTAAAATGGTTGGGCATTGGCTCCGAACTTTGAGCGTTGTAAATAGCTCCATTTGTCGCCAATAGTTTCAATAAGCGTCGTCCGTCCGTTTTCATTTACACGATAAGGTTTTGCCAAAGCGGTTTTATCATCAACATACAGTGAGATAAGTACAAAATCTTTTTTCAACAATTCCTTCACTTGGGGATCAGTCCAAACGGAAGCTTCCATTTTACGGCAATTTACACATCCATATCCTGAAAAATCGACTACAACCGGTAACTTTTTTTCATTTGCATAAGCCATTCCCAAATCATAATCGTTAAATGCAGGATGTACTTCATTTGTATACAAATTGAAATCTTGTGTGTAAAGTGGTGGGGCAAATGCACTGATTGCTTTGAGCGGTGCCCCCCAGAGTCCAGGAATCATATATATGGAAAATGCAAACGAAATAATGGATAAGATCACACCCAATACCGAGCTATGCGTAGCTGGACTGTCATGTGAAAAACGGATTTTACCCAGCAAATAGAATCCAAGCATAGCGAAAATAACGATCCAGAGTGTAAGAAAAACTTCACGATCGAGCAGATGCCATCCATAGGACAAATCGGCAACCGAAAGGAATTTAAGAGCTAATGCCAGTTCGAGAAAGGCAAGAACAACTTTCACTGAATTAAGCCATCCGCCTGAACGAGGCATGTTTTTGAGCCAAGAGGGAAATAAAGCGAAAAGCGTGAATGGAATTGATAGTGCCACTGCAAATCCGGTCATGCCTACCAACGGAGCTGCAATGGAATTGCTACCAGCCACCAGCACCAATAATGTTCCTACCAAAGGTCCGGTACATGAAAACGAAACCAGCACCAGGGTAAATGCCATAAATAGCATGCTGACTATTCCTGCAGTTGAATCGGCTTTAGCATCTAATTTTGTACTCCATGAAGATGGTAATGTGATTTCAAAAGCACCAAAAAATGAAATGGCAAAAAGTATCAATATGGCAAAGAAAATTAGATTAAAAACTGCGCTTGTCGATAAACTATTTAGAGCACTTGCTCCAAAAATCAGCGTGATAAAAAGCCCGAGTATTACATAAATAAAAATGATTGACAATCCGTAAAGCATGGCATCACGTTGTCCTTTTTTTTTATTTCCGGAACGTTTTAAAAAGAAACTCACGGTCATGGGAATAATAGGCCAAACGCAAGGAGTAACCAAAGCCAACAGTCCGTATAGCAATCCCATTACAAATATATACCACAACGTTCCACTTTCCGAGGACGAAGCTGATGAACCGAAATTTTTTAATTCGTTGATTACGGGAGTCCAGTAATCGGTTGTTGCCATTTGTTTTGGGGCAATAGGTTGTACATTGGCAACAGTAGACGGTGTGATTGAATTATTTCCAAAAGTAAAAGGATCTTTTTTGGGAGGTAAACAACTTTCATCATTACAACCCATAAACTCAATATAACCATTAATTTTTACTTTTGAAATGTCTTTAAACGAAATTTTCTGTATAAATTCGGCATTTTCAACGTACCAGTTTAGATCCATATCGAAATTTGCATCATGCTGAGTTTGTAACTTTGAGTTTGACTGTATGTTACCTACTTTTTCAGCATTCTCAATTTTATCAAACACAATGGATGTCGGCACTGGACCTCCCTTTGGCAGTTGCAATCCATATAAATGCCAGCCTTTATCAATGGTAGCTTTAAATACCAGATCAGCAGTAGTAGCCCCCGTGGTTTTTAACTCGTGAGTCCATTTGATCGGATCATAAATCTGAGCCTGAATGGAGTATGAAAGTACGGTCAAAAGGATTGAAAAAATAATCTTTTTATTCATAATTCTATTTTTTTCAAAATTACTTTATAAACATGAATAAATGAATAATTGTTCATGTGTTTTTGAAATAATTATATATTACTTAAAATTTTTTTCAAAAAATATGACATAAATCAACGCGTTAACAAAAACTTGAAGCTGACACCAAAATTGGAAGATGAAACAGGGAATGATGAAGAAATAAGCGGCGTATTCATTTCGCGGTCATAGAATAACTGGATATTAACTTTTGAACTAAATACGTAATCGGCTAATATTTTGAGTGTGAACATTTTGTTTCCGCTCGAAGCCTGTGTGATATTATCTTGTACCTTACGTAACAGTGTTTTAATATCTTTGTAAGATAAATCGGCACTGATTTTCAAATCATTCTTAACTTTCGACTGTTTATTCGATTTTAGTTTCAGAATCACATCAAAATCCTTCAGTAAGTAGCCCATTCCGATTACAAATTCATCGGAACTCGCATCAATCAACTGTGTGCTCGATAAGTTTAACGCCATGGTTCGTTGTTTGCGATATTCGGCTTTTGCTGTCATACTGTTATTCATCACGGCATTGATCCCGATCAATGGACTAAATTGTTCGGTAAGCGAAACGGATGAAATATCGAAGGGAGATGAAGGAATCGCGTTAAAATCATTTTGCACATCCCTGACGTAACCTATTGCATTTCCGGCATCCAACGCAACCCATGTAGAATAGGACGTATACGACCCGATACTGTATTTACAGGTATAAGCATGTGTTAAACTAATTGATTTGAACCGATCCCTGAACCAAGGTAAATTTGATAAACCATCGTAATTCAGCCTCCAATTAGGCAGCACACTTAACAATGAGAGGAATGGATTTGTACTTACCGAATTTACATCACGACCGGTATAGGCAGCAAGGAAAGCAGGAATCAAAACATCCGACGAATTCAAATCGTAGGATCCTTTTTGAGGGTCATAGTTTGCATTAGCCAGCGAGCTTCCTTGCAAAAATCCGGTATTTGGGTATCGGGTTCCTTGCAAACGGGCATTTAAACGTGAAGCAATGACTTGTCGGTTAGCAATAAAATTATTAAAAAGTTCAGAATTATAATTAGTTTGTGCACTCCCAATTGGTTTAAAGGCAGTTGCCAGAGCCAGCGTCGTGATATTGAAGCTTCCATTAAAAGTAGTAGGTTTATCTTTAAACATATATTGAACCGTAGTATTTGAAGCCATATATCGCTGTGCATCTAATTCAATTTTAAATCCCTGAAACGGTTCGAGTGAAGCTTTTATATTTAAATCGGAAGTAAAAGCAGTGGTAGCAGGTGTAACCACCGAATCGTTGGAAACAAGCCACCCTTTTTGCAATGCATTATCAATCATATTTTTATCTTGAATTCCAAACACAAATGCATAGCCAGGAACATTTAAGCCGTTCACATTTTGTTGTCCAAGTAATCCGGGTTCAGATTCGAAACCCGGCAGCACCATACTGTTCGATTCACGATAAGTAATCGAAGCCCTTCGCAACATCATTAGGGCACGTACAACAAAATCGACAGAAGATTGAGCTACAGAATGTTTGTTTGGATCAATGCTAATGAAAGTAAGAGTAGCACTGTCAGATTTCATGGTTGGAGTGATTTCAACTGAAGTCGGATTCTTGACTTTATATTTTAAATTCAACGGTTTTCCCATTTTGTCGATCGCCACAAAATCAAGGTTTTCACTCCCCAATCTATGATTGATAATTATGGTTTTCTTAGGTTCTAAATTGACAATTTGCTTGTAGGTTCTTGATTGAAAATGCTGTCGATTGGGCATAGCCGATTGTGCTGTACGTTGATTTACATTTTTCAGAAAATTGATTTTGTTGTATAAATTCTCGAAATTAAATTGCCCATCAGCTTGCCAGGCACCCATGCTGGTAGCTATGTTTCCGATATTGGCACCGCCCTGAATCTGAGCAGTTCGATTCCAACTGTATGTTGAATTATAGCTTGCATTTGAATTTATCCAGTCGAAAAGCGGTATTTTATTAATAGGCAGATTCCAAGAAGCATTGAAAACCTGCTGATAAGTATAAGGTGAACCTAATTTGCGAATGTTTGACCAAACCGTGTCGCGCCAAGCCTGATAATAATCTTTGTTAAACTCGGGGGTATAATAGGGCTCGGCAATGTTTGCATTCATGGCAGTTTGTAGACTAAATTTGATGGCTCTGGTCAAATCATATTTGATATCAAACTGACGATTCCACATAAAATCTTTACTAAATGTCAGATCTACAGGCTGACCAACGGTTTGAATTAATGAACCGGCATTCAAATTACGAAGTTTAACCTGAGAATATTGTCTGTTTAGATTGGTGTTAAAACTAAAAGATGAGGGCAAATAGTAAAAATTAAAATCTTTGATAATTTTAAAAGCAGGACTATTTAAATCTTTGATATTTTTAAAGGGTTCGACGGGTTTAGGATTAAATGCAAAACTATAATCAATTGCTGCGCGTTCATTCTTTGTCATATTCTGCTCAATTTCAGGACTACGTTGATTCGATTCGGTATAAGCATAATTAAAAGTCAGATTTGACGGGTCGTAAAATTGAGGGTTTTTGCTTTTTATATTCACCTTGGCACCCGAAATATTAAAACTTTTAGTTGTGTTCACTGTTTGTGAAAGTTGTAAAATTGAATCCTGCTGGGGTTTATTTGCAGCATTATTCAATGCATCCGAAAGCAAGATATCCTGATCAAGCGGATTATATTTTGGTGAAACCGTTTGATTCGTATACGAAAAATAAGCCGGTATTCGGAATTTGGCTTGTTCAGGGAAGAAGCGTCCCATGTCGAGCGCCGTAGAGAAATTCATTTGATATAAATTATCCTGCCGTCTATCCATAACATTACTTTCAAGGCCACCATATCCTGCCGTTTCGACACGACCGGATAAATTGATAGTTCCCAAATCGGATAAACCGATAGCCAAGTTACCCATGCCAGCCCAACCTCCTGATTCGTCGAATTGGGACATACGTAATTCGTTGACCCATATTTCACCGGATTTCACCGAATTGCTGTTATTTCGGACACCAATCATGATATTTTCAACATCCGAAATGGAGGGATTCCCCACAACCGTGATTTTATTCAATGGCTTATCTGGATCGTAAACCACGTAAGGAAGTAGATTCGAAACGTTACCCGTACCACTTTGTTTTGCGCTATTGCGTTTCAGCTTTGCATTTGTCAATGCTGTGAACGGGAAATCGAACATATTTTCGGGATACCAGACAATGTATTTATCGGGGGCATTCAAATCGGTACCTACATAAACACCGGCAGGAGTGAGCCGCAATGGAATTTCGTATTCATAATAATTATTTGTCATATCCGATCCTAAACGAATAAAGCATGTCAACTCGTCATCTTTCAGGTTATGCGTATCGTCGAGCATCTTCTCGGCATGAACAAACATTTGCAACCTTTTATATTGTCGCATGTCGTACGACGTATTTTTGTAAACGGCACGGGCATCGGCAGGAGCAAGGTCGGTTACACGTAATACCATAGATTGCTCGTTTTGTTGCAATAAAGCCGGCTGACTTGGATCGGTTTCACGCGAAACCCCTGGAGGTAAAACGTAATTCACCGGCGTTTTACTTGCATTTTCCTCGATATTTACAGCCTGAATATCTAATTGACCATTTGAAATAGGTGTCATATTCGGTTGATAAAGCGGTTTCGTAAAATTCCGCCATTCACCTCGTACCAAATCGAGTGTTGCCAAACGAAGTGTAGTTGCCTGTGCAAAATTTGTCATGAACATACGAATAAACCGAATGGACTTAAAATTGCGTATGCTTCCAATTTTTTCGTCGTATTGACGTATCGGAATTTTAAACTGATACCAGGTTACGGGCTCAACCTTATTGTTAGGGAGTGTAACATTGGTCGTTATTTTATCGGCAATATAATTTTTTCCTACTTCCATATCGTTGCGATCAATCCGAACGCGATACTGATAATAATTTTCGTATTCGTTCATTGTGTTATCGTTGTTAATATCTTCGTTGTCAGGAAGTGAAGTGGCTGAAGTAGAGAAATTTTCGGTAACATTGGTAGCATCTGGTGAATTTCCTTCTGTGCCGTTATAATGTTTGTAACGGCTCAAAATATCCAATTTCTGATCATCGTAATCTTTACCACGATAAAAATGATAATTATCGCCTGCTGGATCGTTTAAGGGAGAAAACTGATCGTTCTTCATTTTTTGAAGTTCATCGGGAGTAACATCGTTTTCTACTCCCTGCACATAATTTTTATAGGTTGGAAATAAAAATTCAGAAGCTGTGGATAAACCATCGAGTCCCACGTCCTGGTTTTTACGGGCACCCGGGCTATTATCAAATGCATTTACCGTAGATTGAATTTTCGGTACCCTGCCCCAAACGGTGGTGTCGGTTTTAGATAGATCGCCATCGAATGGCAACCCATTTTCAAAGAATTTTTTCCCATCTTTAAGTATATCTTCACTGATATCGCCAAGATTAAAGTATAAATCACCTCCATTGTTTGTGCCATTTTTATCGGCGATAAAAGGATCCATCATCCAAAATTCAATGTATTCGATATTTGCAGTTTCAAAATCGGTAACATCTAATTTTCGCATAATACCACCCCAGCGTTTGGTTGGATTGCTTAATGTTCCATCAGAATTCATTCCGCTTACATCCAAGTTATAAGGTCCGCGTTCCTGAGGGTAAAACGATAAATTCATCACCGTCATTCGGGGCGACTTGGTAGGGTCGATTTGTTTATCCGGAAAAATTTCCTGTTGATTAACATAACGGGTCAAATCATTTGATAATGCATCGGGGTCGTTACGAATATAAGCGGGATTAGAACTGCTGGTACCGTTAAAAATAGGATCAACATTGTACCAAGCCAGTAACGCACGATTTTTACCATAATTCACATTGTCGTTCAAAGCAGCTTCGGGGAACATGGAATCAGCATTCGGATTGTAAGGAGTGCTTGCCAAATACCAGTTTACGGGATAATGAATGTCGATAGTGGTTTGAGTTGATTCAAAATCGTCGATATATGCCAGACCTGCTTTGCTCACCACATTAGAATGACCGGGTATTAATTGTGCATACTCGGCATTCAAAGCAATTGTGGAAGGTTTCGTAGCATTTACAAACGGAATCTTATTAATCACGTTGGTAAGCCATTGTGATTCGGTTCGCCAAGAGGTATTCATTCCCCAAATGGTATTCGAAATGGGCTCATTTCCGGTATTTACTTTTGTAGTCAGTGGCATTTCGGACAGATGCATAATGGTGGCACCTAAGCTAAAGTCTTTGTTAAACTGATATTCTAAATGGGTTCCAACCAATGATTTTCGCTGCATACTGAACATTGACTGATTTTCAAGTTTCACGTCTATTTGTGTCTTCGAATCGATCAAGGATTGATTGAGAATCGTTACTATTCCCATAGTATAATCCACGGTGTAATCTACATTTTCGACCAAAGTTGCACCACCAGCTGTAACCGTAACCGAACCACGGGGTACATTCATAGCATTCAAGTGAATTTCATTGCCCGACGACGAGCCTTTGTATTCACCCACAAGCATAAATTTATTTTTTTCGCTGTATTCCTGTGCGACAACCAAGGTTGAATCGTAAAGTTGCTGATAAACATATTTTTTTGCTATCTGGTCATTTTTAATGGAGTCTTTTAAAAACTTGCCGAATGGCTCTAATTCCGGAAAAATTATTCTTCCAGAATTTGCCTGAATGGTATAACCATCCACAAAATCGAACCGTCCATCGGGATTGGGTGCGTTTTTGGAATCTAATCTATCGAGATTGAAAACCCGCAACAATAACTTATTTTTAATATTACCTTCGGTAATATATTGCATATCAGTTCCAATTGAATCGTTTCGGTAAACAATATTCAGTTTGAAATTATCCGGTTGAATGTCGGATGCACCAAGGCTATACACGTTTTTCATCATTAAATCCCAGCTGGCTAGTAGAGGCGATTGAGCTGTACTTTTCAGTAATTTCACAATCAACACCTGGGGAGCGGTGATGGGGTCGGTCGAAAATTCACCGACTTGGTAGGTTTGACCGCCATAGGTGTATTCATAAGCAACTCCAAGTACTTCGTCGGGGTTCAACGCATTGCGTAATGAAATAAATCCGAGGGCATTATTAACCGTATATTCTGATGGATCTAATTTTCGCGCACTTTCAATTTTTTCGTAATCTTCACCTCCATTTATCCCCATTGCCGGCGGATAAGCAGCCGACAAAACGGCATTCGATTGTTGTACATCGCGAATATTGGGCAACGCAGTTACTTCTTTATACAACGAATTGGCATTATTTTGCGGTAAATTTGAGGAAGAAGTAACGCTCCAATGATGATTATCTATACGATCTGTTTCGGCTAAATCCATGAATGCTAAAATATTGCGCGATTGGTCGTAATTTCCTCTTTTATTGGTTACCCAAACTTCTACACGGTTGATGGTAATGCCCGATGAAATATAAGGCAGCTTTCGCATTGAATTTTCGAAATTATTGCGGAAATAATGCCCTAAAAAGAAATGGCGATTGTCGTCATAATTATCGACGTTTACCTCAAATTTGGTGGTTTGTGCTCCACCTTTCGAACTTACTGTTTGGGTTTGTGAATTTTGTTGTGAAGCAATGGCTGTTACGTTCAGCTTCCCGAACTGCAACTCGGTTTTAACCCCGAATAATGCGGTGCTTCCTGTT
This sequence comes from Bacteroidota bacterium, assembly GCA_021779195.1. Taxonomy (GTDB): domain Bacteria; phylum Bacteroidota; class Bacteroidia; order Bacteroidales; family Paludibacteraceae; genus Paludibacter. Next base: position 190,686 of record JAJYBB010000001.1, on the reverse strand, counting down.
ATTAGCGAGCTGTTAAGCTGCATGCTCACATTACCGGCTTCAATACTTTTGACAATGTCATCTTCCTTGCCCTTATACGAAAGTTTCACCAATTTTTGATCGAAATCAAAACTGGATTCTGTATTGTAATTTAATCCGAAATTAACTTTATCACCAACTTTTCCATTTACATTCAATTGAATCTTTTCATTGAAATCAAAGATATTCGATTGACGCATACGCTCAGTCAATGCGGGATTATCAAGACGGTTACTCTTAAACCCAAAAATCAATTCAGCTGAACCTTGTGTTTTGATTTGCACTCCACCCGGACCAAAAATTTTATCAGCCGGACCGATATTAAATTTCATATCTGAAAGAGAAAACTTATCTTCATTGTTGACGGCTGATTTTGTGTTTTTTTCCTGCCAGTAATGCATCATGTCCTGTTTGGCAGAAAAATTTTGATATTCCTGCGAGGTCATCAAAAAAGGAGTGGCAATTTCGTTGTTGCCGACAAAAGTTCTTAAAATATAATTTCCAGATTTGGTGTCATACTCTACAACTGATTTCACGTTGTCAGGTTTTGGAGCATCCATAGGATAATGAGTTGTTAAATCATCATAGTTATCCTGGATGTATTTTTTTATGGGGAAATTGGGAATGTGTTGTTTGATCGAATCAGGAGTTGAGCTCTGTGGATTGGGTTCAGGGGCTTCTATGGCATAATAATCGGTTGCACTTACATAAACATAAGTCCAACCGAGAGCAAGAATAATAAAAATCCAAAATGGGAAATACTTTTTATTAAAAATCATAAATTTAAGCCAAAACGCATACCAAGCATGCTCAATTCATATTGAAGGAAAGAATCCTGCATGGGAAATCAATATAGAAAAATTACATCATCTTCAAAGCCAGTTTAATAATTTGTTCCACTTTCTGTCCGGGTTGTTCTTTTACAATACGTTCAACCGTTTTTTGAGAAGCAGCTTGTTGAAAACCCAGCATAACTAAGGCAGCTACAGCTTCTTCTCTCTGTTCGGACATTGGGCTGAGCATTCTGTTCGGAAATTCGGAGTTGCCGTTACCTTTCACAATTTTATCTTTCAAATCAACAATAATGCGTTGAGCAGTTTTGGTACCAATTCCTTTTATGGCGTTCAATGCCTGTACATTGCTCGAAGCAATCATTTCCTGCACTTCTTCAGCCGAATACGACGACATAATCATGCGTGCAGTATTGGCACCGATCCCTGAAACCGAAATTAACAACAAAAATAATTGCCTTTCACTTTGATGCCTGAAACCATAAAGCAAATGTGCATCTTCGCGAATAGCTTCATAAACAAATAGTTTTGCCGAAGTGAGTTCGTTCAGATAACTGAAAGTGGGTAAAGTAATATGAATTAAATAACCCACTCCACCGGTTTCGAGCACCGCAAATGCAGGAGTCAGTTCGATTATTTCACCCTTAATATAGTCGATCATTTCTTTGTTGTTGTTGATGTTATATTAAATTTTCAAATGCAAATATACATAAAATATGCTTTATTCCCAAAAAATGAAAGATAGAAGCGATTCCGATTCAAAAAATGATTATTGAATAACGTCGAATTTTCAGAAATAGTACGTGATTGTTTTTTGAAGCTGATGATTTTTCTTCAATGAAAGATGTTTTTACAATGAAGTAGTTTAATTTTAAAAAAATACCTGCTATTGTTTGTCCGCTGTTCAAATTATGTCCATTTAATTTATTTCACCAATATATCAGCCTTTCCCGACATTTTGCATGGTTGAAAATAATGAATGATTTTCTTAATGGGATGCAGAGTAGATAATTTATTGAATATTTTGCTGCAATTGTAATAATCTGAGATTTTTTTTGTGAATTCAAAAATTTATGATTTTCTTTGTGTCGTGAATTAACCAATAATTTTATTTAAAAACTCCTGCAATATGAAACAATTTTTAAAATTTACCTTGGCAACCATTGTCGGCATATTCGTGGTATGGTTGCTTGCCGTTTTAATTTTCTTTGCCGTGGCGGGTGCTATTGCCGGTTCAGCCGATAAGTCGACTGTGCTTAAACCAAATTCAATTTATCAAATTGATTTAAAAGGAACGCTAATCGAACGTTCAGAGGATGATCCGTTTTCGGCTGCTTTTGGTCATTTAACGCATCAATCTGTTGAATCTACCATGGGTTTAGATGATTTACTACGAAATATTCAAAAAGCCAAAACCGATCCGAATATCGTGGGAATTTACCTGAATGGAGGTTCGTTGATTGCAGGGATTGCTTCAATAGAAGAAATCCGCAACGCCTTGCTGAATTTTAAAAAGTCGGGTAAATTTATTGTAGCTTATGCCGATAATTATTCGCAGGGCATGTATTATTTAGCCTCTGTGTCTGATAAAATATTAATCAATCCTGAAGGAATGCTCAACTTAAAGGGGCTATCGGCACAAACCATGTTTTTAAAAAATACGCTCGATAAATTGGGCGTTGAAATGCAGGTAGTAAAAGTTGGTACATTCAAATCGGCTGTTGAACCTTTTGTATTAACTAAAATGAGTGATGCCAATAAGTTACAAGTGTCGGTATTTCTTAATTCAATATGGAACTCATTGATTGGCGAAATTTCGGCTTCACGCAAAATTCCGGTTGATTCGTTGAATCATTATGCCGATCAAATGATGATGTTCCAACCGACCGAAAAAGCCAAGCAATACAGATTAGTGGATTCATTGGTTTATGTTGATCAGGTGGATACGATTTTAAAATCATATCTGAAAGATAAAGCGGACAAAGAGAAACTGATTTTCGTGAAAACATCGGCTCTGGTAAAAGTGCCGGACACCGAGAAATTCAATAAAAATAAAGTGGCTGTAATTTATGCCGTTGGCGAAATTACCGATGAACAAGGCGATGGTATCGTGGCAAAAGATCTGATAAAGACCATTCACAAAGTTACGAAAGATTCTGCAATTAAAGCCGTAGTTTTTCGTGTGAATTCGCCAGGAGGGAGCGCGTATGCGTCGGAACAAATATGGCGTGCGTTAGAACTTTTGAAAGCCAAGAAACCGTTGATCGTATCAATGGGCGATTACGCTGCTTCCGGCGGATATTATATTTCGTGTCTCGCCGATCAAATCGTTGCTCAACCCACCACCATTACCGGCTCTATCGGCATCTTTGGATTAATCCCAAATATTCAGGGGCTAAATAAGAAATTAGGAATTACCTACGATGGCGTGAAAACGAATAAAATGAGTGATGCCATTTCTATTAACCGTCCGTTTACACCTGAAGAACGCGATTTAATGCAAAATTACGTCAACAGAGGTTATGAATTGTTTGTGAAACATTGTGCTGATGGTCGGAAAATGAAAGTTGACCAAATCAAAGCCATTGCAGAGGGTCGCGTTTGGACAGGTAAAGATGCCTTGAAAATCGGATTAGTAGATCGCATCGGCGGATTAAATGATGCCATTCAAATCGCTGCACAAAAAGCCAAACTCAGTTCGTACAATATCAGTGAATACCCCGAAAAGGAAGATTTTGCAACAAAACTGATGAAAGATTTCACGGATGATATGGAAACAAAATTGATTAAAACGCAGTTAGGCGAACGATATACCTTGTTCAAACAACTGCAGCAAGTTGATAAACTGAATGGCATTCAGGCGCATATGCCTTATTATTTCAGTATTGAATAACTGTTTTTTTATGAAATTTATAAGGAGATAAGTATCTTATCTCCTTTTTTATTCATGATTGAACATCGGTCGGTCTCCGGAATTTTTAATTTTAGAGCTTTGATTAGACATTGGTTCGTTAAAAAATTGAACGTTAAGTTGCAAATTTATATAATGAATATCATTAAAATTTATTTCTGAGTAAAATTTGAAATTGAAATTCTTAGGGGCATAGCCCTTAACTCTTCATAGATGCAATTTAAGAAAACAAATAAAAAGACGTATAGTCCTGAATAGGGTTACAAAAAAGTAAACAAAAAACTGGATTATAAGTATTTATACTCGCGAAAGTTAAGTTTTATCATTTGTAAACTAAAGCGTTACCCCTGTTTTCCAGATGGCAATTTCACGAAATCGATTTTTTTCGTTATTTACAAAAGTGCCATTGGCGACCTGAATGATGTATTTAATGAGTGATTCGTTCGTTTCTTCGATGGATTGATTTTCAAGAATTACTCCGGCATTAAAATCTATCCAGCCGGGCTTATTTATTGATAAGGTTGAATTTGTTGAAATTTTAAGGGTTGGTACAAACGAGCCAAATGGAGTACCCCGACCTGTTGTGAAAAGTACCAATTGACATCCCGATGAACCTAATGCCGTGGCTGCTACTAAATCGTTGCCGGGTGCACTGAGTAAGCTAAGTCCTTTGACTTTAATAATTTCGCCATACATCAAGACATCTTTTACGATTGATTTTCCGCATTTTTGCGTACATCCTAGCGATTTTTCTTCTAAAGTAGAAATACCTCCGGCTTTGTTACCTGGCGAAGGATTTTCATAAATAGGTTGATTGTTTTTTATGAAGTATTCTTTAAAATCGTTGATAAGATGTACGGTACGGTCGAATATTCCGGTCGTCTCACAACGATTCATTAAAAGCGTTTCGGCTCCAAACATTTCCGGGACTTCAGTTAAGACTGTGCTGCCACCTTGAGCTACTAAAAAGTCAGAAAAGGCACCCAGCAAAGGATTTGCGGAAATACCCGAGAATCCATCCGAACCTCCGCATTTTAATCCAACTTTCAGTTCGTTTAATGGCACTTCAGTTCGTTTGTCATTGATAGCCAGGGTATATAAGTTACGCAATAAACTCATTCCGGTTTCAAACTCATTTTCGACTTTTTGTGTTTCCATGAATTGAACACGCGCAACTTCGTAATCACCCAAAAATTCACGAAAAACAGATAGTTGATTGTTTTCACATCCCAGTCCGACTATTAATACGCCACCGGTATTGGGATGATGCACAATGTCTTGTAGAATCTTACGCGTATTTTCATGATCATCGCCTAATTGTGAGCACCCATAATTATGTGTGAATCCGACTATGGCATCAATGCCATTTTCACCTGTTTCTTTTTTTAATGCGTCAACCAATTGGTTTACCGTTCCATTTACACAACCAACCGTTGGAATTACCCATATTTCATTGCGTATGCCGACGCTACCATTCGTTCTTCGATATCCTTGGAAAGTTAAGTTTCGTGCGGCGATCGCAGGATATTCCAATTGGGGTTGATAGTGATAATCGAGAACACCGTTAAGATTGGTTTTGATATTTTTCTCGTTTACCCAGGCTCCTGCTGTGATGGTTGTGCGTGCATGCCCGATCGCATAACCGTACTTAATAATCAAATCGTTTTCGTTAAATTTTTTGAGTGCGAATTTGTGTCCGGCTGGAATATCTTCCTGTAAAACAATAGCTGTATGTTCGATCTTGATGGTTTTCCCTGCTTCAAGATGTACAATTGCCACTGCAACATTATCCGAACAATTAATTTTTAAATATTCAGTTTGCATGAAATATGGGTTTAATGTTTATGAAGCCAAATCAGCTGATTTTTTCATTCTTTCAAGAGGAGTTAAAGTCAATTCATCCTGATCTTCTTTCAAAATCACTTTCACGGCATTCAGCATTCCTTCTTGTTTAATAAGTAATAAATATTCGGCTAATTTACGGGTCAATCCTTCGATCAAATTTAAGTTTTCTCCCCAGATAAATTCGGCACCTAACACAGTTTTCGAAATTTCTTTCATCGAACTGTTTTTCCATGCTTGATTCAATACATCTATAATGGCCTGATCATCGTTTGGAACGATTTCAATATCACCCCTTTTGCCACCTCGGTAATAGGTTATCATGGCTGCCAATCCAAGTATAATTCCGGATGGTAATGATCCTTTTCTTTTGAGATAAATTTTCAGTCCGGGTAAATCACGTGTTTTAAATTTTGGGAACGAATTAAGCATTATACTTGTAACAAAGTGTTTTACAAATGGATTGCGGAATCGATCCAATACATCTTCGGCAAATTTCTCCAATTCACCTTTTGGTAAATCGAGTGTCGATAGCAATTCTTCGAACATCACTTTGCGTACATACTTACCCAACACCTTATCTTCTACAATGTCTTTCACAATATCAAATCCTGATAAATAACCAACGGGAGCTAAAACAGTATGCGGTCCATTCAACATGGTTACTTTACGCTCGTGATATGGCTTTTCGTCGGGCACAAAATGTACATTCAAGCCTGCTTTGTGAGCCGGAAATTCGTTGGCAATGCTTTGGGGAGCTTCAATAACCCACAAATGAAATATTTCTGCCTGAACTACTAATTGATCATTAAATTGAATTTTATCTAAAATTTCGGTAATGGTTTCACGCGGATAACCAGGTACGATTCGGTCGACCAAGGTACTGTAAACCCCGCATGCCGTTTCGAACCAGTTTTTAAAAGACGTGTCTAAATTCCAATGTTCAATGTATTGTTCGATGGTTTTCTTTAGTTCTTTTCCATTGTGAAAAATTAATTCACACGGAAAAATTATCAAACCTTTATCAGAGGCTCCTTCGAAAGTTTTAAAACGATGATAAAGCAATTGAGTTAATTTGCCTGGGTACGAGGAAGCGGGTTTGTCAGTCAATTGACAGGATGGATCGAAAACGATACCTGCTTCAGTGGTGTTCGAAACCACAAATCGCATTTCTGGGTTTTCGGCTAATTTTAAATATTCATCAAATTCTTTGTATGGGTTTATTCCGCGACTGATTACATCAATCATTTGTAAGCTGTTCACAGCTTTGTCTTTATCTATTCCTTGTAAGTTTAGATGGTATAATCCATCCTGTTGGTTTAACAAGTCAATCATTCCTTTATCGATGGGCTGAACGACGACGATGTTGCTGTTGAAATTAGCTTTTTCGTTCATATTCCATACAATCCAATCAACGAATGCCCGCAAAAAATTACCTTCTCCAAACTGAATAATCCGTTCAGGACGGCGGGGTGCATTTACTTGTTCACGATTCAATTCTTTCATCTTTATTTTTATTTATTGTTTTGAATAATTTTATGAGCATAAAAATAATGCCTGTGCTCAAGAACAATTTATTAAAATTGTTCTTGAATAAGCTGGTCGCATTTTCAAAAAATGAAAAGTTCGCGTTTCTCTTTTAATTGAGAATCACACTATTTGAGCGAAAGCTCATTGGAAAGTATCAGACGAAGAGGTTTTTTTGTAATCGGTGCAAAATTACTGAAAAATTTCTTTATTCAGGTAGAAATTTTGATACAAATGGTTTAAATTTTGACACAAATAAGCCTTCAGTTCAACTAAATATATTAATTTTGGGAAGTTTATGCAGTTTTGTCTAAATTTGAAACTTTTTTACCGTTCAACCCAAGCCTGACCCTTACATTTTTTGTGTTGGATTCATTTGTTTACCCATTTGAACTATTTTTATCCTATTTATAAAAATCTGCCAACTATATTTGTGGATGCAATTTATTGATCAACGAAATATAAATGAACTACTTATAAAAATGCAAATATGAAAATTATTCACTCCTTTTTTATTGTTTTTTTCGTGATGGGTGCATCGTTTATTCAGGCGCGTCCGTCTGTTTCCATTCAAAATGTGGCTGCGCGCCAATGTTTTTCGTTGGATGGCAAATGGAATTACATTATTGATCCTTATGAAACTGGTTATTACGATTATCGTTACAAGCCTTACGATGAACAAGTAAATCCGGGAAACGGAGCTTTTTATTTAGATAAGAAACCCGCCAATAAAAGTGATTTGATTGAATATTCGTTCGATAAATCACCTACACTCTGGGTTCCTGGAGACTGGAACTCACAAGATGAAAAATTACTTTATTATGAAGGTACGATTTGGTATCGCCGAATATTTGATTATCAAAAGAAATCTTCTGATGATCGGGTTTTAGTCTATTTTGGCGCAGCAAATTATGAATCGGATGTTTATCTGAACGGGAAAAAGTTAGGCAAACATATTGGTGGATTTACTCCTTTCTGTTACGAAATTACTGATTTACTGCGTGAAACTGGAAATTCGCTCGTTGTGAAAGTGGATAATAAACGCAAGCGGGAAGCTGTGCCCACCCTTAATACTGATTGGTGGAATTACGGGGGCATAACCCGAGATGTGAGCCTTATTGAAGTACCGCATACCTATATCAGCGATTATTTGATTCATCTGCAAAATAAATCGGATAATGTAATTTCAGGATATATTCAACTTAACGAAGATGTTGCTTCGCAGCAAGTTACCGTTTCAATTCCTGAACTGAAATTAATGACTACCCTTTTAACGGATTCTCACGGAAAAGCGTGTTTTAATTTAAAAGCAACACATTTGGAGCGCTGGAGTCCTGAGGATCCTAAACTTTATCAGGTGGAAGTGTCGTTGGGTGAAAATAAAGTTATCGATCAGATTGGTTTCCGAACGATTGAAACAAAAGGAACCGATATTTTATTGAATGGTAAATCCGTGTTTTTAAGAGGGATAAGTATTCATGCTGAGAACCCTCAACGGGGTGGGAGGGCTTATTCGGATGCCGATGTCAGGGAGTTACTTGATGCAGCTAAAGCGCTGAATTGCAATTTTGTACGGTTGGCACATTATCCTCACAGCGAAAATATGATACGTTTAGCTGATAAAATGGGAATCTTGGTCTGGGAAGAAGATCCTGTGTATTGGACGATCCAATGGGAAAATCCAGATACCTATGCCAATGCGCAACAACAACTTACCGACGTGATTGAAAGAGATAAAAACCGAGCTTGCGTCATTATATGGTCGATGGCTAACGAAACACCCGTAAGTGATGCTCGAACGCTTTTCTTGAAAAAATTGGCGCAACAAGCTCGATCGTTAGACAACAGTCGTTTAATTTCTGCTGCACTTGAAGTTCACGGAAATCCCGTCGATCCAAATGAGAGAATAGTTGAAGACCCATTTGCAGATGTGGTGGATGTTGTCAGCTTTAACGAATATGTGGGTTGGTACGATGGATTACCTGAAAAATGTGATAAGATTCATTGGTCAATTTCTTATAATAAACCGGTGTTGATCAGCGAATTTGGCGGAGGTGCTTTACAGGGTTTGCATGGGGATGCACAAACCCGATGGACAGAAGAATATCAGGAAGATATTTACGCCCGAACTGTAAAAATGTTATCGAAAATACCTCAGTTCAGAGGAACATCGCCTTGGATTTTATTTGATTTCCGTTCGCCTAAACGCGTGCTTCCGGGTATTCAGGATGGTTGGAATCGTAAAGGTTTGATCAGCGAGAATGGCGTGAAGAAAAAAGCATTTTATGTACTGAGGGATTTCTACAACCAAATGGAAGCAAAGTTCGCGCAGCCTGTTAAGCATTGATAATAAAAAGTCGTCGGCATCACATTCTAAAATGTGATGCCGACGACTTTTTTTATTGGTAAAGTCACATAAACTGCTTCAATTTTTAGTGTAAAAATTTAAATAATGACTCCGATGAAATTAACTGTGAATAAAACTCCGAATGAAGTGAATCGAAACTTGGGGGATGAACCAAATTCACGGTCAAAAAACATCGTAGGGGTTAAACATTAGTGAATTGTAATATTAAACCCTTACGAGGGTTCAAATTTAGATTTAAAAATATCATTTGTATCTTATTTTGAATAAAATTTTAAATTAAAATCCATATAATCAATAATCTATATAAATAGGTCGAAATTTCTAAACCAATTTTTTAATATAGGTTTTAAAATTTAAAATCCTGCATTTGCATGGCAATATTTCCTTCGATGTTAGCTTGAATTCTAACCGCTCCCGGAACTAAGCTTATTTGTTGAACATTGATATTACTGAGTTTGCCTTGAAGAGAAATACCTTGATATACCGGATAATTAGCCAGCATTTTATTGGCATCCGCTTTCATTTGATCCAAATAACTTTTTACGGAATAGGATAGATAGGGCGATATTTGCTTCAAAATCATGCCGTGCAACAACCAGCTTGCCGATTTTACCAGCGCATTTTGTGTATTGATATCGAATGCTGGTTGCGATATTTCAACCGTTTGTTTGTCAGGATTAAAATTCATGATTCCCGTAAAGTAGATGCGTCCTTTTAACGATCCGGTTACATCAGCCATAAATACGGCTTTACCGTTACTTCCATAGATACTTAAACTCTTGATTGTAATTGTTTTATTGCCTTGTTTAAAGGTTTTATTCAACAATTCCTGGTTAGCCATTTCCGATATTTTTGCAAAAGTTACATCGGTAGCCACATTCAGGTTAAATGTTTGAGGAGTATGTGCAACATATTTAAAATCAGGAAGTTTTACTTCAGGATTGGTGGGAGGTTGAGCTCCCATAAACGATTCGATTTGCCCGGTCAGTGCCACAGAAATTTTTAATCGGTTGGCAACCGTTGTTAAAGGTGATACATAAATTTCTTTCGGAGTAACCCGCATCCATAAATTGTTGTCGGCACTCAGCAAACGTGGTTTTTGAACTTCAGTCCAAACCAGGGATACATATTTTTTTAAATCGACTGATTGAGCCAAGGTCTTATCAATCTGCGCCGTGATATATTGCTGGCTTTGAGACAAAGCCAGATTAGCTATGGGTGTTACAGGCACTGTTATTCCTATCAGACTCAATTTGGGTGTTTCAATCCAACGATAACCCGTTGTAGTCGTGTGCGAAACAAGCCTCCAGTATTTATCGATGCCAATGGTGGTTTTAAATCCGAGTGCAATGCTTCCGGATGCTTCGTAATGATCGCTTACCGTAAATCCGAACTTTTGAATTTGCCAGGCAAAACGTGACCATATTTTTAAAGGCACTTGATACTCAATCACATTATTATTGACTGTGAATGAGAAGTTTTGTGCTTTCCAGATTTTAAGACTTAAATCCAGATTCGAAATATTTGATCCTTGATAAATTAATCCGTTCATTTTGCTGTTTAGCGCGACTTCAAGTTTTTTTAAGTCAATTTCTACTTGAATTGGAATTTCAGAAAGTGCTGGAGTTAAGTTGGATGGTAAATACGATTCGTTGGGTTTTTCAATTTGCAATGTTTTGCAGGAAGTGGAACTAAAAAGTATTATCAGAAAGCTGATTATGAATAAATTGTTTTTTTTCATCATTTTTGGAAATAGAATATTTTGTTTAATTGTTAATGGTGTATTGATTTTTAGATTCATCATTGATTTTCAATTTGAGTATTAAAGATAACACTATTCAAATGAACCTATAATATTGATATTGCTTTGGTTTTTATGTTGAATATATCACTTTTTCAGCGAACACTCAATTCCCAAATTCGGATGCAAAATTAGTGATTTAATTTTTTATACTTCAATGTTGCCTTTAAATATTGCTCAATAGGTTGGAGATTGCTGTCAATTTATATTACAAATCAATTGAATAAGAAAATTGCAGGTCCATTCAGATGTAAAACAAAAACCCGTCAAAAATAACATTCTGACGGGAAATTATTTAAAATGATACAAGATAAATACTTTATTTGCAGGTGCAAAACAAATTTCTATCTCCGTAGGCATTGTCAATGCGGGCTACGTTGACCCAAAATTTATTTTCAGCAACCCACGTGGTTGGATAAGCTGCTTTTACCCTGCTGTAAGCATGTTTCCAATCATCTGATATCATTTCATATTCGGGATGCGGAGCATTCACGAGCACATTGTCATTTGCATCCGCACTTCCAGTTTCAATTTCTTTAATTTCATTGAAAATACCCAACATGGCATCTACAAAACGATTGAGTTCAGCCAATGATTCACTTTCGGTAGGTTCAATCATCAATGTCCCATGAACAGGAAACGATAAGGTTGGAGCGTGAAAGCCATAGTCCATCAAACGTTTGGCAATATCCGTTTCGGTGATTCCAGAAGTTGTTTTAAAATTACGACATTCCAAAATAAGTTCGTGTCCAACTCGACCATTACTGCCAGTGTACAACACCCCATAAGTGTTGTTTAGTTTGGCCGCTAAATAATTAGCATTTAAAATGGCAATTTTAGTAGCCTGAGTCAATCCAGCCTCGCCCATCATGCGGATATAGCCATAGGTGATGAGCATTACGTTTGCACTGCCGTATGGAGCTGCAGCCACGGTGTTTTTACCAAAATCTTTACTGGGCAGGAATGCACCCAAATGTTCAGCCACGCAGATTGGACCAACGCCCGGACCGCCGCCACCATGCGGAATGGCAAATGTTTTATGAAGATTGAGATGGCAAACATCGGCTCCGATTGTACCAGGATTGGTTAATCCCACCTGAGCATTCATATTGGCTCCGTCCATGTAAACCTGTCCTCCATTTTGATGAATCGTTTTGCACATGGCTTTAATTTCCTTTTCGAAAATGCCGTGGGTGGAAGGATACGTAATCATGCAACCGGCCAGTCGGTCTTTATAGTGTGCTGCTTTTTCATTCCAGTCGGTTAAATCAGTATTGCCGGCATCATCGCATTTCACCACCACAATTTCGAAACCGGCCTGATGAGCACTTGCCGGATTTGTACCGTGTGCCGATGCAGGAATGATAATTACATTTCGTTGGTTTTCGCCGTTGGCATGTAAATAAGCCCGTATGGTCATTAATCCTGCATACTCACCTGCCGCACCTGAATTTGGTTGCAGGCTGCATGCATTCAAACCTGTAATTGAACATAAATATTCTTCCAGATGATTTATGATTTCGTTATAACCTTCGGTTTGATTTTTAGGAGCTAATGGATGAATGCTTCCAAATTCCAACCTGCTCAGCGGTAGTAATTCCGAAGCAGCATTTAGTTTCATGGTGCATGATCCCAACGAAATCATGGAATGAGTTAAAGAAAGATCGCGTCGTTCCAATTTTTTGATGTATCGCATCAGTTCAGTTTCACTGTGATAAAGCTTGAAAACTTCGCGGGTAAGATAGTCTGAAGTTCGTTCAAAACTTTCGTCGAAGGAGAATAAGTTTTCTAACTCTTCTTCTTCAGCGCTAACTGCGATATTATCAACGGATTGAGCTAAAACTTCAATTAGTGAATTCACATCATCTATATCCGTCGTTTCATCAAAACTAATTCCTATTTCGCCTGTTTCGAAGTAATAAAAATTTATGTTGTGCTGTAATGCTATGGATTTGAATAATTCAACAGGAATTTCATTGGGCAGGTTTATTTTCAGTGTGTCGAAAAAGTTTTCGTTTTCCTGAGAATAACCGTAAACGGGCAAAATTTCGTTAATATAGGTTGCAATTGCATGAATACGCACTGCAATTTCTTTGATTCCATCTTTACCATGAAAAACGGTGTACATACCTGCCATTGATGCCAGCAAAGCTTGTGCGGTACAAATATTCGAGGTGGCTTTTTCGCGTTTAATATGTTGTTCACGGGTTTGTAATGCCATTCGAAGTGCAGGTTTGTCATTTATATCTTTGCTTATACCGATAATTCTTCCGGGCATATCGCGTTTAAATTCGTCTCGGGTAGCAAAATAAGCTGCTGATGGACCTCCATAACCCATGGGAATGCCCCAACGCTGAGTTGAACCGAAAACAATATCGGCATCCCATTCTCCTGGAGGAATAAGCAGTGCCAAACTCAATATATCGGCAGCCACAGCCACTTTGCAACCAGCTGCATGAGCTTTGTGAACCAATTCACTGTAATCTTCAATATTCCCATTTGAATTGGGATATTGCACTATCACCCCAATATGTCGTTCAGAAAATACAGCTTGTTCGAAGTTGCCTATTTCTAATTGAATATTCTGAGCTTCAGTACGGGTACGGAGAACGGCTAAGGTAGAATTAAACATGTTTTTGTCAACGAAAAGAATATTGGCTTCGCGTTGTACTTGTTGCCGACTGCGCAGATTCATCATCATGGTTGCAGCTTCAGCTGCAGCGGTAGCTTCATCGAGAAGGGATGCATTGGCTAAAGGCATTCCTGTGAAATCACATACTGCGGTTTGAAAATTTAATAATGCTTCTAATCGTCCTTGCGAGATTTCGGCCTGATAAGGAGTGTAGGAAGTGTACCACGATGGGTTCTCGAAAATATTACGTTGGATGGCAGCCGGGGTGCAGGTGTCATACCAGCCTTGCCCAATATAGGATGTAAATAGTTTATTTTTAGTTCCCAATGCTGCAATATGTTCTGCATAGTGTCGTTCGGTCATTGGATCGGGCAATGTTATCGGTTCTTCTAACCGGATGTCGGAAGGAATGGTTTGATCTATGAGTTCATCGAGCGATAGCACGTTTATGGTTTGAAGCATGTGCGCTTCTTCTTGTTCAGTAATGCCGATGTGGCGGGCTTGAAGCATGTCTTTCATTACCTTGATTATTTTTGGGTTTTGAGGCTCAAAAGTACTCAATTTATTCCTGAAATAGCGATTTTGTGTAAAGAAAATGTAAGACATACTCTGAGAATTTTTGTGGAGTTTCAACTTGTAAGTTTTAAATTCAAATTCTGAAAAATCGGGAATTAAATCGTACTTAAAACATTGAATTTTTAAGTGCCTGTTTTTTGAAATAATTATCATTTTTGAATGTAAGGATAACTTTTTTGATCTGTTTTTTAAACCAAATGAAGTTTTTGTTGTTTATTTAATGCAATTTAAAAATCGATTTGATTTCAAAAAAAGTTTTTGATTGCCGGCATCATTGTCGTTTCATTCAAGTTTTGATTTTATTTTTTCAACATTAAAATTTTTAATTTCGATTCGTAATGATTGATATATTTTGTTACTAAGCTTATAATAATCAGTAGATAAATAATTCACTTGAGCCGTTGAACGACGTATAATTTTCAACCTTTTTTTTCAATGAAACAGTCAAATCATCAGATACAATCAGACGATCCTGATTCATCGGACTTGGTTAACTCCTTGTCTGATAATTCATCCGCGAAAACTCAAGCAAAAATCAGAGATATTCGGAAACAATATTTGTTTGCTGCATTGGATGAACAAAAAGTATTGCCAAATGGGATGGAACAGTTTGGGTTGTGGTTGAATGAAGCAATTGATTGTAAATTGATGGATGAACCAACGGCAATGATACTCTCAACCGTCGACGAGGTAGGTCAGCCCCATTCGCGCGTGGTTTTACTGAAAGATATTACAATGGATTGTTTCGTGTTTTTTAGCAATTACGAAGGGCATAAAGGACAGCAAATTGCTAATAATAAAATGGTTGCATTGGTTTTCTTTTGGCCGATGCAGGAACGACAAGTCCGCATTGAGGGAAGTGTCGAAAAAATCAGCGAATTGCTTTCCATACGTTATTTTAAATCCCGTCCAATTGAAAATCAACTTGGTGCATGGGCTTCTCCACAAAGTCAAATCATTCGGTCGAAAGAATTTTTGGAGAAACAATTTGAGTATTATCTGCAAAAATATGGAAATGACGTGCCAAAGCCACCTCATTGGGGAGGTTATGCCGTGAAACCTACTTCTATCGAGTTTTGGCAGGGTCGCCCCAACCGTTTACATGATCGCTTGCTTTATACCCGCCATGGTAATTCATGGAATATAACCCGATTAGCACCTTGAATTTTTTTTCCTCAGCATTTGCAGCCGCTGTCGAGAAAAGCGCTTAATTATCCTTTTGGAGTGTGATTTTATCGTCCTGATGGAGATCAATTTAACAACTTCGTGCGATTAAATTCATTTTTTGTTTTTATTTCATAAAGTAGTTATTAATGAAAGGGGTAACTGGAGCAGATGAACCGATTTCAGATTTTTAAAATTTTATAGTATGAATATAAACAATATGAATCCAATTGTTGATTTTTATTTTAATAATGCCGAAAAGTGGCGTGATGAATTTAATTCATTGAGACTGATCATTCTTGACTGCGGGCTGAACGAAGAACTGAAATGGGGTTGCCCATGTTACACGTTTCAGAATGGGAATATTGTTTTAATACATGGGTTTAAAGATTATTGTGCACTTTTATTTTTCAAAGGTGCTTTAATGCCTGATGTTCAAAGAATTTTAATCCAACAAACGGATAATGTTCAGGCTGGGCGTCAGATTCGGTTCACTAATGTTCAGGAAATAGCAACAATGGAATCTATTTTGAAGGCTTATATTTTTGAAGCCATAGAGGTAGAAAAAGCTGGTCTGAAAGTTGAATTTATAAGAAAATTTGAACACATCGTTCCTGAAGAACTTCTACACAAATTTGATACAATCCCTGATCTGAAAAGTGCTTTTGATTCGTTAACGCTGGGAAGGCAACGAGCCTATATTTTTTTCTTTTCTCAACCAAAACAATCTAAAACCAGGGAGTCAAGAATTGAGAAATGTATACCGAAAATTCTCAGTAAAAAAGGATTAAATGATTAATTTTGTTCTACTGTCATCAATGCCTATTTACTTAATCCGTCCAGAATTTTTTCGGTATTGGCAACTTGATATGAAAATGTTTTAAAATTGAAGCATCATGTTTGGTTCGACGTCTTTTTATTGCTAAAAAAATCGGTGAAGCACTCATACGCTCCATTTTATCAAGTGTTTAGCTAAAATTAAAATTCAAACATGAAACGGTATACTTGCATAAATTTCAGATTTTGAAACATTTACACTATCTTTGTATTTTATTTCCACTTTATTAATTGATCAACTTATGACCTTTTCAGAATTCAATATTCACAAACCACTGCTGAATGCAATTAACGATTTAGGCATTACTCAACCTACTACTATTCAGGAAAAAGCCTTTTCGGTAATCATGTCAGGTCGCGATATGGTGGGAATTGCACAAACCGGTACCGGTAAAACCATTGCTTATTTGCTGCCTGTTCTACGTCTTTGGAAATTTAGCAAAGATAATAGTCCTTCAATTTTAATTATAGTGCCTACCCGTGAACTGGTTTTACAGGTAGTGGAAGACGTTGAAAAACTGACTCCCTACATGGCGGTTCGTGTTGCTGGTGTTTACGGTGGTGTGAATTTGGTCAGGCAAACACCGCTGATCAATGCAGGACTAGATGTTTTAGTTGCCACGCCAGGAAGGTTACTGGATTTTGTGTTGAATGGCGTGTTAAAATTAAAATCAGTCAAACGTTTTATTATTGACGAAGTTGACGAAATGCTGAACCTTGGTTTCCGTCCGCAATTAGTTCGGATCATTGATTTATTGCCAAAGAAGCGTCAGAATTTAATGTTTTCGGCTACCATTACCAATGAATTGAAAAATTTTATTGCTGACTTTTTTATTGATCCTCTTGAGGTAGAAGCGGCAAGAACCGGTACTCCGTTGGCTAAAATTAAACAAGCCGGCATACAAGTGCCTAATTTTAATACCAAAATCAATTTACTGATTTTTCTGCTGGAGCATAATCCCGACTTTTCAAAGGTGTTGGTTTTTGTTTCTACCAAAAAACTTGCCGATGAAGTATTTGAACGTATTTTGCCGCTGTTCCCTGAACAAATTGGCGTTATTCATTCCAATAAATCGCAGAATTACAGGTTTGAAACATTTAAGGCGTTTAATGACAATAAATTACGAGTGCTAATAGCCACCGATCTTGTGGCTCGTGGGCTTGATTTCGACGATATTACCCACGTACTGAATTTTGATATTCCTGAAGTTCCCGAACACTACATGCATCGAATTGGACGTACCGGACGTGCTGACAAAAAAGGAGTAGCTCTGACATTTATCTCCAAATTCGATGTTGAAAACCGCCAAAATATTGAAACCTTGATGGAAATGAAAATTCAAATAATGAAAATGCCAGATGGAGTTGTGATTTCAAACGAACTGACGGAAGATGAACAACCGAAAGCTTCGATGAAAAACGTGTTGGTTTCTGTTCCAAAAGTTGATGTGCATACTTCGGCATTTCAGGAAAAAATTGGAAAAAACAAAAAAGTAAATATGAAAGTTCGTCGTGCCGAAGCCATGCGTATTAAGTATAAAAAGCCCAAAACACGCGGTCAAAAGAAATAAGCTTTTCGAATTGAATTCACGCTGCAAATCTTGAAGAAAGCTGATGTGTCATTATGAAAAAAGTTGTGATTGCCGGCGGTACCGGATTCATTGGCAGTTATTTATCAAAACGATTTGAAGAATCGGGGTATAAGGTTCTGATTGTTTCGCGACAAGAAGGGCATGTTTCCTGGTTGCCTGCTGATTTGAAAAACGCAGTTGATGGAGCAGAGTTGGTTGTCAATCTGGCGGGAAAATCCATAAATTGTCGACATACCAAAGCTAATAAACGAGCCCTTTTAGAATCGCGTATCCATACAACTTTATTGATCGGTAAAGCCATTGAATGTGCTGAAAATCCCCCTAAATTATGGATAAACGCAAGTGCTTCGGGGGTGTATAAACCATCTAAGGAGATGCCGATGACTGAAATAAATTATCTGATTGCCAATGATTTTTTGAGTGAATTAGTTCAACAATGGGAAAAAGTTTTTTTTGATTTCCAATTGTCTAAAACCCGCCGTATCGCACTTCGTACATCGGTGGTTTTAGGCAAAAATGATGGAGCACTACAACCACTTTTACTTCTAACCCGATTGGGATTAGGTGGAAAATTAGCCGATGGAAAACAAATGTTTAGTTGGATTCACATCGAAGATTATTTCCAGGTTATTTTGTTTCTTCTTGAGAACCCCTTAATGACAGGTGTTTGTAATTGTACATCACCTTCTCCACTTCGCAACGCTCAACTTATGAAATCGATTCGGGAAACATTGCGGATTCCGTTTGGAATTCCGGCACCCGCATTTGCAGTAACGTTTGGTGCTGCCATTGTGGGAATCGAGCCTTCGCTGATATTAAATAGCTCGTATTTGTTGCCAAAATACCTGATTGATAATGGTTTTAAGTTCAGGTTTCCACAAATTGAAGAAGCGTTAGATCAACTTGTAAATTTTGAAAATTAGTCCATAGGACCTCCGCCTCGCGGATGAAATCCTCCACCATCGTGCGGATGATCTCCACCTGGTCCGAATCGATGAAATCGGTCACGCATATCTGCAGGATTTTTGGCACCTTTGAATTGGTTTATTTTGTAAGAAAAACTAAGTAAGAAATAAGAAGTGAGCGTGTTATAGGTTGTGTATTGAATATAATTGTCTCCAATGGTCTGACGCAAGTTCAATTGTTGATGTAAAATGTCGTTCACTTTTAAAGAAACTACGCCAAGGCTATTAAATAGCGATTTATCAATAGATGCATTCCACATCAGCTGATTTTGGGCACTTGTTGCATATCCTTGCATGGTAGTATAATTCATATCTGTTCCGATATTAATATTGTAGGGAAGATGCAGCATGATATTTCCACCGCCACTCCAATCTTTTGTGATTGAAGGAGTTGTGTTAAGGTTGTTTAGAGTGTTTGAGTAACGAAAGCTTCCGCGTAAGCCGATTTCTATCACATCATTCGTGTAAGTTAACGAAATCATTTCACCTGCATTATAACGAAACGTGCTGCTTAAATTTCCTAACGGAAGGCTATCCGAATTTAATATCTTAGCATTTAATCCCCGTGATGAATATCCATAATACTGATTAACACCTCCAAAAGTATTGGTGTTAAAATGAAGTCGTTTTTGAACAATTGGCACGTTGTACATTATGTTTGCATTAAGAGAATAAGGCATTTCACCGGCATTTACGGTTTGACTGTACTGTTTCCCTGTAGCATCGTATATACTGTTGGTAACCAATGCATCTCTGGTCAGTTGTCCGAAAAGCATGGCAGTAAATGATGAAAATGTACTATCATTGAAAGTGGTGTACATCATACGTAAGCTATGATTGAATGCCGGATTCAACAATGGATTCCCAATGGAAAGATACATCGGGTTCGAATTGTTTTTTACAGGTTGCAATTGGCTGATGGAAGGCTGGTTGGTTTCACCGCGATAATCGATTCGGGTAAATTTTCTTTTGCCAAAATTAAACTGAATACGTGCTTTTGGTGCAAAATTGAATACCTCGCGCGGAATATACGTGCTGTTTCCATTTTGATAAATTCGGTAGCTGTAGGATTGTGAAGGTTCACCTTTTACCCCAAACATAATATTATACGTTTTATCGGTATAACGATAATTCAATTCCATTGTTTCAGTATAAAAATTGTTCTTGAAATTGTTACTGTAAGTGGAATCTAATTGCGTGTATTTACCCGCAGAATCTTTATTGTACTGATTTTTTTCCGAAATATTTGTCGAATTATTGAACGAAACAACAGTTTCTAAAAAGTTTTTTAGGTTCCAAAGTGGTTCAACGTACGACATGCGAATACTGAAGTTGTATGCGTTTGAGTTATTAGATGTATATTGATCTAAAATTGATGAGCCAAGTAAAGTGTTGGTTTGAGCATAGTTATAACTATCACTATTATTCTGATTCAACGATGTTTGAAGGTGCGTAGTGAGGGTTCGTCCTCTTTTTGAGGGGAATTTGTGGCTGTATAATAATCCGAATGAAGCACTGAGCGATGTTCCGTTCCCGAGATTGGAGTTGTTTCCATAACTGGTAAGTGTGGTGTCAGTCAGGTTAGTATAATCTTTTTGGCTGTCTGAAAATGAACGGTTGTAATTAATATTTGGCTGGAATAGAAAGGTGTTTAGTGAATCGGGTTTCCATTCCACTTCAACGCGCATATTTGCCGAATAATTTTCGTTGTGTTGTGTCGTGTTCGATTTATTGATATAAGTTGAGTCGAGCAGATAACTTTCGCGGTTGTTTTGCGAAGTTGTCTCGTTGAAAGTATGATTGAACGATGCATCCCCTCCAATGGTTAGTTTTGGATTTATGATTGAACTGTTATTTATACCTAAGTTTTGAGTGGTGGTTATGCCGCTGTTGTTGCTGAATGCACCTCTGCCGCGTCCGCTTCGCGAGGTGTTGGTGTTATTACCACCGCCTGTAACTGTGGTTTGTGCATCGCCATCTATCATATTTAAGAACATATTTCCGTCATAACGAAATTGTTTATTCAAATCCATGCCCGCACCACCGGTGATGTTCCCAAAAGTTCCTTTGCGTCGGTTGGCTTTAAATGTTAAATTAATGATTCGCTCGGTGTCATTGTCTTCGAAACCCGTTAATTGTGCCATATCCGATTTCTGATCGAGCACCTGAATCTTATCAATCATTTCGGCAGGAATGTTTTTAGTTGCCATTTCCACATCGTCACTAAAAAATTTCTTCCCGTTTACCCTGATTTTTTTGATTTCCTGTCCGTTAACCGTTATTTTTCCTTCCGAGCTGACTTCTACTCCGGGCAAGCGTTTCAATAAATCTTCGACAACTGCATTTTCGGGTGTCTTAAATGCGGTGGCGTTAAATTCAGTTGTATCTCCTTTTACCGACATTTGGGCTGCTGTTCCGGTAACCTGAAGTTCTTTCAGTGTGTGTATGTTTTCGTGTAACTGGATGTCTTTTAGAATTATATCTCTCCCATCCATTTTTAAGTTTTGATAGAAATTTACATATCCAACTAAAGTTACTTTTAAGATATAATTCCCCGGTTTTATTTTATTCAGTTGAAAGCTGCCTCTATCGTTCGATTGACATCCTGCCACCAACGTTGAGTCGTTGGAACGAAGTAAACGTACAGTTGCAAGTTCTAAAGGAAGTCCATTTTTTGAGTCGAAAATGGTTGAAAGTACACTGTGCTGGGCGAAAATTCCGACTGAGAAGGTTAGCATTATAATAAAGATCAAAGGTTTAATTGAACTTTTACCGGAATTGTACATTTCTTTTATGGAGAGAAGATTTTCAGTAAAAAGCATAAGGATTTGTTTGAAAGTCAGTTGGAATAAATGTTTCATAAGAAAAACCAAAAGAATATGTTAGAATTATTAAAAAAAGTGCAAAAAAAATCGCAAGCAGAGAATTTCAACACTTGCGAGATATTGCCATTTCAACTTTTAATTTATTGACTATGGTAAATGCAAAAGGTTTAATTTGTTCGTGAAAATTATTTCTTTTTTTCTTTAATACAGCGCCTGTGAAAAGGTTATTGAATCAAGATGGGTAATTTTTCCCTATCGGGTAAATACAAATTTTGAATGGGTTGATAACTGTGGATTAAACCAATACCCTTCGGCATTAAACCCTTTGAGATCCTCAATATCTTCAATGCGGTTTTCAATGACGTATCGCGCCATTAAACCACGGGCTTTTTTGATATAGATAACAGCACTACCCAATTTTTCATTTTTATATTGATTAAACTCAAAATCAATTGTTTGTGCTTTTAGTTTTGATTTGTCAATGCTTTTGAAATACTCATTTGATGCTAAATTCAATAGAATATTTGTATTGACATTTGCTAACGCATTTTTTAGGGTTTGCGTAATATGTTTACTCCAATATGCATAGAGGTCTTTCCCGTATTCGGTCTCAAGTTTAGTGCTGATTTCCAGTCGGTAAGGTTGTATTAGATCGAGTGGGCGCAACATTCCGTAAAGTCCTGAAAAAATAAGCAAATGCGATTGCATATAATCGAAATCGTCGGCCGAAAAGCTTGCAGCATCAAGACTACGAAAAACCGGACCATAGTACGCCATCACGGCTTGTTTTGCATTTTCTGATGTGAATGGCGTATGCCAGTTAAAAAAGCGATCGGCGTTTTGATGCGCTAATCCGGAATTTAGTTGTAAGCGTTTCGCTAATTCGATAACGGATAATTCACGCATATAATCTACCAATTTTTCAGCTTTATCTAAAAATAAAGGTTGAGTATACCGAGTTTCAATCTGTTGAGGCTCAAAATTTAGAATTTTTGCAGGTGATAGAATGAGAAGCATGGTCAAATAATTTAATTTTATAACTAATTCAACAATTTATCAACGGATATGGTTTGATCTAAACCCTAAAAATCGATAGATATTATACTTTTTGTTGTGATTTATTAAATATTTGCGTTAACTTTGCTGAACATATGAAACAAAATATTTTTTAGTCTTTTAATTGCCTGAAAATTAATTGAATTATGAAGCTCAAATTATTTTTTTTAGTGATATTCATATTCTTTGTTAGGGTTTTAATTTTTAGTCAGGATTCTACTAAAATAGCTCAACCCGGCACAAATATTTTATATACCGTTGGGTACAATCGTGTACCTGAGGGTTTTAATTTTCCTTTAATCGGGTTTATTAACGTGGCTCAAGGAAATTACACTGGTCTGCAAATTGGTTTTAGTAATCGAAATTTTTTTAATTTCAATGGTTTGGAAATTGCATTTGCCAATTTTGTCGGGCATGAATTTAAGGGTGCTCAAATTGCATTTTTTAATGCGACAGGAAAAAACTCGAACGGTTTAACTGTCGGAATTTTCAATGCAGTGGGTAATGCCTGCAATGGTTGCCAGATTGGATTTGCCAACGCTATCGGGAATAAATTCAATGGATTGAATTTGGGTGTTTTTAATGCTATGGAAAATTCATTTCATGGTACTCAGGTTGGATTGTTGAATGTGATTGGGAATCAAATGCATGGAGTTCAGCTTGGATTTTCGAATGTATTAGGCAATCATGCTGATGGATTACAGTTAGGTTTTGTTAATGTTATTGGGGATAAAGTTCATGGAATTCAGATGGGTTTTGTAAATCTTGTTGGGAATCAAATGGAAGGAGTACAAATAGGATTTTTAAATAAAATTCATCAATTATCAGGCTTTCAGCTTGGTTTTGTCAACCTGATCGACACAGTTTCGAGTGGAGTACCGGTTGGTTTTTTTAGTTTAGTAAAGAAAAATGGTTACCAGGCAATCGAATTTGGAGTTTCTGATATATACCCTTTCAATTTATCGTTTAAATCCGGTACGAAGCAGTTTTATACCTCTTTGAATGTGTCTTATGGATTAGATGCAAAAAATCCTTATGCAGTTGGACTGGGAATGGGACTAATCGTTCATATTTGTAATCAACTTGGATTCAATCCTGAAGCAGGTTTCCAGTCGACTTTATTTCATTCCCGGAATCAAATTTATAATTTACAGTTGAATGCACTTTGTGCGCTTTCGGATAAATTCAGTGTTGTGGTTGGTCCTTTATTGAGTTTGAATCATTCAAACAATAAAGTTGATTTTCTACAGCCGTTGTTCACACTTTATCAAAACAAGGTTGATGAAAGTAATATATTGATGGTTGGATTAAAAGCAGCATTGCGATATCAGTTTTAACATCGAAAAGCTCTTTTGAAACCTCGTTATTTTTCCTTTCATTTTTAATTTTAATTTAATGCACCCTGATTTTCACGATATAAAACGGTTACTTGACGATCGAATCAATCGTTATAACAATTTTGATTTTATTAAAACTGACCCAATTCAGATTCCTCATCGGTTTAGCAGGAAAGAAGATATTGAGATTGCTGGATTTTTGACCGCTTCCATAGCTTGGGGACAACGAAAAAGCATCATCAACAATGCAAATCATTTGATGGAACTGATGGGAAATTCGCCCTATGCGTTTTTAATGGATCGAAAGTTGAATATTGAACGCGTTACTTTGGGCTATTCATCTAATAATAAAATAGTTAAGTTACCAGATGAATATGCGGGTCTCAAAAGTTTTGTTCACCGCACATTCAATGGAAATGATTGTTTGTTTTTTCTTGCTTCGTTGCAGCATATTTACCGATATCATGGTGGATTAGAAAAGGTTTTCACCGAAGGATATTTAGTTAATGGAACTGTGTTTGGAGCGCTTCGTCATTTCAGAAATACATTTCTAAGTATCCCCCACGAGAAACGGGTAACCAAACATGTGTCAGATGTATCGGCAAATTCAAGTGCCAAGCGACTGAATATGTACTTGCGATGGATGGTTCGAGATGATGAACATGAGGTAGATTTTGGGTTGTGGAAAAACATCCCAATGTCTGCATTGATGTTACCGCTCGATGTTCATTCCGGCGATGTAGCACGTGCGTTAAATCTGCTTCAACGTAGGCAGAACGATTGGAAAGCAGTAACTGAAATAACAGATGTGCTGCGCAGTTTTGATGCTGAAGATCCTGTTAAATATGATTTTGCATTGTTTGGAATCGGGGCTTTTGAAGAGAAAAATGATCAATTCCTTATTATTTGATTCCGTAATGTCTTTCTGACTAAAAAATGCCTACTTTTGTAAAGTCAATTTAATTCTTGACTTCAAAAATTTATGCCAGAAAATAGAAAAAATCAATCTGCCGAAAAAACCGTTTTACATCCCCGAAATAAGCACAGGGAACGATACGATTTTAAACAGTTAATTAGCACCTGTCCGGGATTGGGCAACTATGTGAAAATTAATGCTTTCGGCAACGAATCGATTGATTTTGCCAACCCAAAAGCAGTAAAGTGGCTAAATACCGCACTTTTAAAGTATTATTATTCAATTGAATATTGGGATATTCCATCGGGCTATTTATGTCCGCCTATACCCGGAAGAGTCGATTATGTACATTACATTGCCGATTTATTAGGCAGTTCGAACGATGGAAAAATTCCAACCGGTCCGAAAATTAAATGTATGGATATCGGTGTTGGTGCCAGTTGTGTCTTTCCTATTGTCGGCAATAAAGAATACGGTTGGTCGTTTATCGGTTCCGAAACCGATCCGGCTGCTTTGGAATCGGCAAACAAAATTTTGAATAATAATCTTTTTCTGAAAAGAAGCATCGAACTTCGTTTTCAGGAAAATCCCATGGATATTTTTCATGGTATCATGGAGCGGAACGAACCTGTTGATTTGACTATCTGTAATCCGCCTTTTCATGCATCGGCTGAAGAGGCTCGGGAAGGAAATCTTCGTAAACTGAGCAGTTTGAGCCACAAGAAAGTTACCTCTCCCGCTCTCAATTTTGGAGGTCAAACTACTGAATTGTGGTGTGAGGGGGGTGAAGAACGTTTTGTACGCAGCATGATTCGCCAGAGCAAACAATTTGCATCGAATTGTTTTTGGTTTACTACCCAAATTTCGAAACAATCGCATCTGAAAAGTGTCTATGAAGCACTTGAAAATGCCGATGCGTTTGAGGTAAAAACTATTCAGATGGGACAGGGAACAAAAATAAGCCGAATCGTAGCTTGGACTTTTTTGAAACCAGCGCAACAGCAGAAATGGATTGATAATAGATGGAAAGCTTATTAATTTACCATTTCAATTTTGAATTGCAAATTATCAATAGAAACGGATATGAAATTCTTCAATACGTCGCAAATTAAGGAGCTCGACCAATATACAATAGATCAGGAACCCATTGCTTCTATCGATTTGATGGAGCGGGCGGGCACTGCTATTTGTAAGACAATATTGAATAAAATTGAACTCGATCAACCTGTTTATATCTTTGCCGGTCCGGGAAACAATGGCGGAGATGCCCTCGTGTTGGCGCGTTTACTGCTTCATGCAAAATTAAATGTACGCGTTTTTTTACTGCACTCCGGAAAACTTTCTGCAGATTGCGAAAAAAACCGTCAGCGACTTGTTGAAGAATTTCCCGGGTCAATTACAATACTTATTAACGAGTTTATTGCTCCCGAAGTGAGTCATGACTGCATACTGATCGATGGACTTTTTGGTTCCGGGCTAACCCGACCGATAACCGGATTCTTTGCAGATGCCGTAAACTGGATAAATAGCTGTGGTTGTAAAGTGTTGGCTATTGATATTCCTTCCGGATTGCAAGGAGAAGAAAACTCTGGTTTGAATGCTCCAATCGTAAAAGCTACCTATACTTTCAGTCTTCAATTTCCTAAGTTGGCTTTTTTGTTGCCTGAAAATGAAAAATTTGTGGGTCAATGGGAAGTGCTTGACATTGGTATTCTTTCAAAAGCCATTTCTGAAACCGAAAGCAATTTTACACTGTTGGAAACTTCTGACATTCAATCCATTTTAAAAAACAGACCGAAATTTTCTCATAAAGGAACTTTTGGTCATGCACTTATAATTGCCGGAAGTTATGGAATGGCCGGAGCTTCAATACTTTCAGGAAAAGCAGCTTTACGAACAGGAGCCGGGCTTGTAACCGTTCACAGTTGCTCTGCTAATCGTGTGATAATTCAAACATCAGTGCCTGAAATTATCTTTCAACCCGATCAGTTCGACAATTTTATAAGTGATGTGAATGTGCTGGAAATTTACAATGCCGTGGCGGTTGGTCCGGGTATAGGCACAAAATCTGAAACTTCCGGCATGCTACGCAAGTTACTGGGTCAGTTAAATAAACCCTGCGTGCTTGATGCCGATGCGCTTAATATTATCAGTTTTGAGAAAGATTTACTTAAACTTATTCCCAAAAATAGCCTGCTAACCCCTCATCCAAAAGAGTTTGAACGTTTATTCGGCAAATGTAATTCTTCCTTCGAACGTATGATTAAAGCCAAAAAAACAGCCCAAGATTATGACTTAATTATTATTTTGAAAGGAGCTTACACGCTAATTGCACTTCCAAATGGTCAGCTGATTTTTAATAGTACCGGAAATGCAGGCATGGCAACAGCCGGTTCGGGAGACGTGCTTACGGGAATATTGGCGGGTTTATTGGCGCAAGGCTATGAAGCTGCCCAAGCTGCTCAGCTTGGAGTTTTTATACATGGCAAAGCCGCTGATTTTGCTTTGATTGAACAATCCGAAGAATCGATGATTGCAAGAGATATTATCGATTCATTGGGAAAAGCATTTAAATCGGTAGGAAAATAGTTTTTTTTATTAATAAAGGATGGAATTTGCACTTTTAAAATTCTAATATTTTGGTTGTTTTCTTCGATATTCTCATTTCGCAAAGTTTACAATCGAAAGTTAATTCAAACATTTGATCGTTATTTTTAAGGTATAGTGGTTCGTTTAATGGGGATTTGTATCCTTCCTTCGGACACCATCCTGATTCATATTTAATACAATGTTTCGTAAACATCAAAGGAACTCCTTCTTGGGCTTTGACCTTGAAACCCTGCTCAATTTCGGTTACTCCATGATTTCGATAAAAAGTTTCTGCCATTTTGTTGGTAACATTTGCCAGATATGACAATCGTTTTTTCGGAAAATGAGCCATTTCAGGTTTTTCGCGAGGTTGAGTTTTGTAATCAAGTTTTCGGGCTGCCTCCAATTGATCGATAGCTTCTCGTCGCCATTCGTTGAGCTTTGTTGCAGGGAAAAACCAAGGCGCTTGAAGGTTTATTTGCAGGTTTTGAATTTGATAAATTGAATCGCCTAATTTTGATAATTGTCGCCGAATATTTGACTCTACAACCTCCTTGTTTTGAGCCATTTGCTTTTCTGAAATTGATTCAAATCGGCTGTAAATGCCATCTTCATCCACAATGTCAATCGCAAACCCGTGCTCTGTTTCAGTAAAACTCAGATCAATATTCACTTTCCGTTCGGCTGTTTTTCCATTCATAATTTTTTCAAATGCCTGA
This sequence comes from Bacteroidota bacterium, assembly GCA_021779195.1. Taxonomy (GTDB): domain Bacteria; phylum Bacteroidota; class Bacteroidia; order Bacteroidales; family Paludibacteraceae; genus Paludibacter. The sequence continues at coordinate 162,220 of JAJYBB010000001.1, read as the reverse complement.
TCATGATTTCGATACAACAAGGTGCCGGTTTGCAAACGGGGCATTATTGATGGGTAACATTTAATTTTTGTGCCTTTTGTCGAAAATTTTGACTCAGGACTAAGCTCAATTTTATTTAATCTGAAACCGATTAATTCATCCTGTTTGTCAAAATAACAAAGGCCATCGCCGTTAGTTAGATTCGATCCGTTTTCGACTTCAAAATACCGTTGATCAACCAGCATAACTTTTCCAATTAGTTCGCCTATTGATTTAGGCGTTTCAGATTGGAATATGCCTGCATGCCTACCATGTAAAAAATAATCGGTAGCTCCCCTTCGAAAACTTTTTGCCGGATTGGGTTCAAAGAAAAATATGGTTTTTCCTGTCGACGCTTTTTTGTATTTTGAATTTCCATCTAAAAAACTATCTAATTTTTTCCGGTAAAAGGCGGTGATATTTTTAACATAATTTTCATCTTTCAACCGTCCTTCAATTTTGAATGAGCGAATGCCTGCTTGAATTAATTCTGTTAAGGATTCGGATAAATCCAAATCTTTCATTGATAGTAAATGCTTGTTTTTCAACAATATATTTCCATTAGCATCAAATAAATTATAGGGTAAACGGCAATATTGTGCACATTCGCCCCGATTTGCCGAGCGGCCACATGAAGCTTCGCTGATGTAGCATTGTCCGCTGTAACTTACACATAAAGCACCATGTACAAAGGCTTCAAGTTCTACGTTAGTTTGTGATGCAATTTCTGAGATTTGTTTTAAATTTAATTCCCGCGCAAGTACTACACGTGAAAAACCGGATTGCTCTAAAAACCGCACTTTTTCAACCGTTCGATTGTCAGTTTGTGTACTCGCATGCAGTGATATAGCTGGAATATCGAGTTGTAGAATGCCCATATCCTGAATAATCAATGCATCGGCTTCGGCATGATAAATTTGATGAATTAATTTCTGAGCAGCCGGAAGTTGGTCGTCGGTAAGCAGGGTATTCAGGGTAACATATACTTTTGATCTGAATTTGTGAGCGTACTGTACCAATGTTTCGATATCGGCAATTGAGTTTCCAGCGGCTGCACGGGCACCAAATGCGGATGCGCCAATATACACTGCATCAGCTCCGTGGTTGATGGCAGCCAGTCCGCATGAAAGATTTTTTGCAGGGGACAGTAATTCTAAATTTCTTAGTGAATTTTCGATAAATCATATGGTGTTTCCTGATAAACAAAATAGTTTAACCAGTTGGTGAATAGTAAATTGGCATGACTCCGCCAACGAATGATTGGTTCATTTTCCGGATTATTATCACGGTAATAATTTCGAGGCATTTGGATAGGCAGTCCTTTGTCTAAATCTCGTTTGTACTCTGTGTCCAACGTGTTTGGCGCATATTCTGAATGTCCTGTAATAAAAAATTCACGACCGTTTCGTGCCATTACCATGTAAACACCTGATTCAGTTGATTCCGATAGCAAGGTAAGCTCCGGATTTTTTAATATATCTTCGACTCTGATTTCGGTATGACGGCTGTGAGGAACATAAAAAATATCATCAAATCCCCGAAAAATAGGGTTTTGGGGATTGTAATTATAATGTTCGAATACACCGAACATTTTTTCGGGAAGGGGATATTTTGGAATGCCGTAATGATGGTATAATCCTGCCTGGGCTGCCCAACAGATATAAAATGTTGAGGTAACATGTGTTTGCGCCCAGTCGAAAATGGTTGTTATTTCGCTCCAGTAATTTACTGCTTCGAATTCTAATTGTTCCACGGGTGCGCCGGTAACGATCATTCCATCGTAATTGCTTTGTTTTAATTCGTCAAACGTTTTATAAAATGTCATCAGGTGCTCAATGGGAGTGTTTTTTGAAGCATGGCTCTCCATGTGCATAAAATCAATTTCAATTTGTAATGGCGAGTTCGAGAGCAAACGGATTAAATCGGTTTCGGTGGCTATTTTCAGGGGCATTAAATTCAGAATCAGAATTTTCAATGCACGAATTTCCTGCGTTGAAGCACGTTCTGAATCCATTACGAATATATTTTCTTTTCGTAAAATATCGACCGCAGGTAAGGTAAAAGGAATATTTAATGGCATAATTCCAGATTTTTTTAATTTGATTATTGGTTTTTCCTTTTGGTTTTTCAAAAATATTTCCGATAAATATCCCAATAGGCTTCGCTCCCCATGAAATCTGTTAGAAAATCGTTGAGTTTGGCTAATAGCTTGGGCGATTTTAAATGAACTGCCCATGCCAGTTGTTGTTCAAAACCAATGGGTAACGAAATATCGATATTCGGATATTGAAGTTTTAATTTTTTTGCAAAAAGTTCATCGCAAATTGTATATTTAATTTTACCTTCTGAAACCAAACGAACCATTTGCTCCGTACTAACATTCTTCATTTCAATAATATGAATCGTACCGGCAATTTCATCCGACAAATGTTCCAACCGCATTTTATAGGGTGAATGATATGGAATGTACACCGTGTCGTTAAGTAATTGATAATGATTTGTAATTAATTTTGAACGGGTCGTGTCTTCAGGTATTTGTTGCACCAATATCGGTCGGGAAGTAAACAGAGGTATCGTAAATAACACCTCCTTTTTCCATTGTGAAGTAATGGGTATTAAATTTGCAATAATGTCATAATCACCACTTTTCAATGAATTCATACAGGCTTCAAGGTCATTTTCTTTTGTTATGACCAATTCTAAACCCATACTGTCGGCAAATGCTTTTACAATTTCGTACTGAAATCCAAAAACACTGTCTCCTTTCACCGAGAATCCCAATTTGCTGCTATCAGTCAAAACGGTGATCCTTCCATTTTCAATGATGCCCGGCAAATCATGGAGTCTGTTTCGGTGATGATGAATTGAAACAACAATCGCAACTGTCAATATCAATCCCCCAAATATGATTCCAGTCAGAATTTTTTTTTGCATTGTTTTCAAAATAAGGTTTGGAGACGACAAGCAATAAAATCAACAATTTTTAATTGTAAAAGTTCCACGATAATCCCATTTCAAAAATAGCCGGATTCAATGGATATCCCGGCATTGAATAGTAATTGCCTTTCATAAATAATTGATTTACATGGTAATATTGTAGGAAGAAACGGGTTTGTTTCAAATGAAAATTTGCATACGCATTCATCATTGGATAATTGCCTATTAAGATGTTGGATTGGTTATAAAATTGACCGGTTGCCGGCATATAAGCAGGAGCATAATACGATGATTGATAGCGTAAATTAACACCCAACTGAACCGTCAATACGTTAAACCACAAATCTTTAAAATACAGATTATTATAAAGTGCCCACGAGGGTAATGGCAAAATGCCCGGCTGTGATGAAATTTGATAAACTACGTTGTTCTCGAGACCAAATTTTCCAAAAACAAAATCTTTCCGCAGATTTCCTGCCAGCACCTGCACATTACCTGAATATTGCTTCGGAAGCGCTTTGTCGTCGAAGTAAATCAATTGGGTGATGTTTTCAATGGACACATTTAATTTTAATAATCGTGTTGGAATTGCAAATGTACCTCCTACCGAAGTTCGGTAAGTTTTATTAAAATTATTCATCCATTTGAAATGGTTTGACTCGTATTGCTGTAAAAACATAGAAGGCTGATCGCTTCTTACAAATCCATTGGCTACCAATGAGATGCTATCTTTCCATAATTTGAAATTCCCCTCCACATTTCCTTTAAACTGAAAATCTCCAGTTTTAAATCCGAGCAATGTAATTTCTCCTAAAATATTATATTTGAATCGTTGTCCGCGTTGCTTCGATAAAACACCACCTACTTTAGTGTTCGACTTTAATTTTGAAGTAAATAAGCTATCTTGTGTATATCCGTATCGCTGAATTTCATTCTCAATAAATGCCGTCAAGCCAAATTTCATAAGTTTGTTAAACTCTTCATCCATTGAAATCGAGAAATTATTCGTCATGGTTTGCAATGATGCCGTGTCGTTGGTAAATGCCGCAGTTCCATACGTGTTGGTATAAAAACTTTTTTCTAAACTGTTCTCGTAATAGCGCTTGTGTATATCTTCGAGTTTGAAAGTATGCGTAAATCGTGTTACCGGAACATATTCCATTCTTACCGAATCGAGATTGATTCGGATAGGACGATCAAAACCAATCGTGTATTGATGATTGTAAATCAATAGGTTATATTTATAGTTTGAATAGCCTGTGATGTTAACCGGAATGTCCTTGGGCGAAATATTGAATGGATTAATTCCATCAGCCGTGTTTTGTAAACCACCATTTTCATAATTACTTAAATTATTGGTCGAAATCAAACCTGTTGCATTATAATGTTTGCCGTTGTAACTGCCGAATAATGAACCTGAAAATCGCTGTACAGCCTGATTTGAATATTCTCCGGGCGAATAAATATAATCGAGTGTGGTCCCGAAATTCAGTTTTTGGTTTGCATTAGCTGTGAAAAGAAATTTAATATTATCTTCATCCCTGTAAGTGGATCCTCCGGTTGTATAATTTAAATTGCTGTAAGGAGTTTTGGTATTGTAAAACGTGGCATGAGCTAAATTCATAAGGTATGGAAAATAGGCTGCCGAAAAGATGAAATCTGTTGCAGCCGGACGATCAAAATATAATTTCGATTGAATAGGCGAGCCAATATTACCATTGTAGGAATTAGCTATGCTGAACCGATCAATTGGATTACCATCTTGAAAATCTAGTGGAACTGTATCAACAGGGATGGAATCGGCTATACCGAATGGCGATGTGAGATGCCAGGTTTTGATATATTGATTTGTTTGTACTATTTGATTTTTTTGTACTGTCTGTCCGTGAAGAGAAAAAATTATTAAGACAAACACCAAACTGATTACGTTTTTTTTCACTCCCAAAAGTATATGTTAAATATTAATCTTTCAAATGCAGCAATCAGGTATCTTATGGATGCTTCAGAATGAGCGTACAAAGATACAAAAATTTATGATCGACTAGGATATGCAAAGTTATAAAACCTAAATTCACTTTCTACAAATGGTTTGAAATGAGTTTTTTGCTATGCTCAACGGATAAATCAGGTGGCTAATAATCAGAATAATATATTTGATCTGCTTTTTACGTTGTTATTTAATAGATTGTATCTGATTTCATTGTTAAGTAAACCTAATTAAATTAAGGGCTAAATTTTGGCGTGTTAGTTGATAATTTTACGATTCATAACGATCCGGAATGCCCGTTGCGTTGCCTTGTGAAAATGAAATAAGTAAATGATTTATTCTGTCTTCAATTTGTTTTCTAATTGCAAAGAATATGTTGATATTCCAATTTTAATAAACTATTGATTTAAAATGGGTTGAATTTTCTATTAATTCCATTGAATGTACTTTAAATCTCTTATACTTCTGATTTGACAGATCGTCGCACTATCAACTATTTTATGAATTTTTAAAATGTCAAATCAATTTTCTTGTTTGAGTTAAATATCAGAAAATCAATTTTATATGTTTATGAAAATCGTTAGGTCAATTTGAATTGAAAATTTAATATAAATATTCGGTTCGAAATTTGATTATAAGAAATAAAACGCTTAAACTTGCACTCAACATCTAAATGATAGTTTTAGAGGAGTTTTCGTGGTTTCATTAAGATAATATAATGACATATAATTCATTTTTTTTCATTACTACTTTCAGATTGATAGTCGTTGCCATATTTGAAATTCAATATATTTACTTTTTAAAGTCAAAAGATTTATGAACATCGAAAAAATTATGCAGTCACTTGAGGTAAAGCACCCTGGCGAAAAGGAATATTTGCAAGCAGTTAATGAAGTGTTGATGACCATAGAAGAAGTCTACAATCAGCATCCTGAGTTTGAAAAAGCCAAAATTGCAGAACGATTGGTCGAACCTGATCGTATTTTTACATTTAAAGTACCTTGGGTCGACGATAGGGGTGAGGTTCAACTCAACTTAGGGTATCGCATTCAATTCAACAATGCGATTGGTCCATACAAAGGCGGATTGCGTTTTCACCCTTCTGTAAATATTTCGATTCTAAAGTTTCTTGGCTTCGAACAAATCTTTAAAAATGCGCTTACCACATTACCTATGGGTGGTGCAAAGGGTGGTTCAGATTTTAATCCCAAAGGTAAATCCGATGCTGAAGTGATGCGATTTTGCCAGGCTTATATGATTGAACTTTGGCGATATATCGGTCCCGAGACCGATGTGCCTGCAGGAGATATTGGAGTTGGTGGTCGCGAAATCGGTTATCTATATGGCATGTATCGCAAATTAGCCCGCGAAAATACCGGTGTGTTGACAGGAAAAAGTCTTGAGTTTGGCGGTTCGCTGATTCGCCCCGAGGCAACGGGTTTCGGCGGTTTGTACTTTGTTAATCAGATGCTTGAAACTTCGGGAGATTCAATTTCAGGTAAAACAATTGCCGTTTCAGGTTTTGGTAACGTTGCTTGGGGAGCGATTACCAAAGCAACTCAAATGGGTGCAAAAGTTGTTACAATTTCAGGACCTGATGGATATATTTATGATGAAAATGGAATTTCAGCTGAAAAAATTGATTATTTGCTCGATTTGCGTGCCACTTGCAATGATATTGTTTCTCCGTATGCTGAAAAATTTGGTGCTGTTTTTATTCCCAACCGACGACCATGGGAAGTAAAAGTTGATATTGCATTGCCTTGTGCTACACAAAATGAATTAGATGAAATGGATGCTAAACTGCTTATTAGCAATGGTCTAATTTGTGTTGGTGAAATTTCAAATATGGGTTGTACTCCAGAAGCAATTGAATTGTTTTTAGAAAATAAAATCATGTATGGGCCGGGCAAAGCCGTGAATGCAGGTGGAGTAGCCACTTCAGGATTGGAAATGACTCAAAATGCCATGCACATTTCTTGGACTGCCGCTGAAGTTGATGCCAAACTGCATCAGATTATGAGCGAGATTCACACACAATGTGTGAAATATGGACGTGAAAAAGATGGATATGTTAATTACATGAAAGGCGCAAATGTAGCAGGATTTTTAAAAGTGGCAAAAGCCATGTTGGCACAAGGGATTATTTAAAATTTTCATTTTCATAAAAATCTAAAATAAGAATGAGAGATAATTTAGCTTATACAGAGCTTATTTTATCTCTTTTTTATTGGTACTCGGGTCTGAAATAATTATCTTTGTACACGATAATATATTGATTTAAACCCTTAATATAATGGTGAAGAGCATGCTGTTAATGATGGATTGATTTAATTCTAAATTATTGATTTATAAAATTTTAAATTGATTCAATTTGCACTAATTTATTAGTATTTTCAATTTGTATTTATAATAAAAAATTTTGCTATCGTTATGGGTTGTGTGCCTTTATTTATTGAATTCCCCGTAAATTATTTTACTTCTTTTATTTTGAATGTTCGCTGTAAACGAGATTTATTCAACATAAAAGCATAAAGCCCATCGCATTATTGCGATAATACATTTATTTTAATATTTTCAGTTTTAAAACTCAAAAAAGATCAATAATTTCCGTTTCTAACTGTCTTTTCTGACTATATTTTATTTTTAAATTAACTAATCATTAATATGTTCGAGATTTTTAATCAACATCGTAGCATACGGAAATATTCCGGAAAGGCAATTGATTCCGATCTGCTGAATCAACTGCTTGAGACTGCCTGTAGAGCTTCAAACACAGGGAATATGCAAACTTACAGCATTGTTCTTACTACAGAAGATGATCTGAAAAAACAACTTGCTCCGGCTCATTTTAATCAGGCAATGGTAGTAAATGCCCCGGTTGTGCTTACTTTCTGTGCTGATTTTAACCGGTTTACTAAATGGTGTGAAATGCGTCAGGCTCAACCAGGTTATGCTAATTTTCAATCATTTATGGCTGCTGCCATCGATGCAGTCATTTTAGCGCAACAATTTTGTGTGGCTGCTGAAAGTAAAGGGCTTGGCATTTGTTATTTGGGAACTACAACTTACAATGCCGGAGAAATCATCGAAGCATTAAATTTACCGGAATTAGTCGTACCGATTACTACTATAACTGTTGGATATCCTGCTGAAGATCCATTATTGACAGATCGTTTACCGCTAAAAGCAATCGTTCATCGTGAAACTTACCAACATTTTTCGGATGCAGAAATCGATTCATTTTATGCTGAAAAAGAATCAGATCCTTTAAACCGACAATTTATAATTGAAAATCAAAAATCAACCCTTGCTCAGGTTTTTACTGATATTCGTTATACAAAAGCAAATAACGAATTCTTTTCGGAAAAGTTTTTACAAGTGCTTCGAATGCAGGGATTTATTGATTAATATTTGCCTCATAAATTGAATCAATCGGATAAAAATCGATAAACAATGGTTTATGCATTCTTAAATGAAATTTGTTCAATATGAATTTCTTTTATGGTATCACTTTTCTGTACGCTTCAAGTTGATAGAACCGATTTGCGAATGACAACCGCTAAGTAATCACATGGCCTTAAAGCTCATGTCTAAGCTTTTAACTGAGTGAGTTAATGCACCAACCGATATAAAATCGACGCCACAGTCGGCATATGCTTTCATTGTGTCAAAAGTAATTCCTCCCGACGATTCGATTTCATATTTTCCATCGATGATTGATACTGCTTTACGCGTATTTTCGGGATTAAAATTATCGAGCATTATTCTATCAACGCCACCGGTTTGCACTACCTGATTTAATTCATCAAAATTTCTGACTTCAATTTCTATTTTCAAGTTTTTGCCTTTTTCTTTCAGGTATTTTTTTGCACGATTAATCGCGTTTGGAATACCTCCGGCAAAATCCACATGGTTATCTTTCAGTAATATCATGTCGAAAAGTCCAATACGGTGATTAACTCCACCGCCAATGCGTACAGCTTCTTTTTCGAGCAGGCGTAATCCTGGAGTTGTTTTTCGGGTGTCGAGAACACGGGTTCGAGTGCCTTCCAACGCTTTTACATATTCACGTGTTCGGGTAGCAATTCCACTCATGCGTTGCATAACGTTCAGCATAAGTCTTTCTGTTTGAAGAAGTGAGCGTATTTTACCTTCAACGACAAAAGCTACGTCGCCAATTTTCACGTCAGTGCCATCCGAAATGAAAACAGTCATTTTGAGTTCAGGGTCAAAGGCTCTGAAAATTTCACGGGCAACTTCGAGTCCTGCTAAAACGCCATTTTCTTTGATAATTAATTGTGATTTTCCGAACGCATTATCCGGAATGCAGGAGAGAGTTGTGTGATCGCCATCACCAATGTCTTCGGCAAACCACAGCGGAATCATTTCTTTTAAATTGTCAATCATTCGAGGGTTCTATTCTGAGTTGTTGAATTTCATTTTTTCGGGTGAGAACGTACACTCTGAAGTTTCCGGTGGTAGTTTTTAAAACACCGATAGCAAAGCTGGCTGCATCTTTATTTCCTTTGTGAAGTAATTGGAAATTAAGCACTTTATTTTTTCTAAAAAAATCTGCAATTATACTGCTTGCTTGCTGTTTACTAAAAACATCATTTTTGGTCTCGATTACCAATTCTACATTCGAATTAAGGTATTTTGTAAGCTGGCTAACGTTTCCATCGTCGAAAGCAGTCATAATTTCTGCCGGAATTTCGGAATTTTGTGCTTTTGCCATTGGTGTAACTAACGACATGCAGAAAAAGATTAACATGAAGTGAAATGTTTTCATGATGTTTTTTTGTTTTTTTGCAAAAACATTTTTAATTTGAAACAATTTCTCCTTTAAAAATGCCATATTTGCAAATGATTTGCATTTTGTTTTACAAAAGTAGATGAATTTGATGAATAATCCCAAATTTTCTCTTTGTTTTTTATCCTGCAAATAATAAGCCAGAATCCGGTAAAGCGACATATTAATGAAGATAACATTGTTAATGGTAGGGAAAACTACTGATAATTATTTGATTAAACTTATTGAAAACTATCAAAGCCGCCTAAGATTTTATGTGCCTTTTGAAATGGTTGTAATACCTGAATTGAAAAATAATAGAAACCTTTCGATGGCTGAACAATGTGAAAAAGAAGCGGATTTAATTCTCAAGTTATTGGAATCGACCGATCACGTGATTTTACTTCATGATAAAGGTAAACAATATTCTTCTGTTGGGTTTTCGGATTTTTTATCTAAGAAATTGCTTGGTTCGTATAAACGCATAGTTTTTGTAGTAGGAGGTTCATATGGATTTTCTCCAAAAGTGCTTCAATATGCCGATGCGTTGCTTTCGCTTTCATCTATGACTTTTTCCCATCAAATGGTACGTCTGATATTTGTTGAACAACTTTATCGGGCAATGACTATTCTGAAAGGAGAACCTTATCATCATGAATAATTTTAGTTATTTTGAATAAAACTATGGGTAAAAATAATGACAAAATAAATCGTAATTTTTTTATTGCACTGATAATAAGTATCATTGCAGGATTATTTTGTACTTATTTTTACGAAAAGTCACCTGAACATTTGATTCGAATTCGGGAATTTAAGTCACAATTAAATCAAAAATTTGATGAAGTGCAGCGTACGACAAATGAATTGAAAATTAAATTAGCCCATTCGCCGATTGATTCTTTGATTCATTATCCATTTTCGGACGATGATATTGCGTATTTTGTATTCAAAGGCAACCGATTGGTTTTTTGGTCAAGTAATCAGTTAGATGTCAGTAATATAACCTTAGATACTACCTGGCGTTTTACGCAGCTCCCGAATGCCTATTGCCTTTTTCGTTCGGTTCAGTTCGATTCACTTCGAATTGTTCCAGTTATATTGCTGAAATATAATTATCCTTTTGAAAATTCTGAATTAAACAATCGATTTGCACGAGGGTTTTATTTTGATAAAAAAATTCAACTTGTTGAGGGTAGTAAAAAAGACACTTGGGCTGTGAGTGATGCTAAGGGTAATTATCTGTTTTCATTTGTTCAACCTAATGTGCCCATTTATAATGAGCTTTGGGCGTCTGTCGGATTTATCGCTTTTGCTTTGGCGTATATTTTTTTCTTTATTTTATTTGCTCGTTTTTCTTTTTTATTGAATCGGAAGCAAATACCGTATAGAACTTTTATACTTTTAGTTGCATTGGTTGGGATTGTTTTGTTTTTATGTTTGTACTTCAACTTTCCATCATTATTATTTTTAAATAAGCATTTTTCTTCATTTCAGTATGCTTCCAACCGGTTGTTATCATCACTCGTACATTTAACTGTGGCAACACTTTTCGTATTGGATTCGCTTTATGTATATCGGTTTCATGTTCGCGAATCAAGATCTGACAATTGGCTAAAACGAATTTTCCGTCAAATTGTATATGCTTTATATTTTGGACTGTTTTATTTTATTTTAAGTGGGTTGATTTATCATTCAAGCATTCAAATGAATATCCTTCGTTTAGAGGATTTTTCAATAATGAGTGTTTGGGCTCACGGGTTAATTTTACTTTGGGGAATAGGATTGGGGCTGTTGTTTTTCCGTACACATAGATTCTTAAATCAAAAGAGAATTATTATGTACGAATTAGGTACTGATTTGGGTATTTCTGTTTTCATGTTTGGTGTACTTTATTTGTATGCTCCTTTTCTTGCCCTAAATATTACTGTTTGGTTTGTTGTTGGTTTATTGGTATTGTATTTGCCTGCATTGTTTCGTTCAACCAAAAATATTTATGGATTTTTGGTTCCATGGATATTTGTTTTTACAATTTTCGTGTTGTGGAATTCATATATTTTTTCTGAACAAAATAAATGGAATAAATACAGGATTTTAGCTCAAAATATCGCTATTAATGGCAACACCGAAAATGATAGAATGGCCGAAATATTGCTCGAAGAACTAGATGTGCAAATCGGACATGATCGGAAATTGCCTAAATTGATTGCTCGATCCGATTCGTTGGTGGCTGCCAGTAATTATATGAATATAAAATATCTACGCGGGTTTTGGAACAAGTATGATATGCGTTTAAATGCCGCCCGAAATCATTCAGATACATATAATGAATATGATGAATTCGTTTCATCGGTCGGAAAGCGAATTAAGCAAACGCATTTTTATAGTGTTCCTGCAAATCAAAACAACATGTCGTATATCGGTGTTTTCCCTACGCTATCGGCAAAATCCGATTCGATGACTTTTTATATGGAATTTTACCCGCGCCGAAACTTTAAAAGCTATAGTTTTCCAAATTTGTTAATCGCTTCTACTTCTGATATTCAGTCTCAAATGAATATCGGCATAGCCAAATATGAGCGTGGAAAGTTAGTTTATTCTTCCGGAAAAGTAGATCATCCTGTTTTGAGTAATTGGATACCCCGAACAAATGTCGATTTCTTTAAATTTATTTTCAACACTCAAATTAATTATATTTATGCTCCCAATCGCATTTCATATATTGTTATAACAGACGAGCAGCCCTATAGACCTTTCGATTATGTATTTTATTTTATTTACACGTTCTTGGGCTATTTCTTGTTGAGTTGGCTTTTTATCAGGATTTATAAATTGATCAATCATAAACAAAATTATAGAATTGGTTTTACTTCTAAATTCCAATATTCTTTTTTGTTATTACTGATAATTAGTTTTATAGCAATTTTTTATGTTTCAGTTAATTTTATTCAGGAAAAATATAGGCAAGAACAAATTACTGATCTTGAAAGCAAAAAGACTTATATTCAAAAAGCCTTGCAAGATATGTATTATTGGAATCAGGATTTAAATGCATCGAATTCGCAAAATCTGAATTTCGACTTGCAAGATCTTTCATATATTTATCATACAGACATTCATGTTTACGACAATCAAGGCCATCTAATCGGCAGTTCCCAACCGATTATATTTAACAAAGGATTAATCAGCCGACGAATAGCGCCTCTACCCATGTTTTCAGCCAAAGGGAATTTGAATCAGTACGAAAATATTGGTAACTTGAAATATCTGACCGGTTATACTGATTTTTATAATGGCGATTACGTTCAAATTGGGTTTATTGCAGTTCCTCAATTTTTCAGTCAGGACGAGATACAAACAGAGATAGAAGGCTTTTTATCGGTAATAATTCATATTTATTTAATAATTATTGTTTTGGCAGTTTTAATCAGTCTGTTAATCGGAAAACAGTTATCGGCACCATTAATTATGATTGAAAATAAGTTGAAGGAAATGCGTTTGGGACAAAGAAATGAAAAAATTGACTATCGGATAAAAGATGAAATTGGTCAATTAGTGGCTCAGTATAACCGAACCCTCGATGAGTTAGAACAAAGTGCCCGTTTGCTCGCCCAGTCAGAACGTGAAACTGCATGGAAATCGATGGCTCGCCAGGTTGCACATGAAATTAACAATCCGCTGACACCAATGAAATTAACTATTCAGCAATTGCAGCGAACGAAAAATTCGGGAGATGTGCGTTTTGATGAATATTTTAAGAAATCTACCTCCATGTTGATCGAACAAATTGACAATTTGTCGCGCATTGCAGGTACGTTTTCAAATTTTGCACGTATGCCTGAAGCGCATTTTGAACGAGTAGATATTGCATTAAGGCTTTATTCCGTATCACAACTTTTTTCAAACAATCACGAATCGGTAGATGTAATTTACGAAGGACCTGAAAATGAAGTTTGGGTATATGCCGATCCTGAGCAGTTGGTTCAGGTGTTTAATAATTTGCTCAAAAACGCTTTGCAGGCTATTCCTGAAGAGAAAGAAGGTACGATAAAAATTCAACTTTCAGAAAATGATAGTGAGGTGCAAATTGATATAAGTGATAATGGTAACGGGATCCCCAATGAAATAAAAGATCGGCTTTTTGTACCAAATTTTACTACAAAATCAAATGGGATGGGTTTAGGACTTGCCATAGCTAAGAATATCATCGAGCTTTCAGGAGGTACCATCAGCTTTGTATCAATTCATTCTCAAGGTACTACCTTTAAAATTACGATTCCCAAAAATTAAAATACGTGCGAGTTAAATATTTATTTTTCGTTTCCAGTAATTTATAGTTCCCCATTCGATTTTATCGTTTATTACAAATGCGTATTTAATTTCAATGATATTCATAGACTGAATAAAAATAGACTAAATAATTTTAAAATGAATCAGTAACGATATAATTTTCGTATTTTTGTACTCGATTCAAATATTAAATTGATTTTAAGTTACTTTTGATGATAAATTGAATTTGTAAATTTAAAATTTGAAACATCAAGATTTACTTTTTATTTTCTTAAAATACAATAGATTATTTTTTATATTTGAAAAAAAAACATACTTTTGCACGTCAAAATACGAAATTTATTTGCTTTTTATATAATAAATTGATTAGAAATCAGTTTGTTTTTATAAAGAGCAAGAGATGATCACTATTTATTATTCGAGTTTTAAGCTCGTTTTTTTTGTTATTCAGAGAACTTATATCAAATCAAAATATAAAAAAATTATTATTTAAAATTCAATTATTAATTTGAAATCGTCATGGAAAAAAGTAAAGAATCAAAAAGCAAAAAACAATCTTTTAAAGGTATCAAGTCTTCTGGTCTTGTTATTTTAGCATGTCTAGTGATTGCAGTAGCACTGTTTCATTATGTATTCGGTAATCCTGCCAATTTTATAAACAATGATCCAAACAACCATCCATTAGATGGAAATTTGTTAGGAACAATTTATAAAGGAGGTATTATCGTGCCTATTATCCAAACATTGTTGCTTACCGTCTTATCGTTAAGTGTTGAACGTTATTTTGCTATCAAAGCTGCTCAGGGTAAAGGTAAATTGGTAAAATTCGTTGAAGATATTAAATTAAATTTAACAAAAGGTGATATTACAGCTGCATCACAAGTATGTGATAAACAAAGAGGTTCAGTAGCTAATGTGGTAGGATCTGCCTTAATTAAATATGCTGAAGTTGAAAAAGATAGCTCACTTTCAAAAGAACAACAAATTTTGGCTATTCAAAAAGAAGTTGAAGAAGCAACTGCACTTGAACTTCCTATGTTAAGTCAAAATCTTGCGATTATTGCTACTATCACTACGTTAGGAACATTAATGGGATTGCTTGGAACAGTTATCGGTATGATTCGTTCATTTGCCGCTTTGGCAGGTGCTGGAGGAACTGATTCAATAGCTTTATCTCAAGGTATTTCTGAAGCATTGATTAATACTGCATTTGGTATTGCCACTGGAGCTTTGGCTGTAATATCTTACAACTATTTTACCAGCAAAATCGATTCAATTACTTTTACAATAGATGAAGTAGGTTTTTCTCTCGTACAAACATTTGCTGCATCTCACAAGTAATTAACCCTAATTTAAAAAAATAAATTATGTCAAAAGTAAAAGTACCAAGGAAAAGTACTCGTATCGATATGACAGCCATGAGCGACGTTACTGTACTTCTGCTGACTTTTTTCATGTTGACTTCAACGTTTGTGAGAAAAGAGCCGGTACAGGTTACAACTCCTGGTTCTGTTTCCGAAATCAAAATACCTGAAAGTAATATTTTATCCATATTAATAGATAAAACCGGAAAGGTGTTTATGAGTTTGGACAAACAAACCGATATGGTGAATACCTTGGATAGTGTTGGGAATCAGTATGGTATTACGTTTACTGCGCAAGAACAGAAAAAATTCAAACTCCTGCCTACTTTTGGAGTTCCAATTAAAGATATGAAAGCTTTTCTTGCCCTCAAGAGTTCGCAACAAGACAAAATACTCGCCAATTACGGGATACCAACTGATAGCATCGATAATCAGTTTAAAGTGTGGGTTCAAAAAGCCAAGGCAAATAACCCCGATCTTAGAATCGCCATTAAAGCTGATCAAAAGACGCCTTATAAAGTCATTAAGAACGTAATGAATTCACTTCAGGATTTAAGAGAAAATCGATATAACCTGATTACTTCATTAAAAAACGAACCTGCTCAATAAATAAATATTATGGCTGAAATACAAACGAATGAAGGTGGCGGAAAGAAAAAAGGCGGCAGTAAACAAAAAAAATTTAGTGTACATATCGATTTTACACCTATGGTGGATATGAACATGTTGCTGATTACTTTCTTTATGTTGTGTACCTCTTTGAGTAAACCTCAAACCATGGAAATCAACATGCCAAGTAATGATAAAAAGATTACCGATCAAGACAGGGATAAGGTTAAAGCTTCACAAGCTATTACTTTAATTCTTGCCGGAGGTGATTCAATATTTTATTATACAGGGCAACCTGATTACAAAAATTATAATTCATTGAAATTATCCTCTTATCGGGCAGATGGAATTAGATCTTTTCTTTTGAGAAGGAACATCGATGCTGTTCAGAAAATTAAAGTTTTAAAACAAAAAAAGTTAGAACTCAAAATTTCTCTCAAGCAATTTACCGATGAAGTTTCGAAAATTAAAAGTGGAAAAAACACACCGGTTGTCATCATTAAAGCAGAAGACAGAGCTTCATACAAAAATCTAATCGATGCCCTTGATGAAATGCAAATTTGTAATATCGGTAAATATGTAATTGATAAAATTACACCGGGTGATTTGTTCTTAGTTAAAAACTTCGAATCTAAAGGAACTTATGCCGGAAAATTTGTAACTAACTAATACGTAGCTAAAAAATACTGAAATGGCTAAAATAGATTTAACTTCATTAGAATGGAGGAACATAGTTTTTCAAGACAGGAATAAAGATTATGGTGCTTATACCTTAAGAGCCGGTTCTTCTCGTAGACACAACATTGCAATATTAATTGTTTTTGTTTCTGCTATTGTTCTATTCAGTTTGCCAAAATTAATTGAATTGGTTAAACCGAAAGATAGAGAAGTCGTAACTGAAGTAACTACCCTTTCATCTTTAGATAAACCGGTCGTAAAAAATGATATAAAAAAATTAGGACCTGTAGTTCCGCCTCCTCAATTGAAAAGTTCCATTAAATTTACTGCTCCTGTTATAAAGAAGGATGAAGAAGTAAAAGATAATGAACAACTTAAAAGTCAAGAAGAGTTGACAAAGTCTGCTGTTGCCATATCAATTGCCGACGTTAAAGGTAATAATGATAAAAATGGCAAGGATATTGCAGATATTAAACAGAATGTTACGCAGGTAGAGGCAGAAAAGATATATGATGTTATAGAACAAATGCCTCAATTTCCCGGTGGAGAATCAGAATTGATGAAATTCTTAAGTAATAACATTAAATATCCTGTCATTGCGCAAGAAAACGGAATTGAAGGTAAAGTTATAATAGGTTTCGTAGTTTCTAAAACCGGTGATATTTCCGATATTAAAGTGTTACGTTCTCTTGATCCATCGTGCGATAAGGAAGCAATAAGGGTGGTTAAATTATTACCAAGATGGATTCCAGGAAAGCAAAATGGTGTTAATGTTAATGTAAGATATACATTGCCTGTTTCTTTTAAATTGCAATAAATTATGAATTATTTCAGGACAATATTGGCTTTGTTTTTTTTATTGGCGATCGTTTCATGTCAAACCAAGAAAAAAGATTCTCGAACTGATACATATACTTCGGGGGTAATACCCATTTCTGTTGATGAAAGTTTTCAGCCAATAATTCAGGATGAGTTAGATGTATTTGAATCTCAGTTTCCAAAAGCCGGTATTGTCCCGAAATTTACAAATGAAGTCGAAGCCATTAATGATATTCTTCGCGATAGTGTTGAACTTGCAATAGTTACCCGACCACTTTCAGCAAAGGAACTTAAATATATGGCTGATAAGAAATTTTGTCCTCGCAATTATAAACTTGCAACCGATGGAATTGCTTTAATTATAAACAAACATAATTTGGATAGTTTAATTACTGTTGATCAAATTCGTAAAATTCTATTAGGTGAAATCACAGAATGGAAACAAATCTTTCCTGCATCTCATTTAGGTAAAATTATTACTGTTTTTGATAATCCAAATTCTAGTACTGTTCGTTTTGCAATTGACTCGATTTGCAATGGTAAGCCTCTTTCTAAGAGCTTAACAGCTTTAAATACCAATCCCGAAGTTGTTAAATATGTTAATAAAACTCCAAATGCAATCGGAGTTATTGGGGTCAATTGGTTATCGAACCGAAAGGATACTACAAATTTAACGTTTAATGATGAGGTGAGGGTTATGTCGGTTACTGATGAAGTATCAGCAAATATTGATAACAGTTATAAACCTTATCAAGCTTATTTATTTTATGGCTATTACCCTTTGGTGAGGAACTTATATATTATTTTAAATGATCCACGTGGTGCATTAGCTTCTGGATTAACTTCTTTTTTAACTTCAGATAGAGGTCAGCGAATTATTTTAAAATCAGGTTTGGTACCGGCTACACAACCTGTAAGAATTGTTAGTGTGAAGAGTGAATAATTTTTTTTACTGTAAATTCAAATTTATGAAACGTTTCTTTTTTTTGATTCTTGTATTATTATCTTTTTCTAAGATTTTTAGTGCAACTAAAGATATACAAGGTATTTTATATTATAATGCCGGTTTTTCTGATGTTGCTAAACCGCTTTTAATTAAGGAGCTTCAATCTGATAATGAAAATAAATCTTTAATATGTTTTTTCTTGGGAAATATTTATTTTCAACAGAAAAATATTGATTCTTCTGCATATTATTTTAATAAAGGAATTTCTTCAATTCCTGTGAGTCCTTTAAATTCTGTTGGTAATATAATGATTGATATCAAAAATAATCCCACCAAAGTTCAAGACGATATTAAGGAATTATTTAAGGTTAAAGGAAATAAAAATAATTTGGATGTAGTAATTGCGTTATCTCGCGCTTTTTTATCAAATGGAATTGCTGATAAAGCTTTGACCTATGCAGATGAAGCTAAGCGCATTAAATCAAAATCCGCTTCTGTAGCCGTTTTACTGGGCGATATTAGCCTTTTTAATAAAGATTTAGGTACAGCCTGCAGTAATTATGAAACCGCAATTTATTATGATGATAATTGTAAAGAAGCTTACATAAAATATGCACGAGCTTATCGCAATGCTAATCCTGCTTTATCAATCGAAATGTTGAAAAAGCTTCAAGTAAAAGATCCTACCTTTTTGTTAGTTGATAAAGAATTAGCTGATTTATATTATACACAAAATGATTTTGAAAATGCTGCGAAAAATTACGGTATTTATTTACAATCCGGCAATTCTACTACAAAAGATTTGGTTCAGTATGCAATGACATTGTTTCTGAATAAAGATTTTGCAAAATCGTTAGAAGTTTCAACCTTAGGTTTGCAAAAAGATCCAAGAAATCCTGCCTTAAATCGTTTGGCAATGTGGAATAATATCGATTTAAAAAATTATGATGCCGGATTAAAATCAGCAGATCTATTCTTTAATCATTCGGATAATCCTGATTTGTCTTATCTTGATTTTCGATATTATGGACAGGCTTTGCGTGAAACTAAAAACTATGATGCTGCCATTATTCAGTTTGATAAAGCACTTAAAATGGATTCAACTAAAATTGAACTTTGGAAAGATATTTCTGATATGTTTAATGATGAATCAAAATATGCAGAGGCAATTCCTCCATATATTACGTACTTAAATAAATTAGATGATAGTAAAAAAGATGGTGATGCAATTATTAATCTTGGCAAATTGTATTATAGTTTAGCTACCTCTACTAAAAATGATTCTATTAAGAAGGATGCATTGGTCAAAGCTGATTCTGCATTTGCTAAAGTTGCCGCATTAGAACCTGATGGTTATAGAGGTAATTTTTGGCGTGCACGTACTAACTCATTGCTTGATCCTGATTCGAATAAAGGTTTAGCTCAGCCTTATTATTTTAAAACAGCTACATTAGTTGAATCTAAAAAGGATCCAAGATTTAATCCGGTATTAATTGAATGTTATAGTTATCTCGGCTATTATTCATTAATTCAAAGTGATTATCCTCTTTCACTTTCATATTGGAATAAAATTCTTGCCATTGAGCCCGATAATTCGACTGCTTTAAAAGCTATAGCAGGTATTGATAAATTTTTAAAAGCTCAAAAGAATTCAAAGAAGTAATCTTTTATATATCTCATACTCATTTTAAGAAGTAAATATATTTTATATTTACTTCTTTTTTTTGATGAATTAGGATAATTCTTCTCCAATTATTACTATTTTTGTCAGTGTTATGCCAAATTTACAGCTTACAAATTATTGAAATATGCAAAGTGCAGAAATACAGTCGGTTAAACATCGATTCGGTATTATTGGTAGCTCTGAATTATTAAATCGAGATATTGATATTGCAATTCAGGTGGCTCCTACCGATCTTTCAGTACTAATTACAGGGGAAAGTGGAGTCGGAAAGGAAAATTTTCCTCAAATTATCCATCAGTATAGTCATAGAAAACATGGTCCGTACATTGCCGTAAACTGTGGAGCTATTCCTGAAGGAACCATTGATTCAGAACTTTTTGGTCATGAAAAAGGATCTTTTACTGGTGCTACAGCCGATCGAAAAGGATATTTTGAAGTTGCCGATGGCGGTACTATTTTTTTGGATGAAGTAGGAGAGTTGCCACTTTCTACTCAGGTAAGGTTGTTGCGTGTGCTCGAAGCCGGAGAATTTATTAAAGTAGGTTCTTCAAAAATTTTGAAAACAAATGTTCGTGTTGTAGCAGCTACAAACATGAATATGACTCAGGCAACGCGAGAGGGTAAATTTCGTGAAGATTTGTTTTATCGTTTAAATACTGTTCCAATTTTTGTCCCGCCTTTGCGCGAACGTAGGGATGATATTGTTCTGTTATTTAGAAAGTTTGCTTCTGACTTTGCTGAAAAATACAGAATGCCTCCTATTAAACTTACAGATGATGCTAAAAAATTATTAATGAGTTATTATTGGAACGGGAATATTCGGCAACTCAAAAATATCACGGAGCAAATTTCCGTTATTGAACAGCAACGTGAGATTAATGCCACTATTTTGAAGTCATATTTGCCAATGGATGAAATGGAACGTTTGCCTGCGTTGCTATATCCTTCGGCTCAAGAGCAGAAATCTTTCAATAGTGAACGAGAAATTTTATATCAGGTACTTTTTGATATGAAAAAGGACATGAATGATTTAAAAAAAATCGTACACGATCTAATGAATAATCAGCAAGTTGAAATTCAACATAATGATTCTGCATTTTCATCTTTTATAAATCATACCGATCAACATCCTTCAGCTTCGGCTCCAACATCGGAAAAACAAATAGAAAAGCCAATGCATGATAAAAATCAATTTCATGATTTAGAGGATGTCGAAGAATTTCAGGAAGCTGAAGATTATGATGTGCTTGAAAGTACGCATCATCCGTTTACCCTCGAAGAAATGGAGCGTAAAATGATATTGAATGCTTTAGAAAACCATAATGGAAGGCGAAAAGCTGCAGCTGATGAATTAAAAATTTCTGAAAGGACACTGTATCGTAAAATTAAGGAATATGGAATTGAATAAACGGATGTATTTTAGTAAATTGTTATATGCAATTGTTTTTTTATTTTCTTTCTCGTCATGTACAATTAGTTATAAATTAAATGGTGCATCCATTGATTATAGTAAAACTAAAACTATTGCCATAGCCGACTTTCCGAATACTGCTGAATTAATCTATCCTCCATTATCCCAGTATTTTTCAGAAACGCTTCGTGATACCTATTCCAAACAAACACGGTTACAACTTCTTAAAAGAGGAGGTGACTTAAATCTTGAAGGTGAAATAATAGGTTATCAATTAACCCCAATGGCAATTAGCGCAGATTCGTATGCATCTCAAACAAAATTAACATTGACTGTAAATGTAAGATTTACAAACAATAAAAATCCCGATGATGATTTCGAACGTAAATATTCTGCTTTTCAGACTTTTGATAGTAGCAAAATGTTGACGGATGTTCAAGATGATTTAATGAAAGTAATGGTAGCCGAAATTACCGACCAAATATATAATGATACGGTAGCAAAATGGTAACTCTTGTATAAATCTAATATTCTGTTCTCCAATGACCTACGATACATTCATATCGCTTATTCAGCAACCTGAAACTGTCAGAGAAGAACATTTGTATGATTTGAGAGAGATTTTAGTCCAATATCCCTATTTTATTCAAGCCCGTATTTTATTCATCAAGACATTATATTTAAGTAATAATATAAGATTTGAAGCCGATTTAAAGTTAGCAGCAACCTATTCAACAAATCGTAAAAAATTATATTATTACATTTTCCCCGAACAAAAACTTGCCACTGAGCCGTATCGACGTGAATCAACAGGAAAAACGTCAGGTGATTATTTTGAATTAATTGAGCGAATCGAAAAGCAAGGTAGCGACACACGCCAGTCTTTACAACTGCTTGCAGAACGATTGAAATCGGCTCGAACCATGGTTGTTGGATCGCAACAACATAAGCCAGCAAAGTTGGTGTCTTCAATTTCTGCCGGCACAATGATTGTTGATTCTGAAGAGATTGATGAGAAGAGTTTACCTCAAATTAAAGCAGATGTTTTTAATAATGTAAAAGATAAAGATGAATCGAACGTTAAAATCTTTATCAAACAACATAAATACACGGAAGCGATTGAAATTTTGAAGGAATTAAATTTGAATAATCCGAAAAAAAGTGTTTACTTTGCAGACCAAATTCGATTTTTGGAAAAAGTGATCTCAATTACAAAAAAATAAATTTATTATGTACGTTGCAATTATTGTATTAATCGTTCTTCTTTCGATATTATTAACACTTTTCGTATTAGTTCAAAACTCGAAAGGTGGTGGTTTGGCTGCCGGATTTTCATCTTCAAATCAGATTATGGGAGTTCGAAAAACTACAGATTTTGTCGAAAAAATGACATGGGGCTTAGTAATTGGAATCGTTGTACTATCAGTTGCATCTGTTGCGGTTCGTTCAACTAAACCAACTGCAAGTTATGATTCTGAAATTAAACAACAATATCAACATGCCAAGCAAACCGAACCAGGAGTCGTTGCTCCAAATTTTGGTGAAACTCCGGAGGCTACCAAGAATGCATCAAAACCTGTTGCACCAGTAAAAAAATAAATACATTCAGATTTATACTTTTTGAAGCGTGTCAAAGTATTTTTTGATACGCTTTTGTTTTATTTTAATTTCTTTCATTCTTTTATTGAGTATAAAAAAAATGATATGTTGCAAATAGATGAAACGATCATTAGTCTTGATTTGTTAAGTGAACAATTTGTATGTGATTTAACAATTTGTCGTGGTGCCTGTTGTATCGAAGGTGATGCAGGAGCACCTCTTGATGAAGCTGAAGTTAAAATTATAAATGATTTATTACCACTAATTTGGGATGATTTATCAGATAAATCTAAGGCTTTGATTCTTCAGCAAGGCGTTTCTTATATTGATGATGATAACGAGCCGGTAACTTCGATTGTGGATGGAGCTGAATGTGTTTTTACATTCTTTGATGAGAATGGTATCTGTAAATGTGCGATTGAGAAGGCTTATCGTGAAGGTAAAATCGATTTTAATAAACCTATTTCTTGCCATTTATATCCTATTCGACTCCAAAAATTCAATTCGTTTACAGCCGTTAACTATCATCGATGGAGCATTTGTAAAAGTGCTTGTGGATTAGGTAAATCGCTCAAAGTTCCTGTATATATATTTTTAAAAGAGCCACTCATTCGTAAATTTGGTGAACAATGGTATCAACAGCTTGAAATCGCTGCAGGTGAGCTTTTGAAGCGTTAATTTGAATTGATTGAAGTATTTTTGAAGCATATTATTTGATTGATAATCAATTTAAAATATATCGAAATAGATGAACACAAAGGTTATACAAGTAGAAATTATTACTATTGGTGATGAAATTCTGATTGGTCAGATTGTCGACACAAATTCGGCATGGATGGCAGGTGTATTAAATCATGCAGGTTTTGAATTGGCTCAGATCACTTCTGTTCATGATCGCAAAGATCATATTCTTGAATCGCTTGAATTGGCTTTAAATCGAGCTGATATAGTTCTTTTTACAGGCGGTATCGGACCGACTAATGATGATATTACCAAACAAACATTGTGTGAGTATTTTGAAACGCAATTGGTGTTCAATGAATCGGTATTAAAAAATATTGAGACATTATTTTCTACACGACCTTATTTTATTATCAATGACTTAACCCGTGCACAAGCCATGGTACCCGAAAATTGTACCGTGATCCAAAATATTGTCGGAACAGCCCCGATAACATGGTTTGAGAAAAATGGTAAAATTATTGTTTCTATGCCTGGAGTTCCTTATGAAATGAAACATGCTATGACCACTGAAATTATTTCGAGGTTACATGATTATTTTCGAACGCCGTCAATCTTACATAAAACAGTTCAGGTTTATGGTTTTGGCGAGTCGGCTTTGGCTATCAAAATTGCCGATTGGGAAAATCAATTGCCTGAACATATTCATTTGGCTTATTTGCCAAACTCAGGCATAGTTAAATTGCGTTTAAGTGGTATCTCTGATAATTTATTGGAGCTGGAATTTGTGATGAATCAACAAATTGATTTGTTAAGTGCAATTTTAGGGGATGCAATTATTGCTTTTGAAGATAAACCTTTGGAAGAATTAATTGGATATTTACTAAGTGTCAAAGGATATTCTATTTCTACTGCTGAAAGTTGCACCGGAGGAAATATAGCACATTTATTAACTTCAGTTGCAGGAGCATCCAACTATTTTAAAGGTTCAGTTGTAGCTTATGCCAATGACGTTAAAACGAACCTTCTTGCTGTATCTTTTGATGATATACAAAAGTTTGGTGCTGTGAGTCAAACGGTCGTTGAGCAAATGGCAAATGGAGTACGTAAGTTGCTCAAAACTGATATTGCGGTAGCAACTTCAGGAATTGCAGGGCCAACCGGAGGAACTTCTGAAAAACCTGTAGGATTAGTTTGGATTTCTGTGTGTTCAACTCAAAGATCAATTACCCGTGAGTTCAGATTTGGTGCCTTACGCGATCAAAATATTAATCGTGCTACCCAAGCTGCATTAGTAATGTTGAAAGAATTATTATAGCTTTAAATAATTGATAAACAGATATATGGCTATATATAAATACGCTTTCGCCAATTAATATAAAAATTTAAGCCGAAAACCTTGCATAGCCCAAAAAAAAGGTTTACTTTTGCACACTGTTTTTGAGAAAAAATTGTAAACAACTAAAAGATATAGAAATGTCAAAAATTTGTCAGATCACCGGTAAAAAAGCAATGGGCGGAAACAATGTTTCGCACTCAAAACGCCGTACAAAACGCACGTTTGATGTGAACTTGTTTACAAAAAAATTCTATTGGGTAGAGCAAGATATGTGGATTAGTTTGAATATATCAGCTGCCGGATTACGTACCGTTAATAAAATTGGATTAGATGCTGCCATTAAAAAAGCATCAGAAAAAGGGTATTTATTCGCATAATTAAGAGAGAATTGTCATGGCCAAAAAGTCGAAAGAAGCAAGAGTCCAAGTAATTTTGGAATGCACAGAGCATAAGGAAAGCGGAATGCCCGGAACGTCAAGGTATATTACTGTTAAAAACAGGAAAAACACCCCGGGAAGGATGGAGTTGAAAAAATACAACCCCATATTAAAACGAGTTACAGTTCATAAAGAAATCAAATAATATCTGAATCATGGCAAAGAAAGCGGTTGCATCGTTGCAAAAAGGTGAAGGTCGAGCTTTTGCAAAGGTTATCAAAATGGTAAAATCACCTAAAACCGGAGCTTATATCTTCCAGGAAGAAATGGTAATTAACGAAAAAGTAAAAGATTATTTTACAAAGTAATTGACCTTTTATTGTTTTATATATTTTAAAAACCTCTCATTCTTTCAAATGAGAGGTTTTTTTTGCGATTAGCTCAGAAAAAATCCTTAATTTTGTAGGTTGTATTTTTGATTGATAATTTTTTATTGGATCAGAGACAATTCATTTTAAAATTGTTATATATGGGAATTTTTGACATTTTCAGTAAAAATAAAAAAGATACACTTGAACATGGCTTAGCTAAAACGAAAGAAAGTGTTTTTTCAAAATTAACACGGGCTATTGCTGGAAAATCGAAAGTGGACGAAGAGGTGCTTGATAACCTCGAGGAAGTATTAATTTCATCTGATGTCGGAGTTGAAACCACCCTTCGTATTATTCAGCGAATTGAAACTCGTGTGGCTCAGGATAAGTATACAACCACCAATGAATTAAATCAAATTTTAAAAGAAGAGATTTCCGGTTTACTTGCCGAAAATTCGGTTCAATTTTCTTCTGGTTTTGATGCTTCTCTTCCAGCAAAACCTTATGTTATTATGGTTGTAGGAGTGAATGGTGTTGGAAAAACAACTACAATTGGAAAGTTGGCATATCAATATAAACAAGCGGGTAAAAGTGTGTATTTAGGAGCAGCCGATACATTTCGTGCAGCTGCTGTCGATCAGTTGGTAATCTGGGGCGAACGTGCCGACGTGCCTGTCATTAAACAAAAAATGGGAGCTGATCCTGCAGCTGTTGCTTACGATGCTGTGGCTTCGGCTAAATCAAAAAATGCTGATGTTGTGATTATTGATACCGCAGGGCGCTTACATAACAAAATTAATTTAATGAATGAACTAAGTAAAATCCAACATGTTATGAGAAAAGTGGTGCCTGATGCCCCTCATGAAGTGTTGTTGATTTTAGATGGATCAACGGGTCAAAATGCCTTTGAACAAGCCAAACAATTTTTAAAAGCTGTAGAAGTTACATCCATTGCAGTTACTAAACTTGATGGAACGGCCAAAGGTGGCGTTGTTATAGGTATTTCCGATCAATTCAAAATTCCGGTTAAATATATCGGCTTGGGCGAAGGGATGGATGATTTACAGGTATTTGATAAAGATAAATTTGTAGATACTTTGTTTGAATAATTCCGAATTTAGAATGAGCATAATGAACTTGATTTATCGTTAATTGTAAATAAATTGAAAAATTCAAATATTAAAGGAACAGTTGATGTTGTAACCTTAGGCTGTTCTAAAAACTTGGTTGATTCAGAGCAGTTGATGCGACAATTTGAAGTATTAGGTTATAAAGTTCGACACGATGCCGAAATTCCTGATGGTGAAATTGTGATTGTGAATACTTGCGGTTTTATTGGAGATGCGAAGGAAGAAAGTATCCATTCCATTTTACGGTTTGCCGATTTACGCAAACATAATAAAATTAGTAAGTTATTTGTAATGGGTTGTTTGTCTCAACGTTACCTCAACGAACTGAGTATCGAAATTCCCGAAGTTGACAAGTTTTATGGTAAATTCAATTATACCGATATTCTGAAAGAAATAGGGCAGGAGTTTAGAGCCGATTTACGATTAGAACGCACCTTGACCACACCGAATCATTATGCTTATATCAAAATTTCGGAAGGATGTAATCGTACCTGTTCCTATTGTGCCATACCGATTATTACAGGAAAGCATCGATCGCGTTCAATAGAAGATATTGAAAATGAAGTGAAAGGACTTGTTTCAAATGGAGTTAAGGAGTTTCAGCTGATTGCACAGGATTTGTCATATTACGGGATAGACCGCTATAAGACACAAAAATTAGCCGAACTTACCCAACGACTTTCGGATATTCAGGGTGTGGAATGGTTGCGCTTACATTATGCTTATCCGGCTCAATTCCCGTTTGATTTGCTGAAGGTAATCCGTGAACGCGAAAATGTATGCAATTACTTGGATATTGCTTTCCAGCATATCAGTGATAATATGTTGCAAATTATGCGACGAAATTTTTCCAAATCGCAAACTTATGAATTAATTGACAGAATAAGAACGGAAGTGCCCAACATTCATTTACGTACTACTTTGCTGCTTGGGCATCCCCAAGAAACTGAAGCCGATGTAGACGAATTGAAGGAATTTATTCAAAAAATTCGTTTTGAACGCTTGGGAGCCTTTGCATTTTCGAACGAAGAAGGTACTTTTGCTTATACTCATTATGCCGATCATATACCTAATGAAGTTAAAAGCCGACGGGTTGATGAAATTATGGAGATACAACAAGTAA
The DNA here is from genome assembly GCA_021779195.1 of Bacteroidota bacterium. Lineage (GTDB taxonomy): Bacteria > Bacteroidota > Bacteroidia > Bacteroidales > Paludibacteraceae > Paludibacter. The sequence continues at coordinate 134,068 of JAJYBB010000001.1, read as the reverse complement.
TTTCTAACGATATTAATCAATCTAAAATTGGTACGAATTTTAAAGTGATAATTGATCGGATTGAAGATAATTTTTATGTGGGAAGAACTGAATTTGATTCTCCCGAAGTGGATCAAGAAGTGTTGATTCCAATTACGATTAAAAATTTAAAAATTGGTGAATTTTATCAAACAAAAATTGTTGATGCCACCGATTTTGATTTATATGGAATTTGATTTTTTTCTCTGTGCTTATTTAAAATCTTTTTTTTAGTTCAATTAAATTTAGAATTATGAATCACAAGGAATTAATTACAGCATTGGCAATTAAAATGAATGCTCCCAAATCTTTTGTTGCCGATTTGTTAGAATTAACTGTTTCAACTTGTATCGATCAATTGAATAATGGTAAAACTATTGGATTTCAAGGTTTTGGTAATTTTGAAGTTCGCAAAAAAGTGGAACGGATATCTGTTCATCCCGTAAGTCAAGTTCGAACTTTGATTCCCCCAAAACTTGTCGTAAATTTTAAACAAAGCAATCTCCTGAAAGATAAACTCAAAAAAAGTATTCAATCATGAGTAAAGAAAAAATCACATCTCAGGAAATCATAGATCTGATTGCTCAAAAAGCGTCGATTAGCAAGCGTGCAGCTGATGAATTTTTGAAAATGTTGATTTCGACCATTGAGGAAAGTTTAATAGCAGGAGATAATGTTAAAATTCAGCATTTTGGCACTTTTAAACTTCAATGGAATGAACCTCGTAAAAGTGTAGATGTCAATACAGGTCAGGAAATTATCATTGATGGATACAATAAAGTAACTTTTGTGCCCGAATCTTCTTTTAAAGAATTGATCAATGAACCTTTTGCTTTTTTAGAAGCAGTGGTAATGGATGAATCTTCTGAATCTGAAGCTTTATTTAATGAGGATGAACCATCAGATCCATTACGTACGCTTACTGAACAGGCTGATGAGATTAAGAATCTGCTTTCAGAAATTCAAGCTATGTCGTCATCTCAAACATTTAACGAATCTAGTATTGAGCAACAGGAATTGACTAATGATTTGATTATTGTTGATGAAATTCAATGGTCTAAAATCAATACAGATTCAAAAAGTGAAACTGATGAGGGTATTGCTCCTGTCGATATGGATGAAACTTCTGAATTACCATCAATTAATGACATCGAGATTGTGATTGATGAATCGGATAACGATGCATTCATTTCTCCAACTGATTCATTTTCAAATGAAATGATTTCTGAGTCGGTTGAAAGTACTAAAATTCAAGAACCAGAATGCATTGATTCAACTTCAAACCCGGAAATTTCATCGATTCAACACTCAAAAGCAGATGAGCAAGTACCAGTTCAGCGATTTGCAAACAGGGTAATGCCTTTAAAGCGAAGAAAAACCCTACGTCGGGTAATAATTTCAACTATTTTAATTTTACTTTTAAGCGGTTTTGGTTCATATTTTGCTTTTTCCAGCTTTGAATTTTGGGTAGATTCTGAAATACAGCAAACTTATACTGTCTTTGCTACAAATAAGACGAATTTTTCAATGACTGCAATGTTGAATACCGTTACGAATTGGTTTAAACCTACTTCTAAAGTTAAAAGTCATTCTTCTGTCAAATCGCAACATATTGTACATAAGATAAATAATATTCAAAAATCGAAAGTTTCCGTAGATAGTTTGCAATTATTATTTGATCAACCTCGGGTTTATACAGAATTTATCGCCACTGAAAGAATTCATTCAGGTAACCGATTGACTTTAATTTCCAAACGTTATTATGGATCGAAAGATTTTTGGGTATATATTTACGAAGCCAATATGAATCATATTTCAGACCCAGATAAGATTCCGGAAGGCACGTTGATTCAAATTCCGAAATTAAATCCGTTGTTAATTGATATTTCAAACCCACGTTGCATTGCAAAAGCAAAGGAACTGCATGATTTGTACGTCAAAAAATAACTATGTTAGCTGCTGGTTACTATGAATTCGTAAATATATTGCTTGTTTCTAACGGAAACCAAAAAGCTCTACATTAATTTTCACACATGCAGGGCTTTTTTTAGTTCAAAATTTTTAAATTTTCTCCTTGTTTTGGGGTTTTGTTTCGACCTATACTTATTAATCTAAATTCAGGTTAATAGATATTAAATCAAGACTTTAGCACTTTAAATAGCACTATATTTGCTACATGAATAACGAAATAAATAAATTTAAAATTAATATGATTCAATCTGTTGATATTAGAGAACTTAATGAGCGAATTGAACGTCAAAGCTCTTTTGTAGATGCATTAAGCATGGGAATGGACAAAGTCATTGTCGGTCAAAAACATTTGGTGGAATCGCTGTTAATCGGGTTGCTTTCCGATGGTCATATTTTGCTTGAAGGTGTACCCGGATTGGCTAAAACGTTAGCAATAAAAACGCTTTCAGATTTAATTAAAGCCGATTTTAACCGCATTCAGTTTACACCTGACTTATTACCGGCTGATGTAATTGGAACTATGATTTATAGTCAGAAAAAAGAAGAATTTAGTATCAAAAAAGGTCCTATTTTCGCGAATCTTATATTGGCTGATGAAATAAATCGGGCTCCGGCTAAAGTGCAGAGTGCGCTGCTTGAAGCGATGCAGGAACGTCAAGTTACAATTGGGGATCATACGTATAAATTAGAAGAGCCATTTTTAGTGTTAGCAACTCAAAATCCCATTGAACAAGAAGGAACTTATCCACTTCCAGAAGCTCAAGTTGACCGTTTCATGTTGAAGGTTATCATCAATTACCCTAAAAAAGAAGAGGAAAAACTGATTATTCGCCAGAATTTACTGAAAGATAAACCAGTAGTTTCAGCCATTCTATCTCCGAAAGATATTATTGAAGCACGCGATGTGGTGCGGCAAGTTTATATTGACGAAAAAATTGAACGATATATCGTAGATATTGTTTTTGCAACCCGTTTTCCGCAAGATTATGGATTAGACTCGATGAAAGATATGATTTCGTTTGGCGCTTCACCTCGTGCATCTATCAATTTGGCTTTAGCATCGCGAGCTTATGCATTTATCAAACGCCGTGGTTATGTTATACCTGAAGATATTCGTGCAGTTTGTTACGATGTTTTGCGTCATCGTATTGGATTAAGTTATGAAGCAGAAGCTAATAATATGACTTCTGACGAGATTATCACTGAAATTCTTAACGCTGTAGAAGTACCTTAAATAATTTGCCAATGGTTCAATTTGAAAATATCACAATTCAAAAGTATTTTGGAGTATTGAGATAAAAAAATTGATATTAAATAGTAATAACAATTAGCACATCTGCTTTTTTGCAAATTGGCACTTTATATTATATGGAGACGAGTGAATTATTAAAGAAAGTTCGAAAAATCGAAATTAAGACTCGAGGCTTATCGAAAAATATTTTCGCAGGAGAATATCATTCAGCATTCAAAGGACGGGGAATGACATTTGCTGAAGTGCGTGAATATCAATATGGTGACGATATTCGCTCTATTGACTGGAACGTTACAGCTCGTTTTGGTCATCCTTATGTAAAAATTTTCGAGGAAGAAAGAGAATTGACGGTCATGTTATTGGTTGATGTTTCAGGCAGCCGCGAATTTGGAACTGTTTCTCAAATGAAAAAAGATATTTTCACCGAGGTTGCTGCTACACTGGCTTTTTCGACAATTCAAAATAAGGATAAAATTGGTGTAATTTTTTTCTCTGATCAGATTGAAAAATTTATTCCGCCTAAAAAGGGTAGAAAACACGTACTTTTTATTATCCGTGAATTGCTTGATTTTAAACCACGAAGCAATAAAACTGATATTGGTGGGGCTTTGCGTTATTTCACAAATGCCATCAAAAAAAGTTCTACAGCTTTTATTATTTCTGATTTCATTGATAACAACTTCGATAAAGAGTTAATTATTGCAAATAGAAAGTACGATGTGGTTGCTTTACAGGTATATGATATTAGAGAAACCGAACTTCCAGATGTGGGATTGATTAAACTTAAAGATGCCGAAACCGGTGTTCGAATATGGGTAAATACTTCAGATAAACGATTGAGAACCAGTTATAAACATTCATGGGGCGAAAATCAATTAAATTTGCAACGCATATTTACCAAGTCGGGTGTCGACTCGGTTTCAATGAATACATCTGAAGATTATGTAAAAGCACTTATGAAATTATTTAAAATGAGAGCTTGATTTTAACGAAGAAGGTTGAAAATGTAAATTGATAATATAGTTTAACATGGGAGGCATTGATGCTTAATTCTGTTTTATTTCCTCCATATTAAAACGGGTTTTTGGTTTAAATTGAGGCTGTCAAAGCGATAAAACCTTCTTAAAAACAAATATTTCAGTATGAAAAAATACTTTTTGTTGTTGTTTGTAGTCTTTTCATGTTATTCGGTACAAGCGCAGAAAGTGACTGTTAAGGCACGAATCGACTCGACTGTGATGTGGATAGGAAATCAAACACTGATGACATTCGAAGTTTCGCAACTTCCCAACCAGAAAGTGGAAATGCCGTTGTTTTCAGACAGTATTGTGACTGGATTGCAAATGGTAGAACCACCTAAAAATGATACGCTTAAGTCGATAAATGGACATATAGTGGTGTCGCAAAAATATTTGGTAACTGCGTTTAAAGATTCCTTGATATATATTCCTCCTTTCCCTTTTATTTGCGCTGGAGATACCATTTGGTCAAATTCATTATCGCTTAAAGTTGTTCAACCTTTCAAAATTGATACAGCTTCGCATAAAATTGCTGATATAAAACCGGTTATGAACACTAAATTCGATTGGGTTGGTTTTTTAAAAACCATTCTATTGATTTTACTTATAGTAGCTCTGTTAATTATTGGTTATATTTTGATTCGTAAATATTGGTTGAATAAGCCGATGTTTCAAAGTTCAGCTGCAAAAGAATTACTCCCGCCTCACGTTATCGCTTTGACTGAACTCGATAAAATTAAGCAGGAAAAACCTTGGCAGCAAGGAAGAATTAAGGAATATCATACGCGATTGACAGATGTGATCAGAGCATATATTGAACGTGAATTTTTGATTAAGAGTATGGAAATGACTTCAGAAGAAATTCTTGATCATTTATCAAAACTTAGATCTGAAAATAAATCTGCATTCATGGAGTTAAAACAAATACTACAATTAGCTGATTTAGTGAAATTTGCTAAATGGGTACCCTTGACTGATGAAAATGAAAGCAGTTTAAATAATGCCTATTCGTTTGTTAATGAAACTAAAGTGGAAGTAATTGAAGTGGAGGAAGAAAAGCCAATTGATGAGGTTCTTCCAAAGCGCGATGTTGAGTAAATTTTATTTTTTAAAAATCAAAAATATTTATGACTTTTCATAATCCTGAATATTTATTTTTCTTGTTGCTACTTATACCAGTAATTTTCTGGTATGTTTGGGAAATGCACAAGTCTGATGCCAGTTTGCAGATTTCATCGCACCATCAACTACTTAAATTTTCTCCAAGCATTAAAGTTAAGTTTCGACATATTCCATTTATATTAAGAGTTTTAGCGTTAATATCGCTTATAGTGGCTTTAGCTCGTCCGCAGGCAGCTAATAGTTGGCGAACTGAAAATACTGAGGGAATTGACATTATGTTGGTTCAGGATTTGTCTGGAACAATGTTGGCTGAGGATTTAAAACCTAACCGAATTGAAGCTTCGAAGGAAGTTGCAACTGATTTTATTCTCTCTCGTCCAAATGATAACATTGGTTTGGTGGTTTTTGCACGCGAAAGTTTTACCCAATGTCCACTTACAACCGATCATGCAGTTTTAATCAATTTGTTTAATAGTGTAAATTACGGTTTAATTGATGATGGAACTGCTATTGGACTTGGTTTGGCAAATGCGGTGAACAGGATTAAAGATGGAAAAGCAAAATCGAAGATCATTATTTTACTTACCGATGGTTCCAACAATTGTGGTGATATAGCGCCAATCACGGCTGCTCAAATCGCAAAAACTTTTGGTATTAGAGTTTATACCATCGGTGTGGGAACGAGTGGTATAGTTAATGTACCGGTGCAAACTCCTCTCGGAATTCAATATCAGCAAATGCAGTCTGATTTTGATGAAAAATCGTTACAAGATATTGCTAATCTTACCGGTGGTCAATATTTTCGTGCAACTGATACCTCAAAATTACGCAGGATTTATCAGGATATCGATAAACTTGAAAAGACAAAAATCAGTGTGAAGGAGTATAATAAAAAAAGTGAAGAATTTTATTGGTTTGCTTTATTATCATTGGTGTTCTTGTCATTGGAAATTTTTACGCGCAATACTGTTTTCAGAAAATTACCATAATCGAAAATGCCGGTTAGAATTGATCGATGTAGTGTTAATATTACTTGTTGAAAATTATTATGTTTAGATTTGCTCATCCTGAATATTTTTTTCTGCTTTTATTAATCCCAGTTTTAATTGGAGTTTATGTATATGCAGGTATCAAAAAACGCCGGAATTTAAAGAAATTTGGCAATCCGGATTTGTTGGCAGAATTAATGCCCAATGTTTCCAAGGTTCGTCCATTGGTGAAGTTTTATTTACAACTTGCCGCATTGCTTTTTATTATTATCATTCTGGCACAACCTCAGTTTGGAACGAAGATGGAAAATTCAAAACGTCAGGGCATTGAAGTAATTATAGCCTTAGATGTGTCAAATTCAATGATGGCACAGGATATTCAGCCAAGCCGATTAGATAAAGCAAAAATGGTGCTCTCGCAATTGGTTGATGGAATGACTGACGATAAAATAGGTTTGATCGTTTTTGCCGGTGATGCGTATGTGCAGCTTCCCATTACGGCTGATTATGTTTCAGCCAAAATGTTTTTATCATCAATTTCAACAAAAATGGTTGCACGTCAAGGTACAGCCATAGGTAGTGCCATCGATTTAGCAATTAAATCATTTGGTGCTAAAAGTAATGCTGGTCGAGCAATAATCGTCATTACTGATGGCGAAAATCACGAAGATGATGCTGTTGCTGCTGCCAAATTAGCCCACGATAACGGTATAATAGTTGACGTAATTGGTATGGGAAAACCGGATGGTGCTCCAATTCCTGTTCCTGGAACCATGAGCTTTTGGAAAGATAAAGATGGCAATGTGGTGGTTTCGAAACTCAATGAACAAATGTGTAGAGAGATAGCAGCTGCAGGGCAGGGCATGTATATCAGATCGGATAATACGAATAATGCCTATCGGGTTTTAAATAAAGAACTGAATAAATTGGCAAAATCGGATATTAAAGCATCTGTTTTTTCTGATTTCAATGAACAATTTCAGTCTTTTGCTTTTTTGGCATTGTTTATTTTATTATTTGACTTTTTCGTGTTCGACAGGCGAAATAAGCGATTGAGTAAATTGAATATTTTCAATTTGAAAGAAAAGGTAACTAAGAATTGATAATTTAAGATGATTTGATTTATGAATAAACTTATATTTATCCTAATGTTGAGTAGTTTGGCTTTCTTTGCTTCGGCTCAAAAGGAAAGTTCGGATGTTCGTACGGGAAATAATTTATATAAAAAGGGAAAATTTACCGAAGCTGAAATTGCCTACCGAAAAGGGATTTTAAAGAATCAAAAATCGTTTGAAGCGAATTATGATTTAGGAAATGCCTTGTTTCGTCAGAAAAAGTATTCAGAAGCATTGGAACAGTACAATGATGCTGTGACTTTGCAACCTAAAGACAAAAGGAAATTGGCTGCTGCTTTTCACAATACAGGTAATTCTTTGTTGTTGAATAATAAAATTGAAGAAAGCATCAAAGCTTATGAAATGGCTTTGAGAAATAATCCCAAAGATAACGACACACGTTACAATCTGGCTTACGCTCAGGAATTATTGAAAAAACAACAACAACAAAACAAACAAAATAAAAACAAGCAGAATAAAGATCAGCAGAAGAAAGATCAACAGAAACAGGATCAGCAGAAGAAAGATCAGCAAAAACAGGATCAACAAAAGAAAGATCAACAGAAACAGGATCAGCAGAAGAATCAACAACCACAACCTCAGCAATCTCAAATGACGAAGGAAAGTGCGCAGCAAATTTTGGATGCGTTGCAACAGGATGAGAAGAATGCCCAAGATAAAGCCAAGAAACAACAAATCAGAAATCCGCAAAAAGCAGATAAAGATTGGTAAATTATTCTTTGATGTTACAATTTGATTATAATAAATTCGTTTTTTCAAAATATAAACTATGAAACGTAGATTCATATTCATATCATTCTTGTTCCTCAGCATTTGGATTACTCGTGCGGATGAGCCGGTTCGTTTCACTGCTTCGGCACCATCAACGGCAATCATGGATCAACCCTTTCAATTGGTATATACCGTAAATGCAAATGGAAGAGATTTGCGTGCTCCTAATATTGCAAATTTCGACGTTTTGGCAGGTCCTTTTGAGTCGCATAGTTCAAGTATGCAAATTATTAACGGAAAAACATCTTCATCGGTTTCAGTTTCCTATACGTATACATTACAGGCTCAAAAAACAGGTACATTTACCATCCCTTCGGCAAGTTTAATAGTTGGCGGACAAAAGTATACGTCAAATGGAGTTTCCATCAAAGTTTTGCCTGCGGATGCAAATCCACCGAAATCTCGTGGAGGATCTGCTTCTTCGGGCAATAGCCAGTCGGTTGGTAAGGAAAGTTTATTTATCCGGACTAATGTTTCAAAAACAAATGTTCATGAACAGGAAGCAGTCTTGGTAACTTATAAATTATACACATTGGCAGATGTGGTGCAATGTGTAAACAGAAAAATGCCTGATTTCAATGGATTTATGAAACAGGATCTTGATCAGTCGCCCAATAAGCAGTTTTCCTATGAAAACTTTAACGGACATAATTACGGTACTGTCGTTTTGTATCAGGTACTACTTTATCCTCAACATGCAGGAACTATAAAAATAGATAAAGCTGTTTTTGAAGCCGGAGTTCGAGTGCAAAACCATACATCGGGAAATAGTATATTTGATAATTTTTTTGATTCCTACTCCAATGTTTCAAAAATTATTACTGCACCTGCTGTTTCAATTAATGTAACCGCTTTACCCGGAAATAAACCAGCATCGTTTAGTGGAGCTGTGGGACGTTTTTCAATGAATTCGAGTATTACTTCGCAAAATGTTAAGGCGAACGATGCGGTAACCATCAAAGTGAATATTGTTGGTGAAGGAAATATGAAACTGATAAAGAATCCAGATATAAAGTTCCCCGATGGTTTTGAGTTATACGATCCAAAAGTAACAAATAATTTTAAAACCACTCCCTCTGGCGTATCAGGAACTAAAACTATTGAATATCTGTTTATTCCACGTCATAACGGTGCTTTTGAGATTCCATCAGCCGAATTTTCATATTTCGATATTCAGGATAGAACCTATAAAACGCTTCGAACCCCTGCTTATCATTTGCAGGTTCAGAAAGGATCAAGTGGTGATAATTCCACTGTGATTAATAATTATGTTGATAAAGAGGATGTTAGGCAAATTGGGAATGATATTCGTTATATTGAAACGAATAATTTTGAATTGTCGAAGGATGATAATTTATTATTTGGCTCGGTCAATTCGTGGTTAATGTTTGTCATTCCGTTATTAATTTCAATGTTCTTATTCATTTTCTTTCGTAAACAGGCAAAGGATAATTCGGATATAAGTTTGGTTAAAAATAAAAAAGCTAACAAGGTTGCCCAAAAAAGATTGAAATTAGCACAGAAGCTTCTGAGTGAAGGAAACAAGGAAAAATTTTATGAAGAAGTTCTAAAAGCAGTCTGGACTTATCTAAGTGATAAATTATCTATACCGGTTGCTTCGCTTACCAAAGAACATGTTCAATTAGAGCTAAGTGCTCATGGAATTGATGAAACTTTGATCGAGGCCATTTTTCAGAATTTAAATACTTGTGAGTTTGCACGTTATGCTCCGAATTCAGGACAACAGGAAATGGGAAATCTTTATGATGACACGATCAAAGCAATCAGTAATATTGAAGAAAATTTCAAAAAAAAATAATCTAACCTCAACATAGAGAATATGAAAAGAATTATATTATTAGGATTATTAATTTGGAGCTTTACAAGCTGGTCGCAAGCTGAAACACAGGCATTGAAACATGCCAACAGTTTATATGCTAAAAATAAATTCGAAGCTGCAGCAAAGGAATACGAGAATATTCTGAAAAACGAAGGTGATGCTCCCGAATTATATTATAATTTAGGTAATGCTTATTACAAATCGAATGAAATTGGTCTTTCGATCCTGAATTACGAAAGAGCATTGCGTATAAATCCCACTTTTGATGATGCGCGATTTAATCTGGAACTTGCTCAACAAAAGGTTGTCGATAATATTATTCAGGCTCCTACTTTTTTCTTAGGGCGCTGGATAAATTATTTAATTCAACTGTTTTCCTCTAATCAGTGGTTATATATCGGTTTTGTCGTATTTATTTTGGCTTTAATTTCCGCATTCTTGTTTGTTTTCGGTAGTTCGTATTTTTTGCGTAAAACATCGTTTTATACGGGAATTTTTCTGTTACTTATTTCTGTCTTTTCGATCTTTTTTTCAGGAGTTCGCAATCAGCAACTAATGAACCATCGCGATGCTGTGATTATGTCTGGTGCAGTTTCAGTGAAAAGTTCACCCGATAAAAGCGGAACAGACTTGTTTCAGTTACATGAAGGAACGATAATTTCGATTAAAAGCACGTTAGGCAATTGGGACGAGATTATCCTGGGCAATGGAAGTGTTGGTTGGATTGAACAACAAAATTTAGAAATCATTTAGTGTTAAAGAGTAATTTGTAAATTGAGTGGTATTTGCAATGACATTTTGAGATAATTTATATTGTTAAATATTTGGTTTTCTTATTTATTTTCTTCCTTATCGTTTTGAAAATTAGAAAAAATACTGTAATTTTGCAGCTCTTTTCGGATAAGGTTATGAAGAAGCAATACCGCAGGTAACTCACCTTCCCGATGTAATTAGAAAAGTCGTTAATAAAATGTACGCAATCGTAGAAATTTTAGGACAACAGTTCAAGGTTGAAGCCGGTAAAAGACTGTTTATTCATCGTATGGAAGAGGCTGAAAGAGGCTCTCAATTAGAATTTGACAAAGTGTTGCTTATTGATAATGAAGGAACTATCACTGTTGGTGCTCCGGTTGTTGCAGGAGCAAAAATTGTTTGTGAAGTATTATCACATGTTCGTGGTGACAAAGTAATTGTTTTCCACAAAAAGCGTCGTAAAGGATACCGCAAACGTAACGGACACCGTCAAAACTTCACAGAATTATTTATTAAAGAAATTGTAGCTTAACCAATAAAAATTAGAATTAAATGGCACACAAGAAAGGAGTTGGTAGCTCAAAGAACGGTCGTGAATCAGAAAGCAAACGACTTGGCGTGAAAATTTTCGGCGGACAATTTGCGAAAGCAGGTAATATTGTTGTTCGTCAACGCGGTACAGTTCATCATGTTGGACAAAACATTGGTATTGGTAAAGATCATACCTTATTTGCTTTAATTGATGGCATTGTAGAGTTCAGAAAGAAAAAAGATAATAAATCTTTCGTTTCGATTAAACCGATTGAAGCAAACTAAAGATTTTCTTATATCCCGTTTCAGGGTAATATAAATTTTTTTTTGAATTGAAATTATAATCTCCTGTTGTTTTACCGTAGTGTAAAATTGCGGGAGATTTTTTATTTCTGCCAGCATTTCAGTTCGTTTCAAAAAAGTAATACGTTTGAATTTCCGATATTTCGATCGAAAATAATATATCATTAAATTATAAATTACAATAAAATGTTGATAATCAAACAAATAGCCGATAATACCGACGAAGTAATTGCCCGATTGGCAAAGAAAAATTTCGATGGAAAAGCCATTATCGGACAGGTAGTTGCATTGGATAATTTGCGTAAATCCACTCAGGTTCAAGTTGATAAAGCTTCGGCAGAATTGAATAATTTGTCGAAAGAAATTGGTTTGCTTTTAAAGCAAGGTAGGCTTGTTGAAGCAACTCAGTCAAAAGAGAAAACAGTGGAGTTGAAAGAAACTATAAAAAAGCTCAGTGATCAACAAGTAGATGCCGAGCAGAAGCTAAATGAATTATTAGTTCTGATTCCAAATTTGCCTCACCCAAGTGTGCCTGTTGGAAACCACGCCGAAGATAATTTGATTGAACGAACTGGAGGAAAAATGCCAGATTTATATGCTGATGCAGTTCCTCATTGGGATCTGGCTAAGAAATATGACCTCATTGATTTTGAATTAGGCGTGAAGATTTCTGGTGCAGGTTTCCCTGTTTATAAGGGGAAGGGTGCTCGTTTGCAACGTGCTTTAATTAATTTTTTCCTTGACAATGCCCGCGAAGCCGGATATCTTGAAGTACAACCACCTTACGTGGTGAATGCCGCTTCAGGTTATGGTACAGGACAACTTCCTGACAAGGAAGGTCAAATGTATCATTGTACGGTTGATGATTTGTATTTAATCCCTACAGCAGAAGTTCCCGTAACTAATATTTATCGAGATGTCATTCTCAACGAAAATGAATTACCTATCAAAAATACTGCCTATTCCGCTTGTTTTCGTCGCGAAGCCGGTTCTTATGGTAAGGATGTTCGTGGGTTGAATCGTCTCCACCAGTTCGATAAAGTGGAAATTGTACAAATCCAACACCCCGATAAATCATACGATACGCTGGATCAAATGGTGAATTATGTTCAGACATTGGTTGAAAAATTAGAATTACCTTGGCGAATTCTTCGCCTTTGTGGTGGTGATATGAGCTTTACTTCGGCTTTAACATTTGATTTTGAAGTGTTCTCGGCTGCGCAGGAACGTTGGTTAGAAGTCAGTTCGGTTTCGAATTTTGAAAGTTATCAGGCTAATCGTTTGAAATGCCGTTATAGGACTGCAGATAAGAAAACGCAACTGTGCCACACGCTCAATGGAAGTGCACTTGCATTGCCACGCATTGTAGCTGCCCTGCTTGAAAACAACCAAACTCCCGAAGGTATTCGGATCCCGAAAGCATTGATTCCATATACAGGATTTGATATAATCGATTAATATCATTTTTGATTATTTCTTGTAAAGATGGCTGTTACTTGATGTAAATCTGGGTAACAGTCATTTTTTTTTAAACTTACATCGGAAAACGATTGACATATTGAACGAAAAAACTATTTTTGCTGTGTTATTTGGAGTTAATCTTAAAATTCGATCGGTATGAAAAAAAGAATTTTACGCATTCTATTGGTTATTTTATTACTCGTTCTTGGATATGGAGTGTATTATATAAACTCTTTAACACCAATTATAACGGGCTATGCAGCTAAAAATCTTGCTTCGGATGTGTTTGTCGGAAATCGCTCTCAAAAAAGTGTTGAGGGTATAGATTTGAATTTTTCTTTTATTAAATTTACTAAAAACACGATTGATTATCAGAAGAAAGAAGTAACCAGTCGGTTTTTATGGGCAAAATCCAAGGCCATTTATATCGATGGATTTGGGTGTGTTCTGGTTCAAGGATTGGATGAAAGTTCCATTCGAAACCGACCTTACCACATTGTTCCACTTCCTGAAATTCACCCCGATGCAGTTGCATGGCCTGCGGGTGATAAAATTGCTGACACTATCCCGAAAAACATCAATATGGTGCTTTTAAATAAAGCGCTTGCAAAAGCATTTGTTGATTCTGTTGGAACTAAAGGAACGTTTGCTGTTGCAGTTGCCTATAAAAATCAGTTGGTGGCCGAAAAATATAACGTTGGCTTTTCTTCAAATAATCGTTTTTTAAGTTGGTCGATGGCAAAAAGTATTACGAATGCTTTGGTCGGAGTGATGGTAAAAAAGAACATAATGCACTTGAATGAACATCCTGATATTTCTTTGTGGAAAAATGATGGAAGAGCAAAGATTACCCTAATGAATTTGATGCAAATGAATAGTGGACTCAAATGGAACGAAAATTACGGAAATTTATCGGATGTAACTATTATGCTTCATGAAGTTGCCGATATGGCTGCATATACATTAAATAAACCTTTACAACATCGACCCGGTTCTTTTTGGTATTATAATTCAGGATCAACAAATATCGTTGACTTTCTTATCCGAAAAGCGATTGATAATGACTCATTATATTATACTTTTCCACGCCGTGAATTGTTCAATCCGATTGGTATGCGGAGTGCCGTTTTTGAGGTTGACCCATCAGGAACTTTCGTTGGATCCTCTTATCTTTATGCTTCTTTGCGTGATTATGTGAGATTTGGATTGCTGTATTTGAATAAGGGAAATTGGTTAGGAAATCAGATTTTACCTAAGGGCTGGACGGATCAGGTAACCATACCGGCAAAGGGATCAGCTGGAAAATATGGCGCTTTCTTCTGGTTGAACAGTTCAGGTCAGTATCCTGCTGTACCGAAAGATTTATTTTATTGCGATGGACATGATGGACAGTTTATTTACATCATCCCTTCGTTGCAATTAGTTGTGGTTCGTACAGGGTTTTCGAAAAAAGGAGATTTTAATTTTCAAAAATTCTTAGCATCAATTGTTGCGTCGATTGATAAAAATCATTGAATTTGGGATTTTGTTTTTAGTCAATTTTTTAGTCAATTTTTTTTATTGACTTTTGCCTCGTTTTTTGCAATATAATCTTTCCAACCCGAAAATTTTTTTTCAGAGGAGGGTTTGCCAATTTGTAAAAAATGACAATAGGCTGCTGCCAAACCATCGGTAGCATCTAACTGCGGCAACATATTCTCAATAGGTATTTTTAAATAACGCCTGAGCATATCAGCCACTTGCTCTTTGGATGCATTACCGTTTCCGGTAATTGCCATTTTAATTTTAAGTGGAGCATACTCTGTCAATGGAATATCGCGGTAAAGAGCCGCTGACATGGCAACGCCCTGGGCTCGACCGAGTTTAAGCATGGACTGTACATTCTTGCCAAAAAAAGGTGCTTCAATCGCCAAATGATCAGGATGAAATTCATCGATCAATGATAAAGTCCTTGCAAAAATCCGTTGAAGTTTCAGATAATGTTCTTTATATTTCTTCAAATCAAGTACGCCCATGGCTAACATCTCAGTTTGATTACCCGAAACTTTAAGAATTCCATACCCCATGATGGTAGTTCCTGGGTCAATTCCCAAAATTATAAAGTCATTGTTTTTCATTAATCGACTATTTCTAAAATTGTGGAGAAAAAAAGAGCTTCGTTGCCAAAAATCTTATAACAATTTTGTTCAAACTTCCCTGCAAATTCACGCTGCCATTTTTCTAAAGTTTCGCGATTGTTTATTTGAAACTGAACTGAATAAGAAGTCCCGTCTGTGGCATCATTACTTATGATTTTAGCAATTTGTGGTTTTATGAAATATTTTGTATTGAGCATAAATGGGATATGTTGCTCGCGAACCCATTCGAGCCATTGATTTTGAATCTCGTCAGAAACCAAAAAGGTGGTATTTAATATTAACATCAGGATTTAGAGTGATATTTAATTGTTGATATACATTGATTTATTGAAAGTTGCAAAGCAAAACTGCATCTGTTTTTTCTTCTATATGAAATTGACAGTATAAAAACCGATAGATACTGTGTTGCCATTTTTTTTGAATAATCGCAATAAACGAAGGCAAAAGTACGCATAATTTGTAAAACTTTCTTATCTTTGCACTGCAATTTCAAAATCAAGTTTGGGGGTTTAGCTCATCTGGCTAGAGCGCGACACTGGCAGTGTCGAGGTGACCGGTTCGAGTCCGGTAATCTCCACGAAATACTTGATTGGAAGATTATTATTGATTGAAGGGACTGAATTGAGGATTATATCCTTTTTTAGTCCTTTGTTCTTTTAGGATAGCTGCTTTTATTTATCGATTTTAGTATTCAAATAGCAATTCCATTTTATGAGTTCAATTTAAGGGGCTTACCCGTAAATCTGTTTTTCCGAATGCAATCGGTATGCTCGACATCTTATTTTCAGTATTAAAAAGTATGGTCAAAAATTTGTTACCCATTTGTACAACAATACATTGTGAATTAGAATCATATTTTTTTGAAACTAATCATTTGTTAATACCTTCCATGGTTGTGATGTGTAAAACAATTTAATCGTATTGACTTTCAATTTTTTTGTTCATTAATTTTCTTTCTCGGTCGAAAATCCAACCCCATTTATCGAAGTATTTTACCATGTTCGAAATGTGAATCCAAAGCATTTTCAAACTTTTATATGAACTTTGAGCATGATGATGAATGATGAAAACTTCAGGAAAAAAAACTGTTCTAAATTTTTTGTGCATTCTGCGTGTCAGGTCGATATCTTCGGGATACATAAAGAATCGTTCATCAAAAAGTCCAACTTCTTTTAATGCTTCGGTACGCAAAAACATAAAACATCCAGAAAGGTAAGGGACATTCATGATTTTATTATATCCCGATGATCTCATTTCAAATCGTTCTTTCTGTTTTTGGGTCCAATTTTTTGGCAAAAATCGTCTGAAAATAAGGTCGAGAGGAGTTGGAATTAGTTTGCAAAGATATTGGATATTGCCATCAGGGTAAAGGACCTTGGGCATTAAATGCCCTATATCAGGATTTAAATTCATAAAATTTTCTATTTCTGCTAAAATGGAAGGGTCAAATGAAATATCCGGGTTTATTACTAAATGGTAGGGAATACTTTGTTCAATGGTTTTGCGGATGGCAATATTATGGGCGGCGCCATAGCCGATATTTTTTCCGGTAAAAATATAGTTAACTGGAAATTGATTGAATTCTAAGGTTGGGGTTGGAGAGTTGTCGATAAGAAATATTTCCGAAGTTTGTCCAGATATTTGAATTAATTTTATCAAAGGAGCAATCTCGGAAAAAAGATGATTAAATATGACGATCGAAACATTTAGCATCGCACCTTAATATTTTTCAATGCGTTAAATTGTCCTATTTTACGTATATTTTTTAATATCAGTGTTGGTAGTCCGCCAATTTTATTATTCCGAATGGCTTTGTAATCTTCTGTTGATTTTTGTATAATATTTTTTATTGATTTATTGCTTGCTCCTCCGACATTCATTTTAACCATAATAGTTGGTAGGTAAGTCTTATTAATAGTTGGTTCTTTGAAAACCCTTAAAATAAAATCATAATCGGCTGAAATTTTAAAATTATCATCAAAAAGTCCAAATTTATTGTATATTTCTTTCTTACAATATAATGTTGGATGCGGAGGCATCCAACCATACCATAAACATCCAGGATTAAATGCATTGCTACGCCAATATCGAATAGTGCGTTTTTTTGATTCGTTTTTTGATTGGTAAATTAAATTACCATAGACCACATCAGATTTTTTTATTTTAAAACAATTTATTACTCTGGAAATTATCTGAGGATTGTCAAAAACATCATCTGAATTTAGAAATCCAACAATATCACCTGTTGCTATTTTTATACCTTTATTTAGTGCATCGTAAATTCCTTTATCTTTTTCGGAAACGAGAAGTGAAATTCTTCCGTTATTTTTTTTAATTATTTCGAGTGTTGCATCTGTAGAACCACCATCAATAATAATATGTTCGATGTCTGCATAGTCTTGATTAACAACTGAATTAATTGTTTGTTGTATGCTCTTTTCGCTATTAAATGTTGCAGTGATTATAGATACTTTCATATGTAAAAGTTGAAAAGTTTTAAACTAATTTTTTAAACGAATTTTCGGATATTTTATTGTGATTTCGGATTGTTTTTATTGTGATTTATTGATACTTTAATTAATGGTTTAATTAAACTCAATCTATAGTCAAATTGTTGGAAAATTGATGCTTTAGAAGGTTCTGAAGCTGAAGATGAATTTAATCCATGTCGGCGATAATAAATAAGTTTATCATCAATAAATTTCACTTTATGTTTGAACGCTGCGATATTCCCTATCCAGATATCATGCATAGGAATTTTTTTTGGAAATGGTAAAACATTCATTAAAACTTTCCTATTAAATGCCATACAGCACCCGAGATAAGGGTTTTTTAGCAATGCAAACCATTTATTAAATTGAGAATTGTTATGTTTGTAAAACGAATCATAGGTAATATTTAATTCATTATCAGTAATATAACAATCAGAAATTACTAAATCAGATGTTTCTAATTCTTTAGTGCAAATTCTGACTTTATCTGGTAGCCAAATGTCGTCTTGATCAGCCAAAAAAATATAATCTCCTATTGCATGGATTAATGTGTTTTCAACATTTGATATAATACCTTTATTATTGTTATTGAAGATAAGTTTTATTCGTTTGTCATTCAGCTCTTTAATGATATTTACGGTTTTGTCAGTTGAACCATCGTCAGATACAATTACTTCATCCTCATTATTTAGTTGGCAAAGAATACTTTTAAGTTGATCTAAAATATAAGATTCTCCATTGAAAGAGGTTAAGCAGACAGTTATCATAGTTTATTAAAAAGATTTTTGAGAATTATTTGAGCATATCGTTTGTTTTTAAAAAATATCAATTGTTTAATAAATCTATAAAGTAATCTTACTTTGTAAAAGGAGAAATGCACCAATCCGATTTCACGTATAAATTTCTTCTCTGCTAATAGTAAATCAGTATGTCTTTCAAGAGAAATATTCCTTTCATAGTGAGTAATTGAAAGATTATGATTTACATAGGTATCTAATACATAGACTTTCTTGCCATTTTTATGTATTTGATAATAATACCAATAATCCAACATATCCAATGGAAAATCAATGTTAAATCCTCCAATTGATGTTATAAAATTCACTTTAAGTAATGACATTGAATTAAATGCGGAAACATAATCATTTTGTAAACCGGAATTTGAAATTACTTTCCTTCTGCAATTGAAAAAGTTAATTTTATGAGGTGAAAGTACTTGTGAGTTTTCCTTTATAAATGGGACTATAGCCACAATATCGTTTGACTGTTTGTCAGACTCTAAGAAAGATGCTAATTTGATAAAATAATCTTGTGTTATTTCCGTATCTTGATCTACGAGTAATATCCATTCTTGATTATTTTTTAATGCGTAGTTTAAAGCAAAGTTATATGCTCCAGCTAATTTTTGATTTGTTTTATCATTTATAATTAAATAACTTTCATGATTAGGTATCTCAATTTCTTTTGAATTATTGTACAAAATTAAATTGTAATCAATTATTTGTTTATCATTTATATTTATTAACGACATAAAACTTTCTGATTCAATTAGTTCTGAGTTGTAAAGCGTTATTATTATTACAATTGATTTCCTTTTATTTAGCATCAGTATATTTTTTTTAAATGAATCAAAGCGTCTAAATATAAATAATATGTTATTTTCTTATGATTGATGATAAGATTCGATTTCATTTTTTGAAGCCCTTATTACAATATAATTTGACCAATAAGGTATATGACTAAAAATAAGGATTTGAATTATGAATGACAGTGTTGAGATTGTTGTTTCATTCATAAATTGAGTGACTAAGCTTACAACCAAAATTGAATATGTTATTGTCATTGGGTTATTTTTCTTTAAAACTTTTTTATAAATATATCCATAAAAAATTCCAATTAAAAATGCAGAATAAAAAATGCCAGAAAAACCAAAGTCTTTAAAGAACGGGTATAATGTTGTATATACATTTGTTGACATTGTTTTGTCTTTATTGACAGGTACATATTTTAGAATTGGTTTTTTTGCTTTAATTTCTGATATCCCTAATTTCTGTCCGACTGCATAAAAAAATCGAAAAGTATTTTCACCTAAGTTTTCAGATGAATGAGGTTTGATAGTTTCAAATGCTGGCATACCAGATAATACATATAGGGTGAAAAAATCATAGCTTAATTTCTCATTTTTTTTTAAATTTGAAGTACGGACAATTTGTATGGAAGTAAAGAAAATAAATATTGCCGCCAACGATAGATAGATATATTTTGGCTTTATAATGTTCTTAAATAGTAAAATAACCATTGTAGAAAGAAAAATATTTAGAAAACTCGTTTTTGACATAACCAGAAATGCCCAACTAATATTTATTAAGAAGAGTATAATTAATCGCCAAAGATTCTTTTTTCTAAAGTGCAATAATTCAATAAGATATGTTACAATCCATAGTGATGCAAAGTAATTCTGAGAGGTTCCATCTTCTACACCTTTTATATTCCCAATGGCTAGCACTCTTAAATTGTAAAAAATATTATTGGTTAATCCTAATGATATAATTAGCGAATATATTTTCCATAGCATCAATGGAAATGTTATTAATGTTAAAATATAATAAAGATTTCGAATTTTTTCATTGGGGAGAGTTAAATTGTTTGATTTTTGTGATATGCTTTGTGTTAATAGCGTTGCAAAAGTAAAAGCTCCTACCCATAATGAAATTCCAATATAAAATTGATCTTTTAGTGCTAATAAGTTGTGAGGGTATATCCAATAGGCCATGATACAAAATAGCCATAAAGCAGCTACTATTGTTGCAGGGGCAAAGATTTTATTTGACAGGCTTAAGCTCAAAACCAGCGAGATTATAATTGTGATTAATGCAATTATCATTTTACCTTATAATTTGTATGAGAATTTCTCTTTTTTCTGAAAGTAAAGTAATATAAGTAATAATAAAGTTGTTTCTGCAATTAATAAACTGACTGCGGCTCCTGCATCAAAATAAATTTTACTAAGAAGAAAACAAAAAATAATATTTATTGCTCCGGCAATCAATACAAAAATAGTGAAAGCATTTTTATGATTAAAATTTATAAGACCTACTACTCCGAAATAATAATTTAAACCACCTACAAAAATTACAGGTGTCATAATCCTGACATCTCGTATTATTTTAGGGAAGGGTTTTCCTAAATAAATATTTATAATCCAAGGTATGGAAATATAAAGGGCTATTGCACAAACTAACAGAAAGACAGCATAATAAATTCCAGTTTTCTTAAACTTTAAAATAGTTTGCACTTTATTTTCAATAAGATGATGACCAAAAAAGGGAAAAAGAGCCTGTGAAACTGAATTTGCCATTAATTGAACAATTCTTATGAATTTATCGGCTAAGGCATAATATCCAACTAATTCAAAGTTATTTGTTATGAAACCTAAAATTACGGTATTTGTTTCGCGGTATAAAGAGATGCCCACAGTAGATAAAAAAAGACTCCAACTTGAGATTAATTTTACTTTTATGAGTCTGATTGATGGTTTTTTAAGCCTTAGATGAAAATGTTTAATTGAAAATATATGACTAAATATACCTCCCACAAAAAAACCTATTGATTGAAAAAATATAACTAAGTCTGTATCTTTACCTGATTTTACAAAAATAAAAACTAATCCGATAGGCAAAATTCGCATGATAGAATTCACTAAAGTAATGAATTTCATTTCTTCCATACCTTGAAATAACCAGGTGGGGAAAAAAGCTTGACCAATAATTACGCCGATTCCAAGAAAGATTAGTTTAGCATTTATGTTTAATTTATGAATAAACAGTATACATATTGAGAGTATTATTGTACTAATTAATAAAAGCAATAATCTTGAATAAAATGTAATAGAGTATATTTCAGATATTTTATCAATGTCTCTTCTGTTGATGGCTATTTCATGTGTTGAACTTAAATCAAATCCATAATTTACAATAAAGATGAAATAATAAATGAATGTCCATGAAAATATATAAATGCCATATAATTCACTACCTATAGTTTTCATTAGGTAAGGAATTAAAATTAATGGCGAAATAAAATAAATGCCATTTAAAATTGTCAAAGCTAAAACGTTATTCCCAATTCGTTTGTAGTTTGAGTTTGAAATTATATTTAATAATTTATTGTAAAGTTGTGTCATGTGCTATTCATATTTCTCCATTTTATCCTCAATACTTACATCATTCAACGAGCTTTGAATTTTAATGTAAGTCATCAAACTTTCGGCACCTGCTGCATAACAAGCTTCCTGGGCCATTTTTACAACCTTCATAATATCGTCATAACGACCTTCCATAACTGTTTCGAAAGGAGTTACTCTATATCGAAGTTCAGAAGCGGCAATTACTTCAATCGCTTTATCAACCAGAGCATAAGGATGTATTGTTTTTGAACTTGGCAAAATTTGTAGGGCTATGTTTACGGTTTGATTCATTGGATTATTGAGTAAATTTAATAGTTTTAAACGTAGTTATTCGAAAAAAATTGTATCAACAGGCATATTATTTATTGTATTATTCGAAAAAAATATTTTTGAATAATTAAAACAAAAAAACCCGAAATTTCTTTCGAGTTTCTAAAATATTTTAGCACATCATGTTATTCGGCAACTTCCTGAACTGGAGCTTCGACAGTAGTTGCAACTTCAGCGGCTGCTTCGGCTATTGCAGCGGCTGCTTCGGCTTTTTTCTTTGCTAATTCTGCAGCTTTTGCTTTATTAACTTCAGCTTCGGCTTTCTGACGGGCTTTCAAATCAGCTTGTTTTTCGGCTGCCAATTGTTCTTTTGTCTTAACAACGTTAGATTCTTTGGTCGTTTTCCAAGCTGCAAAACGTTTTTCAGCTTCAGCTTCATCAAAAGCTCCCTTTTTAACTCCTTCAAGTAAGTGTTTTTTCATTAAAACTCCTTCGGTTGAAAGAATATTACGCGTTGTGTCGGTGGGTTGAGCACCTGTTTGCATCCAATACAAAGCACGTTCGAATTTTAAATCGACGGTGGCTGGATTTGTGTTTGGATTGTACGAACCGATTCGTTCGATAAATTTACCATCACGTGGTGCACGACTATCGGCGATAACGATATGATAATAAGCATATCCTTTACGTCCATGACGTTGTAATCTGATTTTTACGGGCATTTTTATTTTTTTTAATGTTTATACCTATGCTTTTTCTCGAAAAGCGACCGCAAAGATAGTAATTTTTTTTGATAAATGGCGTTGAATTGGAGAAAATAACATTCCAACATTTGTCTGGGAAATAAACTGATTCGGAATTGATAAATCTCTGACTTAACGAATTGTTGAACTTATTTTTAATTGCAAAATACCCAAGCATTTTCGAACCGGTGATCGTTTTTGCGAAGGTTCATCATGTATCTAATGGCATTTTCTCTATTGTTAAATGATTCGATTGCAACACGATATAATTTGGCAGGAGAAAGCACATGGGCATTTTTAAAATGGGCATCGATTAACGATTGGCAAACTTGATCAGCGGTTTTGCCAGTATGCAGGCTTGCTATAATCACATGATATCTTGGAGTATCAGCAACTTTTTTATCAGGTACATTTTCTGTAAAGTTCGGTATTTGCCCGTGCTCAGAAACTATAGATGGTTTGGGTTGTTTGATCTGATCAAGGTTCAACAAAGCTAAATTAGCTGTTGAGCGATTGGTTTTAAAATCAGAAACTCTCTCGGTATAAACAAATAATCCGAGTGCTAATAAAATTGATGCAGCATAACGGAAGGTGCGATTCGATGGTAGCGTAAGTATTACATGCCGGCTTTCTGTATTTGCTAAGCTCGTTCGCTTTGAAACAAAAATATCTGTCAATCCTAAATTTTCAGGTAAAAACGCAGGTTTTTCACTTGGATCGAAAACTAAACTTCCTGTTTCGCTTTTTGCGATTATTCCGAGATTACCGATGCGTACCTGTTGAAAAGCATTTAATTTCAATTGAATGCTTTCAACCTCATTGTCAATGTATTCCATTGCCATTCGATAGCTAACTTGACGGCTTCGGGCAATTTCAAGAGCCAGCATCCCGTCGGCGTGATGCATAAGTGGATTAAATGCAACGATAGCTGACGGTGCTATAATCCTGTCGGATAACACTTTGGCTGATTGTTGTTGTACAACAAAACCACCTAAATTCGGTATAACCACATATTTATGGTGCGCCAAAAGTTTCTCAATATGTATGCTAAATTGTTCCACCTTGCAAAAATAGCTATTTTGTTTATGAAAATGTTCTTCTCGTTCGATAAAGTTATCAACAAGTTTTTAAACTTAAAAATTCTTTGTATCTTTGTGCAACCTACTAATAAATATGTATAAGAATGAGAAAAACGATCTTAATTACCGGTGGTGCGGGCTTCATTGGTTCGCATGTTGTACGACTTTTTGTAAATAAATATCCTGATTATTTGATAGTTAATTTAGACGCATTGACTTACGCAGGAAATTTGGGCAATTTGATTGACATTGCAGATGCTCCGAATTATACTTTCGTAAAAGGTGATATTACCGATGAAAGATTTACTGCTGATTTGTTTAGATCTTTTTCAATTGATGGAGTAATTCATTTGGCTGCCGAATCGCATGTCGATCGTTCAATTTCTGATCCGCTGGCTTTTATCCGCACAAATGTGTTTGGCACTGCCAATTTGTTGAATGCTGCCAAAGAGGCATGGAAAGGGGATATGGCTGAGAAACGGTTTTATCATATTTCTACCGATGAAGTTTATGGTGCACTGGCATTTGATGGAACTTTTTTTACTGAAAATCGAAAATACGACCCGCATTCTCCTTATTCAGCCAGTAAAGCCTCTTCTGATCATTTTGTAAGAGCTTATCACGATACTTTCGGTTTGCCGGTTGTTATTTCGAATTGTTCCAATAATTATGGTGCAAATCAGTTTCCCGAAAAATTAATTCCGTTGGCAATTCATAATATTAAAAACAATATCTCTATTCCAATTTACGGGAAAGGTGAAAATGTGCGCGATTGGCTTTGGGTGAATGATCATGCACGGGCAATCGATGTTATTTTTCATTCGGGAAATAATGGCGAAACTTATAACATTGGTGGAAATAACGAATGGACTAATATTGATCTGATCAGAGCGCTTTGCCGGATAATGGATAAAAAGTTAAGTCGTGAAATCGGTACTTCGGCTCAATTAATTACATTTGTAAAAGATCGTGCCGGACATGATTTGCGCTATGCTATCGATTCTTCAAAACTCCAACGTGAGTTAGGCTGGGAGCCTTCGTTACAGTTTGAAGAAGGACTCGAAAAAACGGTCGATTGGTATCTTGATAATCAAAATTGGTTAGAAAATATAATTAACGGTGATTATCAAAAGTATTACGAAAAACAATACAAGGAAAGATAGAGAAACACGTCATTAATTTAAGTGTGATTTTAAAAATAATAAAAAAGAGCCTGTTCAATTCAATTGATCAAGCTTTTTTTATATTAGCAGTTCCTCGGATGAAATTTAAGCGGTTTTATTTTGGAGCCGTAAAATATAAGTAAATGCCTATAGATAAAAACAGAAGATTTGGCAACCATACCGCTGCCAACGCCGACATGTCACCGCTTACAGAGAATGTAGATGAAAGCGTTGAAAATAAGATGTATAGTGAGCTTAACGCAAGCCCAATACCAAGGTGAAGTCCCATACCTCCACGTACTTTTCGAGATGAAAGTGATACGCCAATTAAAGTAAGAATTAATGCAGCCAAAGGAGTTGCAAAACGTTTATAATACTCATCCTCAAATCCTTGTATATTTCCTACACCCCTTTTACGTTGCCTATACAAGTAATCGCCCAATTGTGTATTGTTGAGTTGAGCCGCTTCCTCCGAAGTAATAAAAAATTCTTTGGGTTGAACCATTATAGTGGTATCTTTGGAAATACCACGGGTTATTTTTTCACGCATGCCATTAAAATCGCGTTGAAGGTAATCGGTGATTTTCCATTTATAAACTGAATCCCACGAGATAGTTTGAGCCGTTAGCCTCGAAACTAACGTCTTCCCTTTAAACTTTTCAAGTGAAAAATGATAACCCATGTTACTGCTTACTTCATAACGTTCGATGTACATGATAACACCTTTTTCGACCTCCATTTGGACATTTCGGGCGTTATCATGCTTGAATCTTTTAACATATTTATCTTCAAAATCGAGCATTTTTTTGCTTGCCGGCGGGATAACATAACCGCCCAATCCGAATGAAAGTGCAGAAATTAGCGCAGCGGAAATAAAATAAGGTACCATCAGCCTTTTAAAACTTACCCCACTTGATAAAATGGCAATGATTTCGGTATTGGTTGCCATCTTTGAAGTGAAAAATATTACAGCAATGAATGTGAACAGTGGACTAAACATGTTCATGTAAAACGGAATGAAATTGAAATAATAATCTTCAATTATGGCTTTAAGGGGCGCATTATTTTCGAAAAAATTATCTAATTTTTCTGTTAAATCGAACACAATGGCGATACTCAATATCATAACAATTGAAAACAAATATGTTCCCAAAAACTTTTTGATAATGTATATATCAATTTTTTTTAATCCAAAGTTCCTATAGTCAATATGCATTTTAGTTTAATTCTTTACTTTATTAAAAAGTATTTTTTGAAGTTGAAAGATATTTCATTGTATAACTTTTTTTATTTTCAGTTACTTTATTTACATTCTTTGCCCCAATTGTTCGATCATTCCTTTTTTCCATGAAATAAAATCACCTGCTTGAATGTGATTTCGGGCTTCACTTATCAACCAGAGATAAAAAGATAAATTATGAATGGATGCTATTTGCATGGCTAATAGTTCTTTGCTTATAAAAAGATGACGTAAATAGGCTTTAGTATATTGATGATCGACATACGAAGTGCCCATTTCATCTAAGGGAGAAAAGTCGTTTTTCCATTTTTCATTTCGCATGTTCATGATTCCATTTGAAGTGAATAACATGCCATTTCTTCCATTGCGGGTTGGCATTACGCAGTCAAACATATCGACTCCCCGTTCAATTGCTTCAAGAATATTCTGAGGTGTGCCTACACCCATTAAATATCGAGGTTTATCTTTTGGTAAAATTTCATTTACTACTTCAATCATTTCGTACATTATTTCAGTAGGTTCGCCTACTGCCAATCCACCTATGGCATTGCCATCCTGTTGTTGCGATGCTATAAATTCAGCTGATTGACGTCGTAAATCAGGATAAACGCATCCCTGAACTATCGGGAAAAAACTTTGATTAAATCCGAATTTTGGTTCCGTACTGGCAAAACTTTTTAAGCCACGTTCCAGCCATCGATGGGTTAACTCCATTGATTTCTTTGCGTAAGAATAATCGGCAGTTCCCGGAGTACATTCATCAAATGCCATCATGATGTCGGCACCAATACTTCGTTGAATATCTACTACTTTTTCGGGCGTAAAGAGATGTTTACTTCCATCGATATGCGAACGAAAGGTAGCTCCTTCTTCTTTTAATTTTCTGTTTTCTGACAATGAAAACACCTGAAAACCACCGCTATCAGTCAGAATCGGTTTGTCCCAGCCATTGAATTTATGTAATCCGCCGGCACGTTCTAATGTGTCGATACCCGGACGTAGGTACAAATGATAGGTGTTTCCAAGAATAATTTGTGCTTTAATATCTTCTTTCAATTCGTGGGTATGAATGGCTTTTACCGATGCTACTGTTCCAACAGGCATAAAAATCGGCGTTTCGATTACGCCGTGATCTGTTGTTAATCTTCCTGCCCGAGCAGCACTGTTAGGGTCGGTATGTAGTATTTCAAATGTCATGAATGAAAGTCCTGAGATGTTTAATTTAAAAACGTAAGTTTTTTATAGTTAGTTATATACTAAAACATCATTTTGTAAAAAATGTTGTTGTTCATTTTATGATTCAACCCCTAAATTTGATATGAAATTTTCCAGAACGAGTTGCCCCGTTTCGCCTGATTTTTCAGGATGGAACTGCACCGCAAAAAAATTATTTTTATGTAGTGCTGCGCTAAATTCTGTTATGTAGTCAGTTTTGGCAATGGCATTTTGGCAATTTTCAACATAGTAACTGTGAACAAAATACATAAAGGCATTTTCATTGATATGCTGAAATAAAGGCGATTTCAAATCGCGAATATTGTTCCACCCAATTTGAGGTATTTTCAAATTATCATCTGTAAAACGCTTTACTTGTTGATTGAAAATTCCAAGGCAATCAGTGTTGTTTTCTTCAGAATACGAACACATTAATTGCATTCCAAGACAAATGCCCAGTACTGGTTGCGTGAGTGAACATATAATTTTGTCTAATCCCTTTTCTTTGAGGTATTTCATGGCTGATGAAGCTTCACCTACACCAGGAAAAATTACCCGATCAGCTGTTTTTATTTCATTCACATCATCCGTAACAATTGCTTTTACACCAATACGTTCTAAAGCAAAGAGCACTGACCGAATATTTCCTGCATTGTATTTTATAATTACAACCTTCATTGAACGGATTTTTTTAGGTTACTGAATAGTGGATTGATGGGTTGCCTGGTAATGTTTAAAAAAACTTCGACTATTGTAAAGTTAATTTTTAATTTTTTGAATCAATGATATATGAAAAATCAGAACGTCATTATCGGTTTAATATAACACTATCTTAAATAATTAGTTATATCAATTTATTCGTAGCACTATCGGGATAAATAATGCTTGGTTTAAATAGTTTTGCTTCTTCAAATTCCATCAATGTGTAAGCCATAATTATAACGATGTCGTCCGGTTGAACTTTTCGAGCTGCAGCACCGTTAAGGCAAATTACTCCAGAGCCGCGTTCGCCCGGAATGACATATGTTTCAATGCGTTCACCATTGTTGTTGTTCACAATGCTAACTTTTTCGTTTGCAATAATATTAGCCGCGTCCATTAAATCTTGATCAATAGTGATGCTTCCGATATAATTGAGATTGGCTTCAGTTACTTTTGCCCGATGAATTTTTGATTTAAGAACGTGGACTAACATGTTTTTTTATTTATTTGCTTTAATTTTAATCTGTGAAAATTAAGGGTTGAGTCTGACATTATCAATCAGTCTGACTTCTCCGCAGAATACCGCAATACAGCCTATAGCTTTTCTTTTCCAAGTATTTACGATAGGCTGCAATGATTCACTGTCGACGATTTCAAAATACTCGACTTTTAAATCGGGTGTATTATTAATTTGAGTAATAACCCTGTTTTTTAATTCTTCCGGTGAAGATTGAAGTACAAAGTTACGACTTTCGAACAGAACTTTTGAAATTTGAGCTGCATTTTTGCGCTGCTCGGTAGTCAATCGCGCGTTGCGGCTGCTCATGGCTAAGCCACTCTGTTCTCGGATAATTTGACAATCAACAATTTCAGTGTTCATTTTTAATTTTGTGACCATTAAATGAATAATGGCAAGTTGCTGAAAATCTTTTTCTCCAAAGTAAGCTTTTTGAGGTTGAATAAGGTTGAATAATTTGCTTACAATTTGTACTACACCATTGAAATGTCCGGGGCGAAATTTTCCTTCCATTACCTGATCCAACCCTTCAAAATCGAAATTGAAAGTGTTTGAAAGTTCTGCTTCGGTATAGATTTCGCGAGGATCAGGATTGAAAACTAAGTTACAACCTGCTTTTTCAAGCATTTCTGAATCTTGTTTCAAATCGCGTGGATATTTTGCAAGATCTTCAGAATTATTAAATTGAGTCGGATTTACAAAAATGCTGATGATACAAATATCATTTTCTTGGACGCAACGTTGCACCAAACTGATATGACCTTCATGTAATGCGCCCATTGTGGGAACAAAACCTATATTTTTTTTGTCCGAACGATACGTCTCAATTTCGGACTTTAGTTCATCGATTTTATGTATAATTTTCATTTGATTTTGAATAGATTCACCGTTTTAATCCCATAAGAAAATTAGCGCTGAAAATTCGTTGCAAAAGTACTAAAACTTATTGTAATTCGGTTAATAATGATTCCAGATAATATATTTTCGATTTAAAGCATTTAAGTCCTGTCTATTAATCGCATTTAACCTGATTGTAGGTGATTCATTTTCATCGACACAAAGTTCAATTTTTCTTGGTTAAACTTTTATAAATTGAGTCTCCGATTTTTTTTTTTTATTTACAGTTCATTTTGATATTAAATTGCTGTTCAATGATATATCATTAAAATGTTTGCAGTATATTTTTGAATAAGTTATTAATCAATTGTTTTGTGTTAACAATGAAGCATTTTGTACTTGTTTATATCCGATTTTTTTTATATATCTTTGCATACCGAAAAACAGCTTATTAGCTTCGGATTTTTAAAAGCATGAAAAAAGTTATCAAAGTATTGTATATCTCGCAAGAGATTTTTCCTTATTTACCGGAATCCGAATTATCAAACATGGGGAGGTATTTACCTCAAGCAGTGCAAGATAGAGGACTTGAAACTCGAACATTTATGCCGAAATTCGGTGCTGTCAATGAACGTCGAAATCAGTTACATGAAGTTATTCGTTTATCAGGAATGAATTTGATCATCGATGATACCGATCATCCGTTGATTATTAAAGTTGCTTCGATTCAATCTGCCCGATTGCAAATTTATTTTATCGATAACGAAGATTATTTTCATAGGAAAAATACCATTGCCGATGAAAATGACGAGGAGTATGATGATAACGACGAACGAACTATTTTTTTTGTTCGCGGTGTGATGGAAACGGTTAAGAAACTTCGTTGGACTCCCGATGTCATTCATTGTCAAGGTTGGATGACGGCTTTAGCTCCTCTTTATATCAAAAAGGCTTATCATGATGATCCTTTTTTTAAAAATTCAAAAGTGGTTTATTCGCTTTTCAATGATGAATTTAAAAAGCCATTCAGAAGTTTGTTTGCTAAAAGACTTTTATTAGAAGGAATTGAAAAAAAGCATGTCGTACATGTTAAAGATAAAGTGATTGATTATGTCGCGCTTAATAAATTAGCTATCGATTATTCGGATGGTGTTATACAGGCGAGTAAAGAAGTGAATCAACAAGTTGTTGATTATGTGGTTTCTAAAAAATCAAAGTTTTTGCCTTTTCAAAATAGTGCTGATTATGTTGATGCTTACATTAAGTTTTATGAGATTATTTAATTCAGTAACTAATATAATTTTTCTAATTTATGCCGTTTAATGTAACGGCAATAATTCAAGTGATTTTTTTTGAGTTAAATTGCAGAGTTTTATTATTATTTTCTTACACTTCTTTTTGATTTTTTAAAATCAATATTTGTCAAATGAAATCATATACATTCTTCATCCTCATTTGTTTTTCATTTCTCGTTTTTTCTTGTACAGACTCATTGAAAGACATGGGCGTTTCGATTCAACCCACTTCTGATGCAATTAATATTGCCACTGATACTTTTGCGCTGACCACCGAAAATGTGTTTGTAGAAAATATGACTCAACGACAGGATTCATTTCTTCTTGGATCTTTTAATGATGCTAAGTACGGGACTACCGAAGCTGATATTCTGGCTCAAGTCAACTGTCCTATTGGGTTTAAATTTCCTCCACGCTCTCAGCCTGATTCAGCTAAGGTGGTATTGTACTATAGGACTTGGTTTGGTGATAGTTATTCTCCTATGAATGTGAATATTTATGAGATGAATAAAAGCACATTTCAATATACAAAATCCTATCCTTCAAATATAGATCCATCAGATTATACCGATAAATCAATTTTATTGTCAAATATGATTTTTTCAGCAAAGGATGCTTTGAAATCCCGAACTGATTCAACTTCCATTATTTTTAAATTGTCGAAAAGTTTTGTAACCCGCTTTTTCCCTGATACTACAAAATCTTATTATACTGGTGAAAGTGATTTTACAAATAACTTTTTCAAAGGAATGTATATATCTGCTGATTTTGGAACAGCAACACTGCTGAATATAAGTCAGATAGATTTGGATTATTATTTTCACTACACTTATAATAAGTTGGGAAAAGATACGGTGGTGAACAGTGTGATTACTTTTCCTGCAAATTCTGAAGTACGACAGGTTAATCGATTTTTACATCCCGATACTACTGCGATCAGACAGCAATTAAATGCAAAGCCAAATGTAAATTATATTTCGTCTCCGGCAAATATTCAAACACGCCTAATTGTCCCTTTAAGAAGGATTAAATCGCGTATGCTTACTGCTATCGGCAATAAAAAATTAATTTTGAATAGTGCAATAATAAAGGTCGAAGCCACTGAACTTGACAGCTCGGCTTTGCATTTGCCAATGGTTCAGTATATGCTGTTGATAAAAGAGTCAGCATTGACCGATTTCTTTAAAACTAATCAATTGCCATCCGATACATGCTCAATTTTAGCTTCGTACACAAAATCATTGAACTCTACCACCGGGCTTTATGAATATTATTATTCATTTAATATTGCTAAATTGATTGCTAACGAGTTGAAGAAAGCCAGTTATAATAAAACAGAACCTGATGATCATTTGCTTTTCAGGTTGGTACCAGTAAGTGTTAAATATACAACCAATAGCAGTACGGGAACCAGTACTTTAACAAGTATAAAGCAACAACCATTAATGAGCGCAGTAACTATTAAAAGTGGACAAAATTCTACCTCACCTATGCGTTTGAGTATGGTTTACAGCGGATTTTAATATCCAAAATATTAATCAATAAAAAAGCAGTAAAGAAATTAATTTTTACTGCTTTTTTATTTGTGCGTTCTCAAATGAATGAAAAATCTTTCAACTGTCTTATGAACTAAATTATTTTTGGCGGATAAAAATTTGAATTGGTGTGCCCGTAAATTCATATTGTGAACGGATCTTGTTTTCTAAGAAACGTTTGTATGGTTCTTTTACGTACTGAGGTAAATTAGCAAAAAACAGAAAAGTAGGTACCAGAGTATCCGGTAGCTGTGTAACGTACTTTATTTTAATGTATTTCCCTTTTATTGCAGGTGGCGGATAATTTTCAATAGCGGGCAAAAGGTATTCGTTCAGTTTTGCAGTGGAAATTTTTCTTTGCTTGTTTTCGTAAACCTGAACTGCAGTTTCCAAAACTTTGAAGATTCTTTGTTTGGTGAGTACCGAAGTGAAAATAATAGGAAAGTCTACAAATGGTGAAAATCTTTCACGGATGGAAGCTTCAATTTTTTTTATATCATTGGATTCTTTGTCGGCAATTAAATCCCATTTATTGACACAAATAACTAATCCTTTTTTGTTTTTCTGAATTAATGAAAAGATATTCAAATCCTGACTTTCGAGTCCACGTGTTGCATCTAACATTAAAATGCAAACGTCAGCATTTTCAATAGCACGAATAGCACGAACTACAGAATAATATTCCAAATCCTCATAAACTTTCGCTTTTTTTCGAATTCCGGCTGTATCAACTAAATAAAAATTGTAACCGAATTTATTAAAGCGTGTATAAATTGAATCTCTGGTTGTTCCAGCTATATCGGTTACGATTGTTCGCTCTTCGCCGATGAATGCATTAATCATTGAAGATTTACCCGCATTAGGACGACCTACAACTGCAAAACGAGGAAGATTTTCATCGGTTTCATTAGCGGTTTCGGGTTTAAAATAGGACAGAAGTTTATCTAAAAGTTCGCCCGTTCCTAAACCATTGACAGCCGATATCAAAAAAGGTTCTCCTAATCCGAGTTTGTAAAATTCTGCTGCCTGATATTGAAGGTCGTAAGTGTCAACTTTATTTGATACGACAATCAACGGTTTTTTATTTCCCCGTAGAATTTGTGCAACTTCTAAATCATAATCGGTGATTCCGCTTTGTACGTCTAACATGAAAATGATTACATCAGCTTCTTCTATTGCGAGCATCACGTGGCGTTTAATTTCTCCTTCAAAAATGTCGGTTGAATTAACAACCCAACCACCGGTATCAATTACTGAAAATTCACGCCCATTCCACTCGCTTCTACCATATTGACGGTCGCGTGTAGTTCCGGCTTCATCATCTACAATGGCTCTTCTGCTTTGAGTGAGTCTATTAAAAAGAGTTGATTTACCCACATTTGGACGACCAACGATTGCAACAATATTTCCCATAATTTATTTATATCTAATATGTTAGATATTCACATTCCTTTGTTATAAATGTTCTGATTTTCTCAAACCAAGAACATTGGGTGCAAATATTTTGTTTGCAAAGGTACGTTTTTTTATCGGATGCCTAAAATCAGCATATTTTAAAAAAGTGAATATTTATTTTTTCAAAAAAAACACGATATAAAATTTGCAGAATATAAAAAAAGCAGTATCTTTGCAACGCTTTTAAAGAAAGGCACAATAAACAAAATTCACATTTCGGGCGTTTAGCTCAGCTGGTTCAGAGCATCTGCCTTACAAGCAGAGGGTCGGGGGTTCGAATCCCTCAACGCCCACAATAGATCAAGCCGATAAACTACATCGGCAAGACAAATCCTACAAAATTATCGTTTTGTAGGATTTTTTTTTGCGATGTCTGAAAGCATAATATTTGATATCTTTGAAGCATCGTGAAAAAAAACGATTAGAAGTAAATCTTCTAATCGTTTAAGACCTATTAATTTCAGGTTTTTTGTCGTCAATTAAAAATATCGGATGAATTATTTGACCGAAATTTGAAAAAATATTTACTGAAACAGTTCATCGTGTTCTATATCTACCTACTTTCTACTTCAACTTCTTATTTTTTCAATTCAGTTTTCACATTTTCTTTTTCTTCCTTCATGCTTTTTTGCATTTTCCCTTTTTCAGTTTTCATGCCTTTCTCGATTGTTTTCTTTTCTTTCACCATACTTTCTTTTTCTTTCATGCCTTTTTCTTTCATGTTCATGCCCTTTTCTTTCATGTTCATACCTTTTTCTTTCATGTTCATGCCTTTTTCTTTCATGTTCATACCTTTTTCTTTCATGTTCATGCCTTTTTCTTTCATGCCTTTCATTTCATTTTCTGCATCTTCTTTTTTTAACTTTGCATCATGTTTTACAGCTTCTTTTTTTTCAATAACTTTCTTCTTTACTTCAGTTTTAACTTCTCCTTTTTTAGAAATCTGTGGAGTTTGAGCATTAACTGTCATTGCTGCTAAAAAGCAAATTGCTAACATAGAAACGAATACTTTTTTCATTGTAGTATAAATTTAATTATTAATAAGCGATTTGCATGTAAACCGATTATTTTTTTATTTTGATGCACATGCGCATGATAATTTAATATGTAACAATTAAATTGAAATTTAGTTTACTTATGATTATGGATTTATCTCGTTTTTAATTCCGATTTGATTTTTAAAGCGATTTTCATATTTTTAATGCTGATAATCAAATTTATAGGTATTTTTTTTGAAAAAAATCTACGATATTTTTCAAAAGTCGAAAGCATTATTTCAGTTCAGTAAATTAATTGAGCATCCCTCTGAGATTTGATATTGATCCATTAAAAATATTTAGATCTACATACCCTTTAATTCCGGGTAATTTATGCTTATTCGATGTTTGCCAAAATGTCCAGTTACCATCTGGCTGTGCTTTATAATCCACGATCCAAAGTTTACATTTTTCGGGAAGGTAATCTTGAAGGTATTTGTTGAAATATCTATTGTTGCAGTACACAATTGGATAACATGCAAGTTTCTCATATATTGTTTGAATAAAATCCAGCAATTCATTGCGTACTTGGTTTGCAGGAGGCATTTTTCTTGAAAATTCAAGATCAAGAACAGGTGGTAAATCACCATTATTATATTTTATGGTTGATAAAAAATTCTTTGCCTGATCTTTGCCGCTATTTTTATATGTAAAAAAATGATAGGAACCAACTGGAATGTTTTTATCATGGGCTTCTTTGTAATTCCATTCGTATTTATTGTCTTGATTTGTAACTCCTTCACTTGCTTTTAAGAAAACAAATTGAGGTTTCTGTTCATTCAATTTTTCCCAGTCTATATCACTTTGATGATGTGAGACATCAATGCCCCATACTTTTCCATTAATGTCTACTTTAATTGGAACAAAGGTGCTGGCATGATGGTGTTTATGCCTGCTTCGTGCATGCCTGTGGGCATGATTACGTGCAATATAGCGCGTTCGATGATGTATTCGGGCTTGAGTTGGAAGATGAATAATAAAAATCAGAAACAAGATAATCACTAAGTTTTTATACATATTCTCGTGAATGTGAGATTGATTTTTTCTAAAGTAATGCTAAATAGATAACAATAAATCGAAGATTTGACACAAAGTTAAGTTATAGTGATGTAAATCGCAACCCTAAACAATGTAAATTGCTGACATTTTAATGTTTATTAGGCTTGATAATCTTATCTTCAAATTGTTTTAAATAAAAATTTAATTAGTAAACGGGAAAGTATTTTTTAATTTTATCAGTATATCTCATTGTATTTCAACGTTTTTATGATTTATATAGTTGTTCTTTAAGTCCAGTCGAAGTGAAGATTTTTTTCAACCCTCACTTTCGTGATTTTTTTTGCCTGAATCACGGGTATTATTTGTGGGATTTCATTGGAAGGAATGATTTGGGGGAAAGAAATTGTTTGAAATCTAGTTTCAAATTAAAATAACAGATTCTTCAAATCTTTTTTTGTTCCATAAAACATATTGAAATCTACATAACCTTTAATTCCTGCAACCCTGAATTTTTCAGTAGTTTGCCAGAATGTCCAGTCGCAATTGGGATTATGATTATAATCCACAATCCATAATCTGCATTGCATGGGTAGATTGTCTTTCAGGTAAAGCAGGTAATATTTATAATCGCAATAAATGATCGGTGAACGACCTGTTCTGCCGTAAACAGCCGTCATAAATTCGAATAAATCTTTTTTTATTTGTTTTCTGTTAGGCATTACTTTTGCAAATTCAGCATCAAGCACCATTGGTAAATCGCCATGTTGATATCTTACAATGGCTAAAAAGTTTTTTGCCTGTTCTTTTCCCGAGCTTTTGTAGGTGAAAAAATGATAGGAACCTACCGGAATTTTCAGTTTTCGAACCATTTTATAATATTCTGTGTATTTTGGATCTTGAATAGTACTGCCTTCGGTGGCTTTAACGAAAATAAAGCCAGGTTTTTGTTTTTGTAGTTTATCCCAATCAAATATTTCCTGATAATGTGAAATATCAACTCCCCATATTTTATTTTGTTCTTTTATTCGGTCAGTGGTTTCTTTGTGTAAGTTGGTTATAACGGTGCAGGACTGAGTGAATAAAATTAGACTGATTATCTTTAGAAATTTAATTTTCATCTTGTTTGTATAGCATCATATCTGAGAAACTTGTTTATGATTTATTTAAAAATCTGTTTTTCAAATGTATATAAATGAATTTTGTTGAAAAAAACAGACGGAATGACTTCACAAGTCATTCCGTCAATAATAATTAGACAGATTAGCGGCTTTTAGTCACAACTTTAATTTAGTTGATCGCTTTCAACGCTTTTTCAATTGCACGATCAATTCCTTCAGCATCTTTACCACCTGCAGAGGCGAAGAATGGTTGTCCACCACCACCGCCCTGAATTTCTTTGGCAGCATCACGGGCAATGTTCACTGCATTTAATCCTCCGGCAACTAAATCGTCAGAGAGTAAAATCGTCAGTGATGGTTTGCCATCAAACACACAACCGGCAACAAAAAACAACTTTTCATTTACCACATTACGTATTTGGAATGCCAGGGTTTTGACAGCATCAACAGGCAATTCGGCATCTACACGAATTACTTTTACACCATTAATGACTTGTGCTTCTTCAACGAGAATGTCACGCAAATTTATAATTTTTTCGTGCATGAAATCTTCCACGCGTTTTTTTAAGTCACTGTTTTCTTCAATTGATTTTTGAATAGCCGACATCAAATCCGGTGTGTTGTTGAAAAATTCGCGTGCATCCGAAATAAAATCCTGTTGTTCATCAAGCAGTTTCTCAACGCCTTTGGCAGTAATGGCTTCCAAACGACGAACTCCAGCTGCAATCGATGTTTCGGACACTATCCGTACCATGCCAATATTTCCTGTGGCTTTTACGTGTGTACCACCACAAAGTTCAATGGAGTCGCCAAACTGAATAACACGTACTGTTTCGCCGTATTTTTCGCCAAACAAAGCCATAGCCCCAAGTGCCTGTGCTTCGGCAATAGGCGTGTCGCGCATTTCGTTCAATGGATAATTCTCGCGGATTTTGCGGTTGGCTATTTGTTCTACTTCCCGAATTTCTTCTTTTGTCATTTTTTGAAAATGCGAAAAATCGAAACGCAATGCATCGGGGCTTACATACGAGCCCTTTTGTTCTACATGAGTTCCCAAAACTTCGCGCAAGGCTTCGTGTAAAAGATGTGTAGCCGAGTGATTACATTCGGTAGCTTTCCGTTTTTCGGTATCAATAGCAGCTGTAAATGTTGCAGTAATATCATTTGGCAAATTCCTGACAATATGAACAGCTAAATTGTTTTCCTTTTTTGTATCAAGAATTTCAATATTCTCATCATCCGAGACTAATGTTCCGCTATCGCCGACTTGTCCTCCCATTTCAGCATAAAAAGGAGTGTTTGAAAGTACCAGTTGATAGAATTCCTGATTCTTTTGTTTTACCTTGCGATATCGTAAAATTTCGGTGTCGAATGAGGTAAAGTCATAACCCACAAACTTGCTGTCACCTTCGCGAACGGTTACCCAATCGCCGGTTTCAGTTGCAGCAGCATTGCGGGCACGTTCTTTTTGCTTTTGCATTTCAGCAGTAAACTCATCGATGTTAACTGTGAAATTATTTTCTCGAAGGATTAATTCAGTTAAATCTAATGGGAATC
Source organism: Bacteroidota bacterium (assembly GCA_021779195.1). Lineage (GTDB taxonomy): Bacteria > Bacteroidota > Bacteroidia > Bacteroidales > Paludibacteraceae > Paludibacter. The sequence continues at coordinate 95,324 of JAJYBB010000001.1, read as the reverse complement.
CAAAAGTATCGTAAAGCGTAAAAGCTACTTTTCCGGTAATTTCTGTTTGTTTTTCCCTTTTGGAATCTTCCATCACTTTGTCGAGCAAACGGATACCGGTTTCTAATGTTCGCAAGAACGATTCTTCTTCTTCTTTAATTACTTTCTCAATCAGACCTTTTTGTGCAATCAATTCAGGGTAAGCTTTTCCCATGTTTTCACTCAAGATATTGATAAGTTTGTACATAAAGGCGTGGCGCTGTCCGAGGAAAGTATAACCGTAACGCACGGCACGACGTAAAATGCGGCGAATCACATAGCCGGCTTTGGCATTCGATGGCAACTGACCGTCAGTGATAGAGAACGCAATGGTGCGAACATGATCGGCAATTACGCGCATCGCAATGTCGGTTTTCTCGTTTTTGCCATATTCAGCTCCACATACCCGACCTATTTCAGCAATGACAGGTGTGAAAACATCCGTGTCGTAGTTCGATTGCTTGCCCTGAATTGCCATACAAAGTCTTTCGAAACCCATCCCTGTATCAATTACTTTGGCAGGAAGCCCTTCGAGTGATCCGTCGGCTTTGCGGTTGTATTGCATGAACACGTTGTTCCATATTTCAATTACCTGCGGGTGACTTCCGTTCACCAATGTCAAACCATCAATTTTGGCGCGGTCTTTATCGTTTCGGATATCGATGTGTATTTCGGAGCAGGGGCCACAAGGTCCAGTGTCGCCCATTTCCCAAAAATTATCTTTTTTATTTCCGTTGATAATCCGGTTCTTAGGCAGGAATTGTTCCCAAATAGTAGCTGCTTCATTATCACGTTCCAATCCTTCGGGTGCATATCCTTCAAAAACAGTTACGTAGAGACGGTCGGTATCTAATTTCAATACATCCACCAGATATTCCCAAGCCCATTCAATGGCTTCTTTTTTGAAATAATCGCCAAACGACCAGTTACCCAGCATTTCGAACATGGTGTGGTGGTACGTATCATGTCCGACTTCTTCCAGGTCGTTGTGTTTTCCGCTCACGCGAAGACATTTTTGGGAATCGGCAATCCGGGAGTATTTTATCGGGTCATTGCCCAAAATAATATTTTTGAATTGGTTCATTCCTGCGTTGGTGAACATCAACGTGGGATCATCTTTGATAACCATGGGTGCCGAAGGAACTATTTTGTGCCCTTTCGAAGCAAAAAAATCGAGAAAAGATTGACGAATTTCTTGTGAAGTCATATTTATTTTGTTATTTGCAACGCTTTATTTACAGAATATTTTTAATAATTGAATCGATTTTAACCGGCGTGATAATAGGTTCAAACATATTTTATTTAAACAATAGATAACGACAAATACAAGGCATGAATGCTAATTACGTAAAACTAATATCGCCAAAAGAAAATAACGCCGGAAGTAAATATCCATTATTGGGTTAATAATCTCAAATAAAGTCTGCAAAAGTAGCTAAAATTCATTATTTTTGCAGCAATTGTTCTTATAAAAAATTGTAACGACACATATATTTCCCTTTCGAAACGATTGATTAACTAATGATTTATTTGTAATTTTTACAAATGATCAATCGATCAGAATACTGTTTTTATGGCGAAGAAGAAATTTCATTTTAATCCAGATACATTAAGTTATGAGCAGATTGAACACAATTTGGCTCATTGGCTGAAGCAAATATTTATTCATGCGCTTTCTGGAGTGTCTCTTGGCGTGGTTTTTTTCTTCATTTTTGTATCGACCATTCAATCGCCGAAAGAAAAACAATTGAGCGTTGAAAAGCATAATATACAGGCACAATACAAAGTTTTGAATCGTCAGTTCGATGAAGTTCAGAATGTGCTTACTGATTTACAACAGCGTGATGATAATTTGTACCGTGTCATTTTTCAAGCTGATCCAATACCACTTTCTGTAAGAAAGGGGACATCAGCAAATAACGATTACTACGAAAAATTATTGAGTATGACCAATTCTGAAATTGTGGTATCGACTACCAAAAAACTGAACATGTTGAAAAAGGAATTGTACATACAGTCGAAATCGTACGACGAGCTGGTTCAACTTACGAAAAATAAAGAAGTGATGTTGCAACATTTGCCTGCAATTCAACCCGTATTAAATAAGGATTTAACGCGTATGGCATCCGGTTATGGTTGGCGTATTGACCCGATTTACCATACACGCCGATTTCATGAAGGGATGGACTTTACCGCTCCCATCGGTACGGATATTTATGCAACTGCCGACGGAACTGTCATGAGCGCAGGTTGGCAACAGGGTTATGGAAATTGTGTGCAAATCAATCATGGATATGGTTATGTAACTTTGTACGGTCACATGAGTGCTATTAAAGTCAGGATAGGTCAACCCGTGAAACGTGGAGATGTAATTGGTTTGGTTGGGAGTACAGGAAAATCCACGGGTCCGCATTTACATTATGAAGTACATTTTAAAGGGCAAATTATGAATCCTCAGAATTATTATTTCATGGATTTGTCGCCGGCTGAATATGATCGTATGGTAGAAATGAGCAATAATGCGGGTCAGATGTTCGATTAATTATCATCGGTTTTTCTAATTCGCAAATTATTTAATATATTCATTTCAAAGTATTTATATGAATATTCTTAGAGATTCAAATGAAGACGGCAACTTAAACGCTTTTTTAGGACGTGGAGGTGCACCCATCGGTATTTTCGATTCGGGATATGGAGGCTTAACAATTTTAGAAAAAATCAGAGAACGTTTGCCTGAATATGATTATATATATTTGGGAGATAATGCGCGTACTCCCTATGGAACTCGTTCTTTTGAAGTAGTATATAAATACACGTTGCAGGCTGTAATTAAATTATTCGAATTGGGCTGTCAGCTGGTGGTATTGGCTTGTAATACCGCTTCTGCGAAAGCACTCCGAACAATTCAACAACGTGATTTGCCAACGATTGACCCCAACCGGCGTGTGTTGGGTGTAATTCGTCCGACGGTTGAAGCAGTTGCCAAATTTTCATACTCGCAACATATTGGTTTACTTGCAACTCCAGGTACGGTTCAATCCAATTCATATCCGCTCGAAATCAAGAAACTTCATCAACAATTAATTGTAACATCAGAAGCTTGTCCCCTGTGGGTGCCCTTAATTGAAAATAACGAACACAATTCTGAAGGAGCAGACTATTTTATTAAAAAAAATATTGAAAACCTTCTGCGTGCTGATCCGCTTATTGATGCAGTGATGTTGGGTTGTACGCATTATCCGCTTCTTATGAACAAGATAAAGCATTTTTTACCTGCTGGAACACAAGTGATCGCGCAAGGTGAAATTGTTGCCGAAAGTCTGTCCGATTATTTACGTCGTCATCCTGAGATGGATCAGCGTTGTTCTAAAATGGGTGGAATACATTATCTGACTACCGAGTCTGTCGAAAAATTCACCTCATCTGCTTCTATTTTTCTTCATGCAGAAATTCAGGCTGAACATATTGAATTAGAATAGAATAAAAATCCTGCATAGAATTGTTTTTTTAATTTTAAAAATCTCATTCTAATTATCTGTATATCAAAGATATATATTACTATCAATTATTTTTAATTGGAATGAATTTTTATATATTGCACATTTTTACTATCTTTGTGCAGTTTTTGGAAAAAGGGATAAACTTATTTCAGGGAAAAATGTTTTAAAATTAATCAGAAAGTGTCATTGTTGTTTGGTTTTGCTGCAAACCAATAAAAATGAATCTTTCGTTAACTAAAAATTATGAGTTCTAATTTATTAAAAGGTAAAAGAGGGATTGTATTTGGAGCGTTGAACGATATGTCCATCGCATGGAAAGTTGCAGAACGCGTTGTTGAAGAGGGAGCCACTATCACTTTGTCAAATACACCATTAGCGGTTCGCATGGGAACAACCAATGAGTTAGCAGAAAAATTGAATGCTAAACTAATACCTGCCGATGCTACGAATGTGGAGGATTTGAAACAAGTGTTTACTGAATCGATGGATGTTTTAGGTGGAAAAATTGATTTCGTTCTTCACTCCATTGGTATGTCTCCCAATGTCCGAAAAAAACGTGCTTATGATGACTTGGACTATGAGATGTTGAATACCACCTTCGATATTTCGGCTATTTCATTTCATAAAATGTTGCAGGTAGCAAAAAAAATGGATGCCATCAATGAATGGGGCTCGGTGATAGCGTTGACCTACATGGCAGCTCAACGAACAGTTGTGGCTTACAACGATATGGCTGATGCAAAAGCGTTGCTTGAAAGTATTGCACGAAGTTTCGGTTATATTTATGGGCGCGAACATAACGTGAGAATAAATACCATATCCCAATCACCAACAGTAACAACTGCCGGTAGCGGAGTGAAAGGAATTGATAGTCTACTCGATTTTTCGGAACGAATGTCACCTCTTGGAAATGCCACTGCATCTGATTGTGCTGATTATTGCGTTGCCATGTTTAGCGATTTAACCCGCAAAGTTACAATGCAAAATCTTTTTCATGATGGAGGATTTTCGAGTATGGCAATGAGTTACAGAGCTATGCAACAATACAACAAGAGCTTTGATGAATTTAAAGACGAAAACGGCAACATCATTTATGGATAAAAAAGTCCAAATTTTACAAAAAAAGCACGAATTAACACTCGTGTTTTTTTTGTATCCGGGGAATTTTTGCTAGTACCTCGTTGTATGAATGAATAATTAGATCTGAAATCAATTGTTTAGTTATCAAATGATTGATATAAATTGTATTCCAGTATTTTTTATTCATGTGCCATGCCGGAGTAATGCAATCGTATGTTTCGCGCAGCATGATTGCCTTTTCGGGATTGCATTTCAGCGTGATTTGTGTATCAAAAGCATCAAGTGGGATGATGGCAAAAATTTTTCCTTCAACTTTGAAAACTAATGTTGAAGTATCAAACGGGAAGCTTTCAGTAACTTGATTCAGATTGAGGCAAAAAATACGTAACTCTTCGATATTCATGTTCCAAATCATTTTACATTAATAAGACGGCTAAATATCAATCCGGAAATTCCATTAGAAAGGCTTTGATAAATCCATCGATATCACCATCCATAACCGCTCCAACGTTTGAAGTTTGGTAATTTGTACGATGATCTTTTACGCGACGGTCATCGAAAACGTAGCTTCGAATCTGAGAACCCCATTCAATTTTCTTTTTCCCAGCTTCTACTTTTGCTGTTTCTGCCCGACGTTTTTCCAGTTCCAATTCGTAAAGCTGTGATTTACACATTCGAAGGGCATTGTCTTTATTACCGAATTGGGAACGGCTTTCGGTGTTTTCAATCACAATTTCATCGGGTTGATTGGTAACCGGATTAATAAATTTATAGTGTAAACGTACTCCTGTTTCAACTTTGTTCACATTTTGACCACCCGCTCCCGACGAACGGAAAGTGTCCCAACTCAGATTGGCTGGGTTGATTTCAATTTCTATGCTATCGTCGACAAGTGGAACCACATACACAGATGTGAATGAAGTCATTCGTTTTCCCTGAGCATTGAAAGGTGAAACCCGCACTAACCGGTGGACTCCATTTTCGCTTTTCAGGTAGCCATAAGCCATTTCGCCTTCAATTTGCATTGTTACAGTTTTTATGCCGGCCTCGTCACCATCCTGTAAGTTCGTAACTTCTAACTTATAACCCTGTCGTTCGCACCATCGCTGGTACATTCGGAAAAGCATTTCAGCCCAATCTTGGGCTTCTGTACCACCAGCGCCGGCTACAATCTTAATTACTGCTCCCATTTTGTCTTCTTCATGGGAGAGCATATTTTTCATTTCTAAGGTTTCGACAGCTGCTAAAGCATGACGGTAAGCCATATCGATTTCTTCCTCGCTAATGACTTCTTCCTTGTGAAAATCATACGCCAATTGGAGTTCATCGGTGGCAGTTTTCACATCATTGTAACCTTCCACCCAATTTTTTAATTCTTTTACTTTCCGCATTTGAACTTCGGCGGTTTTGGCATTATCCCAAAAATCAGGTACTTGAGTGCGTAAATCTTCTTCTTCTATTTGGATCAATTTTGTATCGATGTCAAAGATACCTCCTCAACGCTGCCTCGCGTTCCAACACATCTTTTAGCTGGTCTATTGTTATCATTATTAAATGTTTAAATGGTTATAAAAAGGTCTTAATGCCTCAGACTTTAAGACTTTATTTGCTGAAATATTACTTTGATTTAAAAAAAGAAACATGGTAAAAAAATTGTGAGGAAACCGATAATAAAACCCGCCACAGCCTGCCCTGGGGTGTGTGCTTTCAGCTCAATGCGTGACAAAGCTACTAAGGCAGATAATGTCAGAATAATAAATATAATTGCAAGCGGATTGATTGCAAAACGGTAACTTACTCCGAAAATTGCACCTGCAAGACCTCCCATACTTGATACATGTGCACTGATTTTCCATCGCAGATTTATGAATAAAATAATAAAAATGGAAACTGCCGAACCTCCAGCCATTGCCACAAGAAATAGCGGGAATTGCATGGTACGCCATAAGAATAATGCCCAAAATACATAAGCTAAAAAAGAAAACAAGTAGGGCATTGTGCGTTCTTCTTTTTTCGAAATAAAAAGATCATGAACTTCGCCTCGTTTCATTAAAAAATAAATCGGGATGGAGGGTAATAATCCAGTGAATAAAAATGTTCCACCTATTGCTACAACCCTCCAGAAAAAGGGTAGGAGGGAGAATACATCCATGTTCATAAGCAACAACATGCCGTAAGTTGGTATCAGAAAGGGTTGAAAAATAAGAGATATTATTTTATAGAACGTTTTCATTGTTTTTAATTTTGTTTTTAATTACAGTTTTGTCCGTTTCTAAATTTCTTTACGCATTCTTGCAACAGGGATATTCAGTTGTTCGCGATATTTAGCTACGGTACGGCGGGCAATAAGGTACCCTTTTTGTTTTAAAACATCAACCAACGCATCATCGTTCAACGGTTTCTGTTTATTCTCATTCTCAACGCAATCCTGCAATATTTTTTTGATTTCACGAGTAGACACTTCTTCACCAACATCGTTGGTCATAGATTCCGAAAAGAAATATTTTACGGGAAATATGCCGAACTCAGTTTGAATATATTTGCTGTTGCTTACCCGCGAGATAGTTGAAATATCATATCCCGTTATATCAGCTATATCTTTAAGAATCATTGGTTTAATATATGTGTCGTCTCCTTCAATGAAATATTCGCTTTGAAAATTGACAATGGCTATCATGGTAGTAAGCAATGTTTGTTGCCTTTGTTTGATGGCATCGATAAACCAGCGTGCAGAATCAATTTTTTGTTTTACAAACATCACTGCATCTTTCATTTCTCGGCTCTGATTTTTTTTGTTGCCCGTATAATCCTGAAACATTTCGTTGTAGGTGCTGCTTACTCTCAGATCGGGGATATTGGCGTTGTTCAGAGAAACAATTAATTGCCCTTCAATGTTTTCCAGAATAAAATCAGGAACGATCGTTGACATTGATTTCTCAAGGATATTTCCACTCCATGCGTTTCCGGGTTTTGGATTCAGATGGATGATTTCAGCCATAACTTTTTTCAATGTTTCGTCATCGATACTTAATCCACGTTGAATTTTATCGAAATGTTTTTTCGAAAATTCGTCGAAATAATCCGAAATAATCAGTTGAGCCGATTTTATAGTTTTCGTATTATCTTTGCGTTCGAGCTGAAGTTTCAGACAATCCTGTAAATCAAAAGCTCCAACACCGGGTGGATCTAAAGTTCGGACATATTGAACGGCTTGCTCCATTTCCTGATCAGTAGTTTCTACACCGGCATAAAACACGATATCATCTACCATGGCTTCGGGGGTTCGGCGCAGGTATCCTTCGTCGTCAATATTCCCGATAACATATTCTACAAGCAATCGTTCTTTTTGACTGATTTGCAACAATCCTACTTGATCAATAAGAAATTCGTGGAAAGTCATCCCTGCCGAAAACGGAATATCTTCGTGTTTATCGTCTTTCGAAGCATTGTTAATTTTTAATCTATAATCAGGTATATCATCATCGGCTACATATTCTTCTAAATCAAATTCATCATTCTGTCCTTCATCTTCTTGATTTTGATTGTCTAATTCTTCAGCTTCTTCATCACTTTCGCGTCCTTCTTCCAATGCAGGGTTTTCTTCTAATTCCTGCCGAATGCGCTCTTCCAGCTCCAAAGCCGGTACTTCGAGCATTTTAATGACCTGAATCTGAGCAGGTGATAGTTTTTGTTGTAGTTTTTGTTGTAGTTGTTGCTTTAACATAATCCGGTCATCAACTATTGATATACAATAGTGTGCAAAGATACATTTTTTTTATAACAATCGAATCCGTTTTTGAGGTGAAATTGTTAATTAATTAATGTCTTCGAAGTTGAAACCATACTGAAACGACTCTTGTCAATATTAATTATGTGTTGGAATTGAATTGAAAGTTTGATACAGATCGCTCCTTGTTTTTCCTGAGATATCTAAAAATTATGTAAATCTTTAAATTATTCTTATTAATCCGTGAAATGTAGAAAATAGAGATATTATTTGGTAAAGTCGAAGTATGTGTAAGAGATTCATTTTTCTGAATATCTGAATTTTCAAAATGGAACATTTGCAACGGAGTAATAAAAAAAGCTGCATCGTTCACGATACAGCTTTAAATATTTAAAAAAAATGAGAATTATTCTTCATCCATGATGTCAATTCCAGAATCATCAACTTCAAAAACAGATAATTGACGACGAAATATCTCATCAAGCGAAATTTGAAACGTTTCTGTATGAGCTATGCCCTGAATCAAGGTCAAATGTTCTAAAATAATTTGAAGTAGATGGCGGTTGTCTTTGGCATAAATTTTAATAAACATTGAATACTTACCTGTAGCGTAGTGACATTCAACCACTTCTGGAATTTTTTTTAATTCGTTGACCACTGAATTGAACATTTTAATATCACTAAGAATGATACCGATATATGCGCAAGTCTGAAATCCAACTTTATAGGTATCGATCACAAACTCCGAACCTTTAATTATACCGGTATTTCGAAGTTTTTGAATACGTTGATGAATGGCTGCTCCAGAAACATTACATTCACGGGCAACTTCCAAAAAAGGAATACGTGCATCCTGCGAAATCAATTGGAGTATTTTTTTGTCTAATCTGTCTATTTGATGTTGTCCCATAGTATATAAAAATTATACTGAAAATATTGAATTGGTATTAATTATTGAAATTTCCATGCAAATGTATTTAATATTTTTGAATTTGAGTCTTTAGTATGAATAAATTGATAGTTAAATGTGTAAATATACATTTTAAGGTAAAATTCATCTGTACTTTCCCTCATCGCAATCGTTCATAATACTTAGATAGCTTTGATATCTCGATTGACTGATATAGCTTTTTTCAACTGCTTCCAGCACTGCACATCCAGGTTCATGCACATGAGTACAGTTGTTAAATCGGCACGTTGAAGAAAATTGAAATATTTCTTTAAAATAATGACTAATTTCAGTTTTATTCATGTCATACGTGCCAAAACCTTTAATTCCAGGCGTATCAATAATATAGCCACCGAAAGGTAGTTCGAACATTTCAGAAAAAGTAGTGGTATGCATTCCCTTGTTGTGATAACGTGAAATTTCGCCTGTTTTGGCAATTGGTTTTGAAAATAACGAATTGATTAGAGTTGACTTACCAACCCCTGAATTTCCCGAAAATAAAGTTGTTTTACCGGTCAAAAAGTCCGACAATTCTGAAATTGTTTGTTTTTGTACGGCTGATACTGCAAATACAGGATATCCCAAATTTTCATATAAGAATTTCAACCCATCTAAATACCTCATTTCATCGACATCGTAGCAATCAGTTTTATTAAATATCAGACATGCTGGAATGCGATATGCCTCTGCAGCTGCCAAAAATCGATCGATAAATATCAATGAAGTTTCAGGATAATTGATAGTTACAATCAAACCCGTTAAATCGAGATTGGCAGCCAGGATATGCGATTGCTTTGATAAATTTGATGATCGTCGAACGATGTAATTTCGCCGATCGTGAATAGTATGAATCATAGCTGATCCATCTGTGCTTTTCTCAAAATCAACATTGTCGCCCACGGCTATGGGATTGGTACTGCGAATATCTTTAATGCGAAAATTACCTTTAATTTTACACTCGATCAATTCTCCGTTTTCAGTTTTAACCTGATACCAGCTGCCTGTATTTTTTACCACTAATCCGGTCATTCACGTAAAAAAATAACAGCCATTCCACGAAAAAATGACTGATCAAAGAGTAAGTAATTGGTAAACAAGATCATATCGTCATAATTTCTTTTTCCTTGACTGCAAAGAGGTCGTCAATTTTTTTGATATACTTGTCGTGGATTTTCTGAACTTCAGCTTCAGCATCTTTTTCTATATCCTCAGGAAGTCCTTCTTTAACAAGTTTTTTTAGGTGTTCAATTGCATCTCTTCGGGCATTCCGCACCGATATTTTTGCTTCTTCACATTCGGTTTTCGATTGTTTAGCCAATTGCCGACGGCGCTCTTCAGTCAATGGAGGAATTCCGAGCCGGATTGTTTCACCATTGTTCATCGGCGTAATGCCTACATCTGAATTTAGAATTGCTTTTTCAATAATCGAAATCAATCCCTTTTCCCATGGTTGAATTGTGATGGTTTTTGAATCGGGTGTTGTAATAGTGGCAACGTTCGATAGTGGCACATGTGAACCATAATATTCAACTTTTACACCGTCCAGAATACGAATGTTGGCTTTTCCGGCACGAATATGTGCCAAGGCTTCATCCAAAAACAGAATTGATGATTCCATGCTCTCTTCGGCATGAGCGAGGTATGTCTTAAAATCTTGCATAATTTAAAATTTGCCCCTCTCCCTTTAGGGGGTTGAACAGATGTTAGTTAATTAATAAAATCTCTATAATGATTGAATATTGATTGGCTAAATCCAATTGAAATATATTGTGAAAAATTTATTTTCTAATTTAAATTCCATTTGCTTAAATGTAATTTTAAGCTTTGAAATTGTTATAAGAACGGATAAGTATATTAATTTTTAACTAAGGTGCCAATTTTCTCACCAAGCAGTACTTTTTTAAGATTCCCAGTGGTGTCCATATCAAAGACATAAATTGGTAACCGATTTTCTTTACACAAAGTGGTAGCTGTTAAATCCATGACTTTTAGATTGCGAGAATACACTTCATCAAATGTTATTTCATCAAATTTCACAGCATCTGGTACTTTTTCTGGATCGGCAGTATATACGCCATCCACGCGTGTCCCTTTAAGCATTACATCTGCTTCAATTTCTATAGCCCTTAAAGCCGACGCCGTGTCGGTAGTGAAAAATGGATTGCCCGTGCCTCCGGCAATGATTACCACTTCAGCACGTGAAAGTGCTTCCATGGCTTTAGATTTGCTATACAATTCGCCGATCGGTTCCATCCGAATGGATGTTAAAACACGTGTTTTTGAGCCTGCAACTTGTAATGCAGAGTTCAAAGCTAAACTATTGATAACAGTAGCAAGCATTCCCATCTGATCGCCCTGAACACGATCGAAACCTTTGGAAGTGCCACTTATTCCACGAAAAATATTTCCTCCACCAATCACAATTCCCACTTCGACACCCATTTCGACCAACTCGGAAATTTGAGCAGCATATTCCGTAAGACGGTTCGGATCAATGCCGTATTGTTGGTTTCCCATTAGCGATTCACCGCTTAATTTCAATAAGATGCGTTTATAAACTGTCATACAAATTATTTTTTAGCAAAAGTAAATAATTTGTGTTGGATATGCAAATAATTCCGCTGTATCAATTAATTTCATGGAATATTAATGATGCACCGAAAAATATTTCCTGAATAAAAAAGAAAATGAATCAATACTTGGCAATTCAAAATTAATGAACTATCTTTGCAAGCTCAAAATTAAGGATAAACCGTTTGAAATAAGAAAACAAACTATCTTCTTTAATTAGGGATTACGAATTATAAATTTTTAATTAATTATCATGTATTTAACCGCTGAAAAAAAGCAAGAAATCTTTGGTAAATACGGGAAGTCTAACACTGATACCGGCTCATCTGAAGGGCAAATAGCATTGTTTTCTTACCGTATCAACCATTTGACTGAGCATCTCAAGTCAAACAAAAAAGATCATAGTACAGAACGCTCTTTAGTTATGTTAGTAGGGAAACGTCGTCGGTTGCTCGATTATTTAAAGGCAAAAGATATTGAACGTTACCGCCACATTATCAAAGAATTGGGCATTAGAAAGTAGTTTTAGGCTTTCAAAAAACATGAAAGAGGCGTTTCAAAAAAGCTGTTTTGAAATGCCTTTTTTCATTTCATTCAAGGTATATATTTATAATTTTTTCCTGAATCTATTTCGATTTACGACATTTCAATGCCGTGTTTTTATAGAAATGATTTCATTTGCTTCATAGGCAAGTTCAATTTTATTAAACGTTATGCAAAAACCCTCCATACCAAAAGGTACACGTGATTTTACGCCACAAGAAATGGCTAACCGTAACTATATCTTCGATACCATAAAAGAAGTTTTTCGGCTTTATGGATTTCAGCAAATTGAAACTCCTGCAATTGAAAATCTCTCAACGTTAATGGGTAAATATGGTGACGAAGGGGATAAATTATTGTTCAAAGTGCTTAATTCAGGTGATTTTTTGGCCGGACTGTCTGAAGATGAATTGCGAAGCAGCACGAAACTTACTCCAAAAATATCAGAAAAAGGTTTGCGTTACGATTTGACGGTACCTTTTGCCAGGTTTGTAGTTCAAAATCGCGACCAGATTTCTTTCCCATTTAAACGATTTCAGATTCAGCCGGTTTGGCGTGCCGATCGTCCACAGCGTGGAAGATACCGTGAATTTTATCAATGCGACGTGGATGTGGTAGGTAGTGATTCATTATTGAACGAATTAGAATTAATTCAGATCGTTGACGATGTCTTCCGCCGATTAAAAATTAATATTATCGTTAAAATAAATCATCGAAAAATTCTGTCGGGAATTGCTGAAATAATTGGGCAGACTGATAAAATCACTGACATAACGGTTGCCATTGATAAAATGGATAAAATTGGGTTGGAAAAAGTGAATGAAGAGCTTTCTTCAAAAGGAATTTCCGCTGAAGCTATATCCAATTTGCAACCAATTTTGAAACTGACGGGAACAAACGATCAAAAAATAGAACAACTTCGGCTGGTTTTATCAGATTCTGAAATCGGAATGAAAGGAATCTCGGAACTTGAGACGATTTTCGGATTTTGCAAGACAGTTGATGTTGAAACGCCCATCGAATTAGATTTGACATTGGCACGCGGGTTGAATTACTATACAGGCGCAATTTTCGAAGTTAAAGCATTGGATGTAGAAATGGGAAGTATTACCGGTGGCGGACGTTATGACAACTTGACTGGAGTATTTGGATTAGAAGGTGTTTCGGGAGTAGGCATTTCGTTTGGTGCCGACCGAATTTATGACGTTTTGAATCAATTAAATCTCTATCCTGAAACATCTGCCGAACAAACCCGCATTTTGTTTGTAAGCTTTGGCGAAAAGGAGTTGATTTACTGTCTGTCATGGTTAAAGTATTTACGCTCAGAAGGTATTAACGCTGAAATTTACCCTGAACCAGTAAAAATGAAAAAACAGATGACCTACGCCGACAATAAACAGATCCCATTTGTAGCCATTGTTGGCGAGATTGAAATGAATGCAGGAAAAGTTATGCTTAAAAATATGGAAACAGGTAATCAAAGTTTAGTATCGCTGGTCGAGTTGATTGAAAATGTTAGATAGATAAAATTAATAATATCTTGAAATTATAAATTTAATACGTTTATTAAAACCATAAACTAAGGGCTACGAAATAATGGTGAAATAACCAACCTGAAACAATAAGTTGAGAAATGGTTCCGATAATAAAAATAGAAAATGCACCAATAGATTGAATTATAGCATTGTATGTTTTTCTGCCACCAGTTAGTTCACCAATAAATGAACCCAACACAGCTCCGGTAACAATACCCCATTTCCCAAAATAAAAACAAACCAACAGCCCGATTATGCCACCCCATACCCCTCTTTTGCTCCCACCGAATTTTCGGGTTCCCCAACGAGGTAATAAATAGTCAAGTCCTTGAACTGTAATTACAATTAAGCCCCAATGCACGAAAAAATGAATAGAATATTCTGTCAATGTGCTTAAATGAATAAGTATGAGTCCCAAATAACTCAATGGAGTTCCGGGCAATTTTGGGAAAATTGAGCCAACTAAACCTGCAACTACTAAAATACCGGCACAAATAATTAGCAATGTATCCATGTAGATTCTTTTAAAAAAAATATAGCATACCGAAATTCATATTTAACGGACAAATATAATGGAAATATTTGAATAAATTTACGGCTGTTTAATATAAGCAGCGTATTGCCACTCAGCAAACTAAATGCTGTATGTAATTTTGAACCCAATTTTTAAAATGATATGATATTTTCAAATCAAGATGTAAAATGCGACAAAAAAACATTAAGTAACTTAACGGTAAAATAATACACCGTTAAGTTACTTAAATTATAAAGGGTTACATATTAAAGAAACATCAAATTTTTTTCAAAATGATGCTGTTTTCAATAATTTACTTCAGCTTTTTTGAAATGATGTTGTCGAGTGAGAATTTGCCGCTTCCGCCTATCAAAACTGCAAGTGAAATTCCTATAACTAAAATAAAATATTCAATGCCTTCACCTTTTTGAGTCCCAAACCAGTTCATAAAGAATCCATTATGAATGTGACCTCCTAAAATCATGGCTCCAGTCATTTCAATAAAAAGCGAAAATGCCATAAATCGAGTTGCGATCCCGGCAATTAATCCAAGACTGCCCACGAATTCAGCTAAAATTACCAGAAGAGCTAAAATAAAAGGCATTCCCATTGATTCGAAAAAACCAATTGTTCCTGTAAAACCATATCCACCAAAAAGACCAAGAGCTTTTTGCATACCGTGAGGTAAAATAACTACGCCTAATGCAAGACGAACTAAAAGTAATGACCATGATTGTTGGTCGGTTGCTAAAAATTTTTTAATTGATTCCATTTTTTTTTGTTTTTTTTGATTTATGAACTATGAATTACATTGGTATTTCCATAACCAACAATTTTGTCAAAGAGTTTGTTTTAATAGCTATTGATTCTACTTCGCTTACACCGAAACCATCCCTCCTGTTTAGTTTTTGACCGGCAACAGTTACACTTCCTTCTATTACAAAGAAATACACTCCATTATTTTTATCCTTTAAGTCATACTTACCTTCCCAACCTTCGGATAAGTCACCTAAATGAAACCATGCATTCTGATGAATCCATACGCCCTGATCAGTTGGATTTGGTGAAAGAATCTGAACCAATTCATTTGGTTTTTCAATATTGGTAAGTGAAATCTGGTCGTAGCGCGGTGTTACATTCTTTTTATTCGGGAAAACCCAGATTTGTAAAAATTGCACCTCTTTGTCTTTGTTTTTATTAAACTCGCTGTGAAAGATACCGGTTCCGGCACTCATCACCTGAATTTCACCGGTGCTGATAACACCATGATTGCCCATGCTGTCCTTATGTTCCAAATCGCCATAAAGTGGAATGGAAATAATTTCCATGTTATCATGCGGATGTGTTCCGAAACCTTCTCCTGCCATTACCCGGTCATCGTTCAGAACCCGTAATGTCCCGAAATGAACCCGCTCGGGGTTATAATAATTGGCAAAACTAAAGGTGTGATGTGAATCCAACCAACCGTGATTGGCATGTCCACGTGTTTCCGATTTATGCAATATTGTTTTCATACGCTGTCGTTTTAATTATAAATTCTTCTTTGAATTTGACACGACAAAGGTACGGCGACAAAACGCCGCATAAAATAACAAAAACGGGTGATTGATTGCAAAAATCAGGACTGACGTGCTAAAATACGAAATTCGGAAGGAGTTTGACCGGTAATTTTCTTAAAAAAGTTGTTGAAATGAGCCGATTCTTCAAAACCAAGTTCGTAAGCCAGCTCTTTGCTGCTGACATTGCTGAAAAGTAAAGACCGTTTAGCTTCGATAACTAATTTACTCTGAATATGATCTTTAGCCGATCTTCCGGTTAAGTTTTTTACCGTCTTATTCAGGTAATCGGCCGTAACGGCCAATTCGTCGGCATAATCGGACACCATGTGCGCTGAGGCATATTTTTTATTCAGCGACTGTTTAAACGTTCGAAGAAGGTGATTTCCCGTTTCAATTAATTGCGGATTATTGCTTTTGCGAAGCGAACAATGGTTATTGCTCTGAATCAGAAATAGTTTCACCAATGAGCCAACCGCTTCGAGTGTGTAGGTTTCAAGTGAACTGGCAAAATGAGTCATTTGTTCTGTCAGGCTTTTATAAATGACTAAATCACTTTCACTAACCGGAAGTGGTGGCGACTGACCATAATCGTTGAAAAGAAAAATGTCATTGATCATTTTCTCCGAAATGGAGTTGGCAATCAGGAATTGATCCGTAAAAGTTATCACCCAACCAATCGGTTCAGCCGTGAGAATAAGTTGATGCATTTGACCCGGCAAAATAAAATAAATAGTCCGGTCTTCAACATTATATTCCTTGAAATCAACAAAATGAGTTCCTTTGCCTTTTTCTATAAAGATAATAGTATAATAATCGTGCCGGTGAGGGACATCGGGTGCACCGTTAGAAGCACGATAAACAACTTCCATCCGCTTCAGTGCAAAATCGGAATACTGTTGTGCCATTTCGGCAAAGGTGTAGGTTTTTATGTCTTTATGGAGCATATTCATGCTTGCAAAGATAATTTATTTCAAGTAAAAATATCTGATTCGTTCGAAAAACAATAAAACCCGACCAAATTAATGCGCCGGGTTTTATTATTTTTTGATATTAACAAAATACACTTTACTTGCTGTCTTTTCTGAAAAATATTTTTTTGGAGGTATTTTCCGATTTTGCATCAGAGTGTGCAGGAGCTTTTGAAGCTTGAGGTTTGCTCACATTCCTATCGCTCCCAACCCTGCGTTTGCCTTTGCAGGGATCAATGCCCGAACCTTTACCGCGGGTTGCCACTTTTGGTTTAACCTTCGATTTTTTGTCGGTCAATTCAAATTCAGCCTCAAAAGGATGCCCTTTGACAACCGGAATATCAATGGAAATGAGTTTTTGAATATCGCGCAAATATTCCAGCTCTTCCACGTCGCAAAACGAAACGGCTTTTCCTTCAAGTCCGGCTCTGCCCGTCCGGCCAATTCGGTGAACATATGTCTCCGGAATATTGGGAATTTCATAATTAATTACCAGATTCAAATCGTCAATATCAATGCCACGGGCGGCAATATCGGTAGCCACCAACACACGGGTGGAACGGTCTTTGAAATTTCGCAGCGCATTCTGACGGGCATTTTGTGATTTGTTGCCGTGAATAGCTTCCGCTTTTATGTGCGCTTTCACCAATAAACGTTGTACTTTGTCGGCACCATGTTTGGTACGTGTGAAAACCAGAGCCGTTGCAATTTTTTTATCCTGGAGAATATGAATCAATAAATCCTTTTTATTGGCTGCTTCCACATAATACATTTCCTGCTGAACGGTTTCGGCAGTGGTTGATTCAGGTGTAACAGCTACTTCTTCCGGATCGGTCAGAATTGTTCCGGCCAGCACACGAATGGAATCGGGCATTGTGGCTGAAAAGAAAAGCGACTGACGTTTGGCAGGTATAAGTTTGATGAGTTTTTTTACGTCGTGAATAAAACCCATGTCAAGCATTCGATCGGCTTCGTCGAGCACAAAAATGCTCAATTCATTCAGTTTTACATATCCCTGACTTTGCAGATCGAGCAAACGCCCCGGTGTGGCAATCAGAATGTCAATGCCTTGTTTCAGAGCACCTACTTGCTGACTTTGCGGAACACCACCAAAAATAACGGCATGGCGGAAATTGAGAAAACGTCCGTAGGCAGTAAAACTTTCACCAATCTGAATAGCTAATTCACGTGTTGGCGTAACAATTAACACTTTAATTTTACGATGAATCTTGTCATTTGTTTTGTTTTGATACAATTGTTGTAAAATAGGAATGGCAAAAGCAGCCGTTTTTCCGGTTCCTGTTTGTGCGCAGCCTAATAAATCTTTACCTTTAAGTACAATTGGAATTGAAATTTCCTGAATAGGGGTTGGTTGGGTATAACCTTCGTGTTGGAGAGCGTTTAAGATCGGCTCAATAAGATCTAATTTATCAAATGTCATAGAATATTTAACGCATCCATTCTTCTTTCACAAGCTCTTCATTTAACCTGACGGAATACGATTTTGTGCAAAGGTACGGAAAATAAACCAACGATCAAAAAACAGGTGCTCTCCAATCCGGCAATCCCTGAATGTAGTTCCTTAAAATAAGTAGACATCCTCAAAGACGACATATTTGTAAGAACCTAAATTTTTCACATACAATTGAGTAGCTTTCAAAGACAACCGGTAGAATTATTTAAGATATATAACTCTGTATATCAATAATATAAATCAATGGCACAGGAATTGGAATGCCTTTTCCGGAATAAGAAACTTTTTGGTGCACAAAAATAGGTTCCTATTTCCAACAACAAATATGCAAGAACAATGTACCATCAGGTTTTTAACATATCTGCCGAACTTTCATTCTATCGCGAAGGTGAATTATTTCTTGGCTCAATGCAAATCCGGCTCTTAAAACAAGTTGCGATTGACGGATCTATACACGCCGCAGCTAAAAACCTGAAAATGTCCTATCAACATGCGTGGCATATTCTCGATAAACTTAATCATTTGTCGCCGGTGCCAATAATTATCAGGCAAAAAGGTGGAAAAGATGGTGGTGGTTGCAAAATAAGCCCATATGGCATGAAACTTATCCGGACGTATGAGAAAAAAGTGGCAGACATCATTCAGTTTCTTGCTCAAAGTGACAGCGAATTAGAAAGCTGTTTTTTTTAGAATAGCGATATTCTTATTTATGAATATCGCTAAAAATTTACTCAGCGTTGTTCTTTTTAGGTTATAACGAAAAAAATTAAACAATATGAAAGTAGTTCATTTACAAAAGTATTTACTCGTTTTTATGTTGAGCTTTAGCTCAGTAATTTCAGTTGCTCAAACAGTAGTAATCGATGGAGAAATTCGTCCTCGAATCGAAGATCGTGATGGATTTACAAAACCACTGCTCACAACCAATGATCCCGGAGTTTCCGCAATTCAACGTACCCGTATTGGAATGACCTTTACAAGTGCTGCTTTAAGCACACAAATTACATTGCAGGATTCCAGAACATACGGACAAACCCCAAATTCATCAAGCGTTGCTACAACCGGAATTTTTGAAGCATGGGCACAAATGCTTATAGCACCGGGCTTATCGTTCAAAATTGGCCGTCAGGCGTTGCAGTACGACGACGGTCGTCTTTTTTCAGCCTCAGATTGGAGTAATACGGGAACTTCGCACGATGTAGCATTAATAAAATACTGTGTGAACGATTTTCAAGGACATTTAGGGTTGGCCTATAACAACAATTCAATTATTTCTTCCGAAACTTACTATAGTCCAATATCAAATTATCGATATATGGGGTATGTATGGTTAACTAAGAATATTGCTGATGGCATAAATCTTAGTCTTCTCGGTGTAGATGAAGGGGTTCAAGACACAGTAAAGACAAAAAATGGTGGAAACTATCTTAAAATCAACATGTACCATGCATATACTTTTGGTGGAAATTTAAAGTATTCTAATGAATCTTTGCCTGTAAGCGCATTGGCAACAGCTTATTTTCAGGCAGAGAAGAATAATATGGGGTCGAAAATGAACGGGAAAATGCTGGCAATGAAAATTAATTATAAATTTTCGAATATAATTTCTGCAAATATCGGAACCGACTATGTTTCGGGCGATAATAATACAACTGATGGAACTCAATCGAATTTCAAGAAATTATATGGTAGCGACCATACTTTCTATGGATTAATGGATTATTGGGATGTGGCTTTAACGCAGGGATTACTGGACTATTACGTTGGAGTGACAGGTAAAATTGCGGAAAATTTAAGTTTAGCTGGAACGTATCATCTCTTTAACTCTGAATTTTCGGGGAAAAACAGCAAAGGAATTGCCTTTGGCAAAGAGTTGGGTTCTGAATTTGATTTAATTGTAAATTACAAACTAAATCCCTGGACATCCGTTCAAGGTGGTTGGTGTACATATTTTAACACGAATAATACCCTTATTGCTAAAAACATAATAACTTCAGCAATTATACCTGCAGTCCGAACTCCGCAATGGGCGTATATAATGTTCTCTATCAAACCAAAATTTCTATAAACAATCCATAATTCAAAATTATAAATATCAATAAATATGAAACGAATAACAATTTCATTAGCAATATTGCTCGCGGCGATAACCATCTCGGCTCAAAAAGTAAATGTAGCCGCAGCAGCCAACTTACGTTATGTATTGGAAGAAATTAAAACAGTTTATGTAAAGCAAAATCCTAAAGCTAAAGTGAATCTGACTTTTGGAAGTTCAGGAATGCTTATCCAACAAATTCAAAATGGTGCTTCGTTCGATTTTTTTATGGCTGCCGACAATGAGTTTCCCTTGAAGTTGAAAGAAAAAGGACTTACCACCGGATCAATGACAACCTACGCTTTTGGGAAATTAGTTATGTACAGCAGCACCTTACAGTTTGGTAAAAAAGGATTGGAAATACTAAAAAGTACAACAATAAAAAAAATAGCCATTGCCAATCCCGAAACCGCACCTTATGGCGAACGGGCTTTAGAGTTGCTGAAAAGCCAGAAACTATATGATGGATTAAAATCGAAAATTGCTTTTGGCAACGATATTTCACAAACAGCACAATTTGCCTTTACCGGAAATGCCGAGATTGGTTTTATTGCCCTTTCGCTGGCTTTGGCTCCCGAAATGGCAGGAAAAGGGAGTTATTACATTATTCCTCAATCACTTTACAAACCAATTGAGCAAGCTTGTATCCTAATTAAAACTCCAGTGTTGAATACCGAAGCAGCCAAATTCAAGAAATTTGTTCTTTCGTCGGCAACAAAAGAAATTTGGGAGAAGTGGGGATATGGATTAGTTGGCAGTAAATAGCTAGTAGTTGATGAACTTTTCGAAAGTTCTAAACTTTGGAAAAGTTGGATAAAATAGATAGTAATAATCGCGATTCGGAAATTGCGGAACCCAATTAAAATTATGGATCAAGATTTTTTAAACACACTTTCGCTCACCGGCAGACTGGCTGGTTGGACCACTGCTATACTTTTTATAACAGGATTTCCCATCGCATACGTGCTCGCTTACAAACGCTTTCCTTTAAAAGCTTTATTGGAAGCACTGTTCAGCATGCCATTGGTATTGCCTCCAACCGTATTGGGATTTTATATGTTGGTTGCTTACAGTCCGCAAAATGCATTTGGGCGGTTTATGGCAGAGCATTTCAATACCTGGTTAGCATTTAGTTTCGCAGGTGTGTTGATTGCAAGTGTACTTTTCAGTTTGCCGTTTATGATTCAACCCCTGCAAAACGGACTGACCAGTATTCCCAAAAGCTTTCGTGAAACTGCTTACACGTTGGGCAAGTCCGAATTCACTACATTTTTTCGGGTATTGATTCCAAATATGATTCCATCAATCATCACCGCCATTGCTATGACTTTTGCACATTGTATTGGTGAATTTGGTGTAGTAATTATGGTTGGTGGTAACATACAGGGTGAAACAAGGGTAGCATCCATTGCTATATTTGATGAGGTTCAGGCACTGAATTATCATACTGCCAATCAGTATTCATTTATTTTATTTATCGTTTCATTGCTTATTCTTACGCTGATTTACAGTATAAATGGCAAGAAAAAAATTCTTTTTTGATATGTTGAAAATTAATGTTCAGCGCGAAATGCTAACCTCCGGAGGCAAGACAAATTTAGAAATTTGCACCGAAATTAAGGATAACGAATTACTTTGTCTGTTTGGCCATTCAGGTGCCGGGAAAACAACGTTATTGCGTATATTAGCCGGACTTACAAAACCGGATAAAGGGCGGATTGAGTTTAATAATACAGTTTGGTTTGATTCCGAAAAGAAGATAAATCTACCGCCGCAACAACGGAACGTAGGGTATATGTTTCAGAATTATGCTCTTTTCCCCAACATGACCGTGGAGAAGAACATCAGCTTTGCTCAAAAAGAAAAGGATAAAGTAGAAGTAGATAAATTGTTGGACCTATTCGATTTAGGAGTTTTGAAAAACCAACATCCCGACAAACTCTCCGGTGGACAAAAACAACGGGTAGCATTGGCACGGGCATTAGCTGCCAAACCCAACGTACTACTTCTCGACGAGCCACTTTCGGCGCTCGATTTTGAAATGAGACTGTCGCTTCAACACGAAATACGCAAAGCGCACGACCTGCTTAACACAGTTACACTCATGGTTAGCCACGATCTGCAGGAAGTTCTTCATCTGGCATCAACAGTTATTCTACTTAAAAACGGAACTGTTATAAGCGAAGGTAAACCTGTAGATGTCTTCAACCAAAAATCATCAGAATACAAATTAAAAATGGAGTATTATTCCCAAATATTTCAATCAAAATAAATTATCAATTAAAATCATCAAATTATGGAAATTAGTGCAAGAAACAAGCTCAAAGGAACTATTGAAGAAATTACCCCGGGTAGTGTTATGGCCAAAATAAAAATCAACATTGGAAATGGAAATGTAATCAGTTCTGTAATTACCATTGAAAGTGTGGCCGATTTAAAACTCAAAGTTGGAGATGTGGTATATGCCATCGTGAAATCGACTGAAGTTATGATCGGAAAATAGGAGAATATTAGTAAAACAAATATGGAAAATATAACAATAAAACCTATCGGAACCATCTTTACTCCCCATAAAGATGTAAAGAATATGCCAATTCAACCTATTGCTGCCGAAGGCGTAAAAGGTTATATCGAACTTTTACCGGAATTTGTAGCCGGATTAAAAGATCTGGAGGGATTCTCACACATAACGCTGATTTATCATTTTCACAAAATAACTGGTTATGAACTTACTGTAGTTCCATTTATGGATATCGAAGCTCATGGTATTTTTGCAACTAAAGCCCCGAAAAGACCAAATGCCATTGGCATTTCAACCGTAAGATTGCTGGGTATTGAAGGAAATATTGTATATATCGAACAAGTAGATATGCTCGATGGAACTCCGCTGATTGATATAAAACCATTCTATCCACGATACGATAATCGAGAAAACGTAGAAATCGGATGGCTGGAGAAAAATAAGAATCTGTCCTTGGAAAAACTACGCTCCGATGACCGATTTAAATAACATTCTTTTCCTACCTTTTAAGTATAATTCCCTACATGAATGTAGGATTCTTTACTTTTTCCACTCGTGCAAATTCCCTGCTGTACCTTTATTCATACATTATAAAATATTTTTTATTCCAATTGTAATCAGCACATTACAGGATCATAAACCGTATGAAAATTGAGCACTAAATGTTAATGGCACGATAAATGAATAACAGGTAGCAGGTTTAAAAGTTAAACCATAAACAGGTTATTCATTTTAAATATAAAAAAGATGAGAAAGATTGCAATTTACGGAAAAGGTGGTATTGGCAAAAGCACAACCACTCAAAACACGGTAGCTGGATTGGCTGAAATGGGAAAAAAAGTAATGGTAGTGGGTTGTGACCCAAAAGCAGACTCAACACGTTTGCTGCTGCACGGGTTAGCTCAAAAAACAGTATTAGATACCTTACGCGACGAAGGTGAAGATATTGATTTGGACGATGTTATGAAACTCGGGTTTACAAACACAAGCTGTGTTGAATCAGGAGGACCTGAACCCGGCGTAGGATGTGCCGGTCGTGGAATTATCACTTCTATCAATTTGCTTGAACAACTTGGTGCTTACGATGAAGACAAATCATTGGATTATGTTTTTTACGACGTATTGGGTGACGTTGTTTGCGGCGGATTCGCGATGCCAATCAGAGATGGTAAAGCCGAAGAAGTTTATATCGTTGTATCGGGCGAAATGATGGCTATGTATGCAGCCAACAACATTTGCAAATCAATATCTAAGTTTGGTAAAGTTGGAACAGTTCGCCTTGGGGGATTGATTTGTAATTCACGTAAGGTAGACAACGAAGCCAATATGATTGAAGAATTTGCCCGTCAATTAGGAACTCAAATGATTCACTTCGTGCCACGCGACAACATGGTTCAACATGCTGAAATTAATCGTAAAACAGTTATCGACCATGCTCCCGACCACCAACAAGCAGATGAATATCGTTCATTAGCTAAAAAAATAAACGACAACAACATGTTCGTTATTCCAAAGCCGTTGGAAATGTCAGCGTTGGAAGAGTTATTAGTTGGATTTGGAATTATGAACTAATGCCCCAATCCCCTAAAGGGGGCTTTTGGCGGTGTACAATCAATCAAATTTATTTATAACCATAACCCTTTTACTCCCCTTTAGGGGTTGGGGGTCATCTAAAAAATCAACACATTATGTATTTATTAAGAGCAATTGTTCGTCCGGAGAAATCAGCCATTGTTATGAAAGCGTTATTTGATGCAGGTTTTCCGGCAGTAACTAAATTAGCCGTTTTTGGTCGTGGTAAACAACGTGGTATCAAAGTAGGAAATGTAACATACGATGAGCTACCAAAAGATTTGCTAATGATAACCATTCCGGCAAAAGATAAAGATTTTGTAATCGAAACCATAATGGAATCAGCTCGTACTGGAGAGCAAGGCCAGTTCGGTGATGGTAAAATATTTGTTACTCAGGTAGACGAAAGCTACACCATTTCCAGTGGTAGAAAAGAAGTTTAAAATATAGTTATTAGTCGATAGTAGTCCTTCGGGCGATATTGGGATATTACCCTTCGGGTGAAATGACAATTAATATCGCGAAGCAAATATCACGACCAGAGGGAGTAAATATCACGAAGTAAATAACAAAAAAACAAAGAAGTATGAAACTGATATTAGCAATGATACGAATCTCAAAAATGAGCGAAACCAAACTGGCACTTTCGGATGTTGGACTGCCATCGTTCACAGCCATGCCCGTATTGGGCAGAGGAATGGGAAAAGGTGGATTTGAAAAAGCCGCCAATTTAGATCCCGACCAACAGGAGCTTATTGTAGAGATGCCTCGCTTAAAATCAAAACGCATGATAACGCTTGTTGTAACCGATGAGAAAAAAGATCTTGCAGTTGAAACGTTGATTAAAGCGAATCAAACAGGTAAAAGTGGTGATGGTAAAATATTTGTGATTAACACAATTGATTCTATTCGTGTAAGAACGGGAGAAAAAGGTGATATCACTTTAGACTAATCAGGAGGAAAAACAATGGAAAAGAAAAATAAAAAAGAATTGGATTTGACGAACTTCACTGACGAAGTAGTTGCTGCCTACCCTTCGAAAGTAGGGAAGAAAAGAGCAAAATCAATTGTCATTAACGATCCGGATGCAATTCCTAAGATTCAGGCAAACATACGTACCATTCCGGGCATTATTACCCAACGTGGTTGTACATATGCCGGCTGTAAAGGTGTGGTACTCGGCCCTACAAGGGACATTATAAACATCACACACGGACCAATCGGTTGTGGGTATTACTCGTGGTTAACACGTCGTAACCAGACACGCGCCGACAAACCCGAAATGGAAAACTATATTCCTTACGCCTTCTCTACCGACATGCAGGATTCGAATATTGTATTTGGCGGCGAGGAAAAATTGAAACAAGCTATTCGCGAGGCACACGAGTTGTTCCACCCAAAAGGCATAGCTATTTTCTCTACTTGTCCGGTTGGATTAATCGGTGATGATGTTCACCGTGTAGCACGCCAGATGAAAGAAGAGTTTCCGGAAGTAAACATTTTTGGTTTCTCATGCGAAGGTTATCGTGGAGTATCACAGTCAGCCGGTCACCACATTGCCAACAACGGACTGTATAAAAACTTAATCGGAAATAATGACAATCCGAAACGTAAACACAAATATGCCGTAAACGTACTGGGCGAATACAATATCGGAGGAGATGCTTTTGTTATCGAAGATTTGTTCGAAAAGATAGGTGTGGATATTATCGCTACCATGTCGGGTAACTCTACCCTGGAACAATTTGAAACTGCTCACACTGCCGATTTCAGTTTAGTAATGTGCCATAGGTCTATCAACTACGTAGCCGAAATGTTGGAAACTTCATTTGGAATTCCATGGGCAAAGGCAAACTTTATAGGTGCTGATGCAACTGCAAAAACATTGCGCAAAGTGGGTCAATACTTTGGCGACCAGGAATTGATGGATCGTATTGAAGTAGTTATTGCCGAAGAAATGGAAACTGTAAATACAGCCATTACAAAAGCTAAAGCTAAAACAGAAGGCAAAACTGCCATGATGTTTGTTGGAGGCTCACGTGCACACCATTATCAAGAATTATTTACTGAACTTGGAATGGAAGTACTCGTTGCCGGATATGAATTCGGACACAGGGATGACTATGAAGGTCGCCGCGTAATGCCAACTATCCAAATTGATGCCGACAGTCGTAACATTGAGGAAATAACGGTTGTTCCGGACCCAACACGTTTCAATCCGCGCAAATCGGAAGAAGAACTGGCTCAACTGAAAGAAGCATTTGATATTGAATTCAACGAATACAAAGGGATGATGACTGATATGAAGAAAGGCACATTGGTAATCGACGATTTGAGTCATTTCGAGATGGAAAAACTCATCGAACTTTATAAACCGGATGTGTTTTGTGCCGGAATTAAAGAAAAGTATGTAGTACAAAAAATGGGAATCCCAATGAAACAGCTGCATAACTATGATAATGGCGGACCATACGCAGGTTTCAAAGGAGCTATAAACTTTTACAAGGACATAGAAATGATTGCTTGCAGCACCATTTTCAAACAAATGAAAGCACCTTGGGAAAGTGAGGAGTTTGTATCTGCCGAATACGTATTCAATTGACAATTGATAATTGACAATGCTTACTTATTAAGTAGTCAATTATCAAGTCAAAATTTAATTATGAATTAATAATTATAAATTAGAACATTATGTTACTCAGACATACCACTGCATTTGAAATAGACAGGAAGGCACTGACCATTAACCCGGCCAAAACTTGCCAACCTGTAGGCGCAATGTTTGCAGCATTGGGTATCCACGGATGCCTGCCACATAGCCACGGTTCACAAGGGTGTTGCTCTTATCACCGAAGTGCTTTATCGCGCCACTTCCGCGAACCAATCATGGCCGGTACCAGCTCATTTTCTGAAGGTTCTTCCGTATTTGGAGGTTCAGCCAACTTAGTTCAGGCTATCGACACCATGTTCACGGTGTATAAACCCGAAGTTATAGCCGTACACACCACCTGTTTGTCGGAAACAATTGGTGATGACCTGGTTCAAATCGTATCAAAAGCCAACGAAGATGGACTTGTTCCCGAAGGAAAATACGTAATCCATTGCAATACCCCAAGTTATGTTGGAACACACGTAACGGGATATTCCAATCAGGTTGCTGCTTTTGTAAAGTTTTTCTCAACGGCAACACCAAAGAAACGTAACGTTATCAATATCGCTGCCGGATGGATGGAACCTTCGGATATGCGTGAAATCAAACGATTGACAACGGTTATGGAAGCACGTACAATTATGTTTCCCGATATGACCGACGTGTTGGATGCTCCACTGGATGGACATTACAAAATGTATCCAACAGGCGGAACAACCATCGAAGACATGAAATTGACAGGCGACAGTAAATTTACATTAGGCCTTGGACATTCGTGCACCGAAGATGCTTGTATCAAACTCGACAATAAATGTAAAGTAAAATTCGAGATGTTGGATATCCCCATTGGATTTAAAGCTACCGACCGATTCTTAATGTCGCTCAGCCGCCACGCTAATGTTCCGATTCCTCAAAGCCTGAACGATGAGCGAGGACGTTTAATCGACCTGATTTCGGATAGTTCGAAATACTTGTACGGAAAACGAGTTGCACTGTGGGGAGACCCTGATACGTTGATTCCGTTAGTAGAGTTTTTAGTAAGCATGGATATGAAACCGGTTTATATTGTTACCGGAACTCCAAGTAAGTATTTCGATACTAAAATGCCCGAGTTACTGAAAGATATTCCGGAAGCAAAATTCAAAAGCGGTGAATTGGCCGATATGTTCCGTATGCACCAATGGATTAAACAAGAAGGTGTGGATTTATTAATCGGAAATACATACGGTAAATACATTGCACGCGACGAAAATACACCTTTTGTTCGCTTCGGATTCCCGATTGCCGACCGTCCCGGACATAACTACTTTGCAAAAACTGGTTACGATGGTGGGGCTAATTTAGTAAAACAAATTATGGATGCATTTTTGGAACATTACGATCGCACTTGTTTGGAAGAAAAGGTTGAATTCCAATTGTAATTAAAAAACCCGGGGACGTTATTATGTTGTTAGTTAGCATTCTGTCAGTCTACGTCCTTGGGTTTTTATACAATATTTAGTCGCATCGACGCATGACATAAGTCGGAATGGCTTTTATTCAATACTTCTATTTTTCTCTCTCAAGTTGCCATTGGGAAAATCAACATTTACGGCTTCACTTTTTAGTGGAGTCGTAATTTTATATAAGAGCAAACTACCTCTATCTCCAGAAAACACTACTTCCATATATCTCCCTGTCAACTTTGACTCCCTTACCTTTCCTACATTTTAAGTATAATTTCCTACTTAAATGTATGATTTACACAAGTCACACCATAGTAAAAGCTCATTGTATTCCTATCCAATAGCCTAAAAATAAAAATAGCACAACAATCATATTCAATACATTAACTGCATCGCACATGTTATAAAACATAGATAATTTGTTAATGGCACGATAAATGATTAAAGGTGAATGTGAATTTTGAATTTTGAATTATAAATTCTTAATTGGAGGAGAAGGCTATGGGACATATATTAGATGATAGACAAAAGCAAGTTTCAATTGCAGGAGCCAACGAGCGAACGATTGATTGCAACAAAGCCAGTCTGGCGGGAAGTGTTAGCCAACGTGCCTGTGTATTTTGCGGATCGCGGGTGGTGCTTTACCCCATTGTGGATGCCCTTCATATTATTCACGGACCAATTGGGTGTGCTGCCTATACCTGGGACATACGGGGTTCACTCTCGTCGGGACCCGAATTACACCGACTGAGTTATTGTACCGATTTGCAGGAACGGGATGTGATTTTTGGCGGAGAAAAGAAACTCTATGCTTCCATTATAGAACTTATCGACCTGCATAAACCCAAAGCTGCCTTTATTTATACAACCTGTATTGTAGGGGTTATTGGCGATGATGTAGAACAAATTTGCCGTACAGTAGAAAAAGAAAAAGGTATTCCAATTATACCTGTACAGGCACCCGGATTTCAGGGTTCCAAAAAGGACGGGTACAAAGTAGCTTGCGAATCCATTTTCAAACTGGTGGGAACCAAAAGCAAACCTTTCACACCTGCTAAAAGTATCAATATACTGGGCGATTTCAACCTGGCCGGCGAACTTTGGATACTATTGGAATACTACAAAAAAATGGGCGTGCATGTCAACGCCACCATTACCGGCGATGGACGTGTAGACGACATTTGCAA
Organism: Bacteroidota bacterium; assembly: GCA_021779195.1. Taxonomy (GTDB): domain Bacteria; phylum Bacteroidota; class Bacteroidia; order Bacteroidales; family Paludibacteraceae; genus Paludibacter. Next base: position 65,416 of record JAJYBB010000001.1, on the reverse strand, counting down.
TGCACACAATGCCGCGCTAAATGTGGTTCAATGCTCAGGTTCCATGAACTATCTGGCTAAGATGATGAAAGATGAATATGGAATTCCTTCGATGCGGGTTTCGTATTTCGGCATTGAAGATATGAGTGATGCACTTTACGATGTAGCCCGGTTTTTCAAAGATGACGACATGATGGAGAAAGCCCGTCAGTTGGTGAAAGAAGAATTTACAAAACTCATTCCACAACTGGCCTGGTACAAAGAAAAACTTACCGGGAAAAAAGCCGCCATTTACGTTGGCGGAGCATTTAAAGCCATTTCGTTGGTAAAAGCACTACGATTGATTGGCGTTCAATCGGTGATTGTGGGTTCGCAAACCGGAACAACCGAAGATTATGAATTGATAAAACAGCTTTGCGACGAAGGAACCATCATCGTTGACGACTCGAATCCGGTGGAGCTTTCGCATTTCGTGAAAGAAAAGCAGGCTGATATTTTTATCGGAGGTGTAAAAGAACGCCCCATTGCTCATAAAATCGGACTCGGGTTCTGCGACCACAATCACGAACGCAAAGAACCATTGGCAGGATACGAAGGCATGTTGAACTTCGCTAAAGAAATTTATGCAACTGCCATGAGCCCGGTGTGGAAGTTTACGAAACAGTAGACCAGTTAACAAATAAACGAGTACACCACTTATTAATACAGTCCAAGTCAAGACGTTTAGCAGTCTACTCGTTTACTTGTTTACTTGTCTACTAAATAAAACTAAAAATTATGATTGAAGCAAAAACATATACATCCACCCGCAACTCCTGCAAACTGTGTGCTCCGTTAGGTGCATCGATGGTGTTCAAAGGCATTGAAGGTTGCGTACCATTAATTCATGGAAGTCAGGGTTGTGCTACGTACATTCGCCGATACATGATTAGTCATTACAAAGAACCGGTTGATATTGCTTCCAGTAATTTCAGTGAAGAATCGACAGTTTTTGGCGGAAGCAAAAATTTCATTACCGGAATTGAAAACATTGTAAAACAATACAAGCCCAATGTCATAGGCATTGCTTCTACTTGCTTATCGGAAACGATTGGCGAAGATATTCCTGGGCATATACGACATTATAAAGAATCTCATGAAGCCGATGGAAGTGTCATACCTACTTTCATCCACACTTCAACCCCCAGCTATAGCGGCAGCCACGCCGAAGGTTTCCATAACACAGTCCTGGCTGCCGTGAAAGCTATCGCGAAACACGATAAAACCGTTGAGACACTCAATATCTTTCCGGGTATGGTTTCTCCGGCCGACATTCGGTACCTGAAAGAATTGCTGGAAGATTTTGGTATGAAGTACGTGCTTTTCCCTGATTTCAGCGAGACACTCGACAACGAATATACATCGGAATATCAGCTGATACCAACCGGTGGAACACCGATGATTGACATAGAACACATTGGTGATGCTAAAGCAACCATTGAGTTTGGGACTTCGTTCAACAAAACGGTAAACCGGACAAAGGATAGCGGCACTCTTCAAACTGCCGGCGAATGGCTACAAACAACATATTACATTAGAAATCATCAAATGTCCTTACCAATCGGCATTGAGGCTTCCGATAAATTTATTAAAACGTTGGAAGAAATAAGCGGAAAACAGGTGCCCGAAAAGCACCGAAAAGAACGTGGACGCTTGGTGGATGCTTACGTTGATGCACATAAATATGTATTTGGGAAAAAAGCATTGATTTACGGTGAAGAAGATTTTGTAACCGCCATGGCCGATTGGTTGAAAGAAATTGGAATAGAAGCATGTTGGATTAAAGGAGCCGACTTTGAAACATTACGGGAAAAAGCTGATGAATTTAAACCTGACTTTCTGTTGGGAAACAGCAAAGGCTATTACATTGCCCGCGAACTCAAAATACCGTTGGTACGGGTAGGTTTCCCCATTCACGATCGCTTCGGAGCAACACGCATTCACCACATTGGTTACCGCGGCACGCAGGAGCTTTTCGACCTTGTAGTAAATGCATTGATAGATTACAAACAAGAAAATTCACCGATAGGGTATAAATATTTATAACAGAGACGATATGGAAATGACCGAAGAAAGAAAACAAGCACATCCTTGTTTCAACGAAGAAGCAAAGCATACCAATGCACGTGTTCACCTGCCAGTAGCTCCAAAATGTAACATACAATGCAATTATTGCAATCGCAAATACGACTGTGTGAATGAAAGTCGCCCGGGTGTTACATCATCTGTTTTAGCACCATTTCAGGCCGTTGATTATTTGAAAGACTTAGATGGACGAATTGAAAATCTGGCAGTAATAGGCATTGCAGGTCCCGGCGATCCGTTTGCCAATGCCGAAGAAACACTTGAAACTATGCGTCGTGTAAGTAAAGAGTTTCCGGATAAATTATTCTGTCTTTCTACAAACGGACTGAACTTAGAACCGTATATTGATGATATTGCCGATTTAAATGTTTCGCATGTAACACTTACTATCAATGCCATTGATCCAAAAATCACTGCTCAGATTTACAAATGGGTACGGTATAATAAAAAAATATATCGTGGCGAAGAAGGTGCAGCCATTCTGTTGGAGCGCCAGCTAGCCTGTATTCCTAAATTAAAAGCGCGTGGTATTACGGTAAAGATCAATTCCATTATTATTCCGGGCATCAACGAGAATCATATTCCGGAAGTGGCACGAGTGTGTGCCGAGCTCGGAGCTGATGTTATCAACTGTATTCCACTGATACCTACTGCCGAAACTCCATTTGAATCGGTGGAAAAGCCGGATACAAAAATGATTTTCAAAACCCGCACATTGTGTTCCGACCACTTGAAGATAATGAGCCATTGCGCCCGCTGTCGTGCCGATGCAGCAGGATTATTGGGACAGGACTTAAGCGAAACGCATGCTTTGCTAAAAGAATATTCATCGCGTGCCGAAGAAATGGACGCCACAAGTCGCCCTTACGTAGCAGTTGCTACCAACGAAGGATTATTGGTGAACCTGCACCTTGGCGAAGCGCGTAACGTGTATATTTTCGAACAAACAAAGAACGGATTCAAAAACGTGGAAGTGCGTGATATGCCTCCCAAAGGAAAAGGCGATGAACGCTGGTTAAATATGGCCCGTGATTTAAAAGATTGTCGTGCTATTTTGCTTAGCGGCGTGGGTGAAAACCCCAAAGCAATGCTCAAAGGTTGTGGCATTCACGTGGTAGAGATGACCGGCCTGATCGACGAGGGATTAGAAGGCATATACAATAACAAAGTGATTCGCTCCATTGCCAAACCCGATGCATTCAAATGCGGCACCAGCTGCAAAGGAGAAGCAAAAGGATGCGGGTGAAAACTACCCCTAACCCCTAAAGGGGAACTAAGTATGTATTTTTTATTTTATAAACATTAGAGACAAAAGTAACTCAGTCCCCCTCTTTAGGGGTTAGGGGTAGTCTCATTAAATTCATTATCAGTATGAAAAAGCCAGATTATCACATTTTAGTATGCAACTCGTTTCGGGTTGCAGGAGATGCACAAGGTGCATGTAACAAAAAAGGAGCAAGTTCATTGCTCCAGTATATTTCAGAAGAAGCTTCAGACCGAGGTCTGGACGTGGCAGTCAGTACTACTGCTTGCCTGAATGTATGTTCACAAGGTCCGGTTATGGTCATTCATCCAAACAATTTTTGGTATGGCGGCGTAGAGTCGGAAGCTGTAATTGATGAGATATTTGATGCATTGGAAGAAGGCGAACTTTGCGAGAAATATTCGATTGCAGATTAGATTGATTTGGTGATTTGTTGATGTGATGATTCGGTGATGTGGTGATACGATGATCAATATCATTATTTGATGATTATTGGCACTCTATCGATTAACAGACAAGTAAAATATAACAACTAAACATCCTGTTAGCAGCATAGCAATATAATCATTATCACATCAACACATCATCACATCAACACATCACCGAATCATCACATTACCACATCAACTAATCAACAAATTATGAAACCATACTTTATCGACACCACACTCCGCGACGGCGAACAATCGCCTGGCGTTGCTTTTTCTCTTTCTGAGAAGATTCGTATTGCTGCGTTATTGGATGGAGCAGGTGTTCCTGAAATTGAAATTGGCACACCGGCAATGGGAGAAACTGAAATTCATGAAATTCGAACAATTATTGAGATGGGATTTAATTTTAAAACATTATCCTGGGCTCGTGCAACTAAAAATGATATCCATGCAGCCAAGTCGGCCGGAACAAACGGAGTACACATTTCATTCCCTGTTTCGCCCATATTATTGAAAGCTATGGGTAAAGATTGCATCTGGGTTATTCAAAACTTGAAGGAATTAATTGAATTTGCATACCCCATGTTCGATTATGTTACCATCGGAGCTCAGGATGTTTCGCGAGCCGAATCGGTATTTCTGAAAGAATTTGTTTCTGCAGCCAGTGCTTTTGGTGCTTCGCGTGTCCGGTTAGCCGATACGATTGGGATATTGAATCCAATCACAACCTTTGAAATGGTTTCGTCCATTCGAAATGTAGAAAAATATATTCCATTGGAAATTCATGCACACAATGATTTAGGTATGGCAACTGCCAATACATTAGCTGCATATATGGCAGGTGCAAATTGCCTCAGCACCACTGTAAACGGGCTTGGCGAGCGGGCCGGAAATGCAGCCATGGAAGAAGTAGCAATGGCGCTGGAACTGAGTACAGGTATCAAAAGCACGTTGCGTACCGAGAGTTTTTCGGAGCTAAGTGCGTATGTTGCACAGGTATCAAACCGTACACTCGGTGAAAGCAAGCCCATTACCGGAAGCATGGTGCTAACTCACGAAAGTGGTATTCATACTAACCTATTGATCAAAAACAGGAACACCTATCAACTTATTTCGGCCGAGAAAATAGGAAAAACAGAACAAAAATTCTTAATTGGCAAACATAGTGGCAAAGCAACCATAATATATTATCTGACAGAAGCTAATCTACCTTTTACAGATGAAGGCTGCACATTACTGCTACAAAAAGTAAAAGAATGTGCCGACGCATTAAAGCGTACAATAACAAAAGATGAATTACTTGATTTGTACGCAGAAGTTTTTATCCGAAAAAATCAATTCCAATTTAATTGATTTATCAACTACTTTATGTAAATATGAAGTAATTAGATAAATAGTAACAAATAAAAAAATTATGACAACAGAAACATTTATCCCCGATGAAGATATGCGCAAACAAGCGGTAAGCAGTTTGCATTACGCCAACGGTTTTTATTCTACCTTACGGAAAAGTCTGGACAATAAGAACTCTCGTTTCGATAACGATTTGCGCTATAATTTTGCCGTAATAAGTATTGAAAAATACTTTGTGGCTCTTCTTGCCCGGTACGATTGGAATGCATCGCATCATATGCCCATTGCTCTATTTAAAGAAGCTTTGACATTTGATTCGGAATTGACTGATTCAATGAAACAAACGGCCATTTTGGCTGGTAAATTTGAAGCAATCTGTTCGCTCGAAGGATTTGGATACAAAACTCCTTCTTTTGAAGAACTGGAAGCAATGGCAACGGGAATAAGCGAAATAAAAATGTTAGTAGAAAAACGGATAGCAGAAATATAAAAACTCATGAATGCAATTAAAATGAAAGCCATGAAACAGCCCAAAGTAACCAAAGTTCCATTTTACGATTTGGAAATTGTTCGCTTTCTAATTAAAGATGGCAGTGATTTAGATATCGCTTATGCTTATGAAGACCTGGTTTTTTCAGAACACGGACTTTTTATCCTTCAATTTATCGGGGAATCGAGTCAAAGCTTTGCTTGTTGGTTTAATAAGGATTGCATTGAAAGTGATCGGATAAACATATTTAACTCACTCACAAAAACTTCAACACTCAATGGCTTGGAATTAGAATATAAGGGTAAATTTGAGATATATCAAAAAGAAGATTGCGACGAAATTGACATCCATTTTGAAAAAGTCTAAACTAACCTATTATCTGAATAAAGTGAACCATGCTTTTACTTCTTTTACTCTTCCTGCTTGTTCGTACGTTTGGCATTTAAGCTCCAATACGTTAAATGCATCGGCAATTTCATCCGGCGTAAAGCTCATTTTTTGCTTTGCCAGATTTTCTAATAATTCAACTTGCGATTTATTAGCGTAGCATGATTTCCGGAAGCTACTGTCGGAATCTACCTTTGAAATAAAATTTATTGCGTTTTGTAAGCTCATAATATTACCCCTAACCCCTGAAGGGGAATTAAATTAGTACTAATTATTTAAAACTCTTTTCTTATAAATTTAAAAATGATGAGAATAAAGTGACTCTGTTCCCCTTTAGGGGTTAGGGGTCTTCTTCTCATCTTCACACTCTGTCTTACAATCTCCACACTCTCCACCACAAACCGAAGCAAATTCCATGGCTGCATCCATATCAAATGGCATTAGTTCGTTTTTAGAAAGGAAGTGAATATTAACATCCAAACTATCTCCATTAGATTTAAATACATTAAAACCTCTATTTGCAAGCACTTTTAGAGCCATTGGTTGAATTTGTCTTGTAATAATATTTGAGATATTCTCGCGCTCAAGTGCAGGGAGTAAATCACCCATATTTGCAGCCAAATCAATAGTTTTCATCCAAAGTGCTTTTTGCTTTTCTGTATCAAAAATACACAAATAGCCAATTACACTAAAACCTCCTGCAATGCGGTGTCTTTGCAACTTATTATCTATGACTGGAATGGCTATTTTCATAATTTCATCTGCTAAATTTATAATTCTTTTGTCCAAAACAACATCGATGGCTTACATTCTTCGAAGTCCATACTTCGGTACAAACCTTGCGCAACATAGTTATCTTCACGTACTTCCAATGTAATTTTACAATATCCACGAGATTTGGAAATAGAAATAAGTTCATGCATCATATTTTTGGCCAGCCCTTTACCTCTAAAAGTCGGATGGACAAAGAAATCATGAATATTGAGATACGGCTTCACTTTGAAAGTCGAAAAATTAATAAAGCATGTGGCTATCCCTACAATTTCAGTCTCGTAAAGCTCAAAAAGCACAAAAGCCGATGGATGATTTGCCAATCCATCCACCAACCGCAATTGCTGCAGTTTATTTAAAATCGGAGTATTACCCATTGGATCAGCCATGTACATATTCACTAAATTTACCAATGCAGTTAAATGAACGGGATTTTCAAAATCACAAAATTCAAAAGTTATTGAGTTCATATGTTTACTTTTTCTTTTCATCTAAAAAACCACATACTGCCAACGATCAATTAAACCTTAAATCGTTTCGGATTAATATCGTATTTCTTAATTCTTATTCCCATCATTCGTTCTGTAATTCCCAATTGTTCAGATGCTTTTGCACTATTTCCTTTGGTCGAAATCAGAGCATCAATAATAATTTGTTGTTCCATTTTACCCAAAATAATATCCAAGGTGCCACTTTGCATGGTTTCCGACGTGGAAGCTGTTTGAAGTGAAGCCGGCAAATTATGGGTACGTATTACATTATCAGTACTCAGAATGCAGGCTCGCTCAATGCAATTTTCCAACTCACGAATGTTTCCCGGCCAATGATAAACCATCAGCGTATCAATTGCCATTGAAGTGATGCGTTTGATATTTTTTCCGTGACGTTTATTGAATTTATCAATAAAAAAATCAGTTAATATCGGTATATCATTGATTCGCTCACGGAGAGCGGGAATATAAATCGGAAAAACATTGATTCTGTAATACAAATCCTCCCGAAACTGGTCTTTAGTTATCAGATCTTCCAGATTACGGTTCGTAGCACAAAGTATCCGAACATCAACTTTAATCGGTTTTGTGCTTCCAATGCGTTCAATTTCGCGCTCCTGCAGAACTCGGAGCAGTTTTACCTGAGTTGAAGCCGGAATATCGCCAAATTCATCCAAGAAAATTGTTCCACCGTTTGCCGCCTCAAATCGACCAATGCGTGTGGTTGAAGCTCCCGTAAATGACCCTTTTTCATGTCCGAATAATTCACTTTCAATTAAACTTTCGGGCAAAGCCGCACAATTGACTTTGATAAACGGTTTGTTTTTACGGTTGCTGCTATAATGAATAGCATCCGCCACTAACTCCTTTCCAACACCACTTTCGCCACGTATTAAAACTGTTGCATCAGTCATGGCTACGCTGTCGATCAATGAAAAAACTTCGTTCATTTTGCCCGAATTTCCTTTTATCCGGTCAGGCATAATGCGGTTCCTGAGTTCACCTCTCAGGTTCATATTCTCACTGCGCAACTGCTCCAATTCCTCTGCATATTCCTGTCTGCGCCTCAACGTACGCCCAATCATTGAACCAACAATTTTGAGTAAGCGCAAGTCATAATCAAAATTCACAACACGTCGGTAAACCTTATGTAAACTCAATGTACCAATTATTTCATCTTTATATCGAATTGGTGTACAAATAAATGACACATCCTGTCCATTTATCAGCGTGGGTGCATGAGTAAGGTTCAAAAAATCGTCTGATGCGGCAATTTTGGGAATTAATATATTCTCACCATTCCCTATTACGCACCCGATAATTCCATGACCAATCTGATATACCGCTTCTCTCCGCTCTTTTTCTGAAATTCCAAACGATCCTTCAATCGTAATTTGTGAACTTTCCCTGTTCAGAACCGTCAAAATAATCCGTTCTGCTTTCAAATGTTCCGCCAAAATCCGGATTACTTCATCCAAATCAATCTCCTTGTTACTCAATAATGAACTTAACTCGAGTAAAACTTCCAATTCTTTGGCACCGTAACAATCAGAACCATTAAACTTACACAATGTTTCCATACAACAACCTTTTTTACACCTTTTGATACCATAATACCTATTATTGCAATATTTTGTCTGCAAAAATACAAATAAATATATCAATATGACATATTTTTTTCTTATTTATTTGACGAATCCAAATTATTTAACTCTAAGTGTACATTTAAAATGACTTTATCTTATTTTGATACGTCAATACATCTGTTTTGGGAGCTATTGCATGGATGAAATGAAGCCTTTATATTTTGGTTCAAATACCCTGATTAAAAAATGAATGAAGCAGAAAATAAAGATTCTTGAGAGTCCGAGTTCGACTATAAATTTATGTTAGCTTAAAAAATTTGCAGCCCGACTAAAAACCTTTTCGAACGCTTCATCAATCAGCGTTTTGTCCTGTAAATCATTCACAGGAAATGGATTTTCGTGAGAATATTTAAACGGAAAATCCAAAACATTAACATTTTGAGTAGCCAGATCGACTCCCATTGCTTGCGAAACACCTTCGTATGGCATAACTTTATCTTTTAGAAGCATTAAGCATTGAAGTCGATTTTTAGTTTCATTGAAAAATTGATGGCGTAACCACGGATTTTTTTCGGGCGAAATCATGGCATTGAAAGATCTGTATAATGTGTCATGGTTAGGAGAATTGATATTATTCTGACCAAATTCGTTCATGTAGAATTGGTGCAAAGTACTGAAAGCCTGCTTATCCATTATACTTCTTGATTCTCCGAACATTGAGCTGAATATACCACCTCCACAAAAAGCAAAAAATTTAGAATCGTCCCAAAGTCTGTCTTGATTGACCATAAGTACAATTTCAGATAAAAATGCACCAATAGAATATGAAAAAATATCTAACTTTGTGTCGGTACGAAAGAGTGGATGCAGACCCTGTTTAATTTCTCGCGCCAATTGCATTATATCATTAAAACTTTGTTTTCCTGCAGTATAGAAACGGAGAGGATTTTCGCTAATACGCTCACTTAATGCTATATTTGCAAAACTCATCGATTGGTGTTCTCCGTTTCGTTTTCGGCGGAGATCCATAACTGGTTGCATTACTCGGGGATTTGACCATGATGCAGGCGACCGATTGATATGAAAAGCAATCGGAAACAGAATGATTGCTTTACCTGTATTTTGACATAAATATTCTGCCCAAGTTAAATATTTATTCCAATTCCGTTCATTTAATCCATGCATTAAAAGTATGGAATGATCCATTGTATCGATACCCTTCGGGACGAAAACGGGATAAATAAACGATCGGTTTTCGGCAATGGGTTCATCTTCTTTTATCAAACAAATTGATTTAAAATCGAATACTGCATTGCTTTCAAAAGCATAAAAGCGAATATCGATACCGCTATCGGTTAATACCAAATCTTTTCCCATTCTGAATATGGCATTCAATTGAAGATGTCGCTGGGAGTAATGCATAAAATAATGTTTAAAAATTGTTGGAATTCTGTTGCAAAGAAACCGTTGAAAAGACGCAATTTCAAATTTTCGGGAAAATGAGTTGGTGCTCGTTGCAAAAATGCCGATGGAGGGACGAATTGCTCTATTTGGGGATAGAATCTACGTTCATGGGGCAAGCTGTTTGTTTTTTTGCTTAGAATTCTATACTTTTGTAAGTCTATTCATTATAAATATTTTAACGTGATGAACAATAAGATACCTGCTTATCTTTATGAAAAGAGCAATATCATCCGGTTGATATTTTTTACTGCTATTTTCGCGCTGTTTTTTATCAATATTTTCCAGCCATTCGGTTCAAGAAACTGGTATCCCGACATTTCTCCATTTAAATACTTCTTTTTTTCGAGTTTGATTATTTTAATCGGCATGTTGGTAGTGGTAATCAGCCGCTTAATTATGCTGTATTATACGCGCAAGCATAGCATAAATTACTGGCAATATGTGTTTTGGGTTATAATTGAAATCCTTTCCATGTCGATGTTTTATTCGCTCTTCTCCAAATTTATTCCAAAAGAGGGAATGAACCGCGATTTTGTTGAGATTTTTCACAATTCGACCATTAACACAAGTTTGGTCATCCTTTTACCCTATTCAATTTTATGGCTGTATTTTTCGTGGCGCGAGAAAAATTCTTTACTTCAAAAAATGTCAACCGATGAACCAGCCATTGAGTTGCAAAAGAAATCATTGTTGGCTTTTCCTGATGAAAAAGGTGAATTAAAGATCTCTATTGTACTTGAAAATCTATTGTATATTGATTCTTCCGATAATTATGTAACCATTCACTATTTGAATAAATCAAAAAATTTAAAATTTCTTCTCCGAAATTCGCTTAAATGGATTGATGAAAATTTAACTATTGAAACCCCTTTGGTTCGGTGTCATCGTTCATTTATTGTTAATCTCGATAAGGTGAAAGTGCTCCGGAAAACAAAAGATGGTATTTTGCTCGAACTAGATGCCATTAATACCCCGGATATTCCCGTTTCAAAAACATTTTACGAAAAGGTGATGGCAAAATTTTCGCAGTATTCTATTTAATCAAAAATATTTAATCAATTTCCATGAAAATTCCGGATGCTATTTTTAATAAAAAACCTTACAAAATTGGAATTGCTTTAAGTGGTGGTGGGATCAAGGGTCTTTGCCATGCAGGAGTACTGAAGGCATTAGAAGAACAAGGCATAAAACCGGATATCATTTCTGGGGTTAGTTCAGGTTCAGTTGTGGGTGCGTTATATGCAGATGGTTATTCGCCCGACGAAATTGCCATCTTATTTGAAGATATCAGTTTCAGGAAAATGACAAAAATTCAGATTCCAGATGGCGGATTTTTTAGAATCGATGCTTTTCAACGATTTTTAAGTAAATATCTTCATGCAAAAACATTTGAGTCGCTTCAAATTCCTTTACGGGTAGTTGCCACTGATTTAGACAGAGGGAGGAGTGTTACTTTTTCATCAGGGAAGTTGATTGAACCCATTATTGCATCCTGTAGTATTCCTGTATTGTTCAGTCCAAAAGTCATCAATGGGACCCATTACGTGGATGGAGGCGTGTTAAAAAATTTTCCGGTTACAACCATTCGAGACGAATGCGAAAAAGTGATTGGTGTTAATGCCAGTCCATTGGTTGCTGAAGAATATAGACCCAGCATCTTAAATGTGGCTGTGCGGTCGTATAATTTTATGTTTAAAGCCAATATTTTGCATGACAAGGAACGTTGTGATTTATTAATTGAGCCCATCGATATGGGTAATTACGAAACATTCGACATAGAAAAGGGACGTGAAATTTTTGAATTAGGCTATCGATCCACACGACAGTTAATTGATGGAAAAAAATTCGGAAAGTTAATCTAAATATTAAAAATTAATATCTTTGGTTTCCAAAAACAATAAAAACAATTTTAAATGCTTATTTTTGCATCAAGATAACAACTAAAATACACTAAACTTATGATTCAGGTTTCAAATCGTTTGGCAGCACTTTCGCCTTCTGAAACACTTGCCATGTCTCAAAAAAGCAACGAGCTTAAAGCTCAGGGATTCGACGTGATTAACCTCAGTGTGGGTGAACCAGATTTTTTCACCCCCAACCATATAAAACAAGCAGCAAAACAAGCTGTCGATCAAAACTTTTCATTTTATTCTCCTGTACCTGGTTACCCTGCCTTGCGAAATGCCATTTGTAAAAAATTAGAAACCGAAAATGGACTAAGTTTTAAAGCGGATCAAATTGTTTGTTCCAACGGAGCTAAACAATCAATTTGCAATGTACTATTGGCAATTATTGGACAAGGTGATGAAGTAATTATACCTGCACCATATTGGGTAAGTTATCCTGAGATGGTAAAATTAGCAGATGGAACCCCAATTGAAGTATATGCCGGTATCGATCAGGATTTCAAGATGACCGCTGCACAATTAGAATCAGCAATAACAGCTAAAACAAAAGCATTGATACTTTGCTCGCCTTCGAATCCAACAGGTAGTGTTTACAGCAAAGAAGAATTACAATCATTAGCCGAAGTATTGGCAAAATATCCTGATATTTATATCCTGTCTGACGAAATTTATGAACATATCAATTATATTGGTAAGCATGAAAGCATAGCTCAATTTGAAAATATACGTGATCGGGTGGTAATTATCAATGGAGTTTCTAAAGCTTACGCCATGACCGGATGGCGTATTGGTTGGATTGCAGCTCCCAAATGGATTGCTTCCGCTTGCAATACTTTACAAGGTCAATATACTTCAGGTCCTAATTCTGTTGCTCAAAAAGCTGCCGAAGCTGCCTACACCGGTGATCAAACTTGTGTTCAGGATATGTGCAGTGCTTTTGAACGTCGTAAAAAATTAGTAGTTCAACTTGCTCGAGAAATTCCCGGATTAAAAACAAACGATCCGCAAGGAGCATTTTATATTTTCCCAGATTGTAGTTCTTATTTTGGAAAATCATTTAACGGAAAAACCATTCAAAATGCCGGAGATTTGACCATGTATCTGCTCGAAGATGCCTATGTGGCTTGTGTTGGAGGAACTGCATTCGGAGCACCTAATTGCATTCGCATGTCCTATGCCACTTCGGATGAAAATATTGTGAAGGCTTTTGCCCGGATTAAAGAATCTTTGGCAAAACTTTCATAATTCAAAGATTTCTTTAAATATTTACCCAAAAGGCATTGGAAAATTATTTCAATGCCTTTTGTTATAACAAATTGGATTGTTCGAAATTAATGGATAGTTATTTGAACAAAAATAATATCCCTACAGTTTTATTGAAGATGATGGAAGTTTAAAATTTGAAATCACGACTTATACATTACAATCCGATTTGAAATTAATATACATAATGAGCTATTTATTCAATATTTAGCTAATTAAGAATAGTAAAATAATATATATCATGAGAAAATGGACAACCCTCAAAGAATTTGAAGAAATTAAATTCGATTATTTCGAAGGAATAGGCAAGATAACGATTAACCGCCCTCGCTATCGCAATGCGTTTACGCCCGATACAGTGAAAGAGATGATCGAAGCAATGAATTATTGTCGTGACAGTCAAGAGATATCAACTATAATTTTGACAGGAGAAGGTGATAAAGCCTTTTGTTCCGGAGGCGACCAACATGCTAAAAATATTGGCGGATATATTGGGAAAGATGGAGTCCCTCGATTGAATGTGCTTGATTTACAGAAAATTATCCGTAGCATTCCAAAGCCTGTTGTGGCAATGGTAAACGGTTATGCTATTGGTGGTGGTCATGTTCTTCATGTGGTTTGCGACTTGTCAATCGCATCTGAAAATGCAATTTTTGGACAAACGGGTCCACGCGTAGGAAGTTTCGATGCCGGATTTGGTTCATCTTATCTGGCTCGTGTCGTTGGACAGAAAAAAGCGCGCGAAATATGGTTTCTTTGCCGTCAGTATTCTGCTACCGAAGCATTAGAAATGGGATTGGTAAATGCCATAGTGCCAATTGAACAGCTTGAGAACGAAACCGTTAAATGGTGTAAAGAAATGATGAACCACAGTCCATTAGCACTTCGTATGATTAAAGCAGGACTTAATGCCGAACTTGATGGACAGGCTGGGATTCAAGAATTGGCAGGAAATGCAACCATGCTTTATTATATGACCGAAGAAGCGCATGAAGGTAAAAATGCATTCTTAGAAAAACGCAAACCCGATTTTGGAAAATTCAATAAACTGCCTTGATGAATTAGGCAAGTTAGTTAAGTTCAAAAGTTTTTTTAATTCTAAAAAATGAAATTTAAATCTTGGATTGCATCTTTTCGTCTGAAAACATTGCCATTAGCTTTATCAAACACAATTTTAGGCTCGTGTTTGGCATATGCAGCAGGTGGTTTTCACTGGGTAGTATTTGTTCTGGCTGCTTCGACAACAGTTTTGCTGCAGATTTTGTCGAATATGGCGAACGATTATGGTGATTTTGTCAATGGGAAGGATACTGTTGAACGCATTGGGCCAAAGCGTATGGTTCAGTCGGGTGAAATTTCGAGGAAATCTATGTTAAAAGGAATAATTGTTATCGGAATTTTGTGTAGTATCACTGGCGTTTCGCTTATCTGGATTGGAACTTGGGGAATTGATATTCGTGATATGCTTATTTTCGGGATATTAGGTATAGCAGCCATCGCGGCAGCAATAAAATATACGGTAGGCAAAAATCCTTATGGATATCGCGGCTTGGGCGATATTTTTGTGTTCATCTTTTTCGGTTTAGTTGGTGTAATCGGAACGTATTTTTTGCATACTCATACATTCCAGTGGGATTTGTTACTGCCGGCTTCAGCACTGGGGTTTTTAAGTACAGGAGTGCTGAATATTAATAATATGCGCGACTATGAAGCCGATCGTAATGCCCGAAAGAACACAATAGTGGTTGCAATTGGATTGAAAAATGCAGCTTGGTATCATTTTTTTCTAGTTGTAGGAGCAATGGTTTTTGCAGTGATTTATACTTTAATTCATGATCAATCGATGGAAAAATGGCTATTTATACTTTCTATTCCATTGTTTTTTCTTAACCTTAAAAAGGTTTTTACATATCAGGATTCAATGCAATTATATCCTGAACTGGGACGCCTTTCGCTGGCAATATTGATTTTTACGCTGACTTTTGGGATCGGACTTATATTGTAACATCCAAATTTTAAATCGTATTAATATTAAATTTACTATTTTCTTTAACTTGGATATATTATAAAATTGCCCTAAAATCAATTTAATTTTTTCGAATAAGATTATGCCAAACAAAACATCTCAACATATTCTCTCAGCCTCGGCTAATTTGTTAGGATTCTGTTTAATTATCATAACCTCACTTCATTTTATTAATAAGACTGAAAATTACAGGGTTGATGATTTTACTGCTTTAATCGCCTTGTTATTAACCAGTTCTTCTTTTTTTTCATTTATATCTATCCGTTCTAACAATAAGAAAAAAGGAGATTTATATGAGAATATTGCCGATTACTTATTTGGATTTTCTTTGCTTGGAATTTTAGGAATTATTATATTTTTAACAATTATTTTTTGGAAAAAGTAGATTATGGAAAATTCATTTAAAAAGCACAAGGCAAGCCTTTCGAAACCAGAACTTTTCGCTTTGAAATTAACTGAAAAAGTTGGTACATTCGGCTTTTTTCTGATTATTCTAACTTGGACAATTTTTTGGTTAGGATGGAACATGTTTGCTCCGTTTTCTTTACGTTTCGATCCCTATCCGGCTTTTGTCTTATGGCTTTTTATTTCCAATATGATTCAAATTTTTTTAATGCCACTCATTATGATCGGTCAAAACCTTCAGAGCAAACATGCCGAAATCAGAGCCGAAAGTGATTATCAGGTGAATATCAAGGCTGAGAAAGATGTGAAAGAGTTGAAGTTAAAAATGGATCAACTCTTAAAGCAGATTGATGCTCTGCAAAATGAACTCAAGCATTGATTTCTTAAAATTTTAATTAGATTTCATATCGTTAGTTTTATGTTTTGAACAGAAAGATAATCGATGTTTTTACCATATCCTGATCTGGCTCGAGTGTTTCCTTGAATTTGCATTTACAAATTTTAATTTTATTGAACATGATAATATTCGGTTGCATTAAACAGAAATTTGCCGTATATTTGCACAATTATTTTAAAAGTGAGCAATTTTTTCTGTAAATCATTCAAAAACATGAATAGACTTGTAATAAAGAGTTTTGATGAATTAAATCAATATGTTGGAAAAGAGTTAGGTATTTCTGATTACATAACCATAACGCAAGCACAAATCGATCAGTTTGCTGATGCTACTTATGATCATCAATGGATTCATGTTGATACTGAGCGAGCCAAGCTCGAAAGCCCTTTCAAAAGTACGATTGCTCATGGCTATCTAACCTTGTCGCTTTTACCATATCTTTGGGAACAAGTAATTGAAGTTCAAAACTCTAAATTAACTGTTAACTATGGGATTGAAAATCTACGATTCAATCAACCGGTGCTTGTTAATAGTCAGGTGCGGGTACGCGCAAAGTTGAAATCAGCCATAAATTTGCGTGGTATTACCAAAGCTTTAATTGAAGTTAAAATGGAAATTAAAGGCAATCATAAAAGCGCATATGATGGAACAGTACTATTTCTTTATCATTTTGAATAGAAGATAATTATCAGGATATTCTATTGAATGTTTGCTTCTTAATTGGTTGTTTTTTTCACTAAATAAGAAAAAAATTCATAACTTCAACTTGATTTTCGCTTTTTAGTTGTAAAAGTGGAAATCAAGTTGTATTTTTACGGCACTATAAGAACAAATTAATTATTATATTATGAACCACTTATTGTTTTTAGATTCTCCGGTAGTTATTGTCATCGCTTTGGTGTTTTTATTATTATTTGGCGGGAAAAAGATTCCAGAATTAATGAAAGGTTTAGGAAAAGGGATTAAAAGCTTCAAAGAAGGGCTAAATGATATTGAATCAGAAATAAAAGACGAAAAAAAAGATCCTGAAAAGAACGACGCTAATAAAAAGGAATGAGCAAATTGAGTGAAAGTGAAATGACTTTCTGGGATCATTTGGATGATTTAAGAAGAACACTGTTTAGGATAGCTGGTTTTGTTGGAATTGCTTCACTGGTGTTTTTTGCATTTATGAAAAGTATTTTCGACCAAGTAATTCTTGCTCCTTCTCGAAATGATTTTTATCTTTATCAATGGTTTAACGAAATCAGTAAAAAAACACCCTATTTCCCTGATTTTATTACCGGCACTTTTAATGTTAAAGTAATCAATATAAATCTTGCATCGCAGTTTTTGGTTCACTTAACTTCTTCTTTATGGTTTGCTTTGGTATTCAGTTTCCCTTTTGTAATTTATCAGTTTTTTCTATTCGTCAAACCAGGCCTTTACAGTCATGAAAGAAAAAATGCCGGCAAAGTATTTTTCTTTGGAAATATTTTATTTTATCTCGGGGTTGCAGTTGGTTATTTTCTTCTTTTTCCACTCACATTGAGATATTTGGCCGGATATCATCTTAGCATATATATTGAACAAAGTGTTTCATTAGATTCATATATGAATACCTTTCTGATGGTTTGTTTTTTTATGGGATTAGTGTTTGAACTACCAATTCTTGCCTGGTTTTTATCACAGATTGGAATTCTTAATCGCGAATTTTTCAACAAATATCGAAAACACACTTTCTTTACATTATTTGTATTCGTTGCAATATTTTCGCCCACAGGCGATCCGCTCACTATAATGCTATTCTTCATTCCCATCTATTCACTTTGGGAATTAAGTGCATTAGTAGTTAAAAGGAAGCCTGTCGAAGTAGAAGATTAAGTAATTTTTTTCTGAGTCAATTTTAAGTTCACGAACGATAATCACTGATTAAATAAATGTCATATATAACTTACTATTTGAATTTTATTATGAATTATCACAGTCATGTCATGGTTTTTTATTTTAAGTCCTTTTATTTTAAGTATCTCATTTATCAGAAATCATTATCTTTGACATCGAATTGAGAATCATTCTCAAAAGATTGGCTTTTTAAAATAATTGATTTTCACAGTTTTATTGTAAGCGAACAGTTATGCTTGTATAAATTGAGTGAGTTTTAAATTTGTAGTTTTTGTAGAATTCCCTATATTTTATTCCTTTAAACAGGTAGCAATAAACACATTATGAAACGTAGAGATTTTTTTAAGTCGGCAGCAGTTTTAGGAGCTGCAAGTATTCTAAGTCCTAAATTATTGGGATCAAATTCTCCTGTCCGTAAATTAGCAGTGCATGCTGAACCAGATATGGTTGCCATAATGGGAGGTGAACCGGGTGTTATGTTAGAACGTGCTTTTAAAGAATTAGGAGGCATTGGTCGCTATGTGAAAAGAGGTTATAAAGTTGTGATTAAGCCAAATATTGGTTGGGATAGAACCCCTGAACTTGCCGCCAATACCAATCCTGTTTTGGTAGGAACTTTGGTAAAACTTTGCAAAAATGCCGGAGCTTCCGAAGTTCTAGTTTTCGACCACACCTGTCAGGATTGGAGAAAATGTTATACAAATAGCGGTATAGAAAAAGCAGTAACTGATGCCGGTGGCAAAATGCTACCTGGAAATGATGAAGCATATTATCGTGAAGTAGAGATTCCTCAAGGTGTTAATTTAAAAAATGCTAAAATTCATCAAGCTTTGCTTGATTGTGATGTGTGGTTTAATGTACCGATTTTGAAACATCACGGTGGTGCAAAAAATACCATTTCGATGAAAAATCTGATGGGAATTGTTTGGGATCGACGTTTTTTTCATGGACACGATTTACATCAATGCATAGCCGATGTGGCAACATTCCATAAGAAACCGGCTCTAAATATCGTTGATGCTTATCGTATTATACGTACAAATGGTCCACAAGGAAAATCATTATCAGACGTAGTCATGCTCAAATCCTTAATAGTTTCACCCGATTACGTAGCGGTTGATACTGCTGCTTTGAAATTGTTTTCTCAGGTTCAACCAACCGATATACAAGATGTTAGGTATATTGGTTTGGCTCAAAAACTTCATGTGGGAACAGAGAATTTGGAAAAATTAAATATCAAACGCGTCAAGATGTAACATGTTTTAAATGCATGGAATCTTATTTTTTTAAATGTTCTAATTCTTTGTTTATCATGAAATTACTGAAACCGATCAGGGTGATAATCGCCTTGTTTTTTTTTATACCTATTGTTGCTTTCTTCCTTGATTTCACAGGAAAATTACCCCGACATCTTCATGAATTACTGCATATTCAATGGGTTCCTGCATTACTTTCGCTCAATTTGGTGGTAATTGGAGTCTTATTTGCATTAAGTATGATTTTCGGACGAGTTTATTGCTCTACAATTTGCCCATTAGGTGTATTTCAGGATATTATAGCATGGAAAGCTCGGCTATTTAAAAAGAAAAAGAAAAAGTTTTCTTTTCGCTATTCCAGACCAAACAATTTGATGCGATACAGTATTCTGGTTATAACAGTGATCGTATTTATTTTTGGAAGTTCTTTTTTAGTGATTTTATTCGATCCGTACAGTATTTTTGGACGAATTATTTCGCAGGTATTCCGTCCATTGGTCATTTGGGGAAATAACGGTTTAGCTCTTATTTTCAATAAAATGAATAATTTTTCATTGTATCAGGTTGAACAAATTGCTTTTATTCCTGCGGTTTTTATCATTGCCATTTCGTTTCTATTATTGATTTCATACTGGTCGGTAAATCACGGACGTCTCTTTTGTAATTTGGTTTGTCCGGTTGGATCTTTATTGGGATTGTTCTCAAAAGTTTCTTTGTTTCATATTAGCTTTGATAATTCTTCCTGTACAAGTTGTGGATTATGCGCTAAACATTGTAAGTCCGAATGCATCGACGTTAAAAATAAAATTGTAGATGACTCTCGTTGTGTTACCTGCTTTAATTGTTTGCCGGAATGTAAAAACGGGAGCTTAAAATATGCATTTCGATACCAGAAAGTTGAAAAAATACCTGAAGAAAAATCTGTTGAACATGCTGTCAATAAAAGTCGGCGAACATTTTTGATGGTTTCGGGAGCTTTGGTAACTTCGGCAGCTTTGGCTAAAACCAATCATTTAATCGGACAAAAGGACAGTATTTTAACGCGCAAGCCAATTATGCCTCCGGGTGCAAAAAACGCTGATCATTTTAATGCACATTGTACCGCATGTCAACTTTGTGTTTCCAAATGCCCAATGCAAGTTATAAAACCTGCTTCTTTGGAATATGGTTTATCAGGAATTATGCAGCCTCATTTAGTATTTTCGACTGAAGTTTTTTGTACTTACGAATGCAATATTTGTTCTGCTGTTTGTCCTACGGGAGCATTACAACTCTTGCACGTTAATGATAAAAAATTGACTCAGATTGGTGTCGTAAAATTAAGATTGGACATGTGTCAGGTGATCGTGCATAATACAGATTGTGGAGCTTGTGCCGAACATTGCCCGACACAAGCTGTGCACATGGTACCTTACAAAAATGGACTAACCCGTCCCGAAATAACTCCTGACATATGTATCGGATGTGGTGCTTGTGAATCAATATGCCCAGTGCGACCTTATAAGGCTATTTATGTAGAAGGCTTACAGGTGCAAACCCGAGCTAAGAAACCGCAGGATGCCAAAAAATTTGATAGGAAAATTGATAATTTTGGATTTTAATATTTGTTTTAATTTGTTGCTTGCCACACAAAAAAAATTAACCCACATAATTTTTAGAAATAAAGCGTTTGATGTAGATTAATAACTATTTTATTTTCAAGTTGTTGTGGTACTTAAGGTTGATTTTGATTGAAATTGCAAAATTTATTTTGTTTAGAATGCTAATGTTTCAAAATTTTTTTATGCGACTAATTTTGCAAGACAATTTTTTATTGTGGTTAACAGATATTGTCAGAATACCAATCGGTTTGCGGGTTGAAATTAATCTAACTTAAATTTGTCAATAATAATTCACATTATTTTCCGTGATATATAATAAATAATTTATCGATAAATTGATATATATAATTATATATCAGCATTATAAGTTTGTTTTTATTGTTTTTTCGAAAGACATTTTGGTTTCAATATAAATAGCCAAACGCTACAACATGAATATCTTTTTGTGAGTAAAAAAGCGTATATTTGCAATATAATTATGGGAATCGCTGCATGTTAGGAATTATTATAAAAGGAATTATTATTGGGTTATTTATTTCTGTCCCGTTGGGACCTATCGGTATGCTTACCGTTCAAAGAACTTTGAATCGCGGACAGAGATTTGGAATTGCAACCGGATTAGGTGCTACAACATCTGATTTGGTTTATACTATCATTACTTTATTTTTTCTAAGTTTTGTTATTGATTTTATTGAACAATTTAGATTTGCTATCCAATTAATTGGTAGTATTTTAGTAATTGGTTTCGGTTTTTATACGTATCAAAGTAATCCTTCCACCCAACCAAAACCGAACGAGTCGGTCAAACACAGTTTAGCTGGTGATTTTTTTAGTTCATTCGCACTTACCTTTTCCAACCCCTTAATACTTTTTGTGCTGATTGCATTATTTGCTCGTTTCGAATTTATTGATAGTAAAACTACTTTTTTTATATCTTTGGCAGGTATTCTATCTATTCTTGGCGGAGCATTGCTATGGTGGAATCTGCTTACATTTTTGGTTAGTCGATTTAAAAATCGACTTAATATGAGGGAGCTAAAAATTATTAATCAAATTTTCGGCTTCATTATTATGCTGATTGGATTAGTTGGAATATTTATTGACCTGATTAAATAAATGCCAACACCTTTCTCAAGGTGTCGGCATTTAATTATTGAGTAGAATATTTTTAAAAAATGTTTTTTTTATTTTGAGATAAATGATTGACTTTTCGATTTTTTTAAGAAATTGAATCAACTTTCTCTGGATTTTTTGCTAAGGTTTTTGATTGTTTTTCTGGTTTTTCCGAGAATGTTTTCATTACTTCCTCTTTTGTCATTTTCCCGTTCATCCAAATAATTGTAAACTCATTTTTTTCATGCGTAACAATCAGCATATCTGCGTTATTTTCGCCGTTCAAACGATAAAAAATGTGTACCTGATCGCCTTTATCTCTCACTTCAACTGCAGTTTTAAAATTACCATGGTCAATTATTTGGTCAAATTCTTTGGAAATTGATTTCAAAAATGAGGAATTTTCGCCAGCTTCTAATGTTAATATCTTCATGTTTTTCATTTTAGACATTAAATCTTTTTCATTTTTTGCAATTCCACTGAATGTTGATGCAAGATTCATCATGCCATTTCCTACTGAAACATATTGAAAGCGCTCGTTGTTTTTGTATTTATTAAAAAAAAATTCGAGTGTTTGCGCTTCACTTGCGGTAGAAATCAAAATTATTGCCGCAAAAATTGTTATTAACTTTTTCATCTCTTTAATTATTAATTATTTATGTAACTCATTTAATTTTTCTCTGGTTATATTTATCTTTTCAATTTGTTTCATTCCAGAATGTACTTCGTTTACCGATTTCAACGGTTTTAAACTTCTATTCATTATTGTATTCAATTTCAATAATTTATTTTCAGCAAATTGTTCTACGTAGGCAGTATTTTCGATACGCTTGCCTTTTATAATTGCATAATCAGTAGGTTGTTGTGGTTTTAAAACTGTGAAAAGAAGTGCAAAACCTGCAGCTATTGCTGAAAATATGGTTATCTGAAACCACATTTGTTTTTTTGTTTCTGATTTGTTTTGAATTTTTTTGCTATATTTAACTGATTTTTCTTCATTAAAATAACAAAATAATGCACGATAGGGCTCAAGTTCAGGATCTATTGCTTCCTTTGCAAAATAATTATTGAGAAATTTTTCCTCTTCGATTGAAGTTTCTGCCCGAAAATATTTTTCGATCAATTTATTTAATTCGTCCATATTTTTGTTCTTATTTTTTGATGTTCATTTTGAATTTGTTCCCTTACTTTTTGTCTTGCACGTGAGAGATTGACACTTACGGCATTTTCAGTCAATGAGGTAATAAACGCGATTTCGCTGATTTCCATTCCTTCAACATCTCGCATTTGTATAATGGTACGTTGTAGTTCTGGTAATTTAGAGATATATACTCTAATTATATTCACTGTGTCATTTAATTCAGTTTGTTGATAAGGATTTGGTGCGTCGTATTCAATTTCAGAAGGCATTTCAATGATATTTTTTGATTTGCGCAACAAATCTAAACAAAGGTTTCGCATGGATTGCATGGTGAATGCCTGTAAATTTTCAACTGCATCCAAACTTTGACGTTTTTCCCATAATTTCAAATTCAATTCCTGAACGGCATCGTGTGCTTCTTCTTCATGACGAAGTATTGATTTTGCCAACCTGAATAACTTGTCGCTGAGCGTTAGTACTTGTGATTTATATTGATGAGAATTCATTTGGAAATTTATTGTTTTGTTGAGAAACTGAAATCCAATATTTATCGTTCTTCTATATACATGACGAAAAGGTTTCGAAAATATTACATCGAAACTATTTTTTTTTGAAATCCTGAATTATGAGTTGAATTCTGTCCCTGTTAAAGGATAATTTTTCACGAATCGATAATTAATGATTCTTATTGTAGACAATAAGTTTCTGTATATCTGCTATATGATTTTTTTTATTAAACGAAGTTTATGTGAATATTGTCCTGATTGAGTTGAAATAATACCCTTTGAATCGATATTTTCAATTTTCACCCAACCTGATGCATGAATAATCTGTTGAGAGTTTAATAAAATGCCTACATGAATAATTTTACCGTCGGTGTTTTCGAAAAAGGCTAAATCACATGCCTGCGCTTCAGCAAGGCTATTTATTTCTTGTCCTTCAGTAGCTTGTTCGAAAGCATCACGAGAAAGTTGAATGCCTGCCACTGCAAAAACTACCTGTGTAAAACCTGAACAGTCAATACCTAATATGCTTTTTCCACCCCAAAGATAGGGAGCATTTAAAAATTGATAAGCAAGTTCTAAAATTATTACTTTTCTATTATCTGTTTTCGAAGTCAAATCAGAAGAATGAATCTGAAAAATTTCATCTGCAATTCGAAATCCGATAAGATCATTTTGATACCATAAACTACTTGCTGGTACGAACATTTGCTCGTTCGAGCGTGTTCTAATACAACTTGTAATAGTTGATTTAACTTTATATGCTGAAGTTTTACGTAAATCGTGGACTTCTTGCTCTGAAATTAAATGTAACATTTTTCGATCGACCCAGCCACAATATTTATCACTTTGATTTTGAATGAGTAGCCATCGTTCTGTTGATTCAAGAATGTCAACGATTTCCCCAAAAAGAAGCTGTGAAGTCATTTCTGAAGTTTCGGCAGCGGTTTTGCGTAATGGAATCAACGGGAGTAAAACAATTCCGGTCATATTTAAAAATAAGCATTATTGATAAAAAAAGATCGTTAACGATTATATTATTGGTATGCAATAATATACGAAAATATAATTGTCAATCTGAAATCGTATTAATAACTCATAAAATTGCAAAATTACGGAAACTTTCGACAAAAAGCCTTAATTACAGAATTTTTTAGTAATTTTCCGCTCGATTTGAAAGCATACTTTTATTTTTAATTGAATTTAATTTAAAATGAAACTTATTATTAGTCCGAATCAGCTGAAAATGTTAATGAAAATCGGGTTGTTTTTTTTTGTAACCCTTATTATCGTTGAATTGTTTCCGAGACAAACCAATTTTAAATATCATTTTGATGAGGGTAAGCCCTGGTCGTACGAGCTTATGACAGCATCTTTTGATTTCCCGATATATAAATCCGAGCAACAAATTAATTTAGAGCGAAATGAAGCTCTACGCAATTTCTCTCCATATTTCAAGATTGATACGACTATTAGCATTAATAGTTTTGAACATTTAATGAGCGACTTACGCAGGAATGGAACAGTTCCTTTCCGTCATTTGAGATACTTAAAAGCAAAATTCAACGATATATATAAACATGGAATCATATCGATTGAATGGTTCAATAAACTCAAATTAACCGGTAAAACCGAAATTTGGGGTATTTTACCTAACCGTATATCTCGTTCCATTCAAGTTGACGATTTATACACGCCTAAAAGTGCTTATGAAGAAATTACACGAAATTATACTGATCAATTAAGCGGCTATAATTTGAACTTATATATCGTGCCGAATTTAGCTTATGACAGTGCAACTTCTGAAATGTCAAAAGCTGAGTTACTGAAAAATATCTCCCTTACAATGGGTATGGTGCAGACAGGTGAACGTATTATTGATCGGGGTGAAATTGTTACTCCCCATTTATATCAGGTATTAAACTCGTTGAAAATTGAATTTAATAAA
Organism: Bacteroidota bacterium; assembly: GCA_021779195.1. Lineage (GTDB taxonomy): Bacteria > Bacteroidota > Bacteroidia > Bacteroidales > Paludibacteraceae > Paludibacter. Next base: position 39,632 of record JAJYBB010000001.1, on the reverse strand, counting down.
CGGAAATCTTCCATACAACAATCTTCTATTGTTATTGTAGGTGAAGTATTTATTGTTTTAGCATTAGTCAGCTTATTTTTTCTATATATCTTTTTATTTCGTCCACGCATATTTGATAGTTTCAGTAACTTAATTTTTATTTCACTTTTGGTTATACTAATTGTTGCCCTAACTTCCTTTACTCTTTTTAATGGGACACTCAGTTATTATATGGTGCCATTTGCGCTTTTACCGATTATTATTCGGGTTTTTTTCGATTCACGAACTGCATTATTCGGGCACATCATTACTATTTTAATTATTTCATTGATTGTTGATAATCCATTTCAATTTATTATTTTACAAATTACAGTTGGCATGGTAGCTGTTTCAAGCTTAAAAGATATGACACAGCGATCGCAACTTGCTCAAACAGCATTGTATATCTTTTTAAGCTATAGTATTGTTTTCTTGTCATTCGAATTCATTACCGAGGGTGATATTAGCCGCGTTCATTGGTCTTTATTTATTCCATTTGCAGTCAGTAGTTTGTTTTTGCTGTTTGCTTATGTTTTGATTTATATTTTTGAGAAAATTTTTGGTTTGATTTCGAGTATAACTTTGGTGGAATTGACCAATATTAATAGCGATTTGATGATGAAATTTGCCGAAGCGGCACCCGGAACATTTCAACATACCCTCCAGGTTTCAAACTTGTCAACTGAAGCTGCAAAAAAAATTGGTGCTAACAGTTTGTTGGTTAGAACCGGTGCCCTGTATCATGATATTGGTAAAATGAGACATCCCGAGTATTTTATTGAAAATCAGATGGGAAACGAAAATCCACTTTCTGAAATGAATTTTGAGGAAGCTGCTAAAATTGTGATTAGTCATGTTGAAGATGGAATTTTGATTGCTAAAAAAAGCAGATTGCCCGAACAAATTATTAATTTTATTCGTACGCACCACGGTATTAGTAAAGCAAAATTTTTTTATAATTCGTTTATAAATGCCAACCCCGGAGTAAAGCCCAATGAAGATGTATTTACCTATCATGGACCACTCCCAAACACCAAAGAAACTGCTATTTTAATGATGGCTGATGTAGTTGAAGCCCGCTCAAGAAGTCTATCGGTTTACACTGTGGAAAATATTTCCGAAATTGTAGAAAGCACAATTGACGGACAAATTGCCGAGGGACAATTTAAGGAAGCTCCCATTACTTTTAGGGATGTAGAGACTGTGAAAAATGTATTTAAAGAAAAAATTAAAAGTATTTATCATAACCGCATTGTTTATCCTGAATTAAAGCAAAATATTGTTGCTGATAAAGTAAAAGATTGATAGGCTTAATTGAATGAATATTCTGATGCTTATCAGTTTAATCGAGTTCAACAATCGTAATACCTGCACCACCAAAATTTATATGCTCATCGCGAAACGACTTCACCCCATTAACCGTAGCAAGGTATTGCCGGATCATTTGGCGCAGTGCACCTGTACCAGTCCCGTGCAAAATACGAACAGAAGCAACGCCAACCATCAGGGCATCATCAATAAAATACATGACTGCCTGAATTGCTTCTTCACCACGCATACCACGCACATCTATCTCCGATTTGAAAATCAGTTTGCGTTGCCGTACTTCGTCAGTGGTTGCATTCCCTAACGATTCGAATTTACGAGCTTCTTTCTTTAATTGTGTATTGCTTATTGGTTCAAGTTTGGACAGTTTCACTGTAGATTTCATTTGCCCAAATGCAACAACAGCCTGCTTATACTGAATTTCAATGATTTTTCCTATTGCTAATTGACCTTTCAGACGAACGTTAGCTCCAATTTTAAGAGTTTCTAATTCTTTATTGAAGGCTTCGGGTTTTGCTGTTTTATTTTCTGACTTTTTATTGAGTTGAAGTTTTACACCTCCTTTCTTCTCCTCTCCTTGAGGAGAAGAGTCAGTGGTAAGGTCACTCTTAAAATCATTCAATTCTTTTCTTAATGCCTTTGTTTTTTCTTTTTCTGCTTCTACTTCTTTTATCTTGCGAATGGTATTTTCAATTTTTGCATTGGCTTCACTTAGCAGGCTTTTAGCTTCATCTTTTGCTTTATTAGTTATTTCTTTTCGCTGATGATCAATGCTTTCTAACTCATTTTCATATCTTTCGAGTGTTTCTTCCAGCTTCTTTTCTTTTTGCCGGATTTGCTGGCGTTTGTTTTCCCAGTAACGTTTGTCACGCACAATGTCCTGTAAATGTTTATCATACTCCAAGTGTTCAGCACCAACTTTTTCAGCAGCTTCGGCAATCAAATCTTCGGGTAAACCTATTTTACGTGCAATCTCCACAGCAAATGAGCTTCCAGGATTGCCAATGCTGAGTTGGAAAAGCGGTTGTAAATGTTGCCGATCGTACAACATGGCACCATTCACAATTCCTTCAGCATCTTCGGCAAAGTGTTTAAGGTTGGTATAATGCGTCGTTATCACTCCAAAAGCCAAATTCCGGTTAAATCGTTCCAATGTGGCCTCTGCAATGGCACCGCCAATTTGCGGTTCGGTTCCTGTTCCAAATTCATCAATTAAAAGAAGAGTTTTAGGATTACTGTTTTTTATAAAAAATTTCATGTTCAGCAAATGTGAACTGTATGTTGAAAGATCATTTTCAATGGACTGTTCATCGCCAATATCAATAAATAAGCGGTCGAAAACACCTGCACGGCTGCTATCGTGAAGCGGAACCAACAAACCGCACTGAAGCATATATTGCAACAAAACTACCGTTTTCAGACACACCGATTTTCCTCCGGCATTGGGTCCCGAAATCAGCAGAATACGTTGTTTTTCATTCAATACGATATCCAATGGCACGATTTCTTTTCCTTGTTTTTTAAGCGAAATCAGCAACAATGGATGCACAGCTTTTGCCCATTCCAATTGGCACATGTTGTCAATACGCGGTTTTATGGCTTTAATTTCAATGGCAAACAATGCTTTGGAACGTAGAAAATCAATCTGCCCCAGAAAGTATTGCGAAGCGAAAATGGATTCGGTATGTGGACGTACGAAATTGGTAAATTCAACGAGAATCCGCATAATTTCTCTTCGTTCTTCGCCTTCTAACTCCCGCAAACGGTTATTGGCTTCCACCACTTGCGTAGGTTCAATGAAAACCGTTTTGCCGGTTGCCGATTCGTCATGAACAATTCCATTCACTTTGCGCTTAAAAGCAGGCGAAACAGGCAACACCAACCGACCTTCGCGCATGGTGGGTGCCACGTCTTTCTCTACATACCCATCGGCTTGTGCCTGACGTAGAATGGAATTCAACGTGCGTGAAATACTGCTTTGTACCTGAAAAGTATCTTTTCGAATACGTGCCAGTTCGGTCGAAGCGTTGTCTTTTATTTTTCCGAATTTATTCAGAATGGAATCTATCCGATTAATTATCAACGGAAAAGTTTCAACTCCCGAAACAAGTTCCAATAAATGTGGATATATTTCCACTTCATGCTTGGTTAGGAAAGCCACCAACAAACGCACTGCTTCCAATGCCCGGCGAAGATCGAACACCTCAAGCTCGTCCAGAAACAAACCTTCTACTCGAACGCGTGACAATGCCGGTCGAACATCGTAAAAATCACCAATCGGCAATTCATCTGCATCGGTAGTGAGTATGCGCAGCATTTCGTCAGTCTGGCTGAGCAAGCGTATGATTTGGGTATAGTCCGACGAAAATTGAATTTCATCCACTTTTTCTGCACCCAACGTGCTCACACACTTGTCTTTCAACAATTGGCGTATGGTAGTAAAAGCTATTTTTTGTTCGAAATGATCTGGATAAAGCATTTGTTTAGTTAATAAATTAGCATGTTGACAAATTCCTTTCATTTTTTTTTGCTTCTTCCCAAATCTCATCCATTTCAGCCAACGTCATTGATTTCAAATCTTTTCCAATGGCAATAGTTTTTGATTCGAGGTAATTGAAGCGACCGATAAATTTCCGGTTTGTACGTTCCAGAGCATTTTCGGGATTAATATCATACAGTCGTGCCGCATTAATCAGGCTGAACATGAGGTCCCCAAATTCAGCTTCCATTTTATCGCGGTTCATTGCTGCGACTTCGTCTTTAAACTCGTTAATTTCCTCCTGTACTTTGCCCCAAACCTGTTCGCGCTCTTCCCAGTCGAAACCCACGCTGCGTGCCTTGTCTTGTATCCGGTGCGCTTTTATCAGAGCCGGAAGCGTGTTAGGTACCCCCGACAAGACGGATTTATTTCCACCTTTTTCCTTCAGTTTCAGTTGTTCCCAGTTTTGTTCCACTTTTTTGGCTGTATTCGCTTCGGTTTCGCCAAACACATGCGGATGCCTGTAAATCAGCTTCTCGTTCAGCGCTTTACAAACGTCATATATATCAAAATCGCTGGTTTCACTGCCCATTTGAGCATAAAAAACAACATGTAAAAGTAAATCGCCCAATTCTTTTCGAATGGCCATTTTATCATTTTGTATGATGGCATCCACCAATTCATAGGTTTCTTCAATGGTTTGAACCCGCATGCTATCGAAAGTCTGCTCTTTATCCCACGGGCATTTATCCCGCAGTTCGGTCATTATTTCGAGTAGCCGGTCGAATTCCTGCAGTTTTTCAAGTGTTGTATGCATATTTACAATTAATAATTCATAATTAGCACAAAGGTAAACATTTTTAGTTTTGAATTCATTCAATTTTTATTTTACAATTCTTATCCTGAATGTTCAAAACTTTCCTGTAATAAAGGTTCTACAAATATTTCATGGCAATTAGCATTATTTAACTTCAAAACTATTGTAAATATAAAACATTGCTATACTTTTGCGGTGTACTATTTCACTAATACGCTAATTCAACGAATAACAGTAATAATTTACAATCATGGTAAATGTTCAGAATGTAACATTCAGTTACACAAAAAAAACAGAATTGCTTTCAAATCTGAGTTTGAAACTCGAAGCCGGCAGAATTCACGGGTTACTTGGAAAAAACGGTGAAGGTAAAAGTACTTTATTAAAACTAATTTCAGGACTCGATTTTCCAATGAGTGGAACGATTGATACATTAGGATTTAATCCTGTAAAACGCTCCCCCGAAATGCTACTCGAAATTTTCTTCCTGCCGGAAGAATTACCTCAACTGACTTTGAGTATTGAAAACTATGAAAAAGTTTATTCACCTTTTTATCCAAACTTCAGTGCAACACAATTCAACGAATATCTGAATGAATTTGACATTGACAACAAAAAATCGATGCTGAACAAACTTTCGCACGGTCAGAAAAAGAAAGTTTTTGTAGCTTTTGGGTTGGCAACAAACACCAAATTGTTGCTTATGGATGAACCCACAAATGGATTGGACATTCCATCCAAAGGTCAGTTCCGCCGCATGGTGGCTTCGGCTATAGATGAAAAGCGTTGCCTGATTATTTCTACTCATCAGGTTCACGATTTGGATAGCCTGATTGACAGCATTATCATTATGGATAAACATGAAATTGTTTTTAATCAACCGATTGAGAATATAACTAAAAAGCTCTTTTTTCGTGTTGCAGACCGTAACGAAAAAGATGAAAACGTAATTTATAGTGAAGACACCCTCCGCGGGTTGTATCAGGTTTGCGAGAACAAAACCGGAGAAGACAGCAAACTGGATATTGAACTCTTGTTCAATGCAATCTTGAATGAGAAAAATAGGATTAGAAGCATCTTTGGACAGTAATAAACTAAAGAATTAAACACAATATGAAAAAGAGTTATAATCATATTTACATTTTTATTGGCATTCTGGTTATATTTTCATCATCAATAATCTCTTGTAGTAGTTCGTTACAAAACAAATCTATTACCCAAAAGACTGACCCGAAGAAAGCTGAAGCAATAAAGGAAATAACGGAACTATATAAAAATTCAGCATATAATAAAGGTGCAATACAATCCATCTTGTCAATAGCAGAAAAAGACACTATGAATTTTGACAGTTATGTCGAAATTGCAAAGTTAACCAGTGAATTTTGTTACAACACAGCATCGTTGACAGGTATAGCAAAATCCATTTATCATGCAAAGACGAAGAGTGAGTACTTCAAAACACTTGGAGATTTAGCCGTGATGAAATTAGATGGTTCTGACGAGATTAGCAAATTAGCTTATGCAATTTCTAATCTAAACACAAACAGAAATACTACCGTAGAAAAAGAAATTCAAGCGTTACAAAAGACAGCTGATTTTAAAACTATCGATGAAGCAAAAGCTTATAACAAAAGTATACTTTATAAGTTATCAAAGACATTGCCAAAACAACAAACAACAACATTATGAATACAACATTAGGCATAAATCGTTTAGGACTTTTACTTAAACGATTCTTTGTAGAGAACAAACAACACGAGTTAACTTTTTGGGGAATTACCACCGTGGTCTTTATGCTTATGCATTTGTCCGGTGCGAGAGAGAAATCTGTGTCTGTGGAAATTTTCTTGTATATCTCCGGATTGATTTTTGCCGCCAGAACGTTCAAAATTTTTGGTTATACACCCGGTGGAATGCACTTCCTTCTGATTCCGGCTACCCATCTCGAAAAACTTGTATCAGGCATTATACTTAATACTTTCTATTACTTTGGGATGATACTGATTACCTACATTATAGGTACCGTATTTGGAACCGTAGCCGGTAATATCTTCTTCGAAACAAGCCATCCGATTCAGTTTGCATTATTCCAGTTCGAACCGGGTATAAATATAGCTGGTCATGCAGGCGCAAGTTTATTCAGCAATTTTATAACATTTGCACTTATTCAATCTGTATTTATGGTTGGTTCACTTTATTTTAAGCGAAACGCTGCCGGTCAGACATTTCTGGCAATATCAGTATTTTTTATTATTCTGGTGATCATTGAATTACTTCTAATAAAAACAACATTTGGCACTTATCATCTGAATGGACAAATGGTTAATCTATCGATTACAGGAGACGACTTTTTCTTCAGAGCCAAACTCTTAAGTAGAATAATAAAATTCTCACTGATACCATTTTTCTGGATTGTAGCTTATTTTCGTTTAATCGAAAAACAAGTTTAATATTATGGAATTCAAAGAAACGCAAGCCATTTACATACAAATTGGCGATTATATAAATGAGCAAATCTTGCTCGAGCGATGGAAAGAAGGCGATAGAATTTTGTCAGTCAGAGAATTGGGTGTGGCATTGCAGGTGAATCCAAATACTGTAATGCGAGCTTACGATTTTCTTCAAAATAATGAAATTATTTTCAACAAACGGGGAGTTGGATACTTTGTAGCAGAACAGGCAAAGAACAAAATCATTGATTATCGCAGGAAACAATTTCTTGAACTTGAACTACCGGTTATTTTCAAGAATATGAAACTATTAGGAATGAATCTCGATGAGTTGAAAATTAAATATGAAGAATTCTCTAAAAATACTAATTGAAAAATCATGTAAATATGGAAAAGAACAAAAGATTTATTCAGGCTACCGTAGTTGTTTTAGTTGTTGGAATAGGATATGTTCATAATCTGAACAAAAAATCTTTTCTATACCAAGAATTTAATCCTGCATCAATTACATTGGAAACCAATTCAACAAGCCCCGACACAATGCAGGTTAAACAAAGTAAATTGTATATTTTCACAAAGAAAATCATTCATACAAGTGTTCAACAATTAATTTCAAATATATGAAAACAAGTAATAAATTACTTCTTGGCATGTTTGCAGTTGCAATAATGTTTCTTTTAACCGTCGATATTACAATTAAAATGAAAATAGACTCAGCTGCCAAATCTCAAGAAAAAATCGAAATGAATACACCGGATCGTTCAGCAACAGTTGATAGCGATAGTATTTCTATGGACAAATCAATTGGAAATCAATAACTTAAAGAAATTAAATTGAATGAAGAATCTTTCAATTCACACATTGATGCATGTCCCATTCGAAGGATTGGGTTGTATGGAACAATGGATTTCAAAAAACAACCACTCGCTCAGCTTTACACGTTTTTATGAGAAATATCGATTGCCCAATGTGGATGATATGGATTGGCTGATTGTAATGGGCGGTCCAATGGGTGTTTATGATGAATCTCAATATCCTTGGTTAACTGTGGAAAAAAAATTAATTCAAAAAGCAATTGACAATGGAAAAACAGTGATAGGGATTTGCCTTGGCTCACAATTAATCGCCGAAGTTCTTGGGGCTAAAGTTTATCCAAACAAACAAAAGGAAATAGGCTGGTTTGATGTTAAATTATCAGATTCTGCCAATCTTAATCCAATGTTTAAGAACTTCGAAAGCAGTTTCCCTGTTTTTCATTGGCATGGTGACACTTTTGATTTACCAACCGGATGTATTCGGTTATTTCAATCAAATATCACTCTTAATCAAGGATTTATATATGATAATCGGGTGCTTGCTTTTCAATTTCATTTCGAAGTAACGTTAAAATCATTAAATAATATGGTCGAAAACGGAGTAGATGAACTTAATCCTACTGATGGCATCCAAAACGCAAGCGAAATCCTGCATCATCAAGATTTAATTAATGCTAATCATCAAAAATTATTCGGGATTTTAGACCAGTTGGCAGCAGTTGAACGCACTGAATGATTAAAATTAAATCAGCTGGAAATGGACGATAATTAAATCTGAGCGTTTAATTTATTGAGAACCAAACGGATCTTTTCATAAGTTTTAATGGTATTTGGCACTAAAGGCAATCGTAATACATTGTCAATCATCCCCATAACGGCCAACATACTTTTCACTCCGGCTGGATTTCCTTCAACAAAAAGCAATTCGATTAATTCTGTGAATCGGTGATGAATCTGGCGTGCATTATCGAAATCACCTTGCAATGCAAGTCGCACCATACGGCTAAATTCTTTGGGAAAAGCATTTCCAATAACCGAAATGACTCCAACTGCACCAAGAGTTATTAATGGAAAAGTAATGCCATCATCGCCCGAGATAACCATAAAATCTGACGGTTTATTTTTGATTATATCATCGATTTGACTAAAACTACCAGAAGCTTCTTTTATGGCGCAAATATTCTGAAAATCATTGGCAATGCGTAATGTGGTAGATGCAAGCATATTAACGCCAGTTCTACCCGGAACATTATATAAAATTACCGGAAGTGGTGATGCTTTTGAAATAGCAGCAAAATGCTGATATAATCCTTCCTGCGAAGGTTTATTGTAATAGGGTGTAACCGACAGAATGGCATCAATGCCTTTTAAATCGGAGGTAGTCAGTTTATCAACAACAGCTTTTGTGTTATTTCCTCCAACTCCCAAAACTACGGGCAAACGCCCTGCATTTTTCTGAAGCACAAAACGGGTAATTCCATCTTTTTCGGCTTCGGTCAATGTAGGAGTTTCGGCAGTAGTGCCACATACCACCAAATAATCAGTGCCATTTTTAATTTGATGTTCAATTAAACGCGCTAAAGCATCAAAATCAACGGATTCATCTGTTTTAAAGGGCGTAATCAACGCCACACCCATACCTGTCAGTTTATTCGTAATCATGGTTCAAAAAAATGCAAATTGTTTGCAAAAGTACACTTTTAATCGTTCGATTGTATGCTTTTGAGGTAAAAAATTATCTGATTGAACACGTAAAGTTCATTTACGGGCGTGACAGGTGATTCATCTGTCGGATTGGAATCAGTGCTATTTTCAATATTCAAAATAAAATTATAAAGCGAAGGTTTATGATTATGATGAATTCCGACTTTAAATGCGGATCGGGTATATAACAGCAAATATTGAAGTGGTACCAGTGGACGAAGCGTCAGATCGATAACCAAATCAAATTCAAGATTATTCAACTCGTTTTGAAATGAAGTCTCCGGTTTTTCGAAAAAATCTACATGCTTGTGGTGTAAAATTCTGAAATCAGGCAATATAGAAGTTGAAATTTCTTTTTTTTGAATATAGCCCCAAGCACTTACTTTTTTCCCGTCCCGTTGTAATAATGCTATTATACGCCGGACAAGAGGATTTTTTTCAGAAAAATCACTTTCGAATAGCAGCAATACCGTTTTTATATGTTGATAATCAATAAAAATCGGTTCATATTGGGTGGCTTGTACATATTTTAGTGCTCTTTTCTGAAACAGGTAATTATTTAGTTTTTTCATGTCGTTATCTTTACTTTTACATTAACAAATGATTATTCCAGATAGAATTATATGTTTTATAAATGAGAAATTTATCTGAAATTCTGTATATTTTATATTGATATTCAAATAGATACGGATTGTCGTATTTCTTAAAAAACTCATAATTTTAAGTTTTTTCAGTAGCATAAATTTTTAAAATAATGAGCCCTGTTGAAAATTTTCGTTTCGCATTGATGGGGCTTTTTCAGTTCTGATCATGGATAAAAATTCAACTTCATTCACCAAACGAATACCCAAATTTTTGGCTTTTTTGAGCTTCTCCGGTCCCATGTTTTCTCCGGCTAAAATGAATGAAGTTTTTGCTGACACACTTCCAATGTTTTTTCCCCCATTCATTTCGATCAGGGTTTTGTATTCGTCGCGTGAATGAATGCTGAAGGTGCCGCTGATGACGATACTTAAATCATTAAGAATAGTACTTTTAGTTTCTAATTTGTTGTCAGAAAGACACATTTGTAATCCGTAGCTTTTCAGGCGAGTAATTAATTCAACATTGCGTGAATCGGCAAAGTACTGAATTACACTCTGCGCAATACGCTCTCCAATTTCATCAACAGCTACTAATTCCTCTTGTGAAGCTTGCTCCAGCGCTTCGATGGTCTTGAATGCCTGTGCTAATTTTTTAGCAATCGTTTCACCTACAAAGCGGATCCCTAACGCAAAAACAACACGTTCAAACGGGACATTTTTAGATTTTTCTATTCCAGTCTGAATGTTATCGGCTGATTTTGCTCCCAATCGTTCCAGTCGAATTAAGTCAGATATTTTCAATTCGTAAATATCGGCAATATTATGTAATAATTTGTTTTGGTATAACAGATTAATTGTTTCATTACCTAATCCGTCGATATTCATTGCTTTACGACTTACGAAGTGTTCCATTCTTCCTTTTATCTGTGGCGGACAGGTATTGTCATTCGGGCAAAAATAAGCAACTTCGCCTTCAAATCGCACTAATTCAGCTCCACACTCGGGACAATTTTTAATAAATTCAACTTTTTTCCCGTTTGCTTTCCGTTCATTTTTTTCTACAGCGGTGATTTTCGGAATTATTTCCCCTCCTTTTTCAACATAAACCATATCATCGAGATACAAATCCAGGGCTTCAATAATGTCGGCATTGTGCAAAGTTGCTCTTTTAACCACCGTTCCCGAGAGTTGAACCGGATCGAGGTTGGCAACCGGAGTAACCGCACCGGTTCTGCCTACCTGATACGAAACAGAATTCAGTTTTGTCAGGGCTTTTTCTGCCTGAAATTTGTAAGCGATAGCCCAACGGGGTGATTTTGAGGTGAAACCAAGATTTTTTTGTTGCGCCAGCGAGTTTACTTTAAGTACAATACCATCTGTTGCTACAGGTAAATTCTTTCGCTCGTTGTCCCAATAATTGATAAAATCAGAAACTTCTTCGATGGTTTTACAAATCTGAATGGCTTCCGAAACTTTAAAACCCCATGACCTGGCAGCATTTAAATTTTCGGCATGATTTTCAGCAGGTAAGTTTTCACCCAGCAAATAATAAAAATAAGCATCAAGTTTACGTTTAGCAACCACGGACGAATTTTGAAGTTTCAACGTACCCGAGGCTGCATTGCGTGGATTGGCAAAAAGCTGTTCTTCTTGTTCTTCGCGCTCTTTGTTTAATGCATCAAAAACTGCCCATGGTAACAAAACTTCACCTCTGATCTCGAATTGAGCAGGGAAATTTCCGTGCAAACGTAATGGTATACTCCGAATAGTTTTCACATTTGCCGTAACGACATCTCCTTTTTCCCCATCTCCGCGTGTAACGGCGCGCACCAAACGTCCGTTTTCGTAAGTGAGCGATATGGATGTTCCATCATATTTCAATTCGCAAACTAATTCAAAATCATCATTCAAGGCTTTGCGTACTCGTTCGTAAAAATCCTGCACCTCACCTAAAGAATAAGTATTTCCGAGTGAAAGCATGGGATAGATATGAGCTGCTTGTTCGAATCCTTCTGACAAATCATTCCCAACACGAGATGTAGGCGAATCCTGATCGAAAAACTCAGGATATTGGGCTTCCAATGCTTCTAATTCATGCATTTTAGTATCATACTCGAAATCGGAAATAGATGGAGACGAAAGAACATAATAATTGTAATTATGCTGTTCCAGTTCGCGACGAAGGGATTCTATCTTGTCTTTCATAAATAATGAATGCGTAGTTACCAAAATATATGATTTGATGCTTCTCCTAAAAAAAGTAAAACGAAAAGATTTCTATCATTTAAAAACTGCTTACAAAAATAATACAATTTGTGCTCTTTGCGCTCTATTCGAGCATAACTTTGCGCTCGCAAATTTTTTAAGAGATTTTTTGAATTTGTTTATCAACAGAAAACCGCATACTATTCCATCAAAATTCAGGATAGTATACGGTTTGGTGTAAGTAGTTGTACCAATACAATTGTTTAATTATCTGTTGATTTAAATAATTAATTTTGTCTAAATTGGTTCAATTTTTTTTCGCTTTTTTTTCTCTTTTTTCTTCCTTTTTTTCTTTCGGAGTTTTAAGAGGCTCCTTTTTTACATTTTTCTTTGCATCTACACCTTTAGCCATAATATTAAGTTTTAAAAACGAACTATTTTTAATTGATCAAAAATTCACTTGTTGAGTTATTAAAAGGAATTAATGCCATGCTCCCAATAACATTCCGGCTACTGATAAAAATACCACATAGAATCCGGCATCAATTAGGAACAGTTGAAACGACCGACCTGCAAAAATATAGGTAACGCCAATACTTGTTGATATCCATGCAATGCTTATAAACAACCCTTTTAATGCTCCGCTTGAAAAATTACCATGTTGTCCGATAAACATTGCCAATCCAATTACCAACACAACATGAAGAATACCGGATAATCCAAAAATGACAGCCGGATTTCCATGATTTAGCGAATTATAAACGCTTCCGGAAAGTACACTCCAGCTTTTTTTGAATAAAACAGAATGCCACAATACTCCAAGAACAAACGATAAAATGACAGAAACTATTACTGGAAGCCAATTAATTTCGAAAAATGAATGAATTAAATGCATAACATAAATATTTAGTGAAATGTTTATTTTCCCAAATTGTTATTTTTAAATGTCGATACATCAATCACTTCCTGATTATCATTATCGAAACTTACCGTTACACTGTCTCCAAGTTTAGTTAATGGAAAATCATTTGAAATCTGAGAAGATCCAATAAATATTTTCGGAAAATTTTTCAGGGTAAAGTAATAATAACTGTTTCCATTTTTCACATCGCCATTGATACGTGTAACGATGGATTTAATCAAGTTTGTTTCAGTTTTACTTTCAGTGTTAATTTTATTCCCTGATTGATTATAAGCATTCTTATAAGCCATCAATGACTCTTGTAAGGTGTTGCCTACACCTACAATCGTATAATCTTCGATGGCTACCATGGCATACATTTTTACTAATCCACCATTATCTTTCAACGTCATCACGTAAGTAGGTATATTGTTGATATTATATGGAATGGGCATTGAGGCAGAGAAACCCTTTTCCTGCACTTTTCCTTTTGCTGAATTTTGAGCGGCTACTTCCGTGGCTCCGCTTTGTTTATACCAAACGGCTTTTTTTGTCCGAGTATTAACCAAAACAAAACCCACTGTCGATTCGTCTGCTCCGACTGAAGTTAAGCCGGTATACCAATAGGCATTATTATCTTCACCATAAACCATTGAGACGGGTTCCGTAATTTTAAGTTTTCCTTCGTTTGAAAAGTTCCAGTATCCTTTCACATAATTTCCCCAGTCATTAAGCTGTGTTTCAATAAATTCACCCGGTTGAATGCGATCTACCCATTTCGGTGTATTTGCAATGGAATATTCTTTGATTTCACCGGTTTGAGCATTTACAAGGACTACTCCCTGTGCATCTTCGCCATCGAATCCGATTGTTTTTTTGTATTTTGTTACCACCCAATAGGGAGTTCCTGCATCATCAATTTCAAACGAATAGTCTGTCAGTCCCACATTCCAGTATCCATGAAAATATAAATAACGTTCTAAATTATCAAAGAAATAAGCTTCAGACTGGTATTTTATATATATTTTTTTACCGTTAATTTTCTGCACTAATTTTACATCTCGTTCGTTGCATGCATTTACCATCACATATCCATTGGTTCCCTGCATATTTTTCTGCCATTTAAAAAACCCTGAATGTAGGAGTGGAGCCACCCAATATAAATCATTATTTACTTTCTGGATATTAAAAGTCCCCAGCATTACCTGGCTTCCCAATGCTGATTGAGAACCAAGCACTTTATCGCCCAGTATTTGAGCTAAATCTTGATCAACAACCCTGATTTTTTCAATGGAAATAGGTAGCATGTGGTTCGAAAGGTTTGATTCTTTTTCCACTTTACCTATCAGATTGCGGTATTCACTGGTGTGGAATATTGCCCAACTGGTAATAGCGGGTACGACTGTGATATAAACGGACAAAGCAGCGAGAGTTAGAAACGATACTTTACCTGGTTTACCAATTTTAAGGGTAGGAGCATTATTCTGGTGTTGGACAACAGAAAAGGGGTTGTTCAGTAATATCCATATTCCTGTTAAAAACATGAGTAAAAGAGGAAAACCAGTAAACCCATAATTTATTGTCGGCATATACATGTAAACCAATATAAATCCGGTTATCAGAACAAGAATGAGATTTCTGAACTTTTTCATTGAATGTTAAATTAATAGATTTTATTTTCGATGGTAAAGATACATGTTATTTTTTGAAATATGTTCTCAATCAATTTTTACCTTCAATAAAGAATGCTTTCAATTTTTTATCAACAAACAATTTTCTTTCATTCGTGCCTAATAGCCTGTTGTCGATCTAAAAAAGCATGAAGGAGGTCATCATTATTCACACCTTTTTAGTTTCGAAAAGATGTTTATGTTGAAAGAAATGGTAGGAGGGAGAGAACGTTGTAATTACTCGAAAATTTTTGTTCCTTGATGTGAATAATTTCAGTGTACTCATTTTTTGAGATATTTGTTAATGAGTTTTCGAGCAATTAAACGATGTTTTTCATTCTTGGTATCCTGAATATCAGAATTGATTTTGAAAAATAAGAGTCGTGGTTGCTTAATTTTGATCGTATTCAAAAATTGATATCATTATCCTTGTTAGACGGGAGATATTGTTCAGGTTTGAGTTGGTTTGTTCTTCAATACTTAAAAAAAAGTATTATGTTTATTTTTTAAATTTTAAAAAATAAACATTGCATAAATAACTCAATAATATAAATTTACATTCTTTCTGGAACTTCAATTCCAAGCAGATTCATTCCCGTTTTAATTACTGAAGCAATCGAATCGGAAAGCACTAATCTGAATTGCCTTACATCTTGATTTTCTTCTTTCAAAATCGAAAAATCGTGATAAAACTGGTTATATTCTTTTACTAAATCATAGATGTAATTGGCGATTAATGCTGGACTAAATTCTTCTCCTGCCTGACGAATCACCGCCGGAAACTCTGTGAGAAGTTGAATTAGATAACCTTCTTTTTCAGAAATTTCTACGTTGATATTCAGTGTACTGAAATCAATATGTTGATCGTTTGCTTTGCGCAAAACCGATTTAATCCGTGCGTGTGTGTACTGAATAAACGGACCTGTATTCCCGTTAAAATCAATCGATTCTTTTGGGTTGAAAGTCATGTTTTTACGTGGATCGACTTTCAAAATGAAATACTTTAATGCGCCCATGCCTACCATCGATGAAATCTGATTGATTTCGGAAGCCGTACATTCGTCTAATTTTCCTAATTCTTGTGAAGTTTCACGGGCAGTTTCAATCATTTCCTGCATCAAATCATCGGCATCTACCACGGTTCCTTCCCTGCTTTTCATTTTCCCTTCAGGCAATTCAACCATCCCGTATGAAAAATGAACCAAACTTTTGCCCCATTCAAATCCTAATTTATCTAATAAATTGGCAAGTACCTGAAAATGGTAATTTTGTTCATTTCCAACCACATAAACCATTTTGTTAATAGGATAATCATTGTAGCGCAGTTTAGCGGTTCCAATATCTTGAGTCATATATACGGAAGTGCCATCAGCCCGGAGCAATAATTTTTCGTCCAGCCCATCGGATGTTAAATTTGCCCAGACCGAACCATCTTCTCGTGAGTAAAAAATGCCGAGGTTTAAACCTCTTTCAACTTCATGTTTACCTTCGAGGTAGGTTTGAGATTCGTAATAAATTTTATCAAAGCTGACTCCCATTTGCCGGTAAGTTTGATCAAAGCCACTATAAACCCAACTGTTCATGGTTTCCCAAAGTTGGCGCACTTCATTATCGCCTTGTTCCCAAGCTAGTAGCATTTGTTGTGCCTGAACCATAAGTGATGCCGATTTTTTTGCATCTTCTTCAGAAATACCTTTTTTTATTAAGTCATTTACCTGAGCTTTGTATTTTTGATCGAAAGTAACATAATATTTACCTACCAAATGATCGCCTTTCATTCCGGAGGTTTCCGGAGTTTCGCCGTTACCAAAAAGCTTCCATGCTAGCATTGATTTGCAGATATGTATGCCCCGATCATTTACTATATTAGTTTTCACCACTTTCCATCCGTTTGCTTTTTGAATCTCGGCGATACTGTGCCCTAATAAATTATTGCGAATATGACCTAAATGTAATGGTTTATTGGTGTTTGGAGATGAATATTCGACCATCATCAAAGGTGCATTCTTTTCGGCTTCAATGATTCCGAATGTAGTATTGGTATGAATTTGCTGCAAAATTGTGATCCAATAGCTTTTGTTTATGGTTACATTCAGAAATCCTTTAATTACATTGAAATCTGTTATTAGCACGTTATTTTTTTGCAGATATTCTCCTAATTGTTGCCCGGTATGTTCGGGTGAAAGCCTGGCAGCTTTTACAAACGGAAAAACGACTATTGTCAGATCGCCAGCAAATTCTTTTTTGGTTTTTTGTATTTGTACCTGATTAGGTTCAGCCGTAATTCCATAAAGTTCATTCACGGCTTTTAAAACCAATGAGGAAAGAGTCAATTCTAAATTCATATATTGCGATTCTCAATTTAATTTTAGCTTGCAAAGGTACAAAATAAAATTTTATCCGATCAATATTAATTTTTTGAGACTTTGTTAATAATGGTGTTATGGACTTGATATGGCTATTCTGATAATGTTGGATTGGAGCTTCTAAAAACATAAAAGCCTATTGCATTTTTTTACAATAGGCTTTTTATAGGCAGCATTCAGTATCGTTTTTTAAAGAATTTTCCAACCCAATGAGATAACAAATGTATTAGCCGGCAAATTGTCTATTGATATATTATTCAGCTTGGTTTGGTACATATCATTAATCATTGTATAACGTGCATCTAAAGTGAACATCAGAAAGTCGACACCTGCACCCACCTGAAATCCTAATTGTGCCGCTTTTACATCTGATTCAAGTTGGCTGAGGGTTACTGAACTACCACCGGCTACTAAATTTTGGAAATCCAATGACGAACCTGCATTAAATCTAAGTTCAGGTCCGGCAAGTATACGAATATTTCCAAGTTTTTTTAAATCAATTAATTTATAGCCAACCATAATAGGAATATTGGCTGTGCTTATGGTAACGAATTTATCGTAGCTGAGGGTGTGATTTGTAATATCATTAAAACTAATCGTGTAGTTTTTTTTGCCCATAGCATAAAGCAGTTCTGGTTGAACGTAAAGCTTTTTAAAATTCAGTCGGGCAAAAACTCCGGCATGAAAGCCATTTGAAAGCTCTGCTGCTACAGAGTTTAAAGTGTACGTACCATTTGAAACGGCATTTAAATTATTTAATCCAAGCGATGAAGTGTAACCGGCTTTTATGCCAAGGTTTAATTGACCCTGAACGGTTGAAATAAAGAGCAGAAGTACTGCCGCAAAAAAAACTTTTTTCATACTTTTCCTTGATTTTAATAGATTAATTTAAAAATAGTTTTGTTATTCTGTATTTTCTCCTTGTTTTCTCGATTAACGATAAAAAAACTAATTATTGATTGCAAAGATAAGCTTTGGTTTTATTTTTTGAACCGATTCGATGAAAAAACAAGATATTTTCTTTGTTTGTTTAAGTCAGATTGAATTTTAGCTATCTTTGTACGCTTGAAATTACGTTTTTTAATAACGATAAAATGCTTCACCGTATGAAACGAGCCATTTTTCCTGGGACTTTCGATCCTTTTACCATTGGACATTACAGTATTGTTATGCGTGGATTGAACCTTTTCGACGAAATAATAATTGGTATTGGGGTAAATATATCGAAGAAAACCTTATTTAGCGTCGAAAAGCGTATCGAAATGATTGAACATACTTTTAGAGATGAGCCGCGAGTTAAAGTTCAATCATACAATAGTTTAACGGTTGATTTTGCTCAATCGGTGGATGCAGGTTTTGTGTTGCGCGGTTTACGTTCGGTTGGCGATTTTGAATATGAACGAAGTATTGCGGATGCCAATCATAAATTAATCGGAGTGGAAACCATTCTTCTTTTTACCGAATCGGAATATTCGTATATTTCTTCCACTGTTGTACGCGATTTAATATCTTATGGGAAAGATATTTCGATGTTTTTGCCACCGAATTAAACAAAATTTGGGTTCATACATTTATGTTGCACTTATTTTTTTGCTTTTTCTGAATCACATCATTTTTTCAGACCAATTTAAATTTGTTTCTTCTAATTATATTTAAGTTATAATACTGATAATTAACGATATAAAAACCCGATATTAAGTATGAAAACAATTATTTCAACCACTTCGGCGCCGGCAGCCATTGGTCCGTACAGCCAGGCTGTCGAAGCTAATGGAATACTTTTTATTTCAGGACAATTACCTATAAATCCTTCAACAGGTAAAATCGAAACAAATAACATTACGGATCAAACCGAACAGGTATTTGCCAATATCAAAGCTATACTCGCTGCGGCAGGTTATGGATTTGATCATGTAGTGAAATCGAGCGTTTTTTTGGGAGATATTACAGATTTCGTGAGCATGAATGATGTTTATAAAAGGTTTTATCAATCCGATTGTCCGGCACGTTCGGCGTATGCAGTGAAGGAATTGCCTTTAGGAGCTTTAGTGGAGATTGAAACTATAGCAATAAAATAGAGACAAGAGGTAAATTTTATCGCATTCCTATAAGCAACTCGCCAATTGTCATTCGCTTTTTACCAGGAGCTTGCACCGATTTCAAAACAATAAATCCATCATTTACTGCGATTTTTGCTGTTTTTTTTCGGTCGGTAATTAGCATTCCGATTGGAAAAGAATGAGAAATTAACTCTTTTTCGGTTTCAAAAACTTTAAGAATTGTTTTTTCAGGGTGATTGGGAAACTGCAATTCCATCCAGGCAGTAGGATAGGGTGAAAGCCCACGAATAAAGTTGAAGATTTGCTCCACGTTTTGATTGAAATTAATTTTGCAGGTTTCTTTGAATATTTTTGGAGCACTTTTCAGCACTGAGTCATGCGTTATAAATCGGGATTGATCTATTGCATTCATTTTGCCGGATTCTAATAAATCGACTGTTTTTTTAACTAATTGAGCGCCTCTTCTCATCAAATTATCGTGAATTGTTTCTGCATTATCTGTTTCAGCAATCGGAATTTTTTCCTGCAATACAATTTTTCCGGTATCAATTTCGTGCGTTAGAAAAAATGTGGTAACACCAGTTTCTTTTTCACCATTGATGATTGCCCAGTTAATTGGAGCTGCACCACGATATTGAGGCAAAAGGGAAGCATGAAGATTAAATGTTCCGAGCCGTGGCATGTTCCAGACAACCTCAGGCAACATCCTGAAAGCAACCACAATTTGTAAATCGGCTTTTAATGCCCTTAATTGTTTTAAAAAAATATCATCTTTCAGTTTTTCGGGTTGTAAAACCGGCAAGTTGTGCTTTAACGCAAATTCTTTTACCGGTGAAAACTGCAATTTATGTCCACGACCCGCCGGTTTATCAGGCATAGTAACCACTCCGGCAATATCATATTTGTTTTCAACCAATATTTTCAGGCTTTCAACCGCAAACTCGGGCGTACCCATAAAAACGATCCTCATATTGTTTGTGTTGCGTTTTTAAATATTTATAAATCTTATGCTCAGTTTCTCTTATCTACCCCCCAAAGTAATTTACTTTTCAGGGTATCAAAGAAAGTGTGATTGAATTGTTTTACCACTTGAAGTTTAAAATTTGCTTTGGTAATACGCAATTTAGCATTTTGATCAAGCACTTTTGAACGTCCATCAAGCGCCATTAAATAGCTTCCGCTTCGTGAATGAACATCTAATTCGATTACCCATGAATCGGGGACGATTAGGGGTCTCACTGTTAAACTATGTGATGCAACCGGTGATAGAATAAAGTCTTGCGCATCTGGAACAACTAATGGACCGCCTACACTCATCGAA
Source organism: Bacteroidota bacterium (assembly GCA_021779195.1). Classification (GTDB taxonomy): domain Bacteria; phylum Bacteroidota; class Bacteroidia; order Bacteroidales; family Paludibacteraceae; genus Paludibacter. The sequence goes on along the minus strand of JAJYBB010000001.1, from coordinate 18,916 downwards.
TAAGCAGTCGATCCGGTTGGGGTGGAAATCACAAGTCCATCAGCTTGATAGGTGTGAATTTTATTGCCATTTAAACTTGTAGTGATGGCGATCATAGACGAACTATCCTGTTTTTGCACAGATAATTCATTTAGCGCAAAAGGATAATCCAACATTGTACCATCTGAGATCTCTACCTGAATTAAATTTCTTTCTTCTAAAATATAAGTATTAGTGAGGATAGCATTGAGTGCTAATAAGATATCCTCACCCGATATGTCAGCCAAAAAACCCAATCGTCCTGTGTTGATTCCCAAAACAGGAATTTTCTTTCTGCCTACTCGTGCAGCCGTGTTTAAAAAAGTTCCATCACCGCCAATACTTAATGCAATATCTGCTTGAAAATCATCGTTTTCAATGATTTCAGTATTTTTCATCTGACAATCACATGAATTTCGAACGAAGTCGAATAATTCACGGTCAAGTAATAATACAACATTTTTATCGTTAAAAAAATCGAACATGACTTGTATGTGCGAAAGTATAACCGTACGAAATATATTTCCGAAAATAGCTATTCTCATACCTGAAATTAATAGTTGATTTATATTAATCGTTCAAAATGGAAGATTACAGTACGATTTTATTAGAATAATATCTAAATAGGGTCAAACTTGCAACTGATTCTGATTTTTGGTCAGATTTTTTCGTTATTTTTGTGTGCCGAATATTACGGAGTTATTATGCTGCAAAGGAACTAAAAGAAATAGAAACCTGCAAGTTTTTTTGAGGTTTAAACTTAAATGCTAAGTATTTTGCGAGAGTCAACTAAATCTGTAAAAATAAGTTTAATTATGACAAAATTAAGTGTAAATATCAATAAAATTGCTACTTTGCGAAATGCTCGAGGTGGAAATATTCCCGATGTGTGCCAGGTTGCATTAGACTGCGAACATTTTGGTGCAGAAGGTATCACAGTGCATCCACGCCCTGATGAGCGACACATTCGTTATGCCGATGTGTTTCAATTGCGTCCTATTCTTAGAACTGAATTCAATATCGAAGGTTATCCTTCTCCTGCATTTATTCAATTGGTTAAATCAGTTAAACCCCATCAGGTAACATTGGTTCCAGATCCACCAGATGCCATTACTTCAAATGCCGGTTGGAATGTAGAGAAAAATATGGAATTTTTGAAAGAGACAGTTTCCGATTTTCAAAGTGTAGGCATTCGTGTTTCAATATTTGTGGATACGAATTTAAAAAACATTGAATTTGCCTCCAAAACTGGTACTGACAGAGTGGAATTATACACGGAGCCTTATGCATCAACTTTTGCAGTCAATCGCGAAGCTGCAATAGCCCCTTTTGTTGAAGCAGCTGTTTTGGCTCATAAATTAGGCGTGGGTCTTAATGCAGGACATGACCTGAATTTGAATAATTTAGCGTATTTTCATTTTTCTATTCCTTGGTTGGATGAGGTTTCTATCGGGCATGCTTTGATTGCCGATGCTTTGTATTTAGGATTGGAAGAAACCATAAAGCGATATAAAGCCCAACTGCAATAATTTATTAACGGTACGAAATTTGATATTTCTTTCAACGATTTTTTTTGTAGACAACTTACAAAAAGCGATATTTTTTTAAAAACGATACTTGTAAATTCTTGTTTCTGAAAATAATATAAGATGAATTTAAGCGTGAATAAAGCTAATTTATATGGTATTGCCGGTTCAGCAATTTTCAGCACACTCCTTTTTTTAATGCTGTGGTTTGTTGTTTTTCCGGTAATGAAAACTACTGAAGAAGAGGGATTAATAGTTAGCTTTGGAGACTCACCCGATGGAGGTGGAAATATCCCAACGGCTACTTTGGCAGGTTCGCCGACCGTTGCCATTTCAAAACTAAAAGCAGCTTCAATTTCCGCTGAAACTCCTTCAAAACCATTAAATACAAGTGTACAGTCTACGCATGATGCGTCGATCAGGCAAAATGAACAATCAGTTTACATGGAACAGCAGAAGCAAAAAGCAAAAAATGAACAGGAAATTATTAAACAACAGCAGATTAACTCTGAACGAATAGCTGCCGAACAAAAAGCAAGAGAACAAGGTGCTATTAATAAAGCCAATTCCACCATGAAGGGATTGTTCGGCAATTCAAATTCACCCGGTAACGGCAATGGAAACGGTACAGGTTCTGGAACAGGCTCGGGTCATCAAGGAAATCCCTTAGGAAACGGTTTTTCAGGAGGACATTCGTGGTCTTTAACCGGTCGTACACTTGAAGGTGCCATATCTACTCCTTATTACAATAAAGATATTGAAGGTTGCATAACCGTTAATATAAGAGTAGATGAATTGGGACGAGTTGTCAGTAGTTCAATTGGTTCACCTACCAACATACCTGATGCAGATATGCGAAATGCGGCCCTTTCAGCTGCTTCAAGAACCCGATTTTCATCTGGAAATGGAATAGCAACAGGCTCAATTACCTATAATTTTAGGTTAAAATAAGTGTGATGGAAATATTTTTCAAGTTTTGATTGTTATACTTTTAATCTTAAGTTTTCAGAACATTTCTCTTCCCCTAATTTTTATCTTGGTTTTAAAGTTCAAACAAATGAAAACGTATATTTTTTTAGCCTCAGGTTTTGAGGAAATAGAAGCCATAGCTCCTTTAGACATACTAAGAAGAGCCGGCTTAGAAGTTGTAACAGTCTCAATTTCGGAACAGAAAATGGTTGTCGGATCGCATGGCTTACCCGTGATTGCCGATATTTTATTTTCGGAAGTTAAACCTGCAGATGTAGGAATGATTTTTTTACCTGGAGGTTTACCCGGTACAACGAACATAGATGCGCACAAGGAGCTTAAAGAATTAATTAATAGCAAGGTACAAATGAACTTTCCTGTGGCAGCGATTTGTGCAGCACCTTCGGTATTGGGTAAAATGGGATTGCTTAAAGGTATTGAAGCTATTTGTTATCCTGGATTTGAGAAATTTATGATTGATGCAAAAGTATCTGAAAAAACGATTGTTCAAACCGGTAATATTTTGACCGCTAAATCTGCTGGAGTGGCTATTCCATTTGCATTAAGTTTAGTGGAATTGCTGAAAGGTAAAGACGTTGCCGATGACGTGGCTCATTCAATTTATTATCAACGTTAATAGATTTATGCAGGTGCTTTTCGATGGAATAGAATAGTAGAGAAAAATTATAGTTTATTTTCAGGCTGTAATTCAATAAAAAAAGGAACATGAATCTTATTTTCTGCTCCTTCTTTTTCAATCGTGTTAGAAACCTGTCTTAGTTGATAGCTGCTGTTAATTCGGCACTGGCTTTAAATTTTGCAACTTTTTTCGCAGGAATTGTAATGGCTTGTTTTGTAGATGGATTGATTCCCGGACGAGCAACACGTTCTACAACTGAAAATGTACCGAAGCCGATTAAACCTACTTTGTCACCTGAAATTAATGCATTAGACACACTTTTAACAACTGCATCGAGTGCTTTTCTGGCATCTACTTTGCTAAGACCAGCTTCTGCGGCGATAGCATTGATTAATTCTGCTTTGTTCATAAGATTTTGATTTTTATTAGAAACGATAAACATAAATTTTTGATGTTGCAAATGTAATGGATTAGTTATAATAAACAAGCATTTAAATTAAAAAAAATCAATTATTTTTACACATTTCCCCAAAATATGTTAGAGAACATATTTTTGAAGTATTTTTCATTACTTTTGTATATCAAAATCAGTGAATTTTGGTCGGATTATCCGATTACCATTTGCGCTTAAATTGGCATTTTATTAATTTTTGCAGATCGGTTGTCTTGATTTTGACTGCTTTTTAAACAACATATTTTTTTAAATTTCAATTTTTTCTTTCGATAAATTCATGAACTCAAACCGAAATTCATTTCTATCTTCCATTCCTCCGGTTGTTAAAAACATAATTGCCATAAACATAATTTTGTGGTTAGCTACTTTGGTTACACCCGGTATATTCAATCGTTGGGGATTGAATATTGATTTGACCGATATTTTAGGTCTTCATTATTGGAGTGCATCTAAATTTAATCCGGCACAGTTGATCACTTATATGTTTATGCATGGAAGTTTTAACCATATATTTTTCAATATGTTTGCCCTTTACATGTTTGGTGGTGTATTGGAACAATTGTGGGGGACTAAACGATTTTTGTTTTATTATTTAGTAACCGGCGTGGGTGCAGGGCTGATTCAGGAAGTATTTTGGTCTATTGAATATCAACATATATTTTCAGCTATTGGTAATGCAATTGCTGCAAATTCGGGTGAAAGTTTATTGCCTTATCAGTCTGTTTTAGAGCAATATTTCAAAATCAACAATTTGTCCGCTTTTGATGCACCAGGATTAATTGAGTTGAAACAGATGTTTATGAATTTACCGGTTACAATTGGTGCTTCAGGGTCAGTTTTTGGCTTGTTACTCGCTTTTGGATGGCTTTTTCCTGAAGCAAGACTTATGCTTCTTTTCTTTCCGATTCCTATTAAAGCACGTATTTTTGTTGCGCTTTACGGTGTTGCAGAGTTGTTTATGGGTGTTGTGCAATTTTCTGGCGACAATGTTGCACATTTTGCCCATTTGGGAGGAATGCTATTTGGTGCTATTCTTATACTTTACTGGAAAAAAAGAAATTATAGATAATTTTTTGATTATTTAAAATCATGGACATTTTTGAAAATATTCGACTTACATTTCGTCATGGAAGTTCACTTATAAAATTGATTTACATCAATACGGCTGTCTTTATTTTAGTCAAATTGTTGCTTATTATTTTTATCCTGTTTAATTTTTCTGGTAACTTTCTGCTGACATATTTGGCTATTCCTTCCGATTTGACAATGTTGGGGCAACGATTTTGGACACCAATAACCTACATGTTTTTGCATGAGGGTGTTTGGCATTTCTTTTTTAATATGCTGACTTTTTTTTGGTTCGGGAAAATTTTCCTCATGTATTTTTCCGAGAAGCAATTAGTAGGATTGTATCTGATTGGAGGATTGGCAGGAGCCTTGTTTTATGTTGCAGCTTATAACTTGTTTCCCTATTTTGCACCTGAGCTTCACAGCAGCATTTTAATGGGAGCTTCGGGCTCAATTATGGCAATCATTGTTGCAACTGCTTTTCGTTCACCCAATATGGAATTGCAATTGTTGTTTTTAGGAGGAATAAAACTGAAATTTATTGCTGTATTTGTGGTGCTTACAAGTCTTTTTGGCGTTACATCAAATAATGGCGGTGGCGAAATTGCACATCTGGGCGGAGCTTTGACAGGTTATTTATTTTTTCTATCTTTGCAACAAGGAAAGGACATGACTTCTGGCTTGAATCGTTTTTTAGACAGAATTTCCGATTTATTTCACAGACCTAAAATGCATGTTAAATCAAATCCTTATGCCAAATCTAAACCCATGACTGATGCTGAATTCAACATGAATAAAGCTCGAAATATCACAGATATTGACCGTATTCTTGATAAAATTAAAAGTTCCGGTTATGAAAGTTTGTCTTCCGACGAAAAAAAACGGTTATTCGATCAAGGGAATAAAAAATAGATTATAGCAGTATTTTCTCTCAGTGAAAGCATTATGTTTGGTAAAACAGTGTTAAAAGGAATCATGCTAATATTCAATGTTGTAGCTGTCAGTTTGATGGGATTCACTTGGATAGGTAGCATCATTAGTCCCGAGAAAATTTTATTTCCCGCCTATTTCTCTTTGTTTTATCCTTATGTAATTCTTTTAAATATCGGATTTGTTTTATTTTGGTTAATTGCGCGTAAATGGCTTTTCTTGCTGTCGTTAAGTGTATTGTTATTATCTTCGGCGTTGGTTAGCGAAACATTCCCTATTCATTTGGGCAAAACACCGGATTTAATGGATCGAAAGCCTATAAACATACTCACATATAATACCATGATGAGTGGAAAGTTAGTGAAAAATACCAAAAATAATCCCAATAAAGTGTTACAATACATCGTCAATTCCGATGCTGATATTGTTTGTTTGCAGGAATTTATGGTAAGTAAAAAAAATATTTACCAGACACATGCCGATATGCTTCGCACTTTTAGAAAATATCCTTACAAACATATTTGCTATATGCGCGAGGTAAAATCGAAATTTTATGGCATTGCTACTTTTTCAAAATTTCCCATTATCAATCGGAAGCAAATTCATTATAGTTCCTTTGTCAACGGATCAATTTATTCCGATTTAGTTATACAAGGTGAAACGATCCGCTTGGTCAACAATCATTTAGAATCAAACCGAATTACGGAAAACGATAAAGCTATGCCATTTCAACTTAAAAATAAATTTGATGCCGATAATCTGACCGGAATAACACTGCATTTTACACAAAAATTGGGACTGGCATATAAACTCAGGGCTTCCCAAGCCGATGTTGTTGCTGATACCATTCGACATTCACCTTATAAAGTGCTGGTTTGTGGTGATTTTAATGATGTCCCTACATCTTATGCTTATACGAAAATGAAAGGAAATCTTTGTGATGCTTTTCAGCAAATGGGAACAGGTTTGGGCTGGACTTATCACGAAGGTTATTATAAATTCCGTATCGATTATGTTTTGTATGATTCTACGGCTTTTGAACCGATAAAATATAAAGCTGACAAAGTGAATTATTCCGATCATTATCCTGTATTATGCCAAGTCCGACTAAAACAAAAATATTGAAGATTTAATTAATCTTAAATTTAATAATTTCAATCGAGACAGAATATTTATTTCGATTCCATTAGAAAGTTTGAAATGAATCTAACAATTATAACTCATTGAAAAATAATTTATTTGCATAACTCAACACTAACATAAAACAAAAAAAAATTATGAATGCACCTGCAAACTTAAAGTACACGAAGGAACATGAATGGATTCGCTTTGAAGGCGAAATAGCTTATGTAGGAATCACTGATTTTGCTCAAAGTGAATTGGGCGAAATTGTATATGTCGAAGTTGAAACAATCGGACAAAATTTATCTGCCGGAGATGTTTTTGGAACAGTTGAAGCCGTTAAAACCGTGTCTGATTTATATTTACCCGTCGATGGCGAAATCTTAGAATTTAACGAAGAATTGGGAAATACGCCTGAATCGGTAAACGACGATCCGTATGGTACTGGCTGGATGATTAAAATGTCGGTTGCAGATATGGCTCAGTTGGACACCCTGTTATCATCAGCCGAATACGAATCGTTGATCGGATAGCCATTTTTCATAAATTACTCAGACTTCTAATGCCGGTTTATTGAATTTTTGCAAAGCATTAGAAGTCGTTTGATAAACTAAAATTCAATCTTTTTGAAATGAAACCAATTGTTAGTATTATCATGGGCAGCACTTCTGATATGCCTGTTATGAAAAAAGCCGCAGAACTGCTGAATGACTTCGAAATTCCTTTCGAGGTCAATGCGCTTTCAGCCCATCGTACTCCAAAAGAAGTTGAAAAATATGCTGTGAATGCCCGTAACAATGGTATTCGCGTAATTATTGCAGCGGCAGGAATGGCAGCTCATTTACCCGGTGTAATTGCGTCGATGACCACCGTTCCCGTGATTGGTGTGCCCATTAATGCATCTTTGGATGGTATGGATGCTTTGCTGGCTATCGTGCAAATGCCCCCCGGCATTCCGGTTGCAACGGTTGGCATTAATGCTTCGCTAAATGCAGCAATTTTAGCTGTTCAAATGTTAGCGCTTGGGGATGAGTCTCTTCAACAGAAATTAGCTCAGTACAAAGAAAACTTGAAGATAAAAATTGTTGAAGCAAATGATGAATTATCAAAAATCAGTTATCCGTATAAAACGAATTAAAACGGGTTGGTTTGATAATAATTTTATGATCGCAACATTAAAATTTTAGTATTTGAATCTTTCGAATCAGACTAATTTTTTTTCAACATTTGAAATGTCTATTTTTATTTGAAATTGTTTTCTGATCAATATTTTATGAAAAAGTCATTATTGTTTTTGTCAATTTTTGGGCTTCTTGTTACTGCTTGCCATCGCAACGATCGTTTTGAAGTGAGTGGAGTTGTAAAAGATGCTGCCGGAGAGAAGTTGTATCTCGAACATGTGGGATTGATGAAAACCAAAACACTCGACTCTGTTAAACTTAATGCAGATGGTAGATATAGCTTTAAAGCGCCACGACCGGCATACCCCGATTTTTACGACTTGCGTTTAGGCACAAATAAAAGAATTACTTTTGCGGTTGATTCCTGTGAACACCTCAGTATTGATACTCAAAATAACGATTTCACAATTAATTACACGGTTACCGGATCAGCTTCTTCGTTACAAATTCAGCAATTGCGGAAATCGATTTTAAATATTCAAACGCGTGTTGATGAACTGAATAATGAGTTGAACGCCACGGAACGAAATGCCAAAATTCAAGAAATTGATTCTCTGATTCAGATTCATAAAGATATGGCAAAGAAGCTGATTTTGCAGAATCCACGTTCTTCGGCAGCTTATTTTGCCGTTTATCAAAAATTGAACAACAGTTATGTGTTTTCGCCTTACGTAAATGAAGACCGTCCGTTTTGCGCTGCTGTGGCAACGGCATATAATGCATTTATGCCCGACTACATCCGCAGCAAAAATATTTATGGTTTAGTGATGGATGCTATTAACGTAGATCGTGAAAATAAAGCTAAAGAAGCCATGCGAAGGGCTGAACAGCGATCGAACATCGGATATATTGACATTGCGTTACCAGATAGGAACGGTAAAGTGAGAAAACTATCCGAATTACAGGGCAAAGTGGTGCTGATTGATTTTTCGGCTTACGATAGCGATAACAGTGTTGATTATACTTTTTCATTGCGCGATTTGTACAATAAGTATCATTCACGTGGGTTGGAAATTTACCAGATTTCACTTGATCAGCATAAAATTGTTTGGGAACAATCTACAAAAAACATCCCTTGGGTCTGCGTGCGTGATGAAAACGGACCCAACACCCGGTATGTATCTTCTTATAATGTGTCCGACATTCCCACTAATTTTTTAATGAATAGGCAGGGAACAATTACAGATCGCAATCTCAAGTTTGATGAATTGGCAAGGAAGATTCAAAAAGATTTGTAATCGGGTTTCATGTTTTGATAGCATATACGTGTCAAGATGAACTTCATAAAACAAACTGCGCTTTCGTTGGGGTTTGATGCGTGTGGAATTGCCAAAGCCGAAGCTTTAAGCGATGATGCCGTATTTTTTCGTGCCTGGCTCGATCAGGGTAAACATGGAGAAATGCACTATTTAGAACGGAACTTCGAAAAACGCATCGATCCACGCGTTTTGGTGTCAGGATGCCAATCGGTAATCGTGGTTTTAATGAATTACTTTCCTGTAAGTTTACAACCCAAAACAGCTCCCAAAATTGCGAAATATGCATATCCAACATTGGATTATCATTGGGTAATGAAGACAAAACTGGTTGAGTTGGAGCAAAAACTCATTGAATATTACGGATCTGACTGTGTGAACGGCAAGTTGCAACATAGTTTTGTCGATTCGGCACCTGTATTGGAAAGACGATGGGCTGAACGCGCCGGATTAGGATGGATAGGTAAAAATATGCAATTGATTCATCCTGAATTTGGTTCTTTTTGTTTCATAGGTGTTTTGATGCTTAATATCGAAGCCGACTATGATGTCCCCATGAAATCCCGTTGCGGATCGTGTTCTTTATGCCTCGAAGCCTGCCCGACAAAAGCTTTGGATGGAGTGGGTTTAGATGCACGACGTTGTATTTCCTATTTAACCATCGAAAGTAAGATTGAAATACCTGATGTATTTCATGCACAACTTTCTAATTATGTTTACGGGTGTGATATCTGCGGTGATGTTTGCCCTTGGAACCGAAAGAAATCCAAACCAAGTCAGCATTCCGAATTTTCGGTTCAGCCCACAATCCTGTCCTTCGATTACGAAAGTTGGTTTCAACTTACCGAAGAACAGTATCGTCAATTTTTTCAACATTCAGCCATTCATCGTGCCGGTTACCAAAAGTTCAAAAGTAATTTGAATGCCTTGCAAAATAATGAAGTGTGATGTTGTTTTGATTCCTGATAGGGCTCTGTTGATTTGTAAAATAAACTGACGAGCTGATGAGTTAATTTGAAATTCTGAAATTTTTTGATCTCTAATGATTCAAATGAAATAGAATAGACATTTTCTCTAAACTTAAATAATACAAAACTAAACACTCAGATTTTTTTGATTTACCAATATGTATCCATTCAAGTTCCGGAAATTTTCTGAAGGTTCGATATTCATTGATTCAAACCTCAGAAATTTTCTGAGGGAACGACGCGCATTGATTTATGCCTCAGTAAATTTCTGAATGACTTTTTAGAACAATTCAACTCACAGAAAATTTCTAAAAGATCTATATTCATTGATTCAAGTTTCAGAAATACTTGGAAGGTTAAAACCAGCTTGGATATTCATTTTATTTACAACTATCTTTTAGCGATGGGATTTATTCAACCTGAAGTGATCATCGTTTACCCCATTTTTCTCAAATTATCAGTCAAGATTTTCAGGTTAGAAAAGAGATTTAATGATTAATTTTAAATTGCAGATCAGTATTTTATCGATATTCTACCGTAAAAGGCAGATGATACATAATCCAAACAATCTAACCAGAGGAACATCTGATTCAAAGAGCCAATAAATACTTCATGAACGAAAATAAAACATTATCCAAATTTCAAATACGGCTTATGGCAATTGCAGCAGGGGTTGCAGTTGCCAATATCTATTATAATCAGCCCATTCTGAAAGAAATAGCCACATCATTTAAAGCATCAGAAGGACAGGCAGGGCTTATCTCCATGCTTTCGCAGATAGGATACGGGTTTGGTTTGTTTTTTATTACTCCTTTAGGCGATAAAGTGAATAAAAAGACACTGATTTTGATCCTGTTCATCTCTTTATTTGCAGTTCTATTGCTGATGACATTAGCCATAAATATAATTCAGATATGGATTTTAAGTTTTTTTGTTGGGCTTTTGTCCGTTTCTGTTCAAGTTATAATGCCTATGGCTGCTGGTCTTGATCGGCTGAATCGAGGAAAAACAGTTGGCATAATTTTTACAGGTGTCCTTATTGGCATTCTCGCTGCGAGGGTGTTCAGCGGTTTTATAGCCGAATGGCTTGGGTGGCGGTACGTGTATGGTAGTTCAGCCGTCATGATAGTTGGGTTAACGATTTTGCTTAAAGTATATTTACCCAATGTTCCGGTTCAGTTCAGCGGTTCATATTGGAAGTTAATGGGTTCGGCGCTCGAGCAAATTAAACGGTTTCAGCTATTGCGCGAGACAGCATTAATCGGAGCATTGCAATTTGGAGTTTTTTGTTCGTTTTGGACTACACTTACCTTTCATCTCAGCGGATCGCCATTTTTTTTTCATTCCGATCGTATCGGACTTTTCGGATTAGTAGCCATTGCAGGGGCGGCTATGGCGCCGGTTTTCGGGAAATTAGCTGATAAAGGTAATGCCAACCGGTCATTACTGCTTGCTATTTCCATTATTTTGTTCAGTTTAGTACTTATGAAGTTGTTGCCATTTTCAGTTATTGCTCTGGTTCTTGCCGTTTTACTTCTCGATGTTGGGGCACAAGCCATGCAGGTAACCAATGTAGCACTTATATTTTCACTCGACGAAACATCGCATAGCCGGATCAACACGATCTACATGACCTCCTTTTTTGTTGGAGGAGCTATAGGAACTTCAGTCGGGCTTTTTTGTTGGCAACAAGGCGGTTGGAGTATGGTTACCTGGCAACTACTACTTTGGGCGTTTTTAGCCCTGATATTGATCCTGAAAAAGAAGTAAATATCGTATTTTTAACAATAAATCATCCAAAATAGCGAATTAAGATTAATTAACACCGCCCAATCTGATTTTCAAATTGAGCGGTGTATGTTTAAGTCCTTTTTCGGGATAAGCGGGTTTTATTTTACTTCTTCAAAATCCACATCAGTTACATCGCCTTCTTTGTTACCTCCCTGATTTTGTTGTTGTTCTCCAAAATCTTGTGGTCCGGCTTCTTGACCTCCTTGTGCATTTTGAGCATTGTACATTTCCTGACTGGCAGCCTGAAATGCAGCGTTTACTTCATTGGTGGCAGCATCAATTCCTGCTATATCCTGAGCTTTATGAGCTTCTTTCAATTTTGCCAACGCAGCTTCAATCGGACCTTTTTTATCAGCAGGAATTTTATCGCCAATTTCACTCAGTTGTTTTTCAGTCTGAAAAATCAGTGTATCGGCATGATTCAGTTTGTCTATACGTTCTTTTTCTTTTGCATCGGCTTCGGCATTGGCAGCAGCTTCGTCTTTCATTCGTTTGATCTCAGCATCGCTCAGACCTGAAGAAGCTTCAATACGGATACTTTGTTGTTTGCCGGTGGCTTTATCTTTGGCCGAAACGTGAAGAATACCGTTGGCATCAATATCGAAAGTTACTTCGATTTGAGGTTCACCGCGACGTGAAGGCATAATGCCATCCAAATGAAAACGACCCAGCGATTTATTGTGAATAGCCGTAGGACGTTCCCCCTGTAACACATGAATTTCAACTGATGGTTGGTTGTCGACTGCCGTCGTAAATGTTTCCGATTTTTTGGTCGGTATCGTTGTGTTAGATTCAATCAGTTTGGTCATTACACCACCCATTGTTTCGATTCCAAGCGAAAGCGGAGTTACATCAAGTAATAACACATCTTTTACATCACCGCTCAAAACGCCACCCTGAATAGCAGCTCCAACAGCTACTACTTCATCTGGATTTACACCTTTTGACGGAGTTTTGCCAAAGAATTTTTCAACAGCAGTCTGGATAGCCGGAATACGGGTTGAACCACCTACCAAAATTACTTCATTGATATCATTAATAGTCAAACCTGCATTTTTTAAAGCAGTTCGGCAAGGGTCAATTGTACGTTGGATCAAGTCATCGATTAATTGTTCAAACTTTGCACGGGTCAATGTACGAACTAAGTGACGAGGAACACCATCAACCGGCATAATATATGGTAAGTTGATTTCTGAAGAGGTGGTGTTCGAAAGTTCGATTTTGGCTTTTTCAGCCGCTTCTTTCAACCGTTGCAAAGCCATTGGATCTTTACTCAAATCAATTCCGCTGTTTTCATTTTTAAATTCCTGAACCAACCAGTCGATGATACGATGGTCAAAGTCATCACCACCAAGGTGAGTATCTCCATCGGTCGATTTAACTTCAAATACGCCATCTCCAAGCTCAAGAACAGAAACGTCATGCGTACCTCCTCCGCAGTCGAATACCACGATTTTCATGTCTTTATTGGTCTTGTCAAGTCCATACGCTAAAGCAGCTGCAGTCGGTTCGTTGATAATACGGCGAACGTTCAATCCAGCAATTTCTCCGGCTTCTTTTGTTGCCTGTCGTTGTGAATCGTTGAAATATGCGGGAACAGTGATAACCGCATCTGTAACTTCCTGTCCGAGATAATCCTCGGCAGTTTTTTTCATTTTTTGCAGAATAATGGCCGAAATTTCCTGTGGAGAGTACAAACGACCATCAATATCAACTCGAGCCGTATTATTATCGCCTTTTACCACTTTATAAGGTACACGCGCAATTTCTTTTGTCAACCGGTCATACGTTTCTCCCATGAAACGTTTGATAGAAAATACGGTTTTTGTTGGGTTTGTAATGGCTTGACGTTTAGCAGGATCACCTACTTTACGTTCGCCACCTTCCACGAAACCAATAACCGAAGGGGTGGTGCGTTTTCCTTCGCTATTGGAGATAACGATTGGTTCGTTACCTTCCATTACAGAAACGCACGAATTTGTGGTTCCTAAGTCAATTCCAATAATTTTTCCCATGATTTTAATTAATTATATGTTTACGTTTTCAGTATAAATTCTTTGATTTGATTCTTTGGTTTACAAAGGTTGTGCCAAGCAGATATTTTTCAATATCTCTTAAATTTTGACAGTCAACATCAAATCATTTTATATTTTCGTACCAAAATACTGACAAAAGGTCAGCATAAATACTGACGAGTTTTAAGTTCAAGGCAGTCAGTAGCAGAATTACTTCTTTATTTCAATTTTACCGACTCATCCAAAAACATTACTTTTGTAATCAAAAAATTATCATCAGCCATGCCGTTTGTATATTTAAGTTTGGGTTCAAATTTGGGAAATAAAATGCAAAAAATGAAGGCAGCAATCAGTCGTTTATCGAATGAGGCTGGAAGATTAATAAAACAATCTGATTTTCATACATCAAAAGCATGGGGCTTTAAGTCTGAAAATGACTTTATTAATGTTGTTGTGCAAATTGAGACATCGCTTTCGCCTTTTGAATTATTAGCAAAAACGCAGGAAATTGAACGTGATTTGGGTAGAATTAGTAAAACTGAAGGTGTTTATTCTGATCGGTTGATCGATATTGATATTTTGCTTTACGACGATTTGATTGTTGATGAGCCATCATTAAAAATCCCGCATCCATTAATGACAGAGCGGGATTTTGTGATGATTCCTTTATTAGAAGTTGCCCCACAACTTATACATCCTGTAACGAAAATAGAATTGAAGAAAATGGCCAAAAAAAGAAAATAATTAAAATGCCGGCAATGGAGAAATCTATTCATTCAATGAGGCATTATATTCATCCAAAACCTGCAATGCCTTTTCAAAATCTTTTTCAAAAACCATGATGCGCAATCCCTCATTTAATTCACCAAACATGGGCAGAAGTTCTACGCTATCCTCGTTGTTAAGGGTACTTTCAATATTATTCGCTTGAAGCAATTCTCGATCGAACATAGCATCTACAATTGTTTCGTAATTTCTTAATGTTATTAATCGGTCTTCCATATTAGAATTGAATTTTTAAAGATAAATAATCAACAAATGCTTAAATCGTCTCGTTTTTATAACAGTTTAAAATTAGGTAATGTTTACTGAAATTTCCTGATTCGTGAATATTTCTTGTGCAATCCGTTTCATTCCCATTTTATCCATATTAGCAACATAATTGGAGGGTAAGATCATTATTTTTTCTTACTTTTGCATCTTAAATTGTCAAAACTTATCAAGTTATGGATTTAGACCAATTGCCCGATCATGTGGTTTACAGCCCCAATGTTATCGAATTTGTAACCGTTGCTGCTGAAACTTGTCTTTTTATGGAACACGTTACTGAATTTTCATTAAACGATTTTGTTCGTAAATCGGTTCAATTATTGCCTTTTTTATATTTAAAGGCTTCAATGTTAGAAATACCGGAGCCTGTTTTCGATGATTTACCCGAACGTTTTGTTACCGAGGAAGATTATCAGTTTATCCGTGAGCAAACCCAACAATTGCTCGGAAGTGCCGATTCTTATCTCGAAGTGTTTCATCCAGACATTGCCTTGAGCGACACGCCAATTGCCGCTTTTGTCTCTGAAGATTTGGCAGATATTTATCAAGAATTGAAAGATTTTGCTGCCAATTACCAATTGGCGGATGTCGACATTATGAATGATGCACTTACAGCATGCCTAGTCGCTTTCACGCAACATTGGGGACAGAAACTGCTGAATGCCTTGCGCGCATTACATGCTGTTAGATACAGCGATGATTTCGAACTGCAAGCCGAAGAAACATTACTAAATGAAAACCATCCATCGATCGATCGAAATTCTTTTTTGCAATTCTTAAAAGACGATGATAACGATGAATTGAACAATTTGTTGTAAATAAATGATATGATTAGACCTAAAATAACCAAGGAAGAAGTTAATTTGTTGCCTGTTATTTTGTTCGATGGGAAGATTACGATTGTGGACGATCCTGAATGTGTACAACAGGCAATTGACGAATTAAGAAAATACCGCAGAATTGGAATTGACACTGAAACAAAACCATCATTTACACGAGGAACTTTTCATAAAGTTTCATTGCTACAACTTTCAACTTTAGATCATTGTTACTTGTTTCGATTAAATAAAATTGGCTTTCCAATGCCATTAGCTGATTTAATGGCGGATGTAAAGATTGCAAAAATCGGACTTTCTCTACGCGACGATATTGCCGCTTTAAACAAACATTTACCTTTAAAACCCGGAAATTTTATTGATATACAAACTATTGCAAAAGATTACGGAATACTCGAACTGAGTCTTCAAAAAATTTATGCTATTCTTTTTGATAAAAAAATTTCTAAAGCCCAACGACTTACCAATTGGGAAAATGACGATTTGTCTGAGCACCAAATTCGATATGCTGCTACCGATGCCTGGGCAAGTTTACAAATTTACTTACAGCTTTTGAAAGAAAAAAAACTCAGTAAAAAGCAAATTGAAAAAATTGTGTTAGATAATATGCCTGAACAAGCAATTAACAACTCTTTGACAATTTCTGATCATAAAACCGAATAGATCAATGAGTAATACTACAAATCTGCATAATATTCCACGATAAATATGATTTCAATTATTTTAAAACCAAAAAAAGAAGAAAGTTTACAACGATTCCACCCTTGGGTATTTTCAGGTGCCATACTTCATATAGAAGGTAAACCGTCTGAAGGCGAGATAGTTGAAGTTGTCGATCATCAACGTAATTTTTTAGCTTTAGGACATTATCAAGTTGGGAGTATTGCCGTTCGGGTGCTTTCGTTTCAGCATAAATCTATCGATACTGATTTCTGGGATCAAAAAATTCAACAGGCTTACGAATTAAGAAAATCACTGGGTTTGGTACTTGCAACCAAAAATAACACGTACCGTTTAATTCACGGTGAAGGCGATATGCTACCCGGTTTAATTGTTGATGTTTATGATGATACTGCTGTGATGCAGGCACATTCGGTGGGAATGCATGAAATTAGGAAGCAACTGGCGCTATCCATTGTGAAAATCGTTCCTGAAGTTAAAAATATTTATTATAAATCTGAAACCACATTACCTTTTAAAGCTGCCATTGAACCTGAGGATGGGTATTTAATTGGAAACGTTTCAGAAAAATTACAGGCAATTGAAAACGGGCTTCAATTTCAAGTTGATTGGTTGAGAGGACAGAAAACAGGCTTTTTTGTTGATCAACGGGATAACCGCTCTTTACTCGAACATTATGCCACCGGTAAATCTGTTCTGAATATGTTTTGTTACACGGGCGGTTTTTCGGTGTATGCGCTTCGTGGCGGAGCTAAGTTGGTGCATTCAGTAGATAGTTCGGCAAAAGCGATAGAGTTGACCAACTCGAATGTTGCGCTGAATTTTCCAAACAATACCCATCATGCTTCTTTTGCTGAAGATGCGTTTAAATTTTTTCAGTCAAATAATCAAAAATATGATTTAATTATTCTCGATCCTCCGGCTTTTGCAAAACATCGCGAAGCTATACACAATGCACTAAAGGGTTATAAGCGACTGAATGCCAAAGCAATTGAACAAATTAAACCCGGTGGAATCTTGTTCACTTTCTCCTGCTCACAAGTAATTACCAAAGATCAATTCCGATTGGCTGTATTTAGTGCAGCCGCCTCTTGTGGACGAAATGTTAGAATTTTACACCAGCTTACACAACCAGCAGATCATCCCATCAATATCTACCATCCCGAAGGTGAATATCTCAAAGGGTTGGTGCTATGGGTTGAATAATAGCATTTATTTTATCATAAGAATTTATCATAAAATAGTTCATATTGAAAGAAATGCCCCATATTCTAATTTGAATTACACTTGACAGGTTTTTGAAACTTGTTAGATGTTTTGAATAGTAAAAACTAAATTCCGAATTGTACTAAACATTTTAAAATTCATATCTATTTATTAATCATATAATTAACTTTTTAGTCTGATTTATTTAACGCTATAATTTAACACTACAATATATATTAACATTTTGTTTTCATTTTTTGTCTTCAATAAAATTTTTCTTTTCAAAACTATCATTATATTTGCAATCTCAAATATTACAAGTTTAACCTTCAAATTCGATACGCCTATAGTAAATAATTACTTATAACCTCAAAATTACAAGTAATGGAAAATATCAATCAATTGACCGATGAAGAATTGGTAAAATTGTATGAATCAGGCATAAATCAGGCGTTCGAAATTCTCCTTTCACGTTATAATTCAAAATTATACAGTTATATTTATATGATTGTTCGTGATCGGGAACTTACCGAGGATATATTTCAGGACACATTCGTGAAAGCAATTTCAACCATTCAGCATGGAAAATATGTTGAATCGGGACGGTTTTTATCATGGCTCAATCGAATTGCACATAATCTTATGATCGATTATTTTCGACGTGAAAAAAACGAAAATACTTTCTCGGCTAACGCGGTTAATTACGATATTTTGAACAATGCCAAACTTTCCGAAAAAAGTATTGAAGATATCCTTTCGAACGAACAGGTACTTTTGGATGTGGTTCAACTTATTGAATATTTGCCTGATTCACAGCAAGATGTGGTACGTATGCGGTTTTTTCAAGATTTAAGTTTCAAGGAAATTGCCGAGATAACTGATGTGAGTATTAATACTGCTTTGGGACGTATGCGATATGCTTTACTAAACATGCGCCGGATTGCAACGGAAAAAAATGTCCACCTTGAATTAAAATAATTAATAATCTGATTTATATAATTTATTGATAGAAGTAGTTTTTGATTGCTTGTTAATTTCAAAAAAAATTGACCAACCAATATACTATTATGCATTTTGCATCGTTTTAATAATAAAACAATGAAAATGCCTATGCAAAAATCTACTACTTTATCAAAAAAAACTGATTTGAATCAAAAAAAATTATCTGCGTCGATTGTGTCGATGATGGAGCCAAAGAGATCGGA